>CANQXF010000017.1 GCA_947627695.1 uncultured Ruminiclostridium sp. | reverse complement strand
GCTCGTTTGCGTCGAAAATACTTGGCTGGTAACGGCCCGGGAAGATAGATAATGCCGGCACTATATTGAAAAACCACGACTGTGGTTTTTCGCTGTTTCTGCTGTTTTTAAGCAGGAGCAGTTCCTGTCCAATGCTGCGGTTTTGCGAAGCAAAATAAATTCCCTTAAGGGGAATTTAAGCAGCGTTGGATCGTAGTTTCGCAAGGCGAAACTACTATGCACCGCATAGTCCAATATCACGGTTTTGCGAAGCAAAATGAATTTCCATAAGGGAAATTCAAGTGATGTTGGATCGTAGTTTTGCTCCGCAAAACTACTATGCACCTTTAGCTCAGTTGGTAGAGCAACTGACTCTTAATCAGTGGGTCCAGGGTTCGAGTCCCTGAAGGTGTACCAATAAATGGGGAAAAGCAAAGCTGTCCCGAAAACGCCCCGCATACCTGCGGGGTAATTGTTTCTCATTCAGGAATTTTTCCTGATGAAAAATACAGTGTACTTTGCATTCTGCATTGTACACTGTCAAATGGCCCGTTGGTCAAGCGGTTAAGACATCGGCCTCTCACGCCGGTAACGGGGGTTCGATTCCCCCACGGGTCACCAGCGGCTGAGCCGCACCGACGCGCGCCCCGCAACAGCGGGGCGTAAAGTTTTATTTATGTTAATTATGGGCTCGTAGCTCAGTTGGGAGAGCGCCGCGTTCGCAACGCGGAGGTCGAGGGTTCGAACCCCTTCGGGTCCACCAAGTTGAAAGCTACATTTTTAGTGCAGGATACACAAAGAATGTAGCTTTTTGTTCTACATATTAACTAACCGCAGGTTGAAATATTCCTGCGGTTTTGCTTTTGTGAGGAAAACGATGAATAAACTTCGAGTGGCAGCCTACTGTCGAGTGAGTACAAATCATGAAGAACAAAAATCGAGTCTTGAAACACAGATTTCTTATTATGAGAAACTTATTGCAGAACATGAAAACTGGCAATTAGTGAAAATATATGCCGAGTGTGCTTCGGGAACCCAGTTAAAGAAACGTCCTGAATTTATGAAAATGCTAAAGGACTGTCAACATGGAAAGATCGATTTGATACTGACAAAGTCAATAAGTCGTTTCGGAAGAAATACGCTGGAAACTTTGAAAACACTGTATGAGCTTTTCAACTCAAGCGTTAAAGTCTATTTTGAGAAAGAAAACCTGAACAATTATGATAAGGAGATGAAAACCACTATGGGAATTTACGCAGGATTTGTGCAGGAAGAGAGCAAGAATATGAGCGATAACATCAAATGGGGAATTAGAGAAAGAATGCGTGAGGGCAAAGTGTGTCTTAATTGCACACGCTTTTTAGGCTATGAAAAAGATGAGAATGGCAGATTGGTGATTGTAGAATCCGAGGCGGTTGTAGTCAGAAAAATATTTGAACTGTATCTTAACGGTTGGGGTGTTCGCAAAATCAAGAAATATCTTGAGGAGAACGGTATCAAAACTGTAACAGGCAAGAATGTCTGGAGTACCTCAACTATTGACCGCATACTCTCAAATGAAAAGTATGTCGGCGATGTGCTAATGCAAAAAAGCTTTACCCAGGATTTTCTCACTGGAAAACGTAAGAAGAACGAGGGTGAGTTGGCAATGTACTTTATAGAGAATGATCATGAGGCGATCGTTAGCAGAGAAGTGTTTGAGAAGGCTCAGAAACGGAAAGCAAAATGATTTTTTGGATAGATACAAGGCTGTACATAAATGTTAGGCAATAGCATTATAGCTCTTTTCAAAATTTTCAATAAAACGGAAAAAGCGTTTTCTGTTTTTAAACAAAAAATGACAGTAGTCATTGACTTCCGATGCAATACATGGTACAATTAAAACAAATATTGATGTTTCTAATGCGGTTTTAAGCAAATGATGAACATCTTTTCCTTTAGAGGGAGTGAATTGGATTTTGTAAATAATTAGATAAGACCTGTTGTAAAAATCAGAAATAAAAAATTTAATTCAAAGGAAATTTTATGGAACAGAAAGTAATAATCATTAAATTAAAATCTCAAGTGTGTGATAGCATTTCGCGTTTTGAAGAATCCTATGAATTTTTTCTAAAGCATAAAACAACCAAAAGGTATTATAATTTCCCCAGAAACACTGAAACTTCTTATTTGAATGAATTTATTGACAGGGAAAATTATTATTTTTTGGCTTTTGTTTTTAATAATGATGGTGAAAATAGTAAGTATGAAAAGTATTTTTTGGGCGTCGGCACATACAACAACGAATATAAAAGCTTAGAAATATCAACTCGATATTCGAGTGCAGAAAATAATATGACAAAGAGCTTGAGAAAATTATCTGATATTGACATAAACAAGGACTTTGTGAGTGGAGAGTATATCTCAATAGAAAATTCCAAGCTTTTATTTGATCAGTTGGACCGAATCTTGTCAGAGATACCCGTATTCCCCAGAATCGAAAGAGAGTATGGACCAATTGAAACAGAAGGTCATCTTCACAAATTAGCACAGAAAAACGAATATTGTCGCAGACAATATAATTTACGGGACGCACAGGAAGGCAGAGGAGAATTTCAAAGAGATTATGAGCGCATAGTCCATTCAAAAGCATTTAGAAGAATGGTCGATAAAGCTCAGGTGTTCAGTGCCTCAAAGGGAGATTGTTACAGAACACGAATGACACATTCGCAGGCCGTTGCACAAATAGCGAGAGGAATTGCTACTGAACTCGAACTTAATCTTAATTTAACAGAGGCAATTGCTTTAGGTCATGATCTTGGTCACACGCCTTTCGGTCATCAGGGCGAAAGAACGCTCAATGATATCCTTCACAATAAGATACCGATAATAAAGAACTCTGAAATTTTTGAAGATAATTTTGGCGGATTTAAGCATAATTATCAATCTGTTCGTGTTGCGTCTATGCTTGAAGAAGAATATTTTGAAATAGGCGGAATGGATCTAAGTTATCAGACTCTTGAGGGAATGCTTAAACATACAAGTTTGTCAAAAAAAGGGCAGACATTTGAATTGAAAGAGTTTATAACTGCCGATGACGCAGAAGAGGAATTGAGATTTGATACAGGAGTTTGCTCGACGTTAGAAGGACAGATCGTTGCTATTGCTGATGAAATAGCACAACGCGGGCATGATCTGGACGACGCTCTTTCATCGGGAATGATATCTGTTGACGAGTTTGAAAAGCACTTAGAACTCAAAAAAATGCACGAGCTCAAAGAAATGGTAAGTGAAATATCGTGTGCTGAGGGTAATGCAAAAAAGAAACACTACTTCTTTTCGGACGAAAAAGAGTTAAAACACAACCGCGTGGTTTCTACGGTTATTTCATATTTTATCAATGATGTTATTAAAACATCGAAAAACGGTATGGAGAATTATTCTGAGGAGGAGTTCAAAAACAACGGATATGCAGTTAAAGAGAGTATAATAAAATTCTCGGATTCAGCAAATGCGATAAACAAGTACCTTGAAACAATGATAGCAAACAGAGTGATCAACAGTTCTGAAGTTACATTGTTTGATAACAATGGTGCTACGATAGTGGCAGGATTATTCAAAGCGTATTATAACAATCCGCGCTTGATACATAAGGGAACTCAACGCAGAATTTATGCTGAGATTTTACGACATACGAAAAATGTTGTTGATTTTGAACTGGGGAATCATGGCGTTATAAACGACGAGATTCAAAAGATAACAAAGGCGGATTTGTCTGATGAAAATAATGAAATGGAATCGGAGCTCAAAGAAGAATATAAGCTGAAACGTAGAATTTTAGTCCGTAATATTTGCGATTACATTTCAGGTATGACTGACACTTATGCTATCAATGAATTCAGACGTATTGAAAAACAAATATAAACACTTGACAAAACCTTAATACCAAGTCCAAATCGGAAACACCTGAAGATTATCATTAGTGTTTATAATGAAATGCAATAATAGTAATTAGACTGTTGTTGTAATTTAATTTATTTTATTTTATTGATAAAGTCTGAGTAATTTATTATCATACTTATCAGGAAAAATCTATTTTGTAAAGGTTAGACAGCGGCTGAGCCGCTACAACACGCTCCCATAACACGGGAGCATGTTTTTTATGTTCACCATCTAAGTATCTTTTTGGTCACCATATCACACGCCGTTAGGAAAAATGCCCTCAAAGAGGGCATTTTTTGCAAACGGGAAAAGGCTTCGTCCGTCGCCTTACGGCTCGTCCTCAGCTCTTTTCCATGTGCAATTTTTCTTGAATTTCCCTTAAGGAAATTCATTTTGCTTGCGCAAAACCGAAAAATTGCAGCGCACTCCCAAGGAGGGTGGAGTATTTTTATGTTCATCACCCAAAAATCTTTTTGGTAACATCATCACGCCAAACTTCACAAGATTCTACCAAACTTCACAAACTCATTGACATGAAATTTATAATGTGATATATTTTTATTGCAAAGTTAACTTTACAATCAGTTAAGTACAACCGATACATTTATGATTGATCTCCATAATTGTATTAAATAAACAGGAGGTAATCAATGACTACATTTAAAAAAATTCTTGCGGCAGCTTTGGGTATGGCAATTGTCCCGGCTGTTATAGTAAGTGCAGATGATAATGAGAATATACATTATGAAAAGATTAGCCGTACAAGCAGTACTAAACAAGATTATCAATTCAATGGAATTTCATTGGAAAACTTTTATGATTACGGAACTTGGTGGGCATATGACGATGCTTACATAAGCGCACAAGTTATATCAGGGGATTTGCCATATGCATATATTTATTTTAAAGATTATGACAGCAAAGGCAAATGGGATAGCAAAGGTGGAGAAGGATATACTTTTGTAAACTATAATCCGTATGGTGTAGATTACTTGCAGGGAGGATCATTTGCCCGTTCAAAATCTGACAACAATGGTATCCAGCTTACTGTGTATAATTAATAGTAAAAGCATAGCGGTATTTTTTACAGCTATGCTAAATATTTCTTTTAAAATAATCATAAACACACATTTTTGACCTAAAGGATAACATGCATGAAATTGATTTTGTACGCTCTCAGGACAGGGATATCAAATAAGCTTTTGTTTCTGGTGCATTTTATAACAATCGTTGTTGTGTCCTATGCGGTGTTCCAGTATTATGGGGCATATTACGGAACGCTTCAGAACGAAGCATACACAGGAGAATATACTGTCAGGGTAAATTTTTATGATACCGTATCTGCTGAAAAGATAGAGGAATGTTCATCTGTAACAGGGTTTGTTTACGAAACGGTTTACTCCGATGCGGCTATTGAGTTCAGTGAATACGATACATATCAATGTATCAGCATAATAGGAACGCCAAGCTATAATATGCATATTGATGGCGGAGAGCTTAAAGAAAACTCCGTTTACATTCCTTATACTTTGACGCTAACACATAAGCTTAAGGTCGGCGAAAAAATTACTTTGGATAACGTACAATATGATATTGCAGGAACATGGGGTCAGTTAGAGTATTTTTTAATGCCGATAAAAACCTTGACGGAAAAATATTCTGTAAGAAATATGACTGTTTTTCTTAATGCAGAGGAGCTGTCAGATGAACAGTATCAGGACAGCCTGAGCCGACTTGATGAAATTCTGGGCAGTTCTGCCATTATACAGGCCGATGATTTTGATGAAAAGTTTCAGTCAGACCTGATGGGAAGAAAAATTGAAGCGGTATTCCTGTTTCTTCTCGGCACGGTATGCATAGTTTTTGTATATTCTTTCATTCTTTCAAAAAGAGCAAGAAGGTTTTCCGTTTGTTCAATATGCGGAGCGTCAAAACGAACAGTGGTATCAATGATAGCAATAGACGCTTTCCTGACGTTTACGTTTGGTTTTATCGTCGCTGCGTTGTTGGGGAAGGTCATAAATACTGCGATTTTTGAACCCTCCTTCGGATATGACACGTATATGCTCAGCTTCAGAGATTTTCTGCTGTTTTATTTTATAATGCTCGTTATTTATATTGTGGTTATTACGATTTTTTCAGGTAAGTTTATAGCAAATACCGCCATAAGCAATTACAGGAGGAGCGAGTAAATGAGAAAAACACTGTTGCTTACGGCACGTCTCTGGACAAAAAACAAAGCGTCAAATATTATGGTCATGATATTGTCGTTCATCACCTTTTTTGTTACTTCAACACTCTATAACAGGTATCAAAGTTTTTATGCAACTGCGAATTATTATTCCAAAACGCCGCTTAATTCCTCTGTCATGTTTCTGGGCAGAGAGCCTGCTATGGATCCCGACGGTGTCAGCTTAACTGACCCGAAATATATAAACGAATTTGTGAATTACGCCAAAAGCAGTGACATTGTGGATTCGGTTTCGGGTATGTACAATACATTGACGTATATAGATGAAAATGATATCAGATATTATAATATAATACGGGCGTATGATAAAACCACAGCCTCTTTTATAAAGGATACAATGCGCATAAAAGGAAAATGGCTTTTTGAAGAGGAAAACAGCGAATATTACCCTGTTGTAGTGAAAAACGGAAAGAATACAAGCTGGAATATCGGCGACGTAATGTCTTTGGAGCTTGAGTTGTTTTCGCCAAACGAACTTACTGACAACAACCCGCCAAGGGTCAAGGCCACTGTTGAGTGCATTGTTTCAGGCATCGTAGATGAACCTGTCGAAACTGTCGGGGCAACTTTTTTTCTCGGACTTCTTAAAAGGAATCATACAGATACTGTTGAAAATACGTTTTTGCAAAATATGACCTCGTCTAATGATACGGTGATATTTTTCCCGAATGACGGAAAGCTGTTCAATGATTATGTATATACAAGCGATACCGTACTTGCATATTTCAAAGAGAACGTTTCACAAGAACAAATAAACGAATTTTACAGCTACGCCTGTGAACTGGGTTATGCAGAACTCGGCTCGGATATCGTAGCCGCTTCAAGGGCACAGGGGGATTATGAATTCAGGAAAAACTTCTTTGTTTTTTATACGCTTATAATATTGACGATCGTTTCTGTTTTCTGCATATCTTTTCTTAATGTGAACAAGGTCAAAAAATTATTTGCCGTATATTACCTTAACGGATGTACCAAAATACAATCCGTCGGCGTGTATTTTCTATATTTTATTTTGCTGTACACGCTGCCGTTGCTGCTTTATATTATATTAACACAGGTTATGTATTCACAATTATCGGTTTCCTCGGAAGTTATGGATTATTTAAAAAGTGAAATGTTCAGGATAGATATAAAAATCCCGATTTTTTCATGGCTTATAGGACTGCTTATTTCCGCTTTTGCCTCTGTTGCTCCTTTTGCAGTTATGAAACGAAAAACCATTATTCAAAATTTAAAGGAGGAGTAAATTGAAATGGGCAATATAATAGAACTGGGCAACGTCTGCAAAAGCTATTTCAGCGGCAAGGAAAATGAGCTTTGTGTTTTAAAAAATATTTCACTTTCAGTTAAGTCGGGGGAAATGGCGGCAATTATCGGGAAAAGCGGCTCAGGCAAATCTACTTTGCTTAATATTTTAGGCTGTGCTGATAAGCTTGACAGCGGTAAGTATTATTTTAACGGAAAAGACATTACAAATGGATCGGATAAAAAACTATCCCGTCTCAGAGGCTCTCAGATAAGCTTTGTTTTTCAGGATTATGCTCTAATCGAAGAGGAAACTGTACTCAGCAACGTAGAGACGCCGCTTTATTTCAATAAAAATATTTCATTCGGCAAGATGAAAAAGCTGGCGGTGAATGCACTTGAAACTGTCGGCATAAGCGAATTGAGCCGCAAGAAAGTAAATCAGCTTTCAGGCGGACAGAAACAACGTGTTGCAATAGCAAGAGCAATAGTAGCTGAACCGTTGCTGATCCTTGCAGATGAACCTACGGGATCGTTGGATCAAACCACAGCGGAAGAAATAATAAATATGCTCTGCGAGCTTAACAAGACAGGGACAACGGTTATTGTGGTAACGCATGATATGGACGTCGCAAAAAAATGCAGGCATATACTGAATATATCAAACGGCAAAATAGATGAAACTGCAAGTTGACAACTGTTTTTAATACTCACCCGTTGCTATAACCTGTCTTCATCTGCATATGAAGGATTCTGAAGATTATCTGACGAAAATATATAGCATACATTATGAGTTATACAATACTTATGCCTGCAAACAGCTTTGCACAGCCGTTTGCAGGCATAAATCCTGTAAAAGACAGAATGTGTGTACCGTAGATATTTTCTGCGGAAAAGTGGATATGAACTCTCCCCTGCAAATTTTTTGTAAATGTACATACCGCCTGTGATTGATCTCT
Organism: uncultured Ruminiclostridium sp.; assembly: GCA_947627695.1. Taxonomy (GTDB): domain Bacteria; phylum Bacillota; class Clostridia; order Oscillospirales; family Ruminococcaceae; genus Ruminiclostridium_E. The sequence goes on along the minus strand of CANQXF010000017.1, from coordinate 41,097 downwards.
CATAACTGAGAGGTCAGTCACAGTTTTTTTAATTCCAAGAAACGGAGGAAGAAAATAAGTTTCATATTAACGAAGGCTTGACCGTATAATGGTTATGTAGCCGGCTATAAAATAAATGAGACAGGAGCAATGATATGGCAAAAATTGTAGACAAGATAAATGAAATAACAGGAAAGACCGAACAGGATCAGGCTCTTAAGGAACAGTTCGGCTTTCTTCAGAAAATGGCACAGGCAAAGTGTGCACAGTTTGAATCAGAGCTGAAAGCGATGTTCACCAGCGGAGGAACTTCAGAGTGCGAAGTAGTAGGCAAGCGGGCTATCGGCTATTATAACTGCCAGCATGTGGATATTAAAGCAGGCTGCGATAATGCGATCAAAGAAGCGATAGATATGTTCTTTAAAGGCGGCGACGAGGTAAATCAGGGCTTCCAGAAGCTGATAACCACCGCTTTGGATACTATGATAGGCAACACGGCGATGGGCGAACATGAAGAAAAGATGTTTTTCGTCTACCCTGAAAATTTTGCGATCGTCAGGGTAGATGTAAAGTGCTACAAGTATTGCTTTTCTTCGTCAGGAATAATCGCCAATAGCGAAAATGTTTTCTGCTACACAATGGCGAAATCTATCGTTGACCATACAAAAATAACTATTGACGAGCTTTTGTATATGGTAACGCAGATGATCGGATCCGATAAATTAGATGAAGTAGAAAATTTCGTGGCTCAGTTGAAGAAGGTATGGCAATTGCTGGAGGACAAGGACCCGAATGATGTTATGCAGGCGGCACTGCAATCAGCCAATGCGGAATAATATAATAAAACCCAATGTTCTTCGGGACATTGGGTTTTTGTATTTGATAAGTATCTTAAAACGGACGCAAAAAACCTGATATCATACCTATGGGTCGTCCTCCTTAAAAAGATGTTTACTGCAGTGGCAGTGCTGAATCCACACTCATCAAATATCCTTTTATGCACCCCACCTCATATTGACAAATTTCCCGAAATTATGATATTATTCATTTAACGAGAAGCTCGGCGGAAAGCGTTCTTTCCGCAATCTGAAAAAGAGGTGTTCATATGCTTGCGGCAGCATTGGGATATATAGACACAAACGAGGACAAAAAGCGATTTGAAGAGTTGTATCATACATACAGGAACCTGATGTACGGGGTAGCCTTTGAGATACTGAAAAATCAGCAGGACGCTGAGGACGCACTGCAGGAAGCCTTTATCAGTATAGCAAAAAATTTTTCAAAAATATCCGAAATAAAGTGCCCCCAAACGAAGGCTTTTGTTGTTATTATTATCAGGAATACATCTTACAATATGCTGAAAAAGATCAACCGCCGCTATGAAGCTGGCATAGACATTGAAGGGCTTGAAGTCCTGGATAAGAACCCTCTGCCTGATGAAGAATTAGACGGAAAATACAGCACGAAGCAGCTTGAAACAGCTTTGCGGCAGCTTCCGCCAAATTATTTTGACATCATATATCTGACTTCATACGCGGATAAAAGTATAAAAGAGGCGGCAAACCTGCTGGGTATAAGCTATGACAACGCAAAGCAGCGGCTTAAGCGCGCAAGAGAAAAACTGGCGGCTATTTTAAAGGAGAACGGATATGAATGAATTTAAAACGGCATTGGAAAACACAATGAATTGGCAAATTGCGGAATATGAAAAGAATCTGGAGAACCATGAATTTTCTCGCAGGTTTGAAAGGAAAATAAATAGGCTTATAAAAAGTATGACCGGCGGCAGATTGGTGTTTTACGGACGCAGCATACCTCTGCGGAAGCTTGTGCAGGCTACTCTTTTAGTTGTGATACTTGCAGTGCTGGCGACGGCTGCATATGCGGCAATAAGCTGGAGCAGCTTTAAAGTTGACTCGTATGATATATACTCGCTTGTGAAAAAGACAGATATTTCAGATGCGCCTTTGACCTTGGAAGAGCGATATGAGATAGGTGCGGATCTTAGCGGGTATAGATCTGAAATTATGATGGATGACGATTTTATGATATATATTTCATATATTGATCGATACAATACTGGCAAGTTTTTTACATTTTGTCAAATGACAAAGAATTCTCTTCAAAGTATGAGAATTAACACCGAAGACGCTTTACAGGAACCTACATCAATTGAAGTTAATGATACTGTAGGAGCGATTTTACAGTATAATGACAACTCATATTTAGTTTTATGGGACAACGGAGATTATTTCATTAAGATTTTCGCAAGCAATGAATTTAGCAAAGATGAACTAATTTCAATATGTAATTCTGTGCAAAAAGCAGAATAGGAAAAAATTGTCGAAAAAAGTGTCACCATTTGGGACAAGCTGTTGTTTAAATTTATAAAGGACAAAATTTCAACGACTAAGAAATGGGGAAATATTATGAAAAAGTTAATTGCGGTCATTTTGGTCATCACTGTTGCACTTTCATTGTGTACAACTGCTTTTGCTGATTATCAGGTTTGCGATATAGGTGGTAACGTCGAGCAAAGTATTATTTATATAAGCGGAACTACTGCGACGTGTGTAAGTCAAATAGATTCAATGCCAACAGATGTTTCAACCATTAAGATCACTCAGACCCTTGAAAAGCAAGGCTTTTTGTGGATATGGGGAAAATATGCCGGAGATTGGAACAAGACTTTGACAAAGAGTGGTGTTTTAAATACCAAAGTTTATAATCTTCCCAGCGGCAACTACCGTGTCAAATCTGTTTTTGTTATAACGCTGAAAGACGGACGGTCGCAGACTATTACTCTTTATAGTGCGGAAAGAGCCGTGTAATAAACCTTATCGAATATTTTCTGCCTGACATAGCAGAGAATTTTAGTACGAAAATGAGAAGCCGCTGTCAAAAAGCGGCTTTTGTACAGTAATAAAAAGGCAAGCCTGAGAGTTTAAATACAGATCTTATTTCTCGGGTGTTTAGCCGCAAGTATTTCCTTTTGCTTTGACATAGAAACGTGGGTGTAGATCTGCGTTGTGGTAATGGAGCTGTGTCCCAATAGCTTTTGAATGTACCTGATATCTACATCTTCTTCAAGCAGGAGAGTAGCGAAAGAGTGACGAAACATATGCGGGGTAATGTGGATATTGCTGCCTGAAAGTTTTGAGTATTTATTTATCATTTCCCTGACGGACTGCTCTGTCAGCCGATGACGAAGCCTGTTCACGAAAAAATACCCGCAGGAGAGTATTTCTTCCTTGAAAAGGCTTTGATAATCAGCTACCGCTTTTTTTACAGCATCATTTTCAATTTGAATGATCCGCTCTTTTGAACCCTTGCCATAAATTTTTATCGTGTGGTCAATGATATTAACAGCGTCAGGGGTAAGTGAACATATTTCAGAAACCCTCGCTCCTGTTGCGAAAAGCAGCTCCAGTACCGCCACATCTCGTGCAGCAGATTTTACGCTGTATGAAGTCTTGGCAGCAGACAGTTCCGAATACGCTGCGGATAATATGTTTTTGATGGTATCAAGCGGAATGGTCTTTGGCAGCAGTATCGGTTCTCGAAACGATGTTTCGATTTTATCAAAAGGGTTAGCTGCAATTACATCTTCGACCATAAGGTAGTGTGTGAAGGCTTTTACTGAAGCGATCTTGCGCTTGACGGTCTTTGGCTTGAACGAATTATGTAAGAACGAAATATAATCGCAGATCGTTTCTTTGCAAAAACGGTTTCCCGAAAAAACAGAAAACTGCCTTAAATCTGCCGCATAAGCTTTGATCGTTTTAGGATCAAGAGCTTTTCGGTTTTTGCAGTAGTTCAGAAAAGCAGATGTCTGTGATGATAGGTCAAACATTTGTGATGCACCTCCCAAAAGTAATGCTTTAATTATATCTTACTTTTGAGATTTTGTCGATTTGGTCATAATAAAATGCATAGTCAACTTAGAGAGGGTGAGATTTTTGGTTTCGGAATTATAGATCATTTAATAGTGGAACGGGTTGCATTTATTATTCTGAGGCTTTGATTAAATTCAAAGTTTTAGAAATGAAATATAAATTGATTATTTAATGATGGATAACTATAAATTATCGGAGAATTAATATGATTTTTTTGTGCTTTTCTAGTAAAGATAGGTATGATATCGTCGAATCTGTCTATTATCATATCAAAAATATTGGCATACCGATATGGTATGACCGAAATGAAATACTCATGGGAAATAATAGAAATTATAAAAACTTTGTTGAAGGAGTAGAATCCTGTAATTATGCCATAATTATTTTAAGTCCAAATTCAATTTCCTCTATTTATGCAAATGAAGAAATTGACTTAATTTATAAAAGATATCAAAATAATTTAACATATGTTTTTCCAGTTTTTTATAACATTGGTGTACAAGATGTACCACCAAAATATAATTGGATGAAAGAACTGGTTTATAAGGAATTAAATATTTCAACTGATTCCAGAGGACTGTGTAATCATGTTATATGCAAATACCTTGAAGACAGTATAAAAATGTTAACATATCATTCACTAGAGGAATTAGAAGGGAGATCTGATGAATTTATTAATTCCCTAATACATCATTACTTGCAGGTTGACGGTGAAAACTACAATGCAAGAATTGCACTGTTATTTTCAGCTATAAAATATATTGAGGTTCACCTCAAAATCAATTTGCCTACATACTGTTCAAAAGGATCCACATATTTATTTAATGAGACCAAGCTTTCATTACCTATGGATCAAAGAGAAACAATGATTTTTGAGCATATTTTTGTTGTTGCAGCAAACCATCAATTATCTTGATTTAAAATGGATATGATCATTTCTGAAATCTTATGTGGATTTTTCTCTTTCATAAGAAACTCTAATTTTTTTGACAGATAGGGATATCTATTTATTTCTCGCTTTACTTCATCATAAATTAATTTCGATTCGTATCCAGTGCTACCTACGGGTATTATTTTTAATCCTAATTTCTTTGCAATTAAGAATTCTTGATAAACTCCTTGACAGAAATGATGAATCCCGCTTTTATTTATGTTTTCAATTATTTGATTGCTTTGCCCAAACATGAAAATTGCCCAACTACAGTCATGTTGCATATAGGTTCTGTATTTTTCCTTTTGTTCTTCTGTAAGCATCTCGTGAAAGGGAAAAGGTCTCATTGATATAAAATTTTGAGGATTGCCCATATGGTTTTCAGCCAGAAACTGGTTTGCATATCCTGTAATATATGTACCTAATTTTCTCCCAATGCCAGTTGATATACGGTTCCCGTTTTTCAGTAATTTTATTGTTAAAGATTTTGACAGCTCATCTGCAAATTTATCTACGTCATGAGGGACATTATCATATGCGCCTGAAATGAATACTTTTTTCTTCTTAACAGCATAATTCAAATCTTTTATTGTGTTTAACAATGTATTTTCATCAACATAAATGCACTCAATATTATACCTTAATCTCAAATCTAACGCCTTATATTCTGCCTCTGCAGTAACATTATCATCAATAAATAATAAAGCATAGTGAAGATTGCCTGCTCCTTCAAGTAGCCTTTTAGTAGATGAAAGGCAATTGAGAACAACTTGATCTTCAAAACTATATCCTAAAAATAAAAAGGAATTGGACACAAGCTCTTTTTTTAAAAAAGTCAAAAATAATGAGTGTGTTAATTCATAGTGTTCATAATCACTCTGCGTTAATACCATTGTGTTTGGTTCAGAAAAGTCGCCGTTAATTTTATATATATTAATTTTATCATGTGTACTTATTTGAGTCAGATTACTTTCATTTATAATGGAATTAAAAGAGACATTATTTGAAGATAATTCGCTTTCAATGAGTCTATCATAATTCGTTGTCCATATGCTTTTGAAATTTATGCTAAGGAGATTTTTTAAAACATCATTTGATTTATAATATTGATTAATTTGATTATTTACGAGTTTTCTTAATCTACTGTCGCTGTTGTCGAGATTGGCATAATATTGCGCAATTCTATATAAGCTGATATTAGAGGATTTTGGTATATTTAATTCAACAAAGCATGGTTCCAATAATGTGACCCAACTCGGCAAATTTGAATTCACCGATATACCAGCGCCAAGAAATACAGAGGCTTCTCCGTTAATAATAGCATCAGAAAAATGTTTAAGAAATCTTTTATAATTTTCATTTTGGTTCTTAATCAATTTGTTATGTAGTTGTTTTGACATATTAATTCTCCGATAATTTATAGTTATCCTCAGTTAATATAAAAAACAAAGCTAACATCAAAATGGCACTTCCATTTAGATTGTCAGCTTCAATAAATTTATATAATTTTTAATTAAATATTATTGTGTGTCCATATATTTAATAGAAATTATTGCATATACAAAAACTTCTATTGTTTCACTTGGCATATTACAGATATTCAAATACAATTTTTATAATTGAAAAATTGTTTTTAAGAAGCAATTTAATATATAAGTAATTATAACAATAAAATAAAACAATCATGCAAAAAATTGTTTGCAGGCAGCTTGAGATGGCTTAGATACACAATCGGTGAACAAAATTTTAAGGTATTTAGTATGAATTCTCAAAGCAAAATAAGATTTTGCGATTATGATTCTTTAAAGCATTATCAGGCGGGCAGCTTTAATTCAAAATTTAAGACGGTCCTGAAGGGTAAACTCATTGAGATCAAAAAGGCTGAATTGCCTGATAGTGTGACATCCAGCTTTTTGAACAAACAATACCGCACATACAAAACAATTGAAGGTCTGATACTTTACCGTGTTTTTGGACTGTACAGCCGGACAGACGGATATGTCAGAGGAGCAAGTTTATCCGGCAGTTATGCGTCTACTGAGTTTGCCGAGTCATTGATAGATGCAAAATTGCGTTTGGCATTGGACCCCGAATGGTTCAGTACAAAAGCATATGAAGAAAAAATATTGCTGCCTAAAGGAACGGTTATAAATTTGGGGATAGTTGCACCTGTTACCCTTAAAACAGGTACAGTATTGCCAGGCGGAGCAGATCAGATTCTGCTGCTGAAGGATTGGCCGGAAGAATGGGTATTAGGATACCGCAGAATAACCGCACGGCAATTGATAAATCCTCCGGAATTTGCATTGAAAAAATCGGACTTGCCTGAAAATGATAAAAAAATAACGATGTATAAAATCCCTGTATGTTGCTACTGCGGAAATTCAGATGTGACGAAGCTGGAAAAAGGCGAGCAAATCGAAGTTGTGGGTTCTAAAGGTAACAGATATGTTTTGCGGTTTCATTGCAATAATCCAAAATGCGGATATTATTGGTGAAGAAATGATAGAAATTTCAAAATGAGATTTTGCCGTTCATCCGTTGATATTATAGTTTGTAAATATGACTCTTAAAAAAGCCGCTGCCATTCAAAATTTAATATATAGATCGGCTCACCCACAAACTTAAAAAACAAAAAATTGATCATTTCATTAAAATCAGCAAGGAGCGTATATGATCTTAGATATATCAGATTCAGAATTTAGAAATATTTTAGATGATAAACGGTTGTTTTTACCCATTCGGTGGAATGGAGAGGACTTTTATGTTTTTCTGCGATCGGTAATAAATTATTACATATCAAAGCTGACTAATGTTACGCCAAAAAGTACAATAATGTATGACAGTATTAAAGTGGACTTACCTCAAGTTGAAATAGCAGTTGGTTATATTTATAATACAGTTAAGTTTTATTTGAACGGCTTTCCTTTCAAGGCATATACAGAATTAAAAAAAGTGATGGACGTGTTAATAGAAACACCGCTACAAGTTTACAATAAAACCGTATATGAACAATTTGAAGCGTATCATGATGAGCTCAATTTATTCAGAGCCACGAAAGTACCTGACAATAAACCTTATTCAAGAAGCCGCATTTTTCATACTCCGTATAATTTGAGGTCTAAAGTGTCTACAAGCAGGTATAGTATTGCAGGATTTCCGAGTTTATATATGGGGACATCTTTGGAACTGTGCTGTGAAGAAATTAAAGCAAACCCTTATCAGGACTTTATTATAGCCTCATTATTTAAATTGGAGCGTTCATTAGAATATTCAAATACCAATATACGAGTAATAGAATTGGGAATTAAACCGCAAGACTTTATAGAGAACGATAATGTAAGCGATTTTCGCAATAATAATCGAAGAAAAATCGATAGTGATTTGATCACAAATAATAGAATAAGATCAGCGTTTCTGTTATGGTATCCGCTGATAGCGGCATGCTCCTTTATAAGGACAAATAAAAATGATCCTTTTGCTGCTGAATACATTGTTCCTCAATTATTGATGCAATGGGTGAGAAATGAAATGTCATCAAGCAATGACGATGAATACAACCAGCTAATCGGTATCAGGTATTTTTCATGTGCATCAGAAAGAGCATCTGAGATGGGATTCAACTATGTTTTTCCGACAAGCGGGAAGAAAAGTCCAACAAATTCACAGCTTTGTTCAGTACTTTCAAGGTCATTTAGATTAACAGATCCGGTATATGTAAACGAGTATGACAATATCGAAATATGCGAGCATGAGCTGATTAGTTTCGGAAATCTTGGATTTGTATGAGAAATCGTAGTGTTAATAATTAGTAATTGAGTGTTATCGCTCAATAATTTTATATTTATAAATTGGAAGGTGGAATACTATGCTTATTCTTCACACATCTGACTTTCATTTTAGTGCTCACAGTTTAGAATTTAAAAATGCAGAGGAAAAACTAAAAGACTTGGCATTGGCAATTAATGAGCAAAATTATAATATTGACATTTTTATATTTACAGGAGATGTTATTGATGCTAAAAGTATTTGTTTTGAAACGGTTAAGAAAATGTTTAAAAAAACTAATAGTAAAAAGTACAAAAAATTAGTTAAGTGTTTAAAAAATAATCAAAATATTAAAACTGCATTAAAATCATCTGAATTTGAAGAATATAGTAACAACATTACTCGAAGAACTAAACAACTATTTCAAAAGGCTGGTTCTGTTATAAATGCATTTTTATCTCAAATAGGTGTAACAGATTCTAGAAAAATTATTTTCTGCTGTGGTAATCATGATATTTTAAAGATTGAACATTCACCTAAGTTTGAATGCGCACAAGGTAACAAAAAAAGTAATTTACAAACAAATCAATATATGAATTGCTATGTCCCCTTCCTTGAATTTTTAAAGAAAAATTTTCATGTTGACTTAGGCAATTGTCCCCAAATTTACACTATAGAGGATTATTCTATCTTGGTAATAGATTCAAATATTATAAACGAGAATGGAAAGCCGTGCATCCAATGTCATAATATAGAGTCTAAATTGAAATTGCTCGACATCAAGTCAAGGTCTAAGAACATCGCAATCTCTCATAAGCCTTTTTTTGATTGCTGTGAAAATGCAATTATTAATTATAATGGAGAAAACAATAAATCTATGGTGGATTTAATAAAAGAGAAGTGTTCTTTTATTCTGTTTGGTGATAAGCATGGTCAGTATGTGGGTAAATTTTCGCAATCCGAAGAAATGTTATTTGGTTCTCCTCTCATTAGTAATGATATTCACTATTGTATTCTTAAAACCGATGAAGTAGATGGACATTTAAAAGAATATAGAAATGTTTACTTTGATAATAAAGGATGGCATTTTTCTGTTCCCAATATTGAAATAATAATAAAGTATTGTGAAAAATATTTTTCGCAGTTTACAAAAAATTATATTGGAGATATAAATATACGTAATATTATAAGTATTGATTTTCCAACCATTGAAAAATTATTTAAAAACATTGCGCGCAGAAGATGGTTAAACGAATATGAAAAAGATAGTTTTGAAACAGATTCTTTTTCATTTAAGGAAGTTGTCAACTATTTAAATGGTATTTATAATGATAAAAAAATTTCAAATAGGTTAAACTTGTTCAACCTCAGGGGGAGACCTTCAACTGGTAAAACTTTTTTGTCCAATTGCATTTTTTGTTATTTAGTAAAAGAATTTTACATGTGTCAAGCCCAATATACTCCAATGTATTTTAATTTGAATCCTATTCAAAAAAGCTGTTTTCAATCGTACGAAGAATACTTCGAAAAATCTAAGCAGAAATTTGATGAATTTATAGAAAAATGTCGTGAAATTAAATGGATATATGATGTTAATGTGTTATGCATAATTGATGGATTAGAAGAAAAGAATTGCTATAATTCCCAAATTGATGCTATAAATATAGAGAACTATATTATAGACACTTTAAATGATTTAAGAGAATTTAAATATATTTTATCATTTGATCAGACCATAGTGCCACTAGCTACGGATAATCTTCCACAGTATAAGCTTGTATGCGATTTTTTGTACTATTTAAGACGTCTAGATCTTGTTAATTTGTTTAACTATGAGGGAAGTGATCTTAACAAAAAAAATTCAATTGAAGATACTTTGGAAGCCTATTTTCAAATATGTCCCTACAAAGAAAATCACGATGTTGTTAACTATGAAGCAGGGAACAATCCTGGAGATGGCAATGATGCAAAAAAATATTCATCGACTGTTCTCAAGGCTTTACTTGATTTGCATTTGGTAAATATTAACTATATGTTTTTACACAACAATATTACACATCTTGCTAACACAAATCCCCAAAAATACGATAAAGATTTTTTTTATAACCTTATTGATATACTTGAGAAAAAGCATGCAGAAATTTATTCTGATTGTAAGGCTTTGGGAACATATGGATTATGTCCGGTCGCTTATAACTATTATATCAATGGATTAACATATGACATACTTCATAAACAATATCAAATAAATTTTCACGCATTTCTCAAAATAAAAGATGATGAGGAGTTACTTCAATATTTGACTGCAATTCATTATGTTAATTCAATGCAGCAAATAAGTAATGGTTCAGTTAATGAAATAGATATGCCCATCTTTAAATGCTTTGTTACAAGGAATATTTCACTTATGATGCGTTGGTATATTGCTCGCAACAAAAAATTAAAGATTATAGATAATTTTATTAATGTTCTTACCCAAAAAGGCATAAAGATTCCATATCAGTTAAAATCTGTGTTGTTTTATTTGGTTGGTTTTCTTAAGCTTGGCAGACTTCTGCCATTAGTTAAAAATCTTAAGATTAATGATTCATTTGACACCCTGCTGAGTGCTGAATTAATTACCTTTAATAAATACTGCGTTGAGCGTTCAGAAGAAATAGCAACAATTGTTTGTTGCATAGATGACTCACAACGTAATGAACTGAAAAAGAAATTTATCAATAAGCTCTTTAATAATGATAATTTTAGAGAGATAAATAGAGTTTTTCAATCTTTGTATTACGGTGACAATACTTTGTATGGATATAACGGGAAGCCATTTTATCCTATGAAGGATATTATTTTTAAAGGCTGGGATTTTCACAATACTTTTCTGACACTTATAGCCAAGTATGATTTTTCGTTAAATAAGGGAAATAACTTTAAGGATTATATTTTGATTGACATTGACCTGTTCACTCTATGCGATATAATATACAATCGCCTCCAAAGTTTTCAAACATGCAATTCTCAGATTTCAATGTACTATAATTCAAAATATAAAGATAAGGCTATAGCAACGCTAAAAAGATTAAGTGAAGCTTTATGTACGGTGTTAAAATCTGGTGTTTTTCGATATAACTGCCAGCTTAATGATTATTTTAATGCAATGATAAAAATATTTAATGAAACTGTGCAAAATATTTTAAATGGCAATTGTATTGAAGAGCATCAAATAATGTTGCCATATGGATCGCCACAAAAGCTTCTAAACGAATTTTTAGGCTCTTTAAGCGATTTTTGTTCATGTAAAAAAAGATGCGTATACCCAATTCGTATTAAGTCAGCATACATTGCTTTATTTTTTCTCCCAGATAAACAGGAAGTTATACGAAAATATGGTGATATCTATCAAGATTATGACAAAAATTTAATTATTTCTTTGTTACTTTTGAGCGATAAAAAATGTCTGCAGAATAGATCGGATAAAATCATTGACATTTTAGCAATGGGTTCACCATGTGGATTTGGAAATTTGACAGAATATTTTAATTGTCTATATTCTAATGATAAAGATTCTTTTAATATAAATTGGGTTGTCGCTAAGGACATTAAAAATATTGCTTACAAAAGTGTGAAAAGTTTTAATGAAAATGATGAATGGTCTAAACATCTTTCTAAAGTATGCAAGCCAATATATGATATTTTGATTTTAAAAAGTACAGATGAATTATTATGTTGTAATTTGAATCTTGACGATTCAAACAAATTGAAATAATCCACTTATAATTAATATTTTAAAACGTAAATTTTTCACTTGGAAGAGTGGAATAGAGCAATTTTTATTGCTATTCTATATTAAACATACATGTTACGATTCAAACCTCTATGGTTCGGGCCATGGTAGTAGGTATCTTGTCATAATCCTCCTTTTTAAGTGCAAATTTACAGCTTATCCTTTTGGATTTCAGGATTGGCACGAAAATCAAAACACCTGAAAATCGGAAATAAAAAAGACAAAAGGCAAAATCTGAGTTTCTATTTTCAATTTAAAATACCTGTAAATAGTATAGCACAGATTTTTCTGTGTAAATGTTTATTTTGAATATATCGTATTTGGCAATTAATCTGTAAATCGACCATGCATTCCTTTTTAAACAACGTTGACAAGCTATTAAAAATGTGTTGTCATTTAATCAGAAAATGAATCGTACCAAAAATCTTTTTGGTCACCATATCACAGCCCACTATATACAAAAATACCCTCGTAAAACGAGGGTATTTTTGTATATAGGAAAAGGCTTCGTCCGTCGCCTTTGGCTCGTCCTCAGCTCTTTTCCATGTGCGATTTTTCTTGAATCTCCCTAAAGGAAATTCTTTTGCTTACGCAAAACCGAAAAATCGCGCAGCGCGCTCCCAAGTAGGGTGGAGCAGTTTTATATTCATCACCAAAAAATCTTTTTCGTAACAATCCCACAGCACAAATTATGCCCCAAAATATACTATGCCCGTGATCGGTTGTGCAAAGCCGTTTGCGGGCATAAATCCTTTAAAAGACGGAATGTGTGTATCGTTTTTTGTTAAATTACATCTTGCTTTTAAATAATTTATTTAGTATAATATCAGCAAAGGCGGTGACAGTTAATGATCAGAATTGCGGTTTGTGATGACGTTCGGGAAGTCGTTATGCAGATAAATGACTATCTTTATGAATATCAGGAACAAAAAAACGAAAAAATGAACATAAATAATTTTTATGATGCTGAGAATTTATGGGATTTTTTGAAAACCAACCACTGCGATTTGATAATCCTTGATATAGAACTTGTTAATATGAACGGCGTTGAGCTGGGCATGCGAATAAGGACGGAACTGAACGATCAAGACATAAAAATAATAGTTATCTCAGCCATGGAAAATTACTACAAGCAGCTTTTTGATATTCAGCCTTTAAATTTCCTCCTTAAGCCGATAGATAAAACAAAATTCTTTCAAGTGATCGACTTGGCAATACAGCTTGTGGAAAAGAAGGATCATATTTTTGTATTTAAAATCAAGGGAAGCACATACAGGCTCAAAGTCAAAGATATCTTGTATTTTGAAAGCTTTAAGCACAACGTAAAAATTGTTACAACAAGCGGAGCTTATGAGTACAGATCGGGATTTTCCCAAGTGATGGAACAACTGTCTGATTTTGGATTTATACAGGTTCACAGATCGTATGTTATAAATTACGACCAAACAAAGAATATTGATTATGATAGGGTGATTATGTCAAACGGCGTTGAAATACCTATCAGCAGAGATAGAAGAAAAGAAACGCGCGAAACTTTTTTAAAATTGGGAGAAAGCAGATAATGATGCTGTTTACCGCTTATAATATCACATACTTGCTGTCACAGGCATTGGGTGTTTTTGCTGTATATAAATTGATGAAAGCTTTTTTTGAAAAAAGAATTGTCAGAAAAATAACAGAAGTAATTTTTTATATAATACATTATATTGTGACAGCGTCAGTTTACTTGTTTATAAACATTCCGATAGTAAACTTTATTGTAACGCTTCTGTCATATTTTTTGTTAGCGTTTTTATATCAATCGTCGGTTAAGAAAAAAGCTTTTGTCAGCTTAGTGGTATTTGTTTTTGGAATATGCATCGAAATGTTGATCGTTACGTTGACAGGATATTAAACTATATAAAGAAAAACGAGAAAGCGAATTTATACGACAGCAGAATGAATATTATGTAAATCAGCTGACAGTTACAGAGGATCTGTATGAATTATCAAAAGAAATGAGACACAATATAAAAAATCATTTGCTTACAGTTCTTTCATATGTAGAAAACAGTAAAAATGATGAAGCAAGAAAGTATATTTCAGACATTATAGATTTTTACCAAAACAAAACAGAATTTGTACATACAGGCTACCCTCCGATTGACGGTTTATTAAATTATAAACTTCAGTCTGCATTTGAAAATGGTATTAAAATCAGCGCTAAAACGTCTTTGCCGTCAGATTTAAGCCTTTCGTCCTTTGACTTAACTGTCATTTTGGGAAATTTGATTGATAATGCCTTGGAAGCAGCTATGTCTGTTAGTGAAAATCGATTTATAGATTTTAAAATGGATTATTCAAAGGGAATGATGATAATAAAAATATCTAATCCATATAGCTGCGATGTAAAAATGGAGAACGGAAAAATTATTACTTCCAAAAAGGACAAAGTCAATCATGGCTTAGGCTTAAAAAGCGTCAATGAAGTCTTAGAACGATATAACGGAATGACAAAAATTGAAGCTGACGGAAATATATTTACAATAACGGCTGCGCTATATCTGAAACAAAATTGACTGTAATGGGTTCAATGGATCATCCTTTGAACCCATTTTTCTATTCGTGCCGTTAACATATACATTTCGTGCCAATTATATTGACAACGAAGTTGACACTATATAAAATGAATTATGTCGTTATATTGTTTATACATAAGTATGTGCAGATCATTCCTATAAGTATTTTTACCGAAGCTATAATGATGGTTATAGGTGAGGTTAAAAATAATATGTTTCAAAAAATAATCAACCAAGTTTAATTGATTTTCAGGAGAGGTATTGTTCTATGAGGAGTTCAAAACAAAAAAGAGCAAAGGTTGCTTGGGTAAGAAAAGTAGTTTCCATTTTGCTTGCTTTAACAATAATATGCGGACTGACAGGCTGTGCGCAAAGCAACAAGTATGACGCAATGCTGCATAATGAGCACTTTGACATTGATGAAGTCAGAAAAGACATTTATGTCAAAGGTGTGGCTTTTGAGCTTCCTAAAAGAGTTGGCGACCTCGAAAAAGAATGGACATATGAAAAATATGAGCCGTCGCCATATGTTGACGGAACGGGAGGGGCAACTTTTTTCTATAACGGAGAAGAGATGTTTTACGCGGGAGTGAGTGACTTTGAGAACGGCGATGAAAAGAACGGCATGCTCTATGACGTTATGCTTGATACAAGTGACTGTTCCATTGGCGGAATAATACCCAATGTTACTACCAAAAAAGAAGTGGTAGAAAAATACGGAGAGCCAAACAGCACAAACTCTTATGAGGATAGGCATCTGTACAGGTATATTTACGGTGTAAAGGATGAAAACCAGCCGCTTTTCAAGATACAACACAGCCAAATGTTTACGGTGGTGTTTTATGATGATACTGATATTGTGCAGTCTGTAAGAGTCGTTTACACGGATTTGCGGTAGTTAAGGGAAGATATTAAAACGGCAGATATGGAAAATGACGTAAAGCTGTTTGCACAAGCTATTTAAAAAATCACTATGCAGTGTATAGCTCTACAAAGGGTATAGGTACAACAATTTACGGTCAATGAACTAATTTTTCAGTTTTTGTCCATCAGTAACGTTTTCCTGCGGCATGACGAACCGTTTAATATTTCTGATAAATGCCTTATAATCAGGGGAAAGCCGCATAATGGATTTCCCCTGATCGATTTTGTTTGATTATATTTGTAATTGGTAATTAAAATGAAAAAAATATTTGTCTTAATTATTAGTCTTTTAATTTGCGCTTTAACTTCGTGCAGCAGCGACAGCGTAAATAATAACGTTGAAGGTCCATCTGATTTGATACTTACGCCATCGTCGGGCTATCGTTATATTTATCGTACCGACTGTACGTCCGGGCTGCTTCATAAAAAGGACGGCGCCTTTCTCTGGTATTATGATTATGCCGGTGACGTTGATATACCGCTGTGTTCAAATCCTTCATGCTCTCATGACAGTCAAAGCTGCTATTCTTTTTTCCCGGGTTGGACTTTTACCTGTAATAATAAAATTTTTTTAATTACAGTTGAGGATAACTGGTCTGAAACAGATGGCTTTAAATGTTATACTACTGTAACTGCTGCGGATTTGTATGACCAAACACGCTTTGACGTTCTGAGGATAGATTATGAAGCTACCCATTCTTATGCCTATGGAAATAAGCTGTTTCTTGTTTGCAAGGAAGGGTATTACAATGACGGCGAATCGTTGTGGGAGAGCCCTGCAATGGGACGTATTTATTTAATAGAAATATCTCTTGATACTGCGGAGATAACGTATCGGTCAGAATGTCTTGCTGACGGTTATTTCGCAGACGCAGAGCTTTGGGGCGTCTTTGATAATGAGCTGTATTTCAGAACGTACTGGTCAGATAATTTTGACAATGACAAAAACACCGATTTTTTATATCAGCCGTCCATTGATAAATACTTTAAATATGGTTTGTCAAATCACGAAATTATTGACAACGGCGATTATGAAAATTTTATGTTTATCATATCGAACGATTGTATGATAACTTATGATAAAGGAGCAACAAGCTTTGTGACGCCGAAGAAAACTTGCAAACTCACGTCAGAGATACAAACGGATACGACGCCGATATATCCTCTTTTTGAAACGAATAATGTGGTATATTTTACTGTTTATGGAAATGCTTTCAGTATATTCAAATATGATCTTTTGGCAGAAAAGCTGTATGAAGCGGAATATGCGGAACTGCAAAACAACACGCTTGCCGCTGTTAGGGAGAACGGATATGTTTTTGTGACAGAAAATGAAGAAGCATATACGTTAAAAAAAGAGGATATGTTATTTTCTGAAATAGACAACAACAGATACAACGAAGTATGTGAGAAATGGAAGGCCGCGGAAGAGAACGATAACAGCGTAATATAATGCCAATGCTAATCAATATAATGAAAAAATGATCTGTTGTCTTATACTGCTTGAAGAATAAAAAAACTTATAGAAGAAAATTGACTGCATAATATAATTAATGAATTGCAACCACAATATTTTTCGTATATCTTGGCAAAAGGAGAATAAGATGCAAATTCTCACACTCACCAACGTCAATAAACATTATAAGCAAAAGCACGCGCTTAAAAACTTCACCTACGAATTTCAAAACGGCATTTACGGTCTTCTCGGACCGAACGGCGCAGGAAAATCCACACTTCTTAACATAATTTCCGACAACATAACGGCTGACAGCGGCAGTGAAATAAAATGGAACGGAGAGAACATACATGCTCTGGGCAGCAAATACCGTGCAGAATTAGGATTTATGCCGCAGCAGCAGTCTTTGTACGACACTTTCACCGCTGTAAGATTCCTCTCTTATATTGCTGCGCTTAAAGGACTTTCAAAATCAAAAGCAAAAACAGAAATTCCTCGGGCTTTGGAAAAGGTGGAGCTGTCTGAATATAGCGGGAAACATATCGGCGGTTTTTCCGGCGGTATGAAACAGCGCCTTTTAATAGCGCAGGCACTTCTGGGCGACCCAAAACTGATACTTCTTGATGAGCCCACTGCCGGAGTTGACCCGAAACAGCGTGTTATAATCCGCCGCCTTATAGAGAATCTTCGTGAAAAGGCGATCGTAATAGTTTCCACCCACATTGTTTCTGATGTTGAGAGCATAGCCGACCGCATAATTATTCTTAAGGACGGCGAAATAAATGCTGATGGAACAACGGGAAGCCTTATTGCAAGGCTTCCCGATCATTGCGGAAAAAATCTGGAAAATGTTTATATGCAGCACTTTGGGGATAAAGAACATGATACTTAAAAATGAGCTTTTTAAATTGTTTTCAAAGAAGACTCTTTGGATTTTGATTATCATTCTTTTATTGACAAATGTGCTGTCTCTTATATTTACGGGAAGCGATTTCGGTGATGAAAATTACGGCATTCCCGACAGCGCTTACAGCCGTATGCAGTCCGACCTCTCGGATATAGCTGTGCAGGAACGCATTTCTTTCGTGGAAGAAAAGGTATATGAGCAGGAGGTGTATTCCGCCTTATCATCTGCAAAAAACTTTTCGGAGGACTTACTTTTTTCGGTTTTTCCAATTCTTCAGGAGGATAGGGCACAGAAGTACATATCATACTACTCCGCAGGCGCAGCCACAGCACCCTATACCGAAAACAGTGATACTGAGCAGCGATTTCTGGCAAATATTCTGGAGCAGATGAACACTGTTTACGGTTACAATGATTACTTAGACGAGATACAGAAGCAAGCTGACCGAATGAGCGCTTCTGCTGTTTTTGGGAACACAAATACTTTCGGAAGAAGAAATATAGAAAAAACAGCCGCAGTCTATGCAAACGTAAAAAAACAGGAATTGCCCTTTTGTATAACCGAAAATATTGTGTTTGCATTAAATGCTCCTCTGATGGATATCTGCTCTGTTTTAGTCGCACTATACGCCGCACTCGTCTTAATTTGCGACGAACGTGAAAACGGCGCCTTTTCGCTGCTCAGAACACTGAAAAAAGGGCGCACAAAGCTGATGCTTGTAAAAATTATTGCCCTCTTCATTTTCTGCACGGGATCCGCAGTATTATTTATAACAAGTGATCTTATTGTCGGAGGCGTTCGTTTTGGCTTTTGTGATTTGAATATACCCATACAGTCGGTGCAAGGGTTTATAGGATGCATATTTGATATAAGCCTGTGGCAGTATCTGCTTATTTATCCGGCGGTAAAATCATTTTCCTATTTTATTATTTCAATGATTACTTTCTTTGTAGGAACCATCGCCAAAAATAATATAGCAGTTTACACCGTTGTTGGCGGGATTATTGTGATCGAATCGATTTTGTATTTTTTCATAGACCGCCTTTCGGTATTCGCTCCTCTGAAATATATAAACATAGTTTCTTTGACCCAAACAAACGATATATTAGGGTCTTACCGAAACATCAATATATTTGAGCAAGCGTTGAGCCTTGAAGCGGTATCAATAGCTCTGGCTCTGACATTGACTGCGTGTTTGATATGCGCCACAGTCATTATATTTTCAAGGCAAAAAAACACTGCTTATTCAACGTTCAGATTATCAACCGTCTTATCCCGTATAAATCCTTTTGACAGACGTATTTCCGTTTCTTTATTTTATCACGAAGCGTACAAAATATTTTTTACAAATAAGGGCGCTTTGGTTTTAGTAATTATGGTGATTTTGTGCCGTACTATGTATGCGAATTTTTATATTGAGCATGATGAGACGGACGGATATTTTCGGCAATATGTCAGCGGGCACGGCGGAAAGATAACGGCGGAAATCAGCGAATTTGTAACAACAGAATCGTTGAGGTTTGAACAGTTGTCACAGGAAAGCGAAATTGCATCTGAAATTGCTCTTCGTCCGCGCAACGGCTTTGAAGTTTTTCGGGAGCGATATACATATGCAAAGGAAAATTCTGCGGAAATAGTTTATGATACAGGTTACAATTTGCTTTTCAGCATAAAAACAATATTGCGGCAGTTTATTTTTCTGCTTATTTTTATGTGTATTATATCGGCGCCCTCATTTTCCTGCGACAGCAAAACGACCATGCTTATAAATTCTACCCCAAAAGGGAAAAAACAGGACGTTTTAGTGCGCGTACTCATATACGGAATTACAACAACTGCAATGTTTGTTATTTCGCATATGCCGATATTGATAAAGATTTTGCAAAGCTATGGTACAGACGGCATAAATTCAGGTGTAAAAAGCATATATGCATTACGAAATATTTCTTTAGATATTACTGTTTTGGAATATATGATACTGCAATATGCCGTCTTGCTCACAGCGGCTTTTATCGCCATGACAATAATGTTGTGGATATCGCATAGAATGAAATCCGCCAATGCATGTATGATTTTGTTGCTTGCAATTTTTGTTGTGCCATGTGTGATGGCGCTTACGTTGATGTAAGTCGTTTCTTTAATGATCTCTTTTTTAGTGCGGCTTTTGGCTCCTCATATCAGGATATGGATCAATTACATAATATGGGGATCACGATATATAAATAATGAAATCCTAAAAATAACTAAGGCAAATCCGGCAGACGAATCATGTGAAAGCGAAGAATTACCTATAAAACTTAAATTATATCCGGAACTTAAAAAAGGGTATACGCTGAATCGCAAAATATTTTTAGTCACAACATCACATCGTCGTGACGCAGGACCCGACACGCTCCCGGAACACGGGAGCGTGTTTTTTATGTTCATCACCCTTCTTTCATGCCGAGCAGAACCCTTATTGTTTTTCAAAGCCCAACGTCGTTTAAGTACCCCTCAGCTAAAACGTGGAAAAAGGCAGTCCGCCGTTTGACTTATCGTGAATTTTGTGCTATAAATAAATATATAAAAAGTTATTTTTTGCAGCTTGCTGTTCCGAAAGCAGGCGGCGACTATGATAAACACTCTTAAATCCTGGATCAAGGTGAATATATGGACAAACAAAAAAAACGTATTTTCCGGCTCCTGCCCGACGTGATCGCTTTGTTTGTGATCGCGTTGCTTATGGCGGCGGCTGTACTCTGTTTCGACGCGCCGAAAAAGCATTATTCCGAAACGGTAACGGATCTTATGACACAGTGGCAGACTGACGACGGCACGGTCTGCTCGCTGGATAATTTGCCGAAAGGCGATCTGGTGCTGACCCGCGGGATTTCGGATATTGACGTAAAGGATCAGAGATTATGTCTGAAAAGTGTCGATACTTTTTTCACAGTGTCCGCTGACGGCACGGTGATATACACTTATGCGCCCGAGCAGCCGACATTTCTGGGAAAATCCTACGGTATGGACCTGCACATGATACCGCTGCCACAGGGGACAAAGGAGCTGACCCTTTCCGTACGTCCGCTTTTCCAGGATACTCCTGCCGCCCTCAAGGACGCGGCTGTGGAAGACGCGGGGCTGTATATGGGGGATATGTATAAAAAGGCGCTGCCCGACTTTTCCGTCTGCCTTATAATGTTTATGTTCGGGCTGATAATGCTGTTTATCGGTATCACCGCAAGAAACCTCAAAAGCGGCGATAATCTGAACTTTTTCGCCCTCGGCACATTTGCGATTCTTGTGGGGCTTTGGTCGATAAACGAGACTTATCTCCTGCAGGTTTTGACACAGTTCCCCGCACTTATCAAATTTCTGAACTATATGTGCCTTATCTTCATTGCCTATCTGCCCGTTTCCTTTACCGCAAGCGCAACAAATCACAAAAATACCGTGCTTCTGAAAATTCTCCAATGCCTGATAACAGCTAATTTTTTGCTGACCCTTGTGCTGAACGCTTCAGGCATTTGCGATATTTATTATTTACTGCCGCTTTCTCAAGCAATAATCGTGGTCGCCGTGTTGATGACGGTTTATCTGATAATCCGCGCAGTCCGAAAGAAAAGTATCAACAGGCAGTTTGCCAGAACGCTGATCTTCGGAATGGGCGCCGCCGTTATCGGCGTGATGATAGACCTTATCCGATATATCGAGAACAAAAACGGTATGCTGGGAACAAGCGCCTTTACCAGAGTTGGTGTATTGCTGTTTTTGCTTGTGGTGGGAATTTATCTCATTCGTGAGCGCAACCGTCTTACTATGGAGCATGACAGGGCGCAGCTTATGGAGAAAATGGCGTATACGGATTGCCTGACTGAGCTGAAAAACCGCATAGCATTCAGCGAAAAGGAGAACGAAATACGCAGTAACGCAATTCCCGCTATGATAGTACAGTTTGACGTCAATCTGCTGAAAAAGGTCAACGACGCCTACGGCCATGCGGCGGGCGACCGCCATATCATCGCGGCGGCGCACGTTTTGCGGGACAGCTTTGCGCAGATCGGCACTTGTTATCGTACGGGCGGCGATGAATTTATCGTAGTTGCCGAACGGGGCGGCGAGGCTGAAACAAAACAGGCGCTTGCAGAAATGCAGAAAATGGTGGACGAATATAACGAAAAGGAAAACCCTTCCGTCCCGTTACAAATCGCATACGGATACGCCCCGTACGATCCGCCTGATGCGTTGACGGAAGCGGAGCGCCTTGCCGATCAGAGAATGTATGACTGCAAAAAGAAAATGAAAGCTGTGGGTTGATACTATAAACGGCATTGAGACGTATCTCAGTGCCGTTTCTTTCTGAAAAGAAAAAGTATGATTTAACGAGCTTTAAGGAGCAATTGCAAAAGAAAAGCGGCTGAGATCTTCAGCCGCTTCAGCATGTTTCCGAAACGCGGGAGCCTTTACGTCCTGCCGATAACGAAGCGTTTAAAATCAAGAGATCCCGCCAAAACGGGATCTCCTGTTTTTATAGCTTGTAAAAGCTTTATCCCGTCACCTGAACGGTGAAGGTCAGAGTATCCGAATAATTGCCCGCATACTCGGCGTGTTCCCCCGACAGCGCTGTCTCAAAGTCAAGGGTCGCCCAGCCCGAGGTTTCCCCCGCCAGCACGGTTAGTATCACAATATCCTCCTGTGTATTGATATCATGCCCGTTCACCTTCATTCCGTACTCTATATATCCGCTGTCGTTCACCATTTTAAAGCCGTTGAGACTGCTTACCGAAATACCCAGCTTACTGCCCTTGTTAAGCAGGACGTCGCTTGCCATAAGCGCTCTTGCCACGGTTTTTTCGCTGTCGGTAAAGGTCACGCTTGCGGGGATCGTCACCTTGTAGTTGACGTCCGCGTTATAGCTTACGCTTATAGAGCCGCTGCTTTCAGTATCTCCGCCTGTTATTTCCTCCGCTTTTACGCCTTGGGGCGAGATAAGCGTCAACGATAATGCAAGAACAGCAAGCAGAAATTTTTTAAACATTGTTATCCCCCATCTGCAAGATCCTATTCAGCCGTCAGACGCGCTATAATGTCGGCATTGTTGGTGGGAGTCAGCCCGTCCGTACGATAAGGCTGGATATGGATAACGGCGTTGTACTCGCCCTTTTCCAGCGGAGCAGAAAGAGTGATCTTCTCTATCCTTTTTCCCGCCTCAACCAGGGCGGAGGTATACAGGGAGCGATAACTGCCATCTATCTCCACTTTAAGCTCAAAGGTCAGATAGTAAAGACCGTCGTTTTCTTCGGGATTGAAAAAGTTCACCGTTACTTCGGTTTCATCGGCGGGAATAATAAGCGCCGCCACGCCCGGAATTGTAACTCCCTGATGAGACTTTTCGCTTTCCCCGCCGCCGCTTTGGGCGGTTTCAACGTTAAATTCCACCCCGCCGATAAAGCCATTTTCACGCCTTGAAACTAAAAAATGACCTGCCAGCCCGCCGAGAATAAATACCATTATCATAAGCAGGATCATTATTACGGTCTTTATTGTTTTTTCCCTCTTGTTGCCTTCGCCGTCTGTGTTCATACAACGCCGCGCCTTTCATTTTTGTATTGCGGGGAATTTCTTCCCCGCTAATATGATATGCGGGACAGGGAGAGGACGTTATACCCGTTATTTTCAGCATTACACAGCCCTGAGCAGCGCCAGCCTGCTCCATTCTGCGGGAGTTTTAATATGAAAAAATCTTCTCCTCTCAAAAGTTACAATTTGATTACAATAAATGCAAAAATATTGACATAAAAACAAAAACGCCTTATAATTAAAGCAGAAAGTAACAAAGGGGGCGCGGGTATGAAGCTGAGAACGGCTGCGGCGGCTGTATGCTGTATGCTGCTTTTTTCCGCCTGTGGGAATTACGGCGGGGAAATAATTATCCCCGAGCCTGAGATAACAACCACCGACGAGGAAGTGATCAGATTTTCTTCCTTTGTCCCTCTTATAATGCCCGAAAAGGACGATGAGAAATATTCTGAATACGCACAGATGATAGGCGAGGAACGGTGCATACCGGGCTACGTTTATCTTTATCAGGAAAGGAGCCTTGACCCTGAAAAGAGCAAGCTTCTGCTTTTGGTGAACGAAAGAGTTGACCGTGAAATCGGGCTGTATCAGGAATATTTCTCCACCTCTGAGAAAAGGTACGTTTACTGCGTGTCGGAGGACAAAAAGCGCCTTATCGCGGCGGACAAGGTCAGCGGTCAGGTAATTGACGTGTATACCTGCACGGAAAACGAGATAGAAATGTTCACCAACGCTTCCTCTAACAAATCGCAAGGCACCGTACACGGCACCGAATACATCTTTTTCAAGGACGGAGGTCGGCTGGTATTCGTGGACAGCGCCGCCGCCAAAGCGCAGGTAGTGGAAAGCGAAAACGGAATATCCGACATTAAAGTTGGAAAGACGTTTGCCGAGGAAAGAGTACAGCTTGGCGTGCGTTCGCCTTATTACTGCGAGGAATGTGATATATCGGGATTGCTGTGGGCGGACGACAGCGGGCAGTATTACTGGTATCACCCTCACCTTGGAGAAAATCAGCCTGTTGATTACGCCGCCCTTTACGACCCGCTTTATCTGCACAGTGACTTTTGCTGGAGATTTAAGGTTACAGGCGGGGAAGCCGAATATATGACTGACAATGACAACGACGAATATTTTTCATGTTCCGAAACGCAGCCCTTTGAAGAGGAAAATTTTGAAAAGGCGGAGCTGTATCTTCGTGACAGGGAAACAGGCGAAGCAACGCTTTTGCTGGACAATTTAGCTTATGGTTGGGAGGATACGCAGAAAAATATTTTCGCCCTTGTAAAAGACGGCGAGGGGGACAAACTGGTCAAAATCGACGTATGCACAGGAAGATCAAGCGACGCATATATTCCCGAAAGCGGAAGTCTGGAATATTCCGCAAATTCTTATACCGATGAAGTATCGTACTATGTTTTGAGGGACAAAAACAGCTTTGTCGTTTTCAGCAATTCCAAAGACAGTGTGATCAGAACTCTTAGCTTTGACCAAAACGACAAGCTGAAGGATTTTGCATATACAAACCACGATATGCTTTTGCAGGTGAACAATGAACTTTTCACTATGCATATTCCGACTCTGGAAACGCAGCTGCTGTTTGCCGTTCCCGACGGGGTAAGTGAGATAAGGACAAAGCCCTACGGCTCTCTTTACGGTATGGATCCCGCAGAGCTTTCCTATTCGGAGTATTTTCCCGAAGAGGATCTCAGCGACGCATATTACTGCGATGACTGTGCGGAGCATAGCGAATATTTTGAATATTTCATCTGGGAGGACGAAAAGGGGAATTGGTCATGGTATCACTTCCATTCACGGGAGCAGACGCCCGTTCTTTCCGTGGTAAAGCACGGCGTTCTTCCCGACGGTCAATTGCTTGACGTTGAATATGTGAGGGAGAAAAAATGATGAAAAAGCTTATTCTGCTTATATCGGCGGTGTGTTTGCTTTTGTCCTCCTGCTCAAATTACGGCGGGGAGATAGTGATACCCGACCCCGACCTGATAATCACAGATGACGTGACGGAGATATCCGAATTTTCCCCCATAATAATGCCCGAAAAGGACGATGAAAAATTCCGGGAATACGCCGAAGTCATAGGTGAAGAAAAATGTATCCCCGGCTATGTTTATTTGTATCACAAAAGGCTCGACCCCACAAAAAGCAAGCTTACCATTCTCATTCCTCAAAGAGTGGACAGGGAAACGGGGCTGTTCCAAAGCCGAGGTCAGAGCGAGAACGACCACAGCTTTCGTTATGTTTACTGTCTTTCCGAGGACAGGACGAAGCTGATAAAGGCGGACAAGGTAACAGGCGACGTGAGCGAATTTACCTGCGATGGGGGAACGATAGATATGGTGACAGGCACGGACAACGTGGACCTGCCCGAAGCTGAGAAGAACGACTATCTTTTCTTCCGTGCGGGGGATAACTGCTATATCATCGACGGAGTTCAGGGCGTAATTCTTCAGCATTTTGAGAGCGAAAACGGCATAAGCGACGTAAAAAGCGGCTATGACTTTGCAAGCGAAAGGTATAATAAAGGCGTCAGCAACGCTTACATCTGCGAGGAATGCGGCGCGTCGGGAGTTTTGTGGTGCGATAACGGCGGGCAGTATTACTGGTATCACCCTCATTCGGGAGAAAATCAGCCGCTGGACTTTCAAAGCATTTACTATCCCTTCAACGCCTCGTATAAATTTTTATGGCGGTTTATGATGAGCAGTCTTGAGGGGTATGACAATTTTAACGACTTTTTCCTTGAAGACGGATACTTGTACGCCGTGGTCAGCGACGACGGCTATTACGGATATTTTGACTACCCCTCGGAGTACAACTTCAGCTTCCAGAATTTTGAAAAGGCGGAGCTTTACGTTGAAAACGCCGAAACGGGAGAAAGAAAGCTGCTGCTGGACAATATCATATACGCCTGCACGAATGAAAACGGGAATATAATAGCGTTAGTGAACGACACAAATACTCTCATACTGGAGG
The DNA here is from genome assembly GCA_947627695.1 of uncultured Ruminiclostridium sp. Lineage (GTDB taxonomy): Bacteria > Bacillota > Clostridia > Oscillospirales > Ruminococcaceae > Ruminiclostridium_E. The sequence continues at coordinate 14,350 of CANQXF010000017.1, read as the reverse complement.
TAGACGCCAAGACGGGCTATTACGAAACGAAATATACTGCGCAAAGCGGCAACATCAAGGTGCTGAAATACGGCGAAAACGCGATATATCAGGACGGGAACAAGATATTCAGCTTTGGTTTAAAAGGAGAAGAGGACCTGCTCCTGCTTGATCCTGACGACAGCTTTGAGTTTTTCCACCTGGACGCCTGCGACGTGATGAGGGTAAACCACGAGCTGCTGGATATGAACGGCGAAAAGCTGTTCGATCTGCCAAACGGCTTGTCAGGGATATATTCATATCCTTTTGGTATGATACTGAACAGCGATCCCGCCGACCTGTCGTATTCGGAGTATTTCCCCTTTGACGATTTCAGCGACGCATATATTTGCGATGAATGCGTACAGCAGGAAAATTATTTTGTATGGGAGGACGAAAACGGAAACTGCTTCTGGTATCACCCTCATTCCCACGAGCAGGAGGAGGTAAGGATAGTGGAAAGAAAGGACGTCGCCGCCTCCTATGCGACAAACGGGACGGTGGATATAGAATATGTGGCGAAAAAATGAGAAGCTTTTTATGCCTGCCCTACTCGCGGCGGGGATATGCCTGCTTTTTTCCTCCTGCGAGAATTACGGCGGGGAGATAGTGATACCCGACCCAAATCTGATAATCACCGACGACAGAGCGCAGACAGTTGATTTTTCCCCCGTGATAATGCCCGAAAAGGACGATGAAAAATTCCGTGAATACGCCGAAGTTATAGGAGAAGAAAACTGTATCCCCGGTTACGTTTATTTGTATCAGAAAAGGCTCGACCCTACAAACAGCAAGCTGACCCTGCTTATTCCTCAAAGAGTGGACAGGGAAACGGGGCTGTTCCAAAGCAGAGATCAAAGCGGCAGCTTCCGCTACGTTTACTGCCTTTCCGAGGACAGAACAAAGCTGATAAGAGCAGACAAGACCACGGGAGAAACGGAGGATTTCACCTGCAAGGAGGGAGAAATAGACCTGCTGGTGGGGACTGACAGTATCGGGTCAGGCACGGCGGAGAAAAACGACTTTCTCTTTTTCAAGGCGGGGAACACTTGCTACGTTCTGGACGGAGTTCAGGGGAAGATAATCCGTCATTTTGAAAGCCCAAACGGCATAAGCGATATAAAAAGCGGCTATGACTTTGCTATGGAAAGAGCGCAAAGCGGCGTTGACGACCCCTTTTACTGCGAGGAGTGCGGCGCCTCAGGCGTGCTGTGGGAAAACGACAGCGGCCGCTACTACTGGTTCCACCCTCATTCGGGAACAAATCAGTATATTGATTTTGAAAGCGTTTATTACCCCTTTTACAGCGTAAGCGAGCTTCGTTGGAGGTTTTTCCCTGATGAAAGCGGCAAAGTCGACGACAGCTATATTTTCGATAGGGAATATCATCTTCAGATACCCTCAGGCGCTTTTGAAAACAGCGCCCTTGAAAAGGCTCAGCTTTTGGTGTACAACAGGCGCACCGAGGAAAGCACAGTCTTGCTGGACAACGTGATAGACGCTGATGATTCGGGCAATATCACGGCGATAGTAAGGGACGACAGCGGCGAGCGCCTTCAGACGGTAAACATAAACGACGGAACGGTGAAAACCATATATAAGACCGCAGAGGGAACGCTCAGCATTTTGTTTTCCGACGATTTAAAAGCGGCTTTTTCCGACGGGAACAGTCTTATGGCGTATTTCTTCCGGCAAAAGACGACAAAGACCTTTGACGGTCTGACGACAGACGAGGACACATCAATATACAGGTTTGAGAATCTTGACTTGCTGAAAACAAAGGATACGCTGTACAAGCTGAATTTCGGTGTAATGACCGCAGAAAAGCTGTTTTCATACAACAACGGTATGAGCAGACTGCGGCTTATCAACGGGGAAGAACGAAATTCACTGCAAATCTGCTTTCCCGACGAGGATTTTTCCGACTCATACGAATGTGCGGAATGTGAGAGATTGCTTCACACCGCCCCGCCTTTCATCTGGGCGGACGATAGCGGCAATTGGTTCTGGTACCACCCCCATTCGGGAGAGATAACCGCGGTTGACGTGCAGACCTACACAGAATACGACGACCTGTTTTATATAACAGAAAAATAAAATTTACAAAAACGGAGGAATACTATGGAGCTTAAAACTGCACCTATGGGCTGGAACAGCTGGGACTGCTGGGGAGCGTCGGTGAATGAGGACACCGTTCGCAAAAACGCCGAATATATGGCGAAAAATCTGAAAAAATACGGCTGGGAATACGTTGTGGTGGACATTCAGTGGTCCTCCGCCGAAGCGGACAGCCACGAGTACCACCCATTTACCCCTCTTTGTATGGACGAATATTCACGGCTTATCCCCGCAGAGAACCGTTTTCCCTCCTCGGCGGGAGGAAAGGGCTTTGCTCCCCTTGCGCAGTACGTTCATTCCCTGGGGCTGAAATTCGGCATTCATATTATGAGAGGAATACCGAGACAGGCAGTCCACGCCGCCTGCCCCATTCTGGGCTCTGACAAGAACGCAAGGCAGATAGCAAGGACCGACAGCATTTGTATGTGGAACACGGATATGTACGGCGTAGACCCTGACAAAGAGGGCGCAAGGGAATACTACGACAGCATTTTCAGCCTTTACGCCTCCTGGGGCGTGGATTTTATAAAGTGCGACGACATCGCAAGGGAATTTCCTTCTGCGGAAAATGAGCTTGTAATGCTCAGTGAAGCGCTTCACGCCTGCGGCAGAGATATGGTACTCAGCCTGTCCCCCGGCCCTGCTCCTCTGGAAAAGGCGGAGCTTTTAAAGCAGGTATCGAATATGTGGAGGATAACCGACGATTTCTGGGACAAGTGGGACTTGCTGTACAATATGTTTGAACGGGCGGAAAAATGGTGTGTCCATACGGGAAACGGACATTTCCCCGATGCGGATATGCTGCCTGTGGGAGCGATACTCCAGGACTACGGCAGGGAAAACCGCACGAAATTCACCGAAGACGAGCAGGTGACTATGCTGACTCTCTGGAGCATTTTCCGTTCTCCGCTTATGATAGGCGGGGATATGCAGGAGGGGCTTGACGACTTCACCTATGCCCTATTGACCAACGAAAATATTCTGAAAATGCACAAAAACGCCCGCCATTCTCATCAGGTGTGGCGCAGAGAGCTTGGCGGGAACGAGTATATTTTGTGGGCAGCGGCAAGCGCCGAGGGCGGAACTTATGCGGCAATATTCAACGCAGGCGAAAATAGCGGGACTGCGGAGATACCTGTTTCCGACTTGGAGATAGAGGAATTTTCACAATGCACCGAGCTTTGGATCAGGGAAAATATCCCAGCCGCAGATATGATAAAGGTGAACCTTGCAAGCCACGGAGCAAAGGCGTTTTACATAAAATAATCGTTTAAATATGCGATCTGTAAGTTAATAGCAATCAAAAAAGGGACTGTTTAGTCCCTTTTAGTTATGAGATTATTATTTTATTTTTCCGTCCCCTGCCATAAGGCTTGTCAGCTCCTCAATCCGTTCAATGGGGAAAGGCGGCTGACATAACGGCTTCAGCGCTATCGACATCAGCTTCATCGGATTGTCGTCAGCGGCGACGCAGTTGCTTGAAAGCTTTCCGCAGCGGCGGCAGCGGTGGATTATCGCCCACTCGCCGTTTTTTCTTACCCATACCGCAACAGGGTCCATTATCCCGCCGCAGTCCGCCTCCCTGTCGCCCGCCTGATCGTCAAGATGCAGGCTTGAAAGGCAGTTGGGACAGTGGTTGCGGTGATTTACGCCTGAGCCTTCCGCAACGACTGTTCTGCCGCATACTGCGCAGACGAACACATCGTCGCAGGGGTGGTTTTTATAATAACCTTTCTGATAGCTTTTCCGCTTGTTTTCGCGGTTCATAGAGTGATTCCTCCCGTAACAGCAGTTTTATGACTGGGGGAGGTAAGACAGTTCAAACCTCCCGCTTAAACTGCTATCACCGTGTTTTCGTTCTTGTGTTTCAAAAAGAACCCTCCTTTTCAAAAAATTTTACGGTTTAATGACCGTTCGTCCTGTAAGCCTCCTTTCCTGTTGATAACTAAAATATATCATATTACCTCGGTATTGTCAACACTTATGCCCTGTTTATCCACACTCTCATCTGATTTTCCCCTCGGTTGCCCCAGGTGAAGTATGGCACTGCGACGGCAGTGACAGGCGTCCTCTTGGGAGCGTCCTCGCTGTAAAGCCCGTCGATATCCTCCGTTTTCAAGGCGCTTACATTTATCCTGACAGTTCCGCCAAGAAGCCCCTCGTCATACGGCTGAACGCTCACCTCTCCCTCCGTGTCAAGGGACAGCGAAACCACGCCGCCGCCGTTGTCCACCCCCTCAAAGCAGTACACCAGCGGCCCTCTAGCAAGAGCGACCATTCCGCTTATATCGTGGAGCTTTGCAGATGGGTAGATAAAGCGGGGCGAGCTGTCAAGCGTCAGCGTTATCCTGTCGCCGTCGGAAACCTCAAGGTAAATATATCCGTTTTTCGGAGCAAGGCTTATCTGCCCGCCGTTTTTCGTCACCGAAAACACCTTGCTCCAGCTGGGTATCCTCACAGCAAGCGTTTTCCCGCCCTTTGCCACCGTGTAATTCACCGTAAGCTCATAGGGATAGCCCGTTTCACAGGCTATCTTCCCGCCGTTCTTGAAATCCACGCTCCCTGCGGCAAAAAGGTGGCAGAACATCGTGCTTTCGTCCTCGCCGTAGGCGTATTTTCCAAAGGAGGAAATAAGCCTTGCCGCATTGGGAGGACAGCAGGCGCAGGCGTACCACTTGGGGCGCTGAGGCAGGTCGTGGCGGTGAGTGGGGGAAACTCCCGAAATACCGGGGATAACTTCAAGTGGATTGACGTAGAAAAACCGCTTCCCGTCAAGCTGTATTCCCGCTAAAACAGTATTGTAAAAGGCTCTTTCCATTATATCGGCGTATTCGCCCTTCACCTCATTTTTCAGCATAGCGAGAGCGAAAAACATAAGTCCTATCGATGCGCAGGTCTCGCAGTAGGCGGTGTCGGGCGGCAGGTCGTAGTCCACGCTGAACGCCTCTCCGTGAACAGTCGAACCTATCCCGCCTGTCAAATACATACGCCGTTTCACAATGCTGTCCCAAAGGCGGCGGCAAGCGGCAAGCAGCTCCTTGTCCCCGCTTTCTGCGGCAAGCTCCGCCATTCCCGTGTAAAGATATACCGCACGCACTGCGTGTCCCACGGCGTCGGTCTGCTCACGGACAGGTCTGTCACACTGTCTGTATTCGTTGTCGGCGGGGTCGGAGCCCCACACTGTCCAGTCCCGCTTTTCAGCCTCTCTTTTGTAAAAATCGGTATCTTTGCCCCGCTGGTCTATAAAATATTCCGCAAGTCGGAGGCACTTTTTCTCGCCTGTCGCCCTGTACATTTTCAGCAGGGCAAGCTCCACCTCTGGGTGACCGGGAACGCCGCCGTGCTTTTGCGTGATGAAAATATCGTAGATATGCTGAACGTTTTTCAGCATTACCTTAAGCAGTATGTCCTTTCCCGTGGATTCCCTGTAAGCGACAGCCGCCTCCATCATATGCCCTGCACAGTAAAGCTCGTGCGCCTCCAGCAGGTTCGTCCAGCGCTTTTCTCTGTCCTTTATGGTGAAGTACGTGTCAAGATATCCGTCCTCGTCCTGTGCGGCAGCGATTATCTCAATAAGCTCATCTGCGGTCCTTTCCAGTTCCTCATCGGGAAAGAGCGCCAGCGAATATGCGGCCGCCTCCAGCCACTTCGCCGCGTCGCTGTCCTGAAATACCATACCGTAAAATCCGTCCCCTGTGTCCTCTCCCCGCAGGGCTTTCCCCGCATTGACAAAATTCGCTATAACGTGACTTTTTTCGGCATCTGGCGCCTTGTCGCACAAAACGCTGTACTGATAGGGTATGACTACGTCCTTTATCAGCCTTTGGTATTTTCCGATAAAGCCCTGGGAACGGTAGGCGGTCTGGGATACGCTTTCCATAATTTTTGCTCCTCGCTTCAGATAATAAGAGATACAAATATTATAATACGGACAGCCTGCGGCTGTCAACATATGTGGAAAAAAGTAAACCTCTCTGTTCTGAGTAACAGAGAGGTTTATGTATAGTAATTCTGGATTTTCACCGTCCGAAAAGCGGCGAGTTCGGCGAGGCGCTTAGGAAAGCAGCAGTCGACATATGCTCCCGTTCGGCAGTACGTCTTTTCGTCAATGGTCGGCTGTCATCATATTTTACCCGAATTAGCGGTATGAATATATTATAACTCCCTTTGAAAAAATTGTCAACAGAAAAAACGGCTGAGGTGGGAATTTTTTGCGGCAAGCTCCCCACAATAGGATTTAAGCAGGTTTAAAATTAAGCGGCAAAAAAAGTTCAGCTATTTTTTACAAATTCTCTTGATTTATTTGAAACTTTAATGTATAATATAATAGTATACTTATCTGTTGTCAAACAAGGGACCAATATTCCTGTTGAAAATAATATGAAATAATCTGTTTTGAGGTGAGGCAGACAAATGATCTCAAAAGAACGAGTAGGAAAGGCAGAGGTGCTTGACGGCGAGGGCAAGCTGCTCGTGTCAGCCGAAGGGGAGCAGTTTGGTATAGCTAATCTTACCAACAAGGTGACAGGGCGCAGCGAGACCGTGCTTACCGTCAAGAGCGACGGACTGCCGGAACTTCCCCGCAACAGCGAGGTATCGGTAATTCTGTATATGACCACAGGCGAAAGGATAAAATATCCCGCCTTTGCCCGTCAGTCCACGGCTCAGCAAATGGACATAGTGGTGAGGACCGCAAGAGGGCAGGTCATGGAGGAGCGCAGAAAATACTATAAAGTGCAGACCGACCTTGACTGTGTGATAAACGCTATCGACAGGGGAGGAGTACAGCACATACTGAAAACGCCCGCAGTGGCGAAGATAAAGGACATCAGCATAGGCGGAATGTTCCTTTGCATATGCGACGAGGACCTGCTGACCAACGACAAGCTGTTTCTTACGGTAGATATGAAGGGAAACGCGGTTGATGTTTCCGCCGAGATATTAAGGCTCCAGGAGACCGCCGACGGCGAAGTCATAGGCTACGGCTGCAGATTTATCAACGTTGCTCCCTCCACGGAGGAAAATTTTGCAAAGTATGTGTTTCAGGTACAGCTTGACAAGCTGAACGACGATAAAAAACAATGAAGGCGCAGGCAGTAACGCAGTGCGTTCCTTCGGAAAAATAAGAGGCACTGTCCTCATAAAAACGGAAGGGAAAAGCTATGAAGCTGAAAACCATTTTCAAGATACTGATAGTGACGTCTATCGTTTTGCCCGCGCTTATCGTGGGAGTTGTGGGAACGTCGCTGTACACCGGCTTTTACACCGATATGCTGGTGGAGGATTCCGCCGCTGCGGCTTACGTTGAGGCAAAAACTCAGTCGCTCTTTTTCGAGAGCGTTGAGGGCGAGCTGTCAGTCCTTGCGAAAAACGACGACATCAGGCACGCCGCAGGCGGGGATTACACCGCCATAAAGGACAGGGTAGACAGTATCATAAGCGATATTGCCGCAGGCGAAAACGTCATTGACGTGCTCATCACCGACAGCAACGGCAACGTTATAACCAACGCCAAAAGCGAGATCCCGATGGCGCAGACGCTGTTTGAGGGCTACGACGACGATATGAAAAATGCTGCGGGCAACGGCGGCGTTTACATAAGCCCGCTGTTCGTGGACGATTCAAAATACGGCACGCATATCGTATACGTTACTCAGGCGGTAGCGGCTCCCACAGGAGCGACAGGCTATATCGCGGCGGCGCTTGACGCTGCAAAGCTGAATGAAAGCCTTGCAAATGCCACTTTCTTCAAAAACGAAGGAAAGATAATGCTGATAGACGGCAAGAAAAACAAGATAAACGCAGGCGGAGAGATAGCCCGTGACGGCGAGGGCGTTGCGGTGAGAGAATTTACCGATGAAATGCTTTCCGCTTTAAGCGAGGAAAAGAGATTTATCGCATTCTCCGAGGGCGGATACTGCGGCTCTTACGGCAGAATAGAAAACAGCGACTGGGTATGGGTAGGAACTTACCCCACCTCCAACGCTACGAGCGAGCTTGTATTCCCCATTATGTTCGGCTTCGTGGTATTGAGCGCATTCCTGGTGATCGACGCATTGATAGCGTTTGCAATTTACCGCCGTGCAATTTCGCCCATAGGCACCATAACCGCCACTATGTCCGAGATAAATGCGGGCGACCGCACAAAGCGCCTGCCCAACTTCTCCACATATGAGTATCAGATAGTTACCGAGGCATTCAACGACCTGCTGGACGACGCTTACGTATCCGAGGACGTACACAGGACTATCGCGGAGCTTTCCAAGAATTTACTGTTCGAGTGGGACATTGAAACAAAGAAAATGTACCTGTCCAAAAACTTCAGCCAGGTATTCGACTTTGATGCAACAAAGGTTACCCTTACAGACGGCAACTTCCTTGATTCCATAATGGACGAGGGGGACGCAAAGCATTACGTCAGGGATATGAACGCATTGCTGAACAACGACCGTGAAAAGGTCGAAAGCGAGTACCTTATGAAGAATAAGGACGGCAACGACATCTGGATAGAGCTGAAGGTAAAAGCAGTAGTCAGCAAGAACGGCACTATAAACGGAGTTATAGGCGTTCTCACGGATATCACAGGCAAGAAGAATACCTCTCTCCAGCTTTCACAGAAAGCAAGCTATGACTTCCTGTCACAGCTTTACAACAGAAGTACCTTCCTGCGTGAGCTGCAAAAGATAATCGACAGAAGAAGACCTGAGGAGACCTTCGCTATCTTCTTCATCGACGTGGACGACTTCAAGTTCATCAACGACCGTTACGGTCACAACGTGGGCGACGAGGTCATCAAGTACGTTGCCGACCTGCTGAAGGACTGCATAGGCGATAAGGGCATAGCGGGACGTTTCGGCGGCGACGAATTTGTACTTTGCTCCACCGACTCCGAGCTTTCCGAAAACAGCAGTGATTTTGCAATGAGCATTATCGACAAGATGTATTCGGGCTACAAGTGCGAAGCGGCAGGCGCTATCCTTAACGTTCAGGTTTCAATAGGTATCTCCCTTATCAACGAGAACGGCGCTGACGCCGAAACGCTGGTAGGTCAGGCGGACGAGGCGATGTACTTCGTTAAGAAGAACGGTAAGGCAAACTACCACATTTACGAGCCTGACAGTGGAAGCGGTCTTGATTCCGGCAATACGATATTCTGAAATTAGTATAATAAGAAAAAGTGCTGATAAATTTTATCAGCACTTTTTTATTTTAAAAATAACGTTTTTACTTAACCAGCTTATCAAAGGTCTGTTGTTTCAGATAATCCTTTACAAGCTGAGTCACCTCCGCAAACACGCGGCGGTAATTGCAGGGCAGACCGTCGCTGCCGCAGCCGCAGCTGTATTCGTCGGAAAGACAGCGGCTGAAACGATATTCTCCCTCCACCGTTTCAATAACGTCGTAAATGGAGATATTGGCAGGAGAACCCGCCAGCTCATACCCGCCGTAGACCCCCTTGTAGCTTTTGACTATCCCGCCGCTTACCAGCTTGCGCAGTATTTTCAGCGCAAATCGGGGAGGAACCTCCGTCCTGCTTGAGATAGTGCCTGCGTCCAGCCGCTTTTTCTCTCCCGTTTCCCGTTCCTTGGCGAGAGTGTTCACTATTCTCACTGCGTAATCCGTTTCAAGTGTTATATGCATTTATAAATATCCTCTCTATGTAAGGAGCTTTCCAAACATCAAACGATATCAGTCAAGAAAGTCCTTCAGCTTTTTGCTTCTGGAAGGGTGGCGCAGCTTGCGCAAAGCCTTTGCCTCTATCTGGCGTATGCGCTCACGGGTGACGTCAAAACGCTGTCCCACCTCTTCAAGGGTCCTGGACCTGCCGTCCTCAAGACCGAAACGCAGGCGCAAAACCTTTTCCTCACGCTCGGTAAGAGTACCGAGGACCTCGTCAAGCTGTTCCTTCAGCAATGACAGCGACGCCACCTCTGCGGGAGCAGGGGCAAGCTCGTCGGGGATAAAGTCGCCCAGGTGGCTGTCCTCCTCCTCGCCGATAGGCGTTTCAAGGGAAACGGGGTCCTGACTTATCCTGAGTATCTCCCTAACTCTGTCAACAGGCAGGTTCAGCTCGTCTGCTATCTCTTCAGCGCTGGGCTCGTGTCCGTTTTTGTGGAGGAGCTGGCTGGAGGTCTTTTTCACCTTCGTTATCGTTTCCACCATGTGAACGGGGATACGGATAGTCCTTGCCTGGTCGGCAATGGCTCTTGTTATCGCCTGCCTTATCCACCAGGTAGCGTAGGTGGAGAACTTGTAGCCCTTGCGGTAGTCGAACTTTTCCACCGCCTTGATAAGTCCCATATTCCCCTCCTGTATCAGGTCAAGGAACTGCATACCGCGCCCCACGTATCTTTTTGCTATGCTGACTACCAGTCGCAGGTTCGCCTCGGTCAGGCGCTTGCGCGCAAACTGGTCGCCCTGGCACTTGCGCTCTGCAAGCTCGATCTCCTCTTCGGGAGTGAGCAGGGGGACTCTGCCTATCTCCTTGAGATATATCTTTACAGGGTCGTCGATGGTGATACCCTCGGCGGCAAGCGACGCGTCGTCTTCCTCCCCTGTAAATTCAAGGGCGCTGTCCAGGTCCTCGTCTGCAATAAAATCGTCCACGATCTCAATATTGTTGCTCTCAAAGTCGTCGTACAGCCTGTTTATCTGCTCTACGTCGACGTCCTGATCCTCAAGCGCGTCGTTTATCTCCTTTGTGGTGAGCTTTCCCTCCTTTTTGCCGTGTTCAAGAAGCTCGTCGATAACGTTTTTTCCGTTTTCCGTCATATTTTGCCGTTCCTTTCTTATCAGGTCTTTTTGGTTTTTTCTTTCCTCAGCTTTTCCATCTGCTCCAGTAATTCGCTGTCTGTCATCTCCTCAGGTTTTTTACCGAAGTATTTGTCGTGATATTTTTCCAGTACGGTTATGTACTCGTAAAGGCGTTCTTTCTGGTAGGGAAGAAGGTTGTTTTCGCTTATTATACCCGTTATTCTTCCCACCTCCTCCGCTGAAAATTCGTCGCCGATGGAGGATATATCAAGGGAATCCCCGTTTTTAATGCGGTTTGCAATGATACTGTACATTTTTTTGTATAATTCCGTGGGGAAATATTCAGCAGTTATCCGTTCCTCCACCCTTTTCAGATAATCGGGTGAGTGGAGCATAAAGGCGATTATCCCTCTTTGAGCCTTGTCCTCGGGGGACAGCTTCAGCTCTCTCACAGTCTGTGAATTGCGCCCCGGATTGATTATCTCCTGTCGCTCCTGCTTCTGAGCCGCTTTGCTGTTGTAACGGCGGCGCTCCTCCACCGCCTTTTCTATCTCGGCGGGGGTCATACCGCACAGCTTTGCGGTATCGCTGACGTACACCATACGGTCTATCCTGCTTTCCACCTGAGCCAGCAGGACTATCGCCTTTTTCAGATAGGAGGCTCGTCCCTCGGGGGATTCCATATCAAGCCCTATGGTCAGCTTTTTAAGCTCAAAGCTGATAGCTCCGCCCGCCTGCCTTATCAGCGTCCTGAAGCCGTCGGGTCCGTATTTCTTAACATATTCGTCAGGGTCCTTTGCCCCTGTCATCTGCAAAACTCTTGCGTCAACGCCTGCGTCGCTAAGCAGGTTTATGGCTTTCATCGTCGCCTTTTGCCCTGCTCCGTCGCTGTCGTAGCTTATCACCACTTCCTCGCAGTATTGCCGCATAAGTCTTGCCTGCTCTGGAGTTATTGCCGTTCCCAGCGTCGCCACAGCGTTGTCGAAGCCCGCCTGATTAAGGCTGATAACGTCCATATACCCCTCGCAGAGAATGAGGAATTTTTCCTTTGTGTTCTTTGCGAAATTCAGGCTGAACAGATTGCTCCGCTTGTGGAACACCGCCGTTTCGTCGCTGTTCAGATATTTTGCGGGAGCGTCGGGCTCCAGCGTTCTCCCGCCGAAAGCGATTATGTTTCCCCGCCTGTCGATTATTGGGAACATCACACGATGTCGGAATTTGTCGTACGTGTTGTTGCTTTTCTGACTTCTCACCAGCAGGGCGGCGTCGATAAGCTCCTGCTCACGAAAGCCTTTGGCAAGCATATGTTTTTTCAGCGCTCCCCATTCGTCGGGGGCGTAGCCGAGACCGTATTTTCGTATAGTATTCTCGGAAAGCTGACGTTCACGAAGATATATCCAGCCCTCACGCCCTTTCTCCGAGATAAGCACGTCACGGTAAAATCTTGCCGCCTCACGGTTTATCTCCAGCATACGCTGTTTTATCATCGAGGTTTTGTCCCCGCCGTCGTCGGGCATAGGTATCCCCGCCCGCTGAGCAAGGAACTTCACGCTCTCAACGTAGTCAAGGTGTTCCATAAGGCGGATAAAGTTTATCACGTCTCCGCCCGCCCCACAGCCGAAGCAGTAAAAGCTCTGACTGTCGGTGTAAATGTGGCAGGAGGGAGTTTTTTCCGAGTGGAATGGGCAAAGGCACACATTGTCCCGCCCCGCCCTTTTTAATGGAAGGTAGGAGGAGAAAACAGAGGATATTTCATTAGCGTCCTTCACCTGTTCAATGAACTGTTCGGGCAGCGGCATATATTCTCACCTCCAGTTGCTTCAAAATCGGTTCAATAAGCTATCCAGGGCTTTGGTATAAACAATTCTTTAAACAGATCTACGGCGAAATCGTCGGTCATTCCCGAAATGTAGTCGCAGACTGCACGCTGAACGCCGTATTCCTCCCCTAAGCGTATATACAGGGGCGGCATTTCCTCAGGCTTTTCGCAGAAATGTCCGAACAGATATTCCACCACCTTGCACGCCTTTTCCTTTTCGGGAGTGGCGGCGGAGGAATAATAAACATTCTGGAACATATAGCTCCTTAACAGGTCGTGAGCCGCCTGAGTTTCAGGGTCATAGGTTATTTCGGGTTTGTCGGCGCTGTTTTTGATTATTGACGTGATGAGGGAGGTTATGCGCTGGGACTTTGTGTGCCCCAGAAGATCGGTCGCCTCACGGGGCAATTCCTCCTCCGTCAATACGCCGCCTCTTATGGCGTCCTCTATGTCGTGATTGATATAGGCTATCTTGTCGGAAAACTTTACCACCACGCCCTCCAGCGTCTGAGCCGTCATATTGGTATGGCAAAGTATGCCGTCCTTTACCTGCGGGGTGAGGTTAAGCCCCTGTCCGTCCTTTTCCACCACTTCCACCAGCCTTACGCTTTGCTCGTAATGCTTGAAGCCGCCGCACAGCTTGTCCAGCACTCTTTCACCGTCGTGCCCGAATGGGGTGTGACCTAAGTCGTGTCCCAAAGCTATCGCCTCGGTAAGGTCCTCGTTCAGCCGCAATGCCCGTGCTATTGTGCGGGCGATCTGGGATACCTCAAGGGTATGGGTCAGGCGGGTGCGGTAGTGGTCGGATTTGGGGATAAGGAAAACCTGAGTCTTATGCTTTAATCTTCTGAATGAATTGCAGTGGATTATCCTGTCCCTGTCACGCTGAAAGTCGGTACGTATGGGGCAGGGCTCCTCTTCACGCATACGTTTTCCTGCGTCAGCGCTTTTGCAGGCATATGGGGAGAGCATTATCTCTTCGTTTTTTAATGTGACCTCTCTTGGCAGCATTTATGTCAAGTCCTTTCGGTGAGCGTAATTTGCCTTTCTGTTTATATATACCTTTTTTGTGTTGCTTTCTCCTTTATTTTTGACAGGATTTTTTAATTTTCAGCGTGTTACACAAAAATTGCAGGTGGAATTTGTCGGAAATAGTTAGAGTGTGAAGAAAAGGGAGGGTGGTTTGTGGATTTTTTTGTTGTGGGGGTCTGTTGTACAGGGAGGGTGGTGGGTTCAGAGAGGGTGTTGTGCTGGTCTGGGGGCGGCGAAGCCGCCTTTTGTTTGGGCTTCGCCCAAACAAAAGTGATGATTTTGCTTCGCAAAATCATCAGGTCTGCGCGCTTTGCGCGCAGACCGCGGCTTCGCCGCCCCAGACAAGCACAACTTTCCGTACCCCCACCGCCTTCCCTCCAAATCCGTTGCTCTCCCTCTCCACATTTAAATCAACAGCAAACGCCTATATAGTCACCGTGTATATGTATAAAAACAAAAAGCAGACTCAAAAGCCTGCCTTTGCATATAAAATTGTAATTGTGGATCTTGGAATTAAGCGGACAGATAAACCTGAATTTGACTATCTCTTAACTCGTTTTGATAAATGAAGTTCATTATCATCTACATAACCAAGTTTATTATATACAG
>CANQXF010000016.1 GCA_947627695.1 uncultured Ruminiclostridium sp. | reverse complement strand
CCCCGCTTAAGAGGGAATTTGGCAAGAAAGGGACGCCCCGAGGCCCCAATGCGCCCAAGACGCGAGGGCGTTGACAGACAGAGAACGCGCTCCACAGAAGAAGCCGTGGGAGGAAGCGCCGCCCGCAAGAGCCACCGAGGTTATGGTGTTATTCCACCAGAGCAAATCCGTTTCGTAGGTAGTCTGTGAACCCGTCAGCGGAGCTATTGGAAAACGCCCATAAGGTGTCTGCTCTGTCGCCCGTTGCCAGCCGCTGCCATTTGTAGCAGATTGACCGCTTATCCCTGTGCCAACCGGTGTATAACCAGCACCTGTGAAGTTGTACCCGGAGCCTTCCGGCGTCATTTTAACTTTCCAGACGCCGTTTACGAACATCAAGCCGACAAGTCTATCCCACCGACAGCCCCAGAAATCCTCGATATGGAACACTTTCATGTGGTCAGTTTGGGTGTTATAGCCAAAAAACTGTCCTTTGTCTTTTAATTCGCCGCAAGTACCAAATTTGGTATCGGCAGCTGAACCGCCTGTTATAATGCCGTTGCCAAACGCCGTCTGACTGTCAAATGTTTTAGAGATAAGAGTACACAAGTCTGCTATCAAACTCTGTAATGCCCACGTTCTCAAAGTCCAGCCTGTGCCGTTTTTCTGCGCCGCTGTTAATTCTTCTTGAGCATTGGTGTTGTTCTTCGGCACTTGCCCTGCGATACTCCTTAGCGTACTGTCCACCATAGAACCCTTAAACAAAGAATGATAGGTTACAGGCTGGATATTGCCTTTCGCGTCCGTATGAGCAAACGCTTCAAATCTCTCGTCATATTTGGTGTCGCTAAAGCAAAGATACTGATAATTGCCCTCTTGCCACCTTGCTACATACACAAGAGGAATTGCCGCCATAGCGTTGCCAGCATATGTGGCACTGCTTACATCTGATGCCGAACCGTCACGCAACTTTTTAGAGTAGTCGTTAGGGTCTAGCCTGTAATCTTCTGTACAATCGTTTTTGAGCATTACAGGATAGTTATCACGAATAAACCACACATCTTTCCAGTCGCCGTACTCAAATGCGCCTGTAGCGTAGTTCATTTTGGCAGGGATAAAGCCCTCGCAATCGTCCTTATACTCACATCTTATCGCAGGGTTTTGCTCGTTCACATTGATTACCAATGTGTAGAGTTTAGGCTTTCTGGAAGTGAGTTTATCCAAAATATCGTCTGTCTTTTGGTCTATCTCGTCAATAGTAGTTCTCCACGTACCTGCGTCCAACTTTACTCCCCCGTTTCCGTCCGTTTCAAGAATTTGATCGGATTCGCCCTCTGTTCTAATGCTCTCTAACAACGTCTTAAGAGATACGTGTGTACCGTCTTGCAAGGTCGCGACTTTAGTAACCTCCGGGTCTCCTGTATCTTCTTCCAGCAAGAGGTTGTCAGGCAGGTTGGTAATCTCACCGTCTTTGACCTCAAATTTATGTTCGCCCTCTACATCTGTGATAGTGACCGTGGCTACACCGCCCTCTTTGGTCACAGAAACTGTGGGCGACACGCCTTGCGGACCTCTGATGTTAGCTTCTTCGGGGTCGACTCCGTTCTTTGTCCAACTCAAAGTTCCTTCTTTGTCTACGCTGGGCGTCCAGACATCGCCCGTATCGCCCTGCGGGCCTTTGATGTTCATGTCCTGTGGGTCGTCACTATTCTTAGTCCAGCTTAGATTGCCGTCCTCATCAACGCTCGGAGTCCACACATCGCCCGTATCGCCTTTAATGCCTTGAGGAATAGTAAATTTAAGAACAGGGTCGGTCTGTGTGCCTGTGTTTTCAACGCTGGCAGATGAACCGGCTTCGCCCGTGACCGTATCAGGGTCTACGCTCAAAGACAAACCTACATCTAACCCCGTATCGACATAATCGCCTTGTTCGTTATCCCATGTCCACCAATGGTCGTCACGGATTATAGGCGGCTTAGTAGCGATATTAGCCGCTTCTTCTGCCTTATCTGCCGCCGCTTGTGCGCTGTCTGCCGCATCTTGTGCGGAGTTTTCAGCATCAGTCGCCGCTTGTTTAGCATCTGCCACATCGCCAGCTACGACATCTTGAGCAAACTGCGCGATCTGACCGCCCGTAACGCTTTGTGCAATACCTTGCTGTTCCATAACGAACAGACTTTCAGCGTCTACCGATGTAGCCTTTGGGAGTTCGCCTACTGTTTTATCTGCCATTATCTCACCTCAAACTTGATTATTTTCTCTAATATCTCGACTGCGCTTGGAGTGATGTTTACCTTGTCTATATCATCAGACAAATCGACTTTAGGCAAAACATACTCATCTTCTGTGGCTATCATTTCCTGATACTTTTCGTTGAATTTCTGTGCCGACTTGGTATCAGGGAACACATAGCCTTTCTGTTCTCTTTGACCGCCAAACTCTTGAGCCAACTTAGCTTCTTCCTGCATGATGATGTTTATCTCCTCTTGCAGTCTGTTCCGCAAAGTCGCGACTTGCCTTGCCTTAACAAAAGGCAGAGGGATAGCAACTAACTCATGCACCGCTGTGTACGCTTTTACTACTTCTTCGACTGATAACTTCATTGTCTACCTCCTACAATCTTCTATTCAGAGCACTAGTCAGAGTAAAGAAATCCTCGCCCAAAACAGGGTCGCCCCTCTCTTTATCCGCCATGCCTGTTGAACTAAGACCACCTATGTTATTTCGCAAGGAGTTGAACCTTAAAGCTGTTAAGGTCGTGTCGCTGTCTGTCATGCGTGTGCGGTTGATAGTGAGATAAGCGTCGCTCCAATCTGAATAAAAATAGATCAGGGCTTCGTATGTCTTGTTTACTAAGTCGTTCCATACGTTATGGTGGAAATCGCTTACCTCACCGTTGTTTAAGAGCGCGTCTCTGGCGTTTCGCACCTGTGCGCCGCTGGCATCTCCACCGTTTGAACCGTCCCAAGTCCAAGGGTCTGGCTTCACTCTGGGCGGTGGGTCTGTTGTGACCGTGGCTCTTAGTTTGACCACCTGCCCCGTTGTCGCGATAGTGATGTTTGCCGCGACTGTGTAGGTGCGATTTGAATCCAGCCCTGTAAACGTATAAGCTGGAGACTGTGAGATACCTGCGCTTAAAGCCCTAGAGTGTTGCCATACATTGTCCAGATACCATTCGAGCGTTCTGTCGTTTCTGGCGTAGCTAGAGTCCAAATCGACAACTCTCGCGGTTATGCTGTCAGATGTGGTTTCTTCAATATCAATACTTGCCATTATCCAAACACCGCCGTTGAAGTTAATCCATAAGTGTTGCCAGAGAATGTCACATTTCCTTGGAAGTCTACCGCCGAGGTGGTTCTGAATTTCCAGTCGCCGGAACACTCCACCATATAATTGTTTTTGCTGTTGCTTACGCCGCTGGTAAAGGCGGCAAACGCCATATAGGCATGACCTTTGGAATACAGACCAATGGAATTTGTGCCGTCATATATACCAAACAGACGGTTCGTTCCGCTTTGGTAGTTTTTATTGTTCAGCGTTAAGCCCCAGCCGTCACCTTGCGCTATTTCTATCCATGTGTCTTTGTTACTGTTATAGAACTTTCGCCCTGCTATATCCACAGCGTCTATCGTGCCTGTTGTGATGTAGTCGCCGTTTATCTTTGTTTTAGAATTGCTCTCAAGGTCGCTGAATGTGACAACGCCTGTAAACTGTATCGTAGCTGACTGTGCCGTGATACCGTCTGCTGACAGCGTTAAGGTGCTGGAATTGCTACCGTTGGAAACCTTTAGTTTGATACTGTCGAACCTCTGGTCCAGCGTGGAGATTTGGCCGCTCATGGTGCTTACCGATGTGCTGATACCGCTTACCGTTTGAGTTAATGTGCTGACATCGCCGCCTATACCCTCCACTCTTGAGGTCAAGCCGTCTAAGTTCTGTGTCAGCGTACTTACTCTGCCGTCCACACCCTCGACCTGCAACATTATCTCGCTTGCTGATTTAGCAATAAGAGATTTTACTTCTGCCTTTTGCCTACGCGCTTCTCTCACAGTCTGACCGATGTAGGGGTATTCATGGTCTACTTCATTTTCGCTTGGTGCGGCTATATCCGACCTATGCTCCGGGCCAAAGTGCGTTTCCTGATAAGCGAGCATTGAGTAAATGCCGCCTACTGTTACTCCGTCACCCAGTTCTGCAGTTAGCGGAAGTTTTGCCGCTGTCGCTTCATAACCTCTGTATTGCTTGCCCTGCAGGGCAGCCAAGAGGTTATTCGCCATAGCCTGTGTAGCATAAGGGCAGGTAGCTTCAAGGAATAAGCCCTCATCGTTACCTGCCCTGTATTCGTTATCATCGTCAACTATGAGGGCTACGCCGGTTATGGGCTGGCTTTCGGTGTATTGGTCAAAGCTGTCCACCCTTTTACCAACATAAATTTTGCCGTCCATAAGACCCTCCTAAACTAATATCCTCGTTCCACCGAATGTTATGTTAGAACCGTACTCATCTATCAGATAGTGCGTTTCCTCCGGCATACCAAACAGCGGAATTAACAACAGTTTTTCTTCATTCGTCATTATCCAGTTACCGCCGTGTGCCGCCGCCATAAAGCACAACACATCACGCAGCGTGTAATCGTTAGCAGGATAATCTATCGTGTATGAAGCGTTCAACTTGTTCCGTGGGTCTAACTCTACCCCCATTAACCTTGCTATCTCTTTAGCGGCGTTTGGCATAGTCATGGGAAACTCTAAACTCTGATCGGGCTGCCAGACAGTATCGGCTCTAAGCATAGCGTCATACGCTACTATCTTCATGGCTGTGCCGTATTTATCTCTGGTGTCCAACCAGAAGCCGCCCAACTTCTGCCATTCGCCTGTATCTCTTACCCAAGGCGTTATCTTTGCCATGCGTGGTATCTCGCCTTTCGGCCATATCGTCAAGGTGAGTTCTGCCGCGCAAGCGTTGCCAAAAGATACCTTATCGAACAGGGGGTGCGTTATCGTGACTTCTTTAAGGTCGCTCATGTTATAGGTTTCTTCGCCTATATCGACTTTGTATTCCATGCCGACCTCCTAGAACTCTATCAAGGGGAATGTAACGCCGCCCCATAGAGCATAACCCTCTCGCTGGATAAGATGCTGCACCCCGTTATTGTTGGCATACATCTTTTTGGTCACGATCTGACCTTGCTGTGGGTCGTAGTATTCCACCGTCAGACTTTCCGGCATGATGAGCGTTAATATCATGCTCACCTCTTTGTCGGTCAAGGGTATGCAGGTTATATCCAACCTGCGCTTGGTGGCTACCCTGCTGCGGTGCAACACGCCTGTTAAGTCACGCCCTGCGTCCGGGCCGTCAACATCTCCTCGTTTCCAGTTATAACCTTGGTAGGCGATATAACGTGTTATATCTGTGCCGTTGATTTTAAGATATTTCATGTTGACCTCCTACACGTTTTGAAGCGTTCTGCCGTACATTCTGTTCTGTCTGTTCTGGTTAGAGGTCGTTTGCATGGATATTTTCCTACCGTCAAGATAAGTGTTGTTATCTTTGTTGTTTACGGCTTCTATCAACTGATTAGCTGCGGCATAGATAGCGTTTATCACTTCTTCGTTATCGTCTCGCTCTAAGCCGGGCGAATAATAATTGCCACCTGCAAATACCGGGCTTCGGCTGTATTGGCTGGCTAAAGTCATGGTCTCCCTGTTGTTCAGCACGCTTTCGCCGCCGCGCATATACATAAGCTCCGGCCCTTGTTCGCCCACCAATGCCCAACCTCGCTTAGCATAAGGTGTACCTGTGGCATAGCCAGTAATATCAGTAATCGTGGCAACAGGCTGGTCGCCAATCGTCGGCATTGAAATGTTTTTACCCTGCTTTGAATTTTTGACCGCATAATCTATCATGCTGCCAATATTGGCTTGTACAAGAGACTGCCCGGATTTCAGCCGCTTGTTAATGCCTTCTATCATGGCGTTAGCGGCTTCTGTACCGCCTTGCGACATAGCAGGTTTAAGGCCGTTTTCAGTAATATCTACGCCCAAATCTTCCAAGGTTTTCTTGAGGTCAGGAGAAAGTTCCAGAATGTTCTTTTGCATATTGTCGCCCATAAGAGTGACTGTGGTGTCCGTGGCCTCGATGATCTGCAAATTGTTCAAAATACCCGCCGCTACATTTTCGTTTAGAGAAATGCCAGCGTCCTTAGCTTTGCCAAGAGCCTCAAGATATGTGGGATCGGTAGAAAGTTTATCACCCATTAAATAGTTAATAGCATCCAAATCACCAGTCAGGGCAGCCAGCATATTTAAGTCACGCAACCCTTTGGACACATTCTCTGGGACAGCCTGACCCAAAGAGAGAGCTTCTGCCGCCGTTTTCTCTAAATCTTCTTTGGTTGGATTTAATGCTTCCAACAATTCTTCTAACGCTTTTCTTTCTTCTGGCTTGAGCGTTCTTGTGGCTTCGCCTATCGCACCAGTAAAATATCTAGAATATTCAGCCATGAAATCGGTAATGTTGCCTTGTACTAACATACCAGTTTCATCATCAGATATAACGCCGAAAGTCTCTGTTATAAACCCACTCAAAGATTCCGACAACACAGGCTGCATTAAATCTAACTCGGACTGATAAGCACCGGTAAATTTTTCTATGAGCGGAGCAAAGGCTTGTTGTTCTATCACAGCCTTGTTCCTCATATAAGACTCGGTTTCTTCGTTAATGGCAGCTACATATTCATCATAGTTGATTTCGTCCTCTTCATAGGCGAGTTCGATTACAGTCTGCGCTTCAATATGCGCCTGTTCGGCTTCGTCTAATCTTTGTTGTACGAGTTCTTTCAGCTCCTCCATGACTTGCATAAGACTGTCATACGACAAGTCATCATCAAGCTCGTAGACAACATTTCTGATTTGCGCTCTGTATTTTGCGTCCGCGATTTTTTCCAGCATCTCATTCATTTCTTTTTGATAATTGAGAATGGTTTGATACTCGTCCGCATCTATAACACCGTCCGCCATAGCCTCATCTATGGTAGACCTAAGTTTTTTTCCCAGTTCTGTGAGCTTTTCTTGCGCACTACTAAAATATTCTGCTACGAAACTTGCCATTTCAGACTGTACAGCACCAGGTTCAAGCCCAATGTTGATAGCCAAAAGCCATGTTTCTTGTGTATTCGAAAGCGCGGCCTGTGCATCGGCCATAGCTTCGTCAAGACTGGCTATTATTTCATCGCTACTGACTTCAAGCCCAACGCTGGCTTTCCAGACCTTATACTGCCAGCCCTCGCTAGAGTTCATATAATCTTCAATAGCCTGATTGGCAGAAGTCTTAGATGTTGCATACAGGTCAAGTTGCATCGCGAGGGGGAAGCTCATCATGTTTTCGGCCATTTCACGCGCTTCATCAATAGTCAGCTCTATCTCGCCGAAACGGTTTTTGATTTCTTCCTCAAGCTGTTTGCGGTTATAACCCATAGCAAATCGGCCAATGGTAATAGCCAAGGTCGCGCCAATGCCTATCGCCCAGCCAAGAGGGCCAGTACCGAACACAAGCAGAGAGCCGCCAATGCCAAGGGCTGCGCCTATTGCCGTTTTAACGCCGTTTTCTATATCTAAGCCGTTATAGCCAATGTCATAGGCACTATCCCAAATCATAGAAAAGCCCGTAATGGACATGGCAAGCCCTATTGCCTTATTGAACTTACCAGCTTTCAGATCGTTAAACCACCGCGACACAGCAGGTGCTATCTTCCACGCGGCAAACGCTGCGCCAACACCAGTCAAAACAGGTATCAAATCTTCGACTTTTTGCCGCCACTCATCTGTTCTTTCGGAAAGGCCCTCAAGGAAGTTATATTCCGGCAACTCTAAGCCCCAGTCGCCGCCCGCAACACCAGCACCGCCGCCAGAACCGCTGTCGTTCGGTTCGCTTAAAATGGTCAGCTCGTCAATGCCTATAAGCTGACGTTTGAACTCTTTGGCCGCTTGCGTAGCACCGCCTAAAGAGTCCTCAACTTCTGTCGTGCTTGAAGCCAGACCGTCCATGCCGGAATAGTCAATGGTCGGCAATTCAAACCCAAGCAGATTGGCAATAGCTTGCGCCATATCCGTCAAGACCACGACCACGGCTTGTACGACAGGAATAACTGCTTGCAGAGTAGGAATAAGAACATTGCCCAACGCACGTTTTAGCTGTGTAATCTCCTGATTTAAGATACGCATAGCATTGGCAGGGGTCTGGACCGTACGCGCCATATCGCCCATAACATTCTCGGACTGTTCCATAATGGCCAAGTATCGTAACTGTGACTTTTCAGCCTGATTCATGTTATAGATAGACTTATCAATGCCATGTGCATAGGCTATCTGCTGCAAAGTGGCAATATCAAGCGCATAACCTAAACGCCGCAAAGGTTCAAGTTCACCGGCAATACCAGACTGAACTTTCTGCATGGCGTCCTCTATGCTGATGTTAAAGAACGAGGATATGTCGTAACCTATCTGCGTTAAGTTCTTTGACATCTTATTAGCTTGGCTCTCGACCACGCCGAAACCGGAAGTGATCTGCTTAAATACACCTTGGTTTCTAATCCATTCGGACGGGTCGATACCAACTAACTCTTTGACCGTTTCCGCATATCTAAGGCTTTCATCTGCCGCATCGCCCATAGCCACGGTAAACAGGTTCAAGTTTTCAACATAGGCATTGCTTTCTGATACTGCGCCGCCCAAATAGCTGGCTATTCTAGTTAAGCTATATCCAAAGAGCGACAGTTTACCAAGGCTGGCAAGAGAGAATTTACCAACAGAACCAAAACTTGCCGCCGCGCTGTTATTGGCGGCCACAAGCCCTCTTTCGCTGGAAATCAGCTTTTGTATGCGAATAGGAAATGCAGCAAATCCATTGGAAACTTTCTGCATTTCATTGGCAAGCGGAGCAATAGAGGTGCGCACTCGCTCCATTTGCGTAGCAAACTCTTTAAGACTGGTATCATCTAGCTGCTTTGTTATCTCTGGTATCTTTTTCAGAGCGTTAAGAGCAGAGTTTAGCCCGGTCGCCTTTTGCACTTCGCCCAGAGGTGCTAATGCCGCTGTGAACGATTGCACCTTTTCGACCGACAAACTGTTTAACGATGATAAATCAGTCTCGCCAAGCCGCTTGAGCGAATTTAAGGCAGAGTTAAGCCCACTTGCCTTTTGGATATTTTGCAGAGAGTTTAACGCGCCGCCCAAACTCCGTATGCGGTTGATGTTGGTGTCGTTAAGTCTTGCGGCAGCGTCCGCTATGCCCGCGATCTGATTTTTATATGTAACCAAACTGCGCGGAGCAGACACCGATTTAAGCGAACCCAGAGAAGCGGCAAGTTTTTCTATTGCCCCCTCTGCGGAAGTCGCATTTGATTCTATTACGATTGATAATGTATCAACATCTGCCAAGGCCCGCGCCTCCTTTATCATCAGCACTTGGCACTATGGCACTTGGCATAAATAAAAAAATCTGCTACCCCATATTTGAGATAGCAGATTTTCAATTATTCAGTTTTTTATCCTAAAAGCTCAAGAGCCAAGGGAAAACATAGCAGAAGCCCCAACGCCAGCAGACAACCCACAAAGAGCATACCGCTCATTATCAGGTCGCTTTTCTGTTCTGCGGTGAGGTGTCTATCGCCGCCCTCGTTGCGCTCAAGCCTTGCGGCTTTCAACACCTTGTCCACATCGTTTTCGGCATTGTTGATAGTGTCCACCACATCGGTGAACCGCCGTTCATCAGATTTTTTCATAATGCCTGACCTCCCAAAAACTTGTTAATGAAGTAACGCTGACCTTTTGCGCTGACTTTCGGCGTTCGCGTCAGGATAGTTTGACCGTCCGCGCAGACAATGGCGCGTTCCTTTATTTCAAATAAACCCTGCTCCATAGATTTTTGGGTCGGCATAGTGAACTACCCCCACCTATAGAGGTGGCGGCTTCCTGTATCATCCACTACTGCGGAGACAACTCCTTACGGAGAAGTTCACGTCTTACACAGTGTCCTCAGGCGTATCGGTTCGGGCAGTTCCTGCCCTACCATAATATATTGTTCAAGCTAGGCTGCGTTTTGCATATACAAACGCAATCCTTCCTTGTCGATGTTTATAGCCGCATTGATATCCCTGTCATACGTGCGTCCGCAGGACGGGCAGGTAATCATGCGTACGGAGAGGTCTTTCGTGATAGGATTTTTATACCCGCACTGGCACAGCTGGCTGGAAGGATACCACTTATCAATTTCAACAAAATAATGACCTTTCCGAACCTGTTTGTACCGCAACATGCTGATGAACATGCCATAACCGTTGTCCAAAGTAGACTTGCCAAGATGTAAACTCTGCGCCATGTTGCTCATGTTCAGATTTTCTACGGAAATCAAGTCATACTGCTTGGTTATCGCAGCGGACAGTTTATGCAGAAAATCTGCTCTCTGATTCGCAACATGGGCGGAAATCTTTGCAATTTTGTGTTTCTGCTTCCCGTAATTTTGAGAGCCTTTTTTCATCTTGGCCAGCCGGCGTTGTTCTTTGGCCAGCTTCTTTTCTGCTTCTCTGAAGTAATGCGGCATTTCAGGACAGTTTCCAAGGGAATCGACATACAGGCCATCGGACTTGTAATCCAAGCCGATATGAGTGAATTCCTTTGTTGCATTCTTTACTGCCGGCATCGGCACTGCATCATATTCGTATAAAACGGAGGCATAAAAGGAACCATCACGTTTTTTGGATACCGTAACGGATTTCAACCTGTAATCAGTCGGCGCCATTCGATGCGTCTTTGCCTTTACGAAGCCCATCTTAGGCAGCTTAATCCAGCCGTCGATAATTTCAATATTATTGTTTATCTGGTTGGTGGTATAAGAATCCAAATCTTTATGTTTTACTTTGAATTTTGGGAATCCAACTTTAGGAGAGCTGAAAAAATTTTTAAAGGCCCGCTCTAAATTCAGCTGCTCATTGCAAAGAGCCATGCTGTCGACTTCTTTCAAAAAAGGATAAGCATCTTTATACTGTGCCGGAGTCACATATAGCATTGTTTTCATTTTTTTGTAATAGTCGATTTTATCTCCAAGCATCAGGTTGTAGATTTTACGACAACAGCCAAAGGTTTTAGCCATCAATGCCTGCTGCTTTTTGTTTGGATAAAGCCGATATTTGTAGGCGATATTTTCTCCTTTCATTAGTTTCCCTCCCTTATGATTTAGTGTATTTTTCAGTACCGCTTTTCTGGTTACATTATACCAAAAACAGAACGAATGTTCCAGCGATTATTTAGAGTTTTTTTTGCCGATTCCTCCCGCCACCTATAGAGGTGGGGGACTCCTCGGCTATTTATGTTGAAGTTGTCTCCGGCGCGTTTGCTCAAATACCCAGCTTCGCGAAACCACCTGAAAAGCCTTATCGGGCCAATCTGTATTCCGTTCTGCCTAAGTATCTTTGCTAACTGGCCTACAAGTATCGAATCAGGCGAACCACTCACCGCATCGGCAAACTCCACTTTCGGTCTATCGGCTTCGATCTGTTTGGCTTGCATAGACACCGTTTGATTAAGCTGCTCGATTTGCTTATTGGCAAACTTCAACGCTCTGGCGAAAACCTGTTCCGGGCTGTTCCATGCTTTTTCGATTTGCAGGAAATACTGCCGGGCGATTTTGCCCTTTTCGTTCCGTTGCAACATACATATCTCTTTTGCCATGTCGATAGAGAGGTAGGCATCAGTCGCACGACGGCCTCCTGTACTTTCGTACAAAAATGTACAAAAGTCCTGACCGTCCGTAAAGCCATATTCGCACATTCTCGGAAACCAGATACGGTAAGGCGTATCAACTTCCAGAAAGTCGTGCAGGTCTCGCGCCGACACGGTGGGTCGCTCATCAGTATAGTTTATTCTGATGAAGCCGTCTGCCGGTTGGTAATCAGCAAGTTGCAGGTCATTCATCATCTTCCACCTCTCTTTCGTCTATACAGTCAACGCAGGAGTTGAAGTCTGAAAGAAACCTTTGCAACACACCAGCGGCATATAAGCCTTGTCTAATTCCGGCATCGTAAGAATCGACCACGGCTTCGGTTGTCGCGTCTGACAACTCGTTAGCCTTATCTTTCGGCAAGCGAGAAGCCAGCCTGTCTATCGTGCTGAATATCTTGTTGTCGATTTTCTTACGCTGCTTTCGCGCAGGTGTCATGTTCTCCGGGTCAAAGATAGCCTCGTAGACACCTCGAATAAGTCTTTTGTCCTCTTTTGCCAAATGCCGATTTTCGGTCATTTTGAACACACCTCCTAAAGTTTTTCTTGTATTTAGCAACTTTAGAGGTTATAATATATTTAACCTCCGCAAATGAGGGCATGAATGAGAATAATCCTTTGATTTTGGACAAGTGTGAGGATTATTCTCATTTATTTTTGGCCAAAAGTAGGTGTATGCCCTGCCTTATCGCTTCGCCCTTTGTTATGTTGTGTTCTATACAGTAGGCTTGCAATTTAGCTTCGGTATCGCCGTCTAAGCGAATACTATATTTTACGTCTTTGGGGTTTTCCACTTTTGGTCTGCCCATTCGTGGCGTCAAATTATCACCTCCCAACTTTCTGCCACACACATATTATAATAAAGGGGTGGCATAAAGTCAAGAGGTAAAATGAAAAAATCTCCGCATTTTTCAGCGGAGATTATTCAATATTGCAGGGTAATCACAGCGGAACATCGGTAAAACTTCCAGACAGGCTATCCTTATGTTGGTTATTTGCATCTAGCCCACTAAAAGAACCACTCACTCGATTGTACTTTTTCCCGACTTCTACGAGATCATTGTCAGCAAACAAGGTGATCTGACCGGTTGCATTTCCTGATATGCTTTGGTTAAACATACTTCCGACCATGACTTCCGTGCCGTCCAACGCACAAGAGTTGAATATAATCGTTATGGCATCATTGGTTTTGTTTTGTACCTCAAAAACAACTTCTTTGCCTACTGTTCCGGCAAAAACAGATGTATCTTCTCGAACCTCTTTGAACTTGACTTTTATACTATCGTTTTCATAGCAAAGCCCTTTTTGGGCTTGTTCAGCCTCGTACTCTTTTCGGTTCGCTTCTAGTTCCTCGTGTAGATTGTTGTAATATTCATCTAGCTCTTCTTGGCTTGCTGCCGACTGGATTATTTCACCTGTATCAAAAGAGTAGACATTTTCTTCTAACAGACCAGATACGGTGGTTTTCGGCCCATAGTATACTTTTTTGTTGTCAGCGTCCGTTACCCGCCTTATTTCCCAATCTCCATTACGATCATGCTTTACCATATCAACCATGATTGCTGTCTCGTCTGGCATAGTGACCTTAAGCCTTATACTAGACGCATATTCGCTTTTACTTTCTATTTTTACCCTCTTTATTTCGATATTACCAATTTCTTGTAACGCCGTTTTAAGAGGTTCGACAAAGTCGTATTTGTCCAGTTTGTCTGCGTTTATATGGTCTCCCACATCAGGTGTGTTATAATCAGTCAAGATGTTTATCTTATCAACATCGTTTGAAACCGTATCTGTGTCACCGTTTCCTGCAGCAAACAAGCAAACAAGAATGAACAACACCACACCCCAGATTATCACCTTGCTTCTGTTGGGTTTACCCATAGCAAAAGCCTCCTCGCATATTCGCTTATGGTTAGACTTTACCATAATTTGCCGAATATTGCAAGACAGGACGTGTTCAAAATGACTGAATAATCAAAAATCCGCTATCTCAAATATGAAGTTGTCAAAGATCAGGTTTTCTTGCCCCAATTTTTACCTGCTCTGACCATGTTGTTCATGTAGGCCAAAGCAAAGAGTCTTTCTTTTTCTTCCCTGTCCTCTTTATCAACAGGCTTTTCCTCTTTCTTAAAGAGCGGTAAAGGCTTTTTAAGATAGTCTTGCGGCTTAATTTTTTTCTTGCTAAGGTTAGTTCTTAAAAGCGGAGAAGCGGCGCATAATGCGTCATAAATGTATAGGCCGTGTAGCCACGCATTAGTGTTCTGCTCCTCCGCTCTAAGTTTTTGCGCTTCTCGGTAGGCGACTATGTAATAAGGGTCGCCAAACCAATACTCGTCACTTGACATACCAAGAGAAAGATAATAGGGAAAGTCTCTCTCAAAAAGCTCGGTGTATGACGACAGAGTTACAGCTCCACCGTCACCGTTGCGTTTTTTTCTTCTCCCTCGTCAGCCTCGACATAGTGATACTGTGCCGCCTGTCCGTAGAGTGCCAACAGTCTAAGTATTACTTCCTGCGCGGTATCTTTACCCATTCTGTCAAGCATAGCGACAGCATCGGCACGGCTTACCTCTCTGTGGTTCTTTCTAAAAGCGCACCACATCAACAATTCTCTGTTCGTGACAGGCTTGTCGTCAAAACTAAGAATATTAAGCCCCTGCGCTTCCGCAAACTTTACGCTGTCTCTGTTAAAGTCAAGAATGTACTCCTTGCCTTTTTCCAAGTCTTTGACTGTGATAGGATTAACTCTTTCCTCCATTGTCTTTCCTCCTATTTTTTACTCTTCTGCAATCGTGGGTTTATCGGCCCATTCAGGTGCGCTGTTAGGCGTGATATACAGAGTAGTTTCGGCCATAGCGTCTACCTCGGCTTCGTTCAGGCCAATGCTGGACGGCTCACCAACAAAGAAGATAGCCTTTGTCAGTTTCGGGTGAATGACCACATACCATACAGACTTACCCCCGCTTACTGCGGTATCGTATTCGCCCAGCATTTTTTCCCAGAAAGTAATCAAATCTTCGGTCAGGTTTGCGCTGTATTCCAACGCGCCGCCCAAGTCTTTCAGACCCTTAACATAGGTGTGATACTCGGTTTCTTCCAGCGTGGTAGACTGGATAGCATTAGGCGAGGGGTTGAAAGACGGCATAGATTTTACTTCCGGGATATACTTGTAACCCTCGGTCGGTCTTGTTCCTTTGATGGCTTCTACTGCGTATGCCAACCGCATACCGGCGGTGCTCAATCTCTCGGACATTTCTTTTCCTCCTTAAAGATTGGCACTTGGCACGCGGCACTTGGCACTATTCACTTGTTTACTTTGTTTTATTCTGCCAACAGCAAGTCGGCGGTCTCTTTGATCGCAGCGTCAGAGATAACCATGTGGCGGTCGCCGGACGCTACGCTCAACATCTGCATTAACAGCTTGTAGCAAGCCTGTACATAGGCCACAGCCTCTTTGTCGGTCTTGCCCTCGTACTGCTCAAAGGTCTTTTTGGCTTCATCGGACAGGTGGTCTTTCACCATATCTGCGGTGTAACCGTAGGTGTTAAGTGCTTTCATAATGTACCTCCTTAACTTTGGTAAACCCAATAATC
Source organism: uncultured Ruminiclostridium sp. (assembly GCA_947627695.1). Taxonomy (GTDB): domain Bacteria; phylum Bacillota; class Clostridia; order Oscillospirales; family Ruminococcaceae; genus Ruminiclostridium_E. The sequence goes on along the minus strand of CANQXF010000016.1, from coordinate 41,850 downwards.
TTTGTCTACTTCGCCCTCATATCTTGCGGTCATTCTTGCTATTGTGGTGTCCAAGAGATTGGTCACAGGGCTGCACATCGTTCTTTCAAAGCCCAGCTCTTTCATCTTGGTATCCACAGCTTCTATAAGGTCTTTGACCTCACTTTTCTTGTAGCCCACTTTGTTTGAATAAGCGTCTACTTGGAAAGCAACTTTTGCGGAGTTTTCAATTTCTTCTGCCGTTCGCATTTTGCGGTCAACAGAATTGTCTATCATTTGCACAGTCACAGCCGGAAACTCCGCAGGTACATCAACGTCCTCTGCTGTGACGAACAACTTGTCATAACTGGCTCTAAGCGATGCGGCGATCTCGGCATAGACCAGAGCTTCGGGGTCAATCATCGGCGAATACCCCCCTTGCTATGTCAGGTATTGCAGTCGCCATATACTTTGCCGTAAGGTACATAGGCATTGAAGCCGGAGTACCATGCGTATAGTGCTTTTGGCCGCTTGCATCGGTGAATACCCATATATCCTGCTTGCCGCGCCCTGTGCCGTATTTGCCAATGTCAGATATGCCCGGAGGTCGCGGAAGTGGATAGGTCGTAGACCGATTGTGATGAACGCCAGCACCGAACTCCACGAATACAGCCTCCATGCCTTTGACCCAGACCCTGCCTTTTTCCGGGTCTTGCCAAACATTGACATCAGGAACACCTAATCCTTCGTCTAAAATATCATCGTAGACCTTGCCGTTAAACTTGTCATAGACCATATCAGCAACACCCTCCACTACTTTCTTTTGCAGCTCCATAGTCTTGCTTTGCAGATTGGCCTTGTAGGCTTCAACCTGCCTTATAGCCTCTTGAATAGATTTCTCATTCAGTTTTAGACTGATTTTCGGCAATTTTTTTCAACTCCGATATTTCTTTCTGCGCCGCTTCATATTCGCTCACCGTGACATTCTTTATAGCGAACAATATGCTGTTCTTCCAAGGTGCGCGTTTCTTGACGATAGCGTTATATGCTCCCTCGGTATCAGCGTCATCTACCCACAATATCGCATCTTCATCAATATCACAGGTAGTGTCAGCCGTAGTCATCGTTCTGTCGTAATCCTCAAGTGAGCCAAACTGATCGGCTTCGCTTGTACCCTTATTGGGCGATACACAGAGCATGGCAGACTTGAGTTGGCTATACTTGGGAACATATGAGCCTGTCGGGCCGTATTCACCGATAATTTCTTCTTTACCCTCGTAAAGTTTATAGAATACAGGTTGACAATTCTGCAAAAAATTCTGAAAGATAATCACGCCCCTTTCAAACGGTGCGAACCAAGGGGGTTACTTGCCGCAACAGACTCTCTGGAATATCCTCGGAGGCGTATGATCTTTGTACGCCGTTTTCCCCGTGAGATATTTCATACTGCCCGCCGCGCTTCTGATAGATAGCCAAAGCGCACCTATACTGCAAGTCCAAATAGCGGCTTTCCAGTTCTTCCGGCCACTCTTGAAACGGATAACGCCGCGCCAAGATAGCCGCTTTAGCCTGTGCCGCGCAATCTTCCAGAACCGCATCGTTTGGCTCATTAGTTGCTGCTTTCAGCCTTTCAACGACAGTCATAACGTGGCCTCCTACTTCTATTTCCGCTTGCGTACTGTACGCTTCGCTTGCTCCTTTACTTGCGGGGCGGGCTTGTTTTCAACATACCCATAATGCCGCATTTCTTCAGCGTCGGCTTCGTCTATATCAAATGCTACTCCGGCAGAATAAAACTCGCCGTGGTACGATACAGTATGTTTGGGAATGAATTTCAACAAACCCGCCACCCTACTATTCTTCTTTCTTCCGCACAACTCTCTTTCGCGAAGTTAAACTTATCGGGGCTGGCGCAAGCGTTGCTCCGGCAAAGTTCAGCGTCAGGATAGTCTTGCCCTCGCACTCAAACGTAAAGGTGGATTTGCTCCCTTTGACAAGCAACACCCAATCCAGATCGTTGGCCGTCTTGGTCTTTTCACCTTTGCACGTTATGTCCTTGCCCTTGTACTGATCGTCAATGTGTACCGGGAAGTAGTTGCCTTTCTGTTCGTCAGGTTCGGAACTGAAATCTGTCCAATCAACATATTTCAGCGTACCTGTGACATTACCAAGATAATCAATGGCCGTGTCAGAACTTATGAGGTCAGATACTTTCTTGCCGCCCAAATCTTCATAGGTCTGTTCTTGGGCTGGAACAGACCCACTCATTCCCCCGATACTTGCAGAACATAAACCTCGTCCATGCGCTCAAAAGAGGGCAGAACGATCTCGGAAGCGAAAGTGTTGATGTTGACCGGGTGATTATCCACAATGCGGGTAATTGCTACGCCAGTATTCACGATAGACACTTCGGCGTTGGCATTAGCACCCATAAGATCAGCTTCCTCCGGGGTAGTGCCATACCAAGTAGAACCCAGAGTGCCGCTCGGAATAAGAGCCACAAAGCCGTCCGGGATAAAGCCGTGGGCTTTCTTGTCCTCATCGGCAAACTGCTTATCGTAAATGACGATCTGCAGCCCGGAAGTGCCAGACACCACAGCCGCAACCTCTGCATCGGTCAGATAACCCATGCTGCGCCCGGTGGTAGTCAGCCAACGGTTCTTCACAGCGTCAGTCGCCGCCATAAGATTGAAAGTCTTAGTATTCATAATGGCGGTAGTCAGCTCCGTGCCAGTCTTAGAACGGATAGCGTCCTTGGCATCTTTGAAGTTCTTAAAGGGGTCAGCGGTAGTGGCCTCGCTCCACTTATCGTCCGTCAGCTTTTTGGTATTGGCGGTAGTCCAAGAGCCGTCGGAGTCGTAGTTATAGGAGTAATCAACGCCGTTAGCCTTAATTTCGATTTTGCCAGTAAACAGGAGCTGCCAGATCATTCTTTCGGGAACAACGGCTGCACCAGCGATAAGCTCGTTGGCATCATCAAACACGCGGTTGATGATCTCCACGGCGTAGGGGTCGTTGCTGTCTGCGGCCCTCATAAGTTCCTGACGGTCTTTTTCTTTGATTTTGAAACCCTCACGGAAAAAGGGCATTTCGGTTTCCAGCTTCTCAAAGCCGATACGGTCACGGAAAGTGGCCTTAGCGTCAAAGGTGCTGGGCATCAAGGAAACCGGCAGACCCTTAGAGCCTTTCAGCCATGCCAGGTCAAGACCAGCTTTCTTGCGGGCCGGAAACAGTCCAGGGCCGATGTAGTCAATGTAATTGGACGCAACCTCCGTCCAGTTTGCCGCAACAGCTGCGGGGGTGAAAAATTCTCTCAAGTTCATATTTCATGCCTCCTTACTCTGCCGCATTTACGCCAATGTTATCGCGCAGAATGATACCGGGCAGAGCGGTTTTAATGTTGCTGGCGTTAGTAGCGAAGTCAAACTCGGAACTAGCCTTGGCTTTCTTGGTATCAATCACGCCCTGAACTACGATAGTACCGTTGGGGTTCTCTTTGGGGTTCACATCATAGAGCAGGATACCGGCAGCGTCAGTACCGTCCTCGGACTTGTCACCGTCCGCTTTGAGCGGCTGACCGGCCTTAACAACTTCCTCGCCCTTAACTTTGATAGGGATACCCACAAAATCATCGGCGGCCAGAATTTCAATAGTGCCGCCAACAATGGTCTTTACAAATCTCATACTTTCGTCCTCACTTTCCAATTTTGTACTTGTCAAGCGTGCTTACCGATGATGTCATGGTAGCCGCTCTCTGCTTGCCCAACTCTCTGGCAAACTCCACATTAGCATCTTCATCGTCTTGCTTTTTGCTGCCGCCGGGCCTTGGCGTATCATTGACAAGATCAGCTTTCAGCTTCTTTTCGACCGCTTCTTTGAACTTGCTCTGGTTTTCAAACACCTTGTCCATATCGCCCTCGTAGAGAGCTTCTGCGGTTTCCTTTGCCAGCTTTTCATCATAGCCAAGAGCCAGATAACGCGCGGTGTGGTCTGCGATTGTGGACTTCTTCAAAAGTGCCTTATAATCGTTTTCCAGTTTCTCCTGCGCGGCCTTGGCTTCTGCCGCCTTGGTTTCGTCATCGGTCATCTTGGTTTTGAGCTGTTTAGACAGGTTCGCCGCCTCTGTGGCCTTGGCATCGAAAACCTCTTTCTTGACATAGCCAGAAAGATCAGGTGTCAAGTCTACGCCCAGCAGGGCTTGCACTTTGTCCTCTGCGGACATTTCCTCAAAGCCTTCAATGGTGCTAACATCAATTTTCATAGCTTCCTCCTTGGGTTTTTAATTCTTCTCTGAATGTGTGTGGGTTTTATTATCCTGTTTTCTCTAACAGTTTGGGATTAACGTTTTCTCTAACGGCTATTTAATGCAAAAATGCTTAAATACAAAAATCGTTCATTTTAGGCGTTTTGAGCGGCGCAAAATTCTTGGACGATAAATTATACCTATCTGCGAAAAAAATCTCTAAAACTCACGTTGAGAGGGGGTTTCGCGCCGCAGAATCGATTTTAAGCCCATATCTTTTTACATCATTCTCAAACTTCACCCTCGAACACCGGCTCATACATACACCGACAATTCAAATGCGGTTTGGGCGGTATCTGATTTATTGGATATACCTTGCCGCTTCGCTCGGAACAGGTCGAACATTCTCTGCCGTCCTCAAGACTTATCCAGCGCACTCTTTTTACCCCGGCATCTTCATAGGATTTCAGAACCGCCATATCGGTAACATCAATGGCGTACCAATCTGTCATGTTCTGCCAATATCTCAACCCTCTGCGGAACTCTAACGCTTTATCCGAGCTAGCTATGATAGCCTCGGCTGTTCTTGCTCTCTTTCGGTCTATCTCATGCTGGTAAACATATTTGGTAACAGGGTCATAGGCTAAGAGAAGTGCCAAGAGCCATTTCTTTGTGGGTTTTTCATCGCCCGCTGGCTGCGCTTCAAGATATTCTTCTCTGGCAAGCTCTAAAAGCTCTTCCTCGTTATCTTGAGCCAAGTTCGTATAGAGGTTCTTGACTATGCTTAAAACAGAAACCTCATCGAACTTTTTACGAGCCGCTTCTTGGCGAGCGTCCTCAAATCTCCGGGCTGCCCGCTTCGCCAGCCGCTGCGCCGATGCGTCCGCCTTGTCGTAATTCATCTTCGCCCTCGTTCGTCAGACTTTGCTCCATTTTGGCCACGTAGTCCTGATAATAATTTTCCGATGCTGTATACCATTCTTCGGCGTTAGGAACACCGGCCATTAACCAGACGAACCTTGGGTGTATCTTCGGATTGTTCAAGCCCTCACACAAAATCTGCATACGCGACTGGGCGTTAGCAAGGTTCGTTCTGGGGTGTTCTATCTTGATATCCGCTACCGTTAAGGATTTGGAGATCAGGTTTTTATCAATGCAGATTTTCAGCACCACATTCAAGAACGGTCTTTCCGAACGGTAGAACATCTTGTCGGTGTCGCTTGCTCTGGACTCGGCCTCTGCCCAGCCGTCACGATATATCACACCTGCGCCTGTATCGGAGGTGGACGAGCCGCCGTTCCTGTTCGGCATACCGCTAATGGTGAGATAATCTTCGGTCAGGTCGTCAATGACAGACTGTACGCCGGATTGGTTTATCTCCGAGGATATTCTATAAACCTTGGCTTGCAGCCCGGAATCGGCTGACTTGATCATCACAGCCCCGCCGCCCACAGCCAGGCTCTTGTAGTTTTCTTCAGATATTTCGCAGTTTTCAAAGACATCGTAGGCGTTTACGAAGTCTTGAATGTTATCTACGCGGTCGGAGGCCAACTGGTTGATTGCGTTTTCGATACTCACAACAGGCTCAAACGCACCAATTCTCGGATTATTATTGAGATATTCGATAACAGGAATTGCACCAAGCCAGTTGACCTGCTCTGTCACCTCGTCGCCCCTGATCTCAAAATATCTTGAGTCTGTGTAAACGCAGTAGTAGTTATTATCGTTCTCATCAGTCTGGATAATCACACCAGCCACAGGGGCTTCGCCTATATGGCTCGTATAGATGACGAACGCATCTCTGGGGTCAGGCGTGAATATATCGAACGGCTTGTCGGGGTCTTGCGAGGGCAATATCAGTCTCACCGCTACACCGCAGATGAAAAACCAATCGGACAGCTCCTTATCCTTGGTTTCCTTGTCTGCCGCCCGCATGAACTTGGAGAGCTTTCTGATCTCCGCAGCCTTGTCATCATCGCCATACGAGGCGTACTGGATAGGAGCAGACCAGAAATAAGCCGATTTGAAAGTTACATTCTGGTTGGCAAGGTTGACAACGATCTTGTTGTTTATCTCCTCGCGCACCAGCTTCTGCTTTTTCAAAATGGGCTGATAGCCACGATACCTGGCATAAAGCGTGGTTATCTCGGTCGCGTTTGCGTTATGGATAGACAACGCCTTGCTCACCACAGACTTTACGTTCTCGCGCGTTACGACAGTCTGGTTGGTGAATATCTTGCGCCGCCCCATAAGGCAACCGTCATAAAAATCTTGCGGCAATACGTTTCGCATAGCTCTCCTTATAGGCACAAAAAAATGCCAAGTAAAAGCCGTTTTTGGCTTAAACTTGGCACTTGGCACTCAAGGCTCTTGGCACTATGTCTATTCGGTTTAGTAAATGCCCGCTTTGCGGTCGGGTCTATCCGAACCCTCTAAGCAGATTTTTACGTTCTGGTGACAGCCCTTGCAGTAGGGGAAGATAACGCCCCTCGCTTCGCTGTCTACCTCCATAAGTTTACGCGATATACCTGCTTTGGCACAGGACGGGCAATAGATCGCATATTTCAAGATAGCCTCCTGCACTCTTTTCTAAGCTAAAAATACCACAATATTTTGGGTTAGTCAATAGATTTTTACCACATTTTGTGTCTTTTCACGAAAAAATTTGTACTTATGGCGTATTTTATCACATTTTTCTACCAAAACCGCTTCGTCACCTGCACTTCCGGCGTGCAAACATGACGCAGTTCGTTTTCAAGCAGACTCAACCCGTCCGGGCTGTCATCGTGAGGAACCTTGCCTGTGCGTGTGTATGCGACAAGCTCCCGCATCATCAGTCCGTATTGGCTACCTGGCTTAAACAGGGATTTGTCTTTGAAGTAGAAATGCTTTAATATACCGTCAGATGCCATTTCAATTCTGGTTTGCTTGTTGCTAATCGTCCTTTTCGTTCGTATGCTGATCTTGCCGCCCATTTGCTTTACGAGCGCTTCTACATCGCGGGCAAAATATGATCCGGCATTGTTGCTTTCAAAAGTCACAGTAGACACCTTGTGTTTGACCAGCATTTTGGCGCATTGTGGTTTTGTGTGCTCCGGCGTACTGTTATCAAACACGCAATCCTCGATGAACACGTCCGCTCCGTAGACGTAGGCAACAGGCATCATCACGCTATCGCCGCCACCCTCTGCTGTGTCACATACGGCAATCACGGCATCGGGGTCACGGTCTACCGGCAACTTAAAGTATCTGTTCAATTCGTTCTCTGGGAACAGCAGACCTTTCGCCTCATACGGTGTTTGCTGGAATTGGCTTGCCCATTGAACAGGCGTTACAAGTTCTCGTTCTTTGCGGTAGTATTCAGTAGTGAACATGGGTCTGCCGTTCAGCACGATCTCAAAATTGCTCTCGTCCGTTACAGGGTCAAGGGCAGGTATCTCCAGTATCTTTGTACGCCAGCCCATTGTAGGCGCGATATCCTGCAATCTTCCGAGAGGGTCGTATAAAGAATATCTTGTTCCCTGCGCTACGATAGGACAGCCCTCTAATCGCCGTCCTAACAGATCGCCCCTGACCTTATCCCACAGCGTATCAAGGCGTTGTCTGTTGTTCGCCTCCACATCGTCGCCCACAAGGTCGTCCAAGTACATGACGCCCTCTGCGGTCGCCTCCGTTGAGCCTGTCAGCGCACCGTCAATACTTCGGCAAGTAATCGTTGCGAACCGTTTTCTTTCTGCAAGGTGTATGGTCTTTTCGTCTGCGTTCGTCGCTGCCAGCTTTGCCCCAGGAAATACATCGTAGTACAGATATTCCTCCGGCTTTGTCAGTATATCCAGACAACCGTTGTAGAACGACTTTACAAGATCATTACCAGCGCCGGAGCATATCGAAGAACCTCTTGGTTTCCTCCCCGCCAGAAATAGGACGAACATCAGACCAAGCGTGGTTTTTCCTGTCCGCTTTGGTTGGCTCACCGTGAGCAAGTCCAGTTTGCCCTCTGCTACTTCCTGAAACGCCATGACGATAGGCATAAGAACCTTTCGCCTTGGTAGATAGAACCTTTTTTCCGGCTCTCTGTTCAACTCAAGATACCTTAAAAACGCATCAAAGTCATGAGGGGCTTCCAGCAACAGGGCATTTTTATGTATCTCGTACATATCCAGGCTGCCTTGGTCTTTGGCATACCTTGCGGATAAGGCGATTATATCCCTGTTGTGTCTATGCGCTTTTTCAAAATCTTCTTTTTCCAGCAGCCTTACGACCTCAAAATAATCTTTGAGGGCTTCTTTGTCGGCAAGATTACGCCTTGCCGCTCTGTCAACAAGAGTGCCTAAGTCCATAATACCTCCTTGACACGGCACTTGGCACTATGGCACTTGGCACTCTTTATATTATATATATATTAAATTTTAAGACCGGCCTATTTTATGACTATCGCTTTTTTAACACTCCATTGTCGATTTTTGGATACACACAAGAGCCTTACAAATACTGGCTTTCTGATGAAAATGCGACAAACGGATTGTCGATTTTTTACCACTCCAATTTCTATCGATTATAGATACAGTATATAAGAATTGATTTGTAGGACTTTAGATTCTTTATAACGAATTAGTATAAAGTAACTCTAGTAGTAGTTTGTAACTCTTTAGATTCTACCTAACTATTACTTCTATCGTAATAAGAGTAGTAGTCTGTAACATATTAGGGTTTTCTTACCAATATCTTGATAAGAATATATATTCTCTGTCATTTAGATTATATATAATAATAAATATATCTTGTTATTATATTTATATATAATAATATATATGGGGGCATATACTCATTTTTGAGTATTAGCAGAATTTTTGACGCCGCCCTGTCGCTTAAAATCGATTCTCTGCTCTGAAATCCCCTCTCAATGAAAGTTTTAGAGATTTTTTTTGCATACAGGTATAATTTATCGTGTTGAGATTTTGCGACCGTCAGAAGCCGTTTTTTTTGAGGTCAACCTATTGCAGGTTTCGGCATTGGCTGCCAATGTGTGACACTTCCCCATACGCTTTCCCAACCGTATCTTTTGGCATCACCCCTACATGGAACTTCAAAGTAGCCCATTTCGGCGTTATACCTCACGTTTCCGTAGACCACCTTATCTCCGTTATTTGTTATCGCCGTGACAAGCACTTCCTCACCATGTTTGGGCATCGATTTGGGACTTATTCTGCGCCAACCTATCTTTTTTGCTTCTGCCGCATCGCGCTTTTCAGCTTCTTCCAGCGCAGCCAAGACTATTTTTGCATCTTCCGGCGACATTTCTTTAGCGGCATCTCGAACACAGGTATATTTGCATTGTCTGGTAACATAATCGTATGCACAGCCACACCCTGCATATTGACTTCCTCGGCTGACAGCTACAATATGCCCATCTTCTATCACAACAAAATTATCTTCGGATAAACTTATGTTGCGATACGCCTTTTCTCTGGCAACTTTCATCTCGTCAGTTTCCAGAATATGATATTCTTTCCTCAATCTTCGCTCACCTGCCCTCTCTAAAATCGATTTTAAGGTGGATTTTAGCCCCTGTGGCCGTTTTTATTTCGTTTTAGGCATAATTTATCATGTGGAAATTTTTAATTTCTAAAACTCGCGTTGAGAGCGTTAGTCGATTTTTCGACAAACAGAATAGGAGTTTGCGCCTTGATCCTCCGCTGGGTCTGGCAAAGGTAGCCAATGAGTGATAACATCGTTGTTTGCATAAAACCAATCGTTCGGTGGTCTATACAGCACTTGCCATGTGCCTAGCCACCTGCCAACAGCCAGACTTTTCCCTCAAGACAGTTTACCGTTACCAAAACAGGTCTAGTATTATCAGGCAAAGCATCTGATACCTTAATCCAATTCATATTCAACCCTCCTATCTAGTCACATTACCCTTTACCAAGTCTGCCGCTTTCTTCATCAACCTGTTTTCAGCAAGATACTCCATGCCTTTTAAGGTTATTCTGGGGTTTACAGGATAGCCCAAATGAGGAAATTTCTCATCTATCTTTTGAGAATACACCAACCCTTGGATATATCCGCTCTCTTGCATGGAGATCAATATCTGTTCCCAATCAGATTCAGGGATATATAAGGCATCAGGGTATATAGCCCTAAAGTCGCAGGTTTCATCACCCTTGTTGCGGTCTAGGAAACGCAGTATGCGGTAGATTATCTTAAAATCGTTCATGTGTCCTCCTCGTCTAATTTACCACCAATCGACAAAGACCCTACCCGATTAGAATATTTAGCAAACCGATCGTATAATGCCTTTTTCCCCTCGTTTTTATCATCGGTATCAAGTATAGCATAGGTCTGCATGGTGTTTTTGCCCCCTACCTTGCTAACAACAAAGTCATTCATTTGGCTTGGCTTGTTTCCACATTCAACTTTATGCTCTATCAAGTACCATACCAAGCCTACCTGAAAAAATTTACCGTAGTGAATATACTTTTTTGGTGGCGGCAGCTTTTCTTGCAGATTTTTCTCTGCTACCGTTTTATAGAGCCTATCTTGAGCGATCTTAAAGGCTTTTTTATGATCATCGTCTGTTATATCGGTGATGCACTTGTGGATAATGACATCACAAACAGCACCCCAATACCCCTTGCTGTCAAGTTTGTTGTCAGGCTCAACAAACTGGCAATATCTAATGTCTTTGTGCGCTTCTTCTTCAGACATATAGGCAATCGTGCGATAAGACCAATCCTCTTTCCACCCGCTCCCTGGCTCATAGTAAAAACTTTTAGGCAAAACAACACAAGGCTTACCTTTAGGCACTATTTCTGTATATTCTTCGACTTCTTCGTAATACCAATCATCATACCAAACATCAGATGTTTTATACTTGGAATTCTCATAATGGCATATTCTCTTAGCTTCTTCTTCGCTTTTAGTATATCCCATTATCTGCCAATCGCTATATTCGCCGTTTATCAATACATAGATACTCATACTTCCTCCGAGTGCTACAAACCTTATTTTCCCGCTTTTTCTTTTCTATAATTGCTCAACGCCTCTGCCAGTTTTGGCTTCTGATAGTGAGGATAATCCCGAATTATTCCGCGCCTTTTATACTGACGCAAAATCTGTATTTCATCTTCCCTCTCTGCGGCAAGTTTTACATATTCTTCCCAAAGTGGCTCCATGCGCTGCGTCAATTCTTCACATCTTTCAATGGCTTCCTGCGCCCTTGATAAAGATCGCGAGTTAAAACGTTCTCCACAGTCATTGCATTTATATTTTCTCTCCTGCATATTGATACCTCCTTGCATTTTATCAAGAAGTGTGATACAATATTCGTATCAGCACTCTTGTGTGTGTTGTGTTACAGAACAGTTTGTGCTTTTAGACAGGGGCAAGCTGTTCTGTTTTTTTATTCGATACCATTTAGCCCTTGTGATACCCAACCGCCTTGCGGCTTCGGCTACACTCACCTCCCCGGCATCGACCTTTTCATCTAAATACTTAAACAGTTCATAATCAAATATCTTTGCTTTGCGACCCTCTTTGAAATTAGGGTCGCTTTTTCTTTTGGCTTCTTTGCCCTCGTGCAAACGTTCTACTATCATATCATGTTCGAACTCTGCAAACCCTGACAATATCGTTATCATCAGTCTGCCCACTATGGTATTGTTGGCTATACCCATATTAAGGATATTCACAGTTATATCCTTAGATACAAGTTCCTTTATTAGGTGTATGATGCTCTCTGCGTTCCTGCCAAGTCTGTCCATTTTGCAGACTATCAATGTGTCACCGCCTTTCAATACACCTAACAGCTTGTTAAGTTCAGGTCTATCTGCCGACGTGCCTGTAAACACATCTTTATATACGACCTCCGCTCCGTTCGCTCTCAATACTTCTTCTTGTTCATCAAGGCTCGTTCCATACAACGACTGCCCCTTTGAACTTACACGAGCATAACCGTAGATCATTCTTTACTTTCCTCCTTTGGCGGTCTTGCGTCTAACACGATCTGCTTTTCTGGTCTTGAACCCCTTATCTTTGTAGGCTGTATACAGACCTCGTAATCAAGCTGCTCGCATATCTTGCAAAGATTTTCAAGCGTTATATTGCTACATTTTAGCCTATTGCTTAATCCGCTGGGAAATTTGTAGCCTAACTTTTGTGCCAGCCATACCTTTGTCTTTCCGTTGTCTTTTAGCATCTGCGTGACAGCATCTTTTAATTGCATTGCTCTCACCCCCTCAAGGGTATTATACACTATTAGAGGTAATGCGTCAACCCCCTTTTTGTGAAAAAAATTTTTTGAGAAAGTGGAATGGCGTTTTTTTAGAAAAAAATTGCGTTTGGGCATAACCCCGGTTCGCGGTCGCACCCCCAAAACCCCCAGAGGTATGCCCCCGGCAAGCCCCTGCCGACTCTCCGCGCACGATCTGACGCGCCCCCGGAACGGCAAGCCCGCCCGGAAAACTGACCGAAAATTAACAGAAATGAACACGCCCGGACGGCCTAAAAAATTTACCCAAAAAAATGTAAAAAAGGTATTGACATTACCCGCAAAGAGGCATATTATATAGACGTGGTTAGAATTACCTGCGAAAAGGTAAAGCCTATACGGAAAGGAGGCGAAAACATGAATTTGCAAGCGATCTTAGATTATATTAATAGCCCGGAAACGCAAGAGCAAATAACGGCCAACATAGCAGCGGCTAAGGCCAAATATAAGCCGATGGACGATATCGTAGCCGAACAGCCGAAAACCTTAAAAGAAGCCGTTATCCGGCTTGACTGCTACAACAGAAAGGCGGCGGAACTGTTCAGAGATTAAAAAAGGCCGCCGGAACACTCCAGCGGCCACCCTACAAAACCCAATAAGGAGGCAAACAAAAATGACATACGATTATTTGTCCGAAGAAACAAACGATATTCTAGCTTATATTCATGATGAATTAAACCTTGAAGAATTTGACACGATCGAAGAATTGGAAGAATATTTGAACGAAAATCTGTGGACTGTGGACGGCGTGACAGGGAACGCAAGCGGCAGTTACACATTCAGCACATGGCAAGCCGAAGAATATATTGCCCACAACATGGACTTACTGGAAGAGGCTTGCGAGGAGTTCGGGCGGGATATGGGCGAGGCGGTAAAAAATGGCGCAGAATATTGTGATGTAACAATTCGCTGCTATCTCTTGTCGCAAGCAATCGGGAACGCGCTGGACGAGATAGAAGACGAGTTTAGCGCAGCTCACGAAGAAGAGGGGGAATAACAATGTTTACAGCCACGATATACGGCCACAAAATCACAGCGGCCACAATGCCAGCATTAAAGCGCAAGGCGTCCACGATAGCAAACAACCGATTTAATCCGTTTGATGTTATGACCGTCACAGACGGCCAGCACACAGCAACATTTTACCGCAACAATCGCAAGTACCCGAACAACATTATTGAGCGTGGAGAATGGAGGTAAAACCGATGAAATGCACCGAAGAAGCAAAAATATTTGTTGAAGCTATCCGCGAGATAGCAAGCAAGCCGGAAAACCTTGATAACCTGGAATGTTATCTTGCATATCATTTTGACAAATGGCTTGAAAAATGGGCCAGCACGCCGGAAGAATTAGCGGCAGAAATGCGTAGCTTTGCCGGCATGGAAATATAAACAATGGAGTGCAACATAATGATTTTAATTAGCTTATTTTTGTTGCCTATACTTATAATTTTAGATTGCGCAAAACGCAGTTAAATGTTATACTAGGCTAAAAGGGGGATTAAAAAATGCTAGTCAAAAAATATGAGATCGTCAAGAACGAGGCCGAGCGGCTTGGCGTCAAAAACGTATACGAAGGTTGCACGCTTGACGAGCGAGATCAAGCCCCGGAGACGCTGGAACGCTTTAGCGACTTAGAGGAGGCCAGAAAGGCCCTCGCAAAATACGGCGCAGAAATAACGCCCCTTCGCCCTCACGGCGGGAAACTCTGGTTTGCCGTTGTCGAAGTATACATTGCCGAAAACGTCTACAACGAGAAGGACGAATGGCAGAGCGGCGGCGACATCTGGGCATTTGCCCCGCTTAGCGAGTTTACGCGGGACAGCTTAGCCCGCCGCGGCTGCACCGTGCGAGGGCAAGAGGGCTGGCGGCTGGATATTGCCGACGATAACGACGAGAACGAGGAATAAAACCGAACATAAAAAGAATATAGCCGCTCCTATTTGGGGCGGCTTTTCTTATGCTTTGATTACTGGCAATTTTGGCTTGTGTTGGCTTTTATCCTGCTTTTGGTATAACTACATATTAAGACAAATAACTCTTGCCAGAACGGCCAAAAACGGCCTTAAAATTGATTTTGCCTTTCATGGCTTTTCTTTCCCGCCGGCTTGGGGCTTGTTTTGTTGGCCTTTTCCGGCGGTTTTATCAGCTTTTGGGCTTGTTTTGGCTTGCGTTCGGGCTGTTCTGCCTTTTCTGATGCTTGCGCCGCTCCTGCGGGCTTTTTTCTGTTCGGGTTGTGACCAGATCGAAAAGCCCAAAGCGGGCAGCCTTGCGCCGTGCAGGTTTTCGGTTCGGCTTTAGAGCCACCGCAGCAATCAACGCATTTTGCCCGAATGGCTCTTAGCGGTGTTGTCATATTCTCCTCCATAGTCGTAATAGTCGTAAAAATTTTTCAAAGTCGAAAGTCGTTACATAGTCGTTTGGATTTCATAGTCGTTTCATAGTCGATAGTCGTTTGAAAGTCGATATATAGTCGATAGTCGAAAATCATATTTATAGTATAGATTGTAAAAATTAGTCGGTCTAAAGGCGGGTTTTACGAATACTATAAATATAGTCGATAGTCGTTACACGTCCATGATGTCATCTGTAACGCTGGCTTCGATGCGTTTTCTAAGGGCTTCTTTATCCTTGAGTTCACCCAAAGGAGAGGTGGGGTTGACAACGATCTCTTGCTTATCTTGCATACCGTAATAGTTCTTTGCTCGAAAACAATAAGTCAGGAAATTTAACTCTCCGGCAGTCACTAATTTAGCGTCAAAAGACCTCATAAAGTTCTTAGCCTTTTTAATAATCTCTCCAGTTTGTGGGCTGAACCCCTGCTTAGTTCCGCTTTCCCAAGCCCATACAGTCTGTATAGCATACCCAGTATATAAACACATTTCCTCTACTGTGGGTATCACTCCGTCAGTTGAACACCACTTAAAATACTCATCTAATCTCTCTGCTAATTCTTCGTCATTATGTACTTTAGGTTTTCTATAGGCTACCAAAGTTTCTCTTAATAACTTTTTTGCTACCTCTCTTTGTTCTTCTGTTTTTATAAAGTTTCTTTTACTATTATGATAATTGTCTTTTCCTCCTCTACCTGTTTCTTTATAAGGTTTATTATTATCTTCTGGCATTTATAGTCTCCCCCTCTTTCTCTTTTCTTTTAATTTTTTTCTCCTACTTTCGCTCCAAAAGTCGTTTACGATTCATAGTCTTTGGTGCTGTCCGACCATAGTCGCTCTCTTTTAAGATATTGCCAAGATTGTGGCGGCCATTCAAAGCCAAAGTCGCTTCGCTTTATCTTGCATCTCGGCTCTTCCATATACCAGAATACTATGCCCTCTATCTTATGGTCTTTGAGATAGTCGCGTATGCCCTTAAAAGTTCTTTCTGGGCGTATCTTATCAAGTCCATGCCTTACCAATAAATCTTTTGGAAAGTTATAAGGGTTGCCTTTGAAATGTAGGCCGATAGCTTCGTATGTGTTGTCTCCAATACGGTCATATACTGACTTATCCTGTGTCAATCTAAAAACATTATCGCGTATCCGCACCATATGATCATATGCCAGCCAATATCTCTCATCTTCCGGGTTGTTTCTCTTGCACTTGACCCACTCTTTGTCTTTTCTTTTATAGAGCAGCCCATTCATAATAGCGCAACATTCTCCGTCTAGTTGAACAGTCGCTTCACCCTCGCCCTCCAAGACCCACTCGCAGCCCCTTGTCACCCGGTTTATGGCTATGCCGTTTTTCTTCTCAAACAATGTGGGTAGTTTATCCCCGGTATACATCTCTGTGTATCACCTCCACAATAAACTTATCCGCATAGCACGGTTCTATTTGAATTATGACAAAATCTTTGTCGTGTTCTTTTCTTTTGTGCATATCGTTTATATATTCTTCCTGCCAGATTGCAAAACGGCTTGCAGAATGTGTTTTGTCCATGCTTATACCTCCCCCAGCATCTTCATACACCGTTCTTTACAGCTGTTAAATTCTTCGTCTATATACCCCTTGAGCCTTTCGGTTCTATTTCCCTTAAACCATTTCTTTTTGAACTTTCTTACAGTATCGCGATAACTATCTTCTTCAATGTCACCACTATGCCACCATTCCGCATCATGATAGACAGTCGCTAAATCTCTGGCTAAAGCCTCCATTTCGCTATCTTGCAGGTGTACAGCTTCCTCCTCGATCTGAAAACAGATGTAATTCATATAACCGCCACTCATTTTTCCTTACTCCTTTCTTTTTTTACCTCATATGGAAATTTTATTAAATAGCACTTCCTGCAAAAAAGAAATCCAAAGCGATCTGAAATTAACCAGTCGTGCTTACAAAACTTCTGCTTTAACAAACCCTTGATATTCCACCACCACATTTTTATTCTAGTCAGTCTTGTCGGACTTAGTTCACAAGTCATTTCCGCATCAAAGTCGAAACCGTGTTCATGTTCATCGTTTTCCTCGGCGATGTTATTAAATTTTGGAAATTTATGTGTCCTGTCAATCTCTTTAAGTTCGCCATGCTCATTTATGGTATATAGAATGTCGTTTTCAATTTTTTCGCCCATAGTCTCACTCCTCTCTTTGTTCTTTTTCCTTGCGAAACTTAAGTTCCAGCCATTCTAACCTATATTCCAATATTTTCAATATGCCCCACACGCCCGTTGCTACATCTAAGCCCAAGTCGAAACCAAAACACAGAGCAGTTATTGCCCTGAACATGACAACAGTAATAAGCCAATCTACTATGGTTTCTATGACAACATTTCCTACAATCTTGGCAGTTTCTACTATTTCTTCGCCCATATTTTCACCTCCATAACCACTTGATAATCGGATCGCCGTAATACCCAGTCTCCCAGACAAACCATGCAAAGCACATTGTACTAGACCATTTATGCCCCTTTTCGTCAACCGGGCTGCCATTTCTCCAAGGGTTTTGTCTTCTAGTAAACACATATATTCTTGCTGGCGGGTTGTGATGAAAAAGCGGATAGCGGGTCTCTCCCTCTAGCAGTTGAATTTTGGCAAAAAAGATAGCCTTTTTCCGCGCTATGCACAGGGCCTTTTCGATAAATTCTTTAGCCAATGAAAACGGCGGGTTTGTTATCACATTATCAAATTTCCGGCCATAGTCGTGCTTGAGAAAGTCGATGCCATACTGTATGTTACAATCGAACTCATCAGCCCTGCTTACAAGTTCAGTCGATACTATTTCGTTATCAGGGTATCTCTCTTTTAGAATGACGCTTATATGGCCTTCTCCTGCCGCTGGTTCTAGTATTGAACCCTCTAACGGCTCTGCATCTAATATCGCCCTTGTAGTGCTAAATGGCGTAGCGTAGAAGTCATGCTCTGCTCGCTCTCTTGTAGGTGATGTTCCGGCAAGGCTTGCACCGCTAAGAAAAAAGTACCTTTTCACATTCCGTTCGTAGTCAGAGTCCATGTTATCCTCCTAAATTCGCAAAACACGCCCTTGCTAACAGCAAGAAAACATTTGTAAATGCAATCGCTCCGCACGTAAAAGCCAAAGCTACCGCCACGGTCAACAATTTTTCCGACCTAAATATTACTCCCAAAACTTCAAGAATAACGGCAATAAGCAAAACAAGAACAACAAAAATAAGCAAAACAAGAACAACAAAATTCATTACCAACCTCCGCAATCTTCATCATGTATAGCTTTCTGATGGTCTAACTCTAACTCTAAACATTGTAAATGAGTTAATACCTGACACCTGACCAATTTTCTAACTTCTCTTATCGGTACTAAATCATTATTTTTGACATCGCCAAAAGTATCACATATTATTTTGTCGGTCGTCTTGTCTACCGCTTCAACTAATTCAGGGGTTGGCAATATCTCATCTAATATTTTGGTTAAATCCATAGTTACCTCACCAATTAAAGTTCTCCAGCTCCGAAAGGTCCATGTTTTGCACAGCCTTTTTGTGCCGGTCAGAGGGTTCGACCACAAACGAATGGGACATAAGCAATAAAAATACCACTTTTCTCACCTCTGATAAAGGCACAATATCAGTAGCTTTCTTTTTGCCCAAGACAGTTTCGATAACCTCGTCTGTATACATCTTCGTTTCCTTAATAAACTCGTCCATTTTTATCACCTGTCACAAATAACTTTTGCCGAATATCTTGATAAATTCTTCCCTAGTGTTAGTTTCCTCGAATAGCTCTTGAAAATTCTGTTTGAGTGTTAAATCAACGCCCCTGTTGTTATGTGCGCCGCATCGCCCCTGATGACATTCCCGGCACAGCCAAGAGACCATGCCGTATTCCTCTGATTTTTTTCTGTTCGCCGTTCCGAAAAAAACATGATGTCTGTGTTCCGCAGGTCTGCCGCAAATCAAACATGCAGGGCTATCCTCTTTAGGTACAAAAGCAAGTTTCCTACCGTCTGACGGTGTATAAACATAGCCCCATGCTCTATCTTTACTCATACGTCTTCTATATCTCCTATATCTGTTATAAAGTCTGCAAGGTTAGTCTGACCTGATAATACTTTGTCTTCCATCCACCAATGATATACATCTTCCGCTGTGTTCCATACCTTTTTGTTATTGCCTTTCCACTTCTCTCCCATTTCAATTTCGCGCCGCTTTCTCTCTTTAAGCATCTTGTCAAACGTCCGAATATAGTTTTCTTTGTACTTAGGATAACGCAAAAAACCTCTTTGTCTTTGCCGCCGCTATAGATGACCATAAGCTGCTGTTTATAGTTTTTCAAAGACAACCTAGCCGCCATTTGTAACCATTGGATTGCTGTTTGCTCTTTATCCATGCTTATACCCTCTCAAAAACTCTGTCTCCGTTGTTCTCTTTAGGTTCTCTGACCATATACGTATATACAGGCTTGCCTGTCTTATAGTCCGTAATAATCAAGCCTATAATCGCACGATTAGCATCATATGCTATCTTCTGCACTTTAAGGTCAGATTGCAAGTACTTGCCGCTTGCGTCAAACGAGAGCTTTTCGTTCGGAATGAAAATCTTCGGAGCGGTATACAGTTCCCTACCGATACCCCAGCATACACAAGCGCGTTTGAAGCTGTCGCTTGCTTCACTTTTTGCCTTTTCGTAGTTCCCCTCACTTCCGCAATCGCCTTTCCATACCCATTCGGAAAAGCCATTTTTTTGTTCGCAGTAAATTCCAACTTCGCAGTAAATATTGCCTTTTAGTTCATAGTGATGTCTCTGCCATTTTTCAGCACCTACTGTTGCATCAAGTATTGCCATATCGCATCTGGCATCTTTGTACAGCAGGAAAGATGTAGTTTTGTCTGACGTTCTTCCGACCCTTAATTCAATATTATTTGGCGTTAATAGTCTGAATTGCATTGTTTATCCCCTTCCCTCAGACGGCGGTTCTGGCAGCAGCATCCAATGAGTGACCTCATACGTTTCATCTGGAAATTTTTCAAATGCTTTTGAAACATATTCGCACCCATAACAATAACTTGTCTGCCATTCTCTGCCATCATAATATCCGACAAAAATATCGTGCCACTTCTCTTTTCGGTCTTTGTGCTTTCCGTATGTTTCAATAACCTCTATGTGTATCAAAACGCCGTGTTTGTCCTGTTCACTATCATCTGGAAGCCTGTCCTTAACGCTTATCCACTCCATGTTTACACCCCCAAAATCAATTCTAAGGCCGATTTTAGCCGTTCTGACGGGTTTTATTCTGCCGCACTTATGGTTTTACCTAAAGCGCATTATTTAATCTGGATATTCTGTTTTTCAACTATCCACGCACCCTCGACCTCTTGCCCTGCCTTGATAGCCTTTTTGAGTGCTACCTTGTCCACTCTTTTTTCGGTTTTGGTGATATACCAATCCTCTGCCAGCTTGCTCTCATCATAATCCACGCTCTCACTCTTGCGGAATTTGACTTGATTTAAGGCACTCTCAAACTCTGTCTTTCCGACCGCTTGCATTTGATTAGCTAGATAGTTCTTAAACCATTCTGCCCGCTTGGCGTGCTGCTGCGCTCGCTCTATCATTTCAGCAGCCCTCTCTTTGATATCATTGGCGAGGTCGATCTCCGATTTGATAAACAGACAAACATTATCAATCTTATCGTCTAGCGCACCGGCCAAGTTTTCAAACAACTCAAAGCCCTCAAGCTCCCCCTGCTCATTGACCGTTACTGCCCCAAAGGCTTTCAAATATTCGTCTGCAATCTGATATAAAGTGTCTTTCATTGTAACGCCCCCTGTCCCGGTTCATCAAACACAATATCAGCATCCATAAACATAGCCAATGCCTCCATAAAAGCTATGGCCGCTTCCTCACTCGTAAATCTTCCAAACACATTAACTGACCCGCTGTCCTCAAATTTAATACCAAGCAATGGTTCGCCATCAATAATCCACGCGCCAACGCTTATGCCGCTATCTGTAATCTTTGTTGCTATAGCCTCCATATTGACCTCCTACAGACCAAAATACAGCCCGGCAAGACAAGCCACGATACATACCAAACTGAATGTAAACTCATAATCGCTCATCTCATTTATCCTCCATAGCACTCTCAATAAGAGCTTTTGTAGTTTCCGTAATTCTGCGCCTGCCGTTTTCCAAGTTCCAGATTGCAGACTTACTGACCCCGCACATCTTGGCAAAACTCACCATGCTTAACTTGTGAGTTGCTCTAAACTTGATAATCCGCTGCACAAAATCCTCAGTAGGTTCTATAAGCATTCTTTCACCCCCTCTGTGCGTCAAACTCAGGAGCTATAATCCGTATAGCTTTCTCGATCGCCTCAGGCAGAACATACAAGCGAATGATGTTATCGCACCAAACCGCACCCTTGTCAAGAGGATTGTAGCAAGTCTGGAAAAACTCGCGCATAGCCTCTTTAAGCAGGCTGCCGTGGTGGCAAAGTTTTTCCTCTGCAAAATATTCTGTCTCAGGGCAAACCACGCTTTCCTCATTCTCAAGCTGATCTTCCAGATAGCCTCTAAGATCGTCCACCTCCGGCACGTCGAAGCGTTCGACCAGCTCCTCCGCCATCGGGGAGGTAGCAAGGTTGCGGAGCTGCCGGGTTTCCCGTTCCCACGCCTGCTGCGGGGTGAGGGGTTTCGGCTGCGTTCTGGCAAACCAATCGAGTTGCTCATTTGTGTGTCCTCCTGTCGGGTTTTCTTTTCTGGGTTTTCTTTATTCCCTTTACTCTACTCTCCTATCCTTTTCTTTACTATACTATACTTTGCGGCTTTTCGATGCCGTAAATCCCGCTGCCGCGTCTTTTCCACTGGTAGCTCCGGCGGAAACGGGGTTTCCGGGTCGTTTTCTCCCCGGAAACATCTGCCGGGCCGTCATTTTCTCCACCGAAACATCGAATGTGAAAATCCCGCTTTTCGATTTTATTTTCCACTTTCGCGCCCCCTTTTCCGGGGGTGTATTTTTTATTCCGTTTCAATCCGTATGTATTCGTGGGTTTTCGGGCCGGAAAGTCCCGGATAACTCTGAGCTTCAATTGTTTGCCTCAAAAAACGCCTTTGCAAACGCTGGCGGGGTGATGGCCCGGAACTCCGCGTCCGTTTGTGGGGTTACGAATTGCAGTTGCGGTATAAGCGCGTGGGCGGATTTATGGAGGTATGCGAAGTTTGGCTTTCCTCTCCCCGGTCTGGTATAGAGGGGGATTTTGTCCGGCACGTCCTCCCATTGAGAGTATCGCTTCACCGGGGTTTTGAAGTCACCCCAAATGTCCGTTCGCTTCGTCCACGGGTCGCCGTATTCCCACGGCTGGAATGTGAGGGCGGGTTTCCCCATATAGTCCCGCATATATCCAACCGGGTTTTCAAGTGCCCACCATTTCGGCTTGCACTGATTGATAATACGCAGGCAGGCCATGACGACTTTCAGCCCCTCCTCCGGCTTCCTTTGTCTGGCCTCCGCTTTGCAGTTCAATACGGAAAACTCGGTGCAGGGGGGGGCAGCGAGGATGCCGTAGACGTTCTCTGGTGGCTCGTATGTCGTAACGTCATAGTCAGGGAGCGTAATGTTGCGAACATCGTACCCGGCGAGTGCGTAGTATCGGCTCCAACTCCCCGTGCCTCCGCAAAGGTCGAGTATTATTTTCGGCTTCCCCGTCCTTTCCGTCCAGCCCTCGTAACCATCTGCGCCCATTTCTCCCGGCTCTAGTTCATCTTCGAGAACAATGCGCCAGTCTTGCAAGCCTAACCTATCCTGCCATTCTTTCAGTAGCTTTTCTCCGTTCTCCATTTACGCTCTCCTGTTCCATTGTTTTTGTGCCGTTTCCTTGGTGTTCTTAGACTCTGTACTCACCATACAGCCGAAGCAAACGACACCATATTTCTGCCCGGTCTCTACAAAATAGACCTTATCACTCCCACAGAAAGGGCAAGGTTTTAAGGGCAAGCTGCTGTCTTGCAGTATGTTGTCAAAGACTTTCATAGCCCACCTCATATATGTACTTAACCACAGCGTCCAGAGCGTCTAGTAAATCGTCCATTTCCGGCTCGCCCCAATGCTCTGCTGCAAGTTCGTTTATTAGCGCGTTGCCATTGATTATATTGATCGCAGCACGAAGTTTCATTTCTTAGTTATCACCCGCCACCTCTATACATTCTCCCTCACCAACGCTGGGGAACAAATCAGCTCTTACTCCAGCAACAGGATAGTTGCCGCTTTTAGTCACAAAATCAACATTGCCGCTTTCATCGAAGCGTTCAATCGGCTTTTTTCTCCACAACTCAACATATAACGCATCAGTTTTTTTGGTGGCCCACCTAGCATCAAGAGCCTCGCATATTTCGACTTCTTTTTCCGTTAAGCCTCTTAAAATACTGGCGGGGTCTCTTATGGCTACATATATACCGCTTGTACTGGGAAGATTTGTATAACTACTCCACATAACACCGTCATCGTCAATAGTGAAATAGCCGGTCTCGCCCTTAATATGAAATCTCTGCTCGACCTCCACGCCTAAAATTTCTGCCAGCCTCGGTTTATCGTTCATCGTCTACCTCCGTAATTTCTATCTCTGTTCTCGGTGTATCTTTGTCATATAACACTCTGCTGCCGTCCATAGATACCACTATGTTTGAGTTATCATCTGCTAATATCCCTGCTTTTACCAACACATCACAGATGCAAGAAAGGTGGTTTGTTAAATCGCTTCTGCGGTGTGTTGGCATATAAAACAGGCACTTGAGATTAACAGGATAATCAATAGGTCTATCAGGTCTGGGTCTTAGAAACCACATAGCATTGGTTTCATACTCTTTATACTGTTTACTGGGTGCTACAAAGGGTCTACCAGTCGCCTTGTTTACAAGTATCTGTGGACTGTTCTTTTTAGTTATGGGTGTTAATAAAATCGTGTATTTCATCGGCTACCCCATTCTGATCCGGCTTACCGCCAAACAAAACTCGTCTATCTCGCTACCCCACAAACAACTACCTTTACCGTTTAGTTGCTCCCACAGCTCGACCCTATATGCACGTGGTCTAGTTTTATCTCTGCTAACATACTTAACGCCTAATGCTTGACAAGCACGTATTTCTTTATCTGTCAACTTTCCCATAGTCTTTCACCTCTATCAAATCACCGTCTGCAAGTCTCTCAAACAGTCCGCAACAGGGCAGGTATAAGCTACCAATAAGCTTACTATGTTCACTGCCCTTGTGCCCAAAGTCCCAGCTACCAGCCTTTAGTACAGGTTTTACACCGTCCCAAAATGACAAATACAGTCTGTTAACAGCCGATTCTGCCGTTACGTACTCTGCACCTACCTGCTTGCAAAATTCCAGGTCTTTATCGGTTAGTTTTTTTCTGATAACAAGTTCTGGATTGTTTATTGCATTGATAAACGCAACGCTAGAACCTGCTACGTTATTGCCGTTCCAAGTTACAAATGTTCCGTCCCAAAGTATGCTAAACTCAACATCATTCGGCATACCCTTTATGCAAAACCGTTCATTAACATTTACCCCAAGCCGTTCTGCGATAAACGGTCTTTCAGTTTTGTTTTCCATACTCTTTTGCCCCGTATTATCAATTTTAAGCACGATTTTAGCCGTTTTAAGCGGTTTTTCCGCGTTATCCTTAAGTTATTCATACCACGACCAAAAAGCCTATTAAGCGTCCTCAAATATCTTTATACAATCGCCCGGCTGTACGCCCTGAAAATACCCGGTATCTATATTGATACAACAAGCGCAATTTCCAAGAAAAACACCACACCAACTAATATCTCTCGGTTTGTTTTTGTAGAGATTGATAAAAGAAGTGCTATTCTGATCACGACAAACATACTTTGCCCCAAATTTACGCGCAAGCTCTTTGTCGGCCTCCGTGAACTCGCGTATAGGAAGTTTGCTAACAAGCGAGGGGTTGTTTATTGCGTCCACAATTGCCACCGCCGAACCTCCGGCTAAAACCGGTACAGTTTCATAACGCCCGCCAGGAAGTATTACGAAAGTCACATCGGGCAGCCCCTCGATCTGGAACTGTTCGTCAACCTCTACACCCAAACGCTGTGCTATAAAGGGCTTGTCCTCGCCAAGACCGCGCCAGTAGTTGATGCTCTTGCCTGTCTTTTCTGCGAGAGTATTGCACACACCGTCTGTCAGCCACGCAGTATTATTCATGATTTTCGGTAAATAGCTTCTATCGTAGCCACACTCAACAGAAAAGTCCGAACACTTTTTGTTGTTGTCGTTCAAATACTGATTAAGGCGTTCGATGAATTTAGCCTGGTTTAATTCGCGCATTTATTAAGCCCCCTCTCGTTCTCAAACTCAAAGGCCGCAGTATACATCACCTGCCAAGCCTCCTTGGCGGCAATAGCTTCTACGCTGCAAATGCCGCATTTTTCGATAACCTGCCCCAATTCCTCACGCAGCCTCTTTTCCTCGCCGTTCAAGTACAGTCTTACGTCTTGCAATGTTTTCATCGTTCATTCCTCCAATTTTTTATTTTAAGCAAATTTTGCTTTTAAGCTCTCGCAAACAGCGGCTTTTGCTTTGCAAATTCCCAGATGGTGCCTCCGTCATAAAATTCGCCGTCGTCCGGGGTATAACGGTTCTCTTCAATGTAATACTCTGTTACCATTGAGCCTGAAAAGATTTTCCCGGTTTTCTTTTTCTTTATCGCTTATCATGTTTTTTCACCCTTTCCAAATACATATCATTGATCCGAAAAGAGGTTTTCCAGCCTCTTTCCCGTGATCTAAAAACGATACACGGCCTTGTAAAAATCTGATCTCCGCATTGCCGTAAATATAGCGGTGAAAGCGTTCAGTATCCGTTCGCGCTGGCAACAACGCCACAACGATTGTTCCCGGCTTTTTGCCCTCGTGTGCGCATTTCTCCACCCATGCGTCTTGATTTCCGCGTGAGTACGGCGGATTGCAGAACACCGTTTGCCCCCCCCCAGTCCTGCAAAAGCCCGTTTTCCGCAGTTGTATAGTGCTTTTCGCACTTTGCATTTTCATGCGTGCTGCACGGGTCGAGCGTAAAATGAAATTCCCTGTCCAGTTGTTCAAACAACCACGACGGCGTTTCCCAATCGTCCTTCCCGGTGGAAGTCATGGCCTTTATGGTTTTATCATTCATGCTTTTATGGCCCTCTTTCCGATTCTTTTTCCCGCAGGTTCTTTTGTATTTCTTGCTTCATCTTCCATGCCGCGCCAATAAGCAACACTTTTGCCGGTAACTCCGGCAAGCGCCGCGAAAAATGTTAAAGTAGGCTCAAGACTTCCCGCCTTAAGTTTTGAAATATACGCATGACTGTAACCTATCATACCGGCAATATCCGCATCGCTCAGATCATGCTCGCGAGTATATATATTTATCCGCTTCACAAACTCGTACCTGTTGAACGTAACCTTTTGTCTATGCCTCATTTTAGCACCGCCCCTCTAACTGTTTAATTCTGTCGCTTTCCAGCTGATAGGCAGCATTATACATGACCTGCCAAGCCTCTTTTGCGGCAATAGCTTCTACGCTGGCAATGCCCTTTTCCTCGATAACATTGCCAAAATCTTCCCTAAGTTCCTTTTCCCTTGTTTTCAAGTAACTACGCACATCTTGTAAAGTCTTAACCATTGTTCTTTCCCCTTTCAAAATGGTAAATCTAAATCATCAAAGCCTTTCGGCTGTTCTGATCTCTTTTGGCTAACCGCTTTTCGCGGGTTTACAAAACCCTTTATGGCTCGTCCGTAGAGCCTGTTCGTTTCTTTGTCCAGCCTTATCGTTACATCGCCAAGATACTTGCCCTTATGGCCAACGGTCATCGTGACCGCCAAACCCTTCTTGAGTATGTCTATCATTCCTGGGCGCGTACAAGGACAGCGTATGCCCAACTCTCTGTACCCGCCAAAATCCTCTCCCGGTTCAGCTTCTACCAATACATGACCGCCGTTTAATGTACCGCAGAGAAAACATAAATCTGACTCATCATATGCAATCTGCTGGTCTTTCTTTAGCTCTTGATAAATCTCCATGAGCTGCGGCGGTCTTGGTGCGAACTTCTCCGTCTTGGCGTATTCATCTAAGGCCAAGTTCAAGAGTTCGGCTTCGCACTTGCCTACTATCCTCGCCCATTCTCCGGCTTGTACAGACAAAGATTGAACGTCCTGCTTTTTACCGTAGATAACATTTATCCTTTGTAGCAGTTGTATAATCTCTTTGTCCGTCATTGTTTGCCCTATCTCCTAATCGTCACATTCCGTTTCCTCTGGCCCGAAAAACGAGTATCTTTTGACATCTCTGGGGTGTTCGTTTGCCATTTTGCACCACCGCTCTGCCTTGTTCCTAAGTTTTTCGTCCATAAGAAATGGCTCTCGCGTCAAAATCATTTCCGGCTCAGACATAAAATTGGTGTTAATGCGTATGTCATCATCATCAAGTGGTCTAAACCCCTTTGCATAGACATGTACACCGTCTTTACATACTGCAACTCGATTTACTTTTGACTCATGTAATTTGTATTCATGCTCATGCGGTTCCGATATGTACCCGATTATATCCCCGATTTTACAAAATATCTCCATGCTTACCTCCCTGTGCTGCCAAAGCCATTAGTGCCGCGATCCGTTTCTGAAAGCTCATCGACCAATTCTAAGGTTGGCATCAATATCGGTACTATGACTAACTGGCTTATCTTGTCTCCACGCTTTACTTCATAATCCTCTGTGCCATGATTAAACAGTTTGACATGAATACTACCTCTATACGGAAAATCTATTAAACCGTCACTTGTAATGTCATGGTTACACATCAGCCCAGACTTGGATTTGAGAAAGCCAGCAGTATGAATACTGGTTTCTTTCGGCTCATGTCTTGCTATGTTTTCGCCCAACAAAGGGCTATTAACCCACTCCATATGTGCATAATCGAACCGCGGCAATTCCACGTGTACGCCTGTATCAAAAACACAAGACCCGCCGGCAGGAACGATACCGTCATTCATGGCGTAGAGGTCTAACCCTGCGTCTGTGTCGTGCGCTCTGGTAGGCATGAAAGCCCCGGAATCAAGCGTTATTTTCATTGTCGCTCTCCTTTGTACGGCTTGTAGCTAAGTACCATACGCCGGTACTGGTGCGGTATCTTATGCTCTTACATCTGTTTGGACAAGTCACCGCGCTTGCACAATGCCACCTGTTTGATGTCGGATTAACTCTTAAAGGGCAAAACTCGTTATAGCAATCCATGTCAACCCTCCCTGTTTTGGTGCATAAGTTGCAGGGCTTTTTCTAACTCCTGCTCTGGATTATCAGGTTTATCCTTACCGTCAGAACGCCACCGCTCTAATATCGCCTTGCAGTAGGCTATATTGCACTTGCCTTTAGACCCCATAATCTCTAAGGCTTCTAAGACCCACTCGCCATACTGTTCACATAGCATTGATAGGTTAGTGAGTTCATAACTACTAAGAACGCCATTCTTTATGCTCTCGTAAAGGTTATAGGCTTTTCTAAGCAGTTCTTCACTGGTCTGATCGGGGCTTCTGCCATACTTAACAGGCGTTTCCTCTGGTTCTTCTATCGGCTCGCCCAGTACGGCACGGCCATACGGTGTGATTATGTACGACTTGGTGTTATCAAACCAACTAGGATTGATAACCTTGCTTTCTACAAGTCCGGCGTTTTCCAGTTTGGATAAGGCTCGGCGAACCTGCTGTTCGGATATGCCAACGAATATATCGCTGAACTCTTTGACAGTCTTACGCACCCAACCGTTTCCCCTGCCTATATGCTCTAATAATGCGGCGGCATTACGACCCACTAATATCCTCAAATGTTTGTTCATGGTCGTTAGAACGGCAGGTCATCTTCCGTCAAATCTTCCGGCACATCATCGAAAGAGGGCTGTTCAGACTGGGTGTTTTCAGCTTTTGCTCCGTCATTCTTCGGAATAAAGTTGAAGCGATCAACCAAGATTTCCGTGTTGTAGTGGGTCTGGCCGTTCTTGTCATCATATTTATTGGTCTGCAAATGACCCTCGACCAAAATCGGCTTGCCCTTGTCAAAATACTGGGCGATAGTTTCGGCGGTCTTGCCCCATGCCGTGATATTGAAAAAGTCTGCGGCGTTCTTTTCGCCGTATTCTCTCGGCACGGCCAACGAAGCCCTCATAAACGATTTGCCGCTTTCAGTAGTTCTTAACTCCGGGCTTTTGCCAAATCTACCCATTATAAATACTTTGTTCATTCTGCGTTCCCCCATTCGCGCTGGATTTGATTTTCAAGCGACTTAATCTCCAGCTTATAAACATTGATAGCTTCAAGAGCGGAACGATAGTCCGACTCCAGAATATCGCGTTCAAACCTAAGCTGGCTGATGTTCTCATCGCCCCTGCATACATCAGATATGATAGTGACCGGCGTTCCTTTATCTCTTTCGATAAGCATTTTCTTGGCCAGTTCCATGCGATAAATCTTTTCACCCTCCGCTAAAGCGCGTCCGCGCTTCTTAGATTCAGAAAGAGCAGTATTCAAAAGGTTTTTGATCTCTGCCATTTCGATTTGGAGGTCTTGTCCGCTTTCGGTCATAAGTAGTTCACCTCAAATTCTTTTATAAACTCATCGTGGCTATAATCCTTTTCAAACTTCCTCTGGAAAGCCTGTTTTAAGGACAAGTCAAGCGGTTCATTGAAATGTATGCCGTTTGGCCCTCTGTGGCAATCGTGACAGACCCAAACCGTCATATTGTATTTCTCTGCTATGCTGCGTTTATCACCATAAAACACATGGTGTCTTTCAAGCTGATTTTTGCTATGGCAGATAGAACAACAGGCTTGCCGTCTGAACTTGTAATGCACTTCGCCGTTCTCGACCTGCCCGGCAATATCTCTAAAATGATGTTTTATTCTCATTTTGCGTCTCCCCACATTCAACAAGAGAGTCGTAGCGTTCACCCAGAATGGCTCGTGCAACGCTCTCAAACCTATAACTAGGCAATTCTTTCCATGCAGAGTCCAGTATTTCAAGCAAGGTGCTTGACCTAACCATATCTTCATAAGTTGCCACAGGCACTTTCACCATTTCGTCCATTTTTATTTCGCCTCCAATTTGTCATAAATATTTGCTAACAAGCGTATAGCGTTTCCGATCTCATACTGTGTTTTGTTATCGTTCTGCGGCAGAACCCCAACTTCGCTGGGGAAATACTTAGGCATATCCTCTATCGCTATGCCGCAGACCTGACATATTTTATACGCAACCTGCAAGGGCCAATCAGCCTCGCCGTTAAGTCGCTGGTTTATATAGCTTCGACTTCTGTTTGTGGCGGCTGCTATATCGGCCTGTGTTACGCCAGACTTTTTCATTTGCTGCCGCAGATTGCTAAAAGCCGCCATATTGTATCTCCCTCCCTTGACAATACCAACATATTGTGGTATAATAACAATACGCACAACAATATATTCCCCTTCACGATTGGCCTCGCCCTCTGGGCGGGGCTTTTTCGTTGCGACCCTGCCGATAGATCGCGGAAGTTAAACATACCTTTTTATTGCTTGACGTCGTTTTCTTTGAACAGTTCTTCCAGCCCCATATCAGGAAAAAACCTATCCCTGATGATGATCGCCTCGTTAAATCTCCAAGCCGATTCGCCGGAAAGTTTGAAATCAAGCCCGGAACTTGATATTCCGATAGCCTTGGCAATAGCCGTTTTCTTGATGCCGCGTTTCTTGATTTCTTCCATTAACGTACTATATACCACGTTCTCCATATAATGCTCTCACCTCCAAACTGTCATTTTTAACACTTTCTGCGCTCATTATACCGTCATTTTTAACAGCTGTCAATACTTTTTTCACAATAAAAATGTCATATTTAACAGTTTTTTATTGACAGGTGTTTTTTTGACAGTTAAAATATAAACAGGAGGTGCATTTGTATGGAAATCGGCAAATTGATAACTTACTATACAAATGAAGCCAATATAACGCTCAAAGATGTCGCAAAGCTGTCTGGCGTGCCATTAGACACAATTTATAACATCACCAGCGGCAGGACAAAATTTCCACGATTAAGCACTGTAAAGAAAATCGCCAAGACGTTGGATATACCACTTGACGATCTCGCTGTTCAGCAGCCGCGTGTGCCTAACCTGTCGCCGCAGGGCCTTTCTGTCGGCAAAAGTTTTGACAGGCTCGATGAGCATGGCAAGAATATCATTCTCGCAGTTCTGCACGAGGAAAACATCAGACTACGCAACAAAAACTCCACAGCAGAAATCGTCTGGCTACCCTATGCCGCTCAACCCGCATCGGCTGGCTATGGCGAATATATTGATGATAATAATGCCGAGCAGATAGCGGTCAAACTGAACAAACAGACCCTTATGGCTGACTATATCCTGCGGGTGAACGGCGATAGCATGTCGCCCAGAATAAATGACGGACAGCGCGTGTTAGTCAGAACGCAACCGACTGTTGAGATAGGCGAGATCGGTATATTCTTCAAAGACGGCGAACAGTTTATAAAGGTATATCGCGGAGATCACCTAGAGAGTATCAACCCTAAATACCCGGATATTCAATGCGTTGACGATATGAAATGCTGTGGCAAAGTCATAGCACCTTTAGACCAAGATTGGGTGATTGAGTGATGAGAAAAAACGAAGCGATCTGGATAGAAAAAAATAACCGCTGGCAAATCAAAGTCCAAAAGGATTGCAAGCGGAAAACATTTTATTCAACTAAACCCGGTGTACAAGGCAAAATCGAGGCTGAGCGAAAGGCCGATGACTGGCTTGAAACCAGCGGCGACCCGCAGACCATACGATTTAACAAACTATGCGCCATGTTCTTAGAGGAAAAGCGTCTGCTCAAAGGGAAGTCCAGCAGCGATTTAAGCAACCATGAGTATGCCATAAGGTGCTATCTCCTGCCGGAAATAGGCTATAAGAAAACCAACTTTATTACCCTGAAAGATTGGCAGGAATGTATTAACAACGCATACAAAAACTCGCAGATCAAAGGACACCC
This sequence comes from uncultured Ruminiclostridium sp., assembly GCA_947627695.1. Classification (GTDB taxonomy): domain Bacteria; phylum Bacillota; class Clostridia; order Oscillospirales; family Ruminococcaceae; genus Ruminiclostridium_E. Next base: position 9,902 of record CANQXF010000016.1, on the reverse strand, counting down.
TCTGTCTGCGAAGTCGTTAAAGAATATCAGGGCGTCTATGACCGCGATATATTCCTTTGCGGTCAAAAACAACATACCCTTAATGCGCCCGGAGTTTATTGTTATCCCCAAATCTGCGCCTGTGGGGCAACGGAAAATCCTTGCGCCGGAAGATATAAAAGTTATATTTGAAAATGATACTTTCGGGGAGAGAAAGTTCTGGTACATCAATTTAGTGCGGTTTCTCCTGTTGAGCGGATTACGACCGGGCGAAGCTCTAGCCATAAGACCCAAAACCGACATAAAGGACGGCATTATAAACATAAGTCGTAGCGTTAATATTTACGGCGAAATAACTGACGGCAAAAACTCCAACGCAAAGCGCACTCTTGCTATATCGCCAACAATGCAGGAGATAATCGACAAACAAAAAGCCATGCTGAAAGAAAACAAGATAATATCGCCCTGGCTTTTCCCCGATCAACATGGAGAGTTGAGCAATGCAAAGAAAGTTTACAGCCTTTGGGTGGCTTATAGAGACTATCACCACTTGACCCCCTGCTCTCTTTACGAATTAAGGCACACAATGGTCTCCGTTGTCAAAAACGCTATTCCAGAACACTTACTCAAGATGATACTTGGCCATAGCGAGACAATGGACACTTACGGTATTTATGGACACAAGTACAACTCCGATCTTGAGCTTTTTGCCAAGGCCACCGAAAAGGCTTATAACGATATTATTTAATATTATGCAAAATACCAGAGGGCAAAATAACCCACTTTATAACCCACTTTTTTGTAAACGCTCAAGAACACAATGTAGCCGAATAGCGACAAAACACCTAATAAACAGCAGTATTTTATAAATAATGTTTTTGGACAAAATTACAGTCACACGGTTCAAGTCCGGTCTTCGGCACCACCAACATCGTGGCATTTAGCTGGGCTTATAGCATTTGACAAAAGTCCAAATAACCCACTAAATAACCCACATATAAAAATGCACCTACAAAGATAGGTGCATTTTTATTCATATATTGTGTGTTTTAGTTATTTCACAACATACTCATAGTAGGCCATGAGTTTATCCGGGCGAGCGTCTTTGTCGTCTAGGAAAGCCTTGGCCATATCAACATAGATATCTATCTTGTTGCCAATGCCATGTTTGCGTAGCACGGCGCAGTAGTCGGAGTACATCATATTGATAGCTACAAAAAATTCTATCGGGTCGCACTCAACCTTATGCTGCGCCATGACCTGCTTTACCTGCTCCATAGACCAATGCGGGCCGTGGGTCTCGTCGGCGTTTTCCATTTTGCCGACCCATTCTTCGGCCATTTGGCGCGTCATAACATCAGACTTAGCATAGCCGCGCTCGTAGTCGTGATTGCCGCGCATAGACATCTCGTTCATCTGCGGATATTCCATTTCACGGCGTACAGAGCTTGTATCAAAGCCCATCATGTTTCTGTTCTCCTCTCGTCTGTTGCCCCAAGTGATATAACCGTCATTACGCGGAGCATAACGCCCATTGTCATAGTGTTCTCTGCCCCGCTCATCACGATAACGATCTTCAGGTCTATAATCCCTGTCCGTTCTATAATCTCTGTTCATATAGGTGTTGCCCATATAATTGTTGTTTATATAGGTATCATCGTAATGGTCTCTGGGGTAGTTCATGTTGTAGGTCATATAGCCCATGTTGGGGCGATTTCCGCTTCTCATACGGCGTATAGCCGCCATATAACTAGGTTTCATATCTACACCCCCTATGCTGTCGGTGCTGTGCCGTCAATGGCGGTCAGATTATTATTCGGCATACAACAGGGTCTACCCAGCATTTTGAAGCTGCCCCCGGTAGCATTGGTAGAAACCACCGTGCTGTACCTTGTGCGGGTACGAATACCGCAAGCCGTGACTTGAGCGCAGCAAGTGTTGGTCAGCGGGTAAAGCTGATCGCCGTCACCGATAGTGATAACGACCGGGGCGTTAATGGTCGTGGTAGCAGGTATAGCCTGGGCGACTACGATACAGTATTTATCGCCGTCATTGTAGCTGCCAGCGGGAAGATTGATAACGAGGTTCGTTCCGTTGAACGTCACAGCGTTCGACAGAATTAGATTGTTGCAAAGTTTGCAAACAGGTTTACAAGACATTACATTTCACCTCCAAAAATATTAGCGATTTTCTCGCGAAACTGTTTTTGGCTTTCTTCGGCCTTTTTAGCGTTATCTTTCTCCGCTTCTTCAAACTCAAGTTTGCTCAAATAGCCAGCCAAAAGCATATATTCCTGGTCGTTGATTATCGGCTTAGACAAAATGGACTTAATATGTTCCTCCATTTTGGAGCGTATTTTGTTCTTCATGTGTCCTCCTAAAAAATCAGGGGCGAGGATATACTCCCCGCCCCGAAGTAATCACCCATGCAGGGGAGTTATCATTTTCGTGAAGTCGCGAAAATGGTTTGAACTGTTGCGTTTTTTACAACAGTTGTTCGGAAATTCCGAACTGCTGATTAAGTTATTGCGTTTTTTACAACAACTCAATTAGCAACCGCAGCCGTTGTTGCAAGCACAGCCATAGCCCTGATACCCACCATAAGTGCCGGTAAAGGGATTGCACACCTGATATGCCGCAACAGGGAACGGACGCAGTTGAGAAATAAGATACTGATTCTGTGCAGTCTGGGAAGCTGCCAAACGCAGACCCTGATTTTCATTCTGGAGGTCAGCGATCTTTTCCTGGCACAGATAATCCAGCACAGCACGAGTACCGGCATTGGTAGCGTCAATGATGTCGCGGGTATTGGTATTCATGGTGTTCTGCAAAGCGCAGGTGTTGGTAGCCATGTTGTAGTTGATGCCGTCAATACCACGCTGAATACCGCAGCAGCAGTCCGCAATCTGCGTCTGCACAGCGTTCTGGTTCTGCAAAGCAACTACATTGGCAGAATTAAAGCCCTGCATTACGGTGTTGTTGATACCATTGGCAAGCTGGGCGTTGTTATAACCCAGAGAGCAAATTGCATTGTTTACACCGGCAAAGCCATTGTTGATCTGCGTGCTGGTGGTATAGAAACCGTTGCACAGACCATTGTTCAGACCCTCGACCGCCCTGTTCAGATCGTTGAAAGCAAATTCGGAACACAGATCAGCACGAGTCACAGCACCATTGGCGTTGACAGCACTTGCCAGATAAGGAATATATGCGGCCATACCGTCACCTCCACCATTGTTGCCGCCATTACCGCGGTTGCCGTTGTTACCCCACCCGAAAAGAAGGGCGAATATTACAATGATCCAAAGGAATCCGCTGTCTCCCCAGCCATTGTTATTGCCGCCGCCATTGTTGTTGTTGCTATCAGTACCCATAGCGTACCCGAGCGCGAACGAATCTTCCATTTTTCATGTTCTCCTTTTCAATTAAATTTATATTTTACAGGCCGTACGCTCCTGAAAATATACTTGACATATGCTTGTATTTGCGCTATAATAAGGTTGGGTGATGCATCTATGAAGTTTCAGTCTAATTACAAAATCCAAGATTATATAGGCAAGAAAATTAACTATCTTACGGTAATTGGCGAGAACCCGCAACTTGCCAAAGACGGCTCACGCCAATGGGATTTTCAATGTGTGTGCGGCAAGATCGTTACGACCACGCCCTACCGGGCAATATCAGGTCATCAAAAGTCCTGCGGGTGTATGCGCTATAAAAACATAAAGCGTCAACAAAAAACCCCGCGAGCCGCCCGAACAGATGTTGAATCTTACATTGGCAAAAAGAACAACCGTCTAACGGTTATCGGCTATGACAAACCAGAATGGAAAGGCCGTTTACGCCTGAAATGCCAATGCGATTGTGGAAACATAATTTATGTTCTGCCCTACCAGTTTGAAAATGGTGCTGTAAAGTCGTGCGGCTGTATGCGCGGCAAAAAGCGAAAAACACACGGTTTGAGCAATTCTCCGATATACCACGAGTGGCTTCAAATGGTAAACCGCTGTCATAACCCCGAAGCCCATAACTACGCCAGATACGGAGGACGCGGCATTACAGTTTGCGAGGAATGGCGCAACTCTCCAGAAGCCTTTTATAAGTGGGTAGAACAATCTGGCGGTCGGCCAGAGGGAATGACATTAGATCGAATAGATAACAACGGCCCATACTCCCCGGAAAACTGCCGCTGGGCTACGATCTCAACGCAACAGAGGAATACAAGGGCAAACATTCTTTTGACCTATCATGGCCAAACTAAGTGCCTTGGAGATTGGGCTGCTGAAATTGGCATGAACGCCGAAACAATGCGTGGAAGATACAAATCTGGTTGGAGCGTTGAAGATATTATCGAAAAACCTCTCAAACACCCAAGACCATAGAATATAAAAAGCCGCCCCTATTAAGGAGCGGCTTTTGTATCAAGGGCCGTGAACTGAAAATTCTGTTATGATTAGTCGATAAGTCGTTAGCCCTGCATACCAAGTTGTTTTAAGACAGTATTTACATCTGTACCATAGCTTTTAGCCATGTTTTCAGCGTATTCTTTTAATCCTTCAGGGGTTTTCCCCTGCAATACGTTCATCATCTGCTGGGCTTGCGGGTTCTGTTTAATAAACGCAGACATAAGCTGGGTAGGGTCACCGCCTTTTCTGACGACCGACACCATTTGTTGAAGATAGGCCAGTTTATTACCCATTTCGCCTATCTCTCGCATTGTGGTAGCCGCTTGTGCAGCCATGCCCTCTGCGTTATCCAGCAGGTTATTAAGGCCGTTCATCATATTCATTGGTTAGCCCTCTTTTTCGGTTTTCTTTTTTGGCTTTTCCATAGCCTCTAAGAGACCGTCTATTTTTTTATCCATACCCAGCAATAACTGCGAGGCGTTGTTGAGCAACGCGCCATAATCAGGCGGTGCTACTTCTGCGTCACGCGAGAACGATACAAAGTCGGCTGCGCCGGTATTGATATTGAACCGCTTGTAATAGATCGCGTTGTGCGGAATATCCAGCATGACGACAGCAGGGCCGTTAGCCGTTACTATATAAGCGTCCGCTTCGGTGCGAGAAGATACCGGCAGACAGATTATTTCCGGCTGTTTGGGTTCGGGCTGAAAGTTGGGCTGAAAACCCTGTTGACCGTTAAATCCGGGTTGAAAGTTGGGCTGAAAGTTATTTCCGTAATAAGGATAGTTTGCCACGATAAACCTCCTCCTGCTTTTCTATAAAGCGTTCTAAAGTATCGCGTTCCCTACGCATAGAAGCGCAAAGAGTGATAGCATCTTCCAAGGGAATACCTGTTTGCATAAGGCGTCTTTCTTCGTTCATATCGGCCTCCTTATGCTTAAAGAATAACAAAAAAATAGAGAGAAAACCTATCAGCTTTCTCTCTATTTCGTATCAGATTTCTATCAGGTTTCTATCAAAGAACCCTATATATCTTTCGTTTTACATCTTTAATACGCCTGTTTATGGTCGGCTCTGACATGGGCATATTCTGTTCATCTAGCAAGTGCTGAATCTCTATGATAGAGCGACCTTTGACACGCAGATTAAAGACGGCCAGTTCTTCCGGCGTAAAGTTGCAATCGCGCCTAAAGCGTTGACATTCTATCTCCGTAAATTCTTTTAATTTCAGAGGTCATCACCTCTTGTATCTAATTCGTACTCCCTTGCTCTTGCCGTCCCGGCGTCTGTGAACTACTATCCGTCCCATTGTTTATGTCTCCGTCACCTTGTAAATAGTTGGCAGGACCGGAGGTGCTGTCTACTCTCACAGTATCAAATTGACTCCATTGATAGATGTGGTATAAATGACACCCGGCCATAACCAACGCTTGAATAACAATAATAATCAATAATGCCACGATGATCTTCTTAAAGAATACGACAGTCTTTTTCAGTTCCTCGCAGATTTCGGTTGCTAAATTGTCCATGCTAAATACCTCCCTCGTTGAGAAAATATTATTACAAATCAACCGAAAATGCAAGCCTTTTTACTTCACTTCTATCGTGGGTAACTTGTTGAAAGAGTCGTAGCCAATGATTATCTTATCATCTCGCAAATCCTGCAACTTAACGTAGTTGTTGCCCTCGCGCTGGATAGCTTCAACTTTCTTTTTAACGCCATTCAATTTGATAGTAATTTCCATAGATACCTCCATAGCCGCCTTTATGCGGTCTTTGAACTTCTCCCATTCTGCATCGTTGACAAAATAGGCCGGACATTTCTTGCCTGTTACATCGAAGTGCCTTATAACATGGTTTATATCAATGTGGTACTTCTCCATGAGTTCGGCGGTCAGCTCTGCTGTGTTCTGCAATGTCTGCTCCGTAGCCATAACCTTGCCGTCTTTCTTTGTATCGCACATTTCGATATTAAGAGTGTTGGCGTTGATAGCCTTACCATGCAGTTTGCCGCCGCCTGTCTTGCTGCAATCGCCGTATTTGCTACCACCTACCGAATAAGCTACATAGAGTTCCGGTACAGACAAAGTTACGCTATCATCGTCCACAAAATAGTGAGCAGAACTCTTTGTCAACTTCGCGGCAAAATAGTTAGCGTTGTTCTGGTCGGAGTCGCCGTCATTCGCCGTGTAGTGGATAACGATATATTTTATGTCGGTAGCCTTACGAGCGTTGCCGTAATTCCCTCGTAATGCCGTCTTAACAGCACGTTTGAAAGCCAAAATTTACTCCCCCTTATACTTTGTATCCCCAAACTTTATCAGCCCTAAAAAACCTGCTTCACCACCGCAAAAGGCAAAAAAGCTGGTAATCAGGCTGTCAGGCACGCCGCCTGTTTGCTTATAGAGGATTATCATGGCTACCGTGAAGGCTGCTACCCCAATTAGCAACAGCCCCACGATCAGCTTGGAAAATCTTATCTTCATTCTTCTGCGTCCTCTAATTCATCTACGAAAAACTTAAATTCGTCAAGCTCCTCGACTGCGGACTCAATGAGGGCTTCTACTTCCGGCGTAACATTAACGCCTTTAGATTTCAGCATATCAATAACAAACTGCTTTTTAGTCTGCTTGTCAATAATGCCGCTCTCGCCCATTTTCTCTGCCGCCTGTACGAACTTCTTTACGATGTCATACAGGTGTTTTTCTTTCAGCCACGGAATAACGGTGTTTTTGGCAAACGGCACGAGGATATAGGTAAACACGCCCCCTGCAATAATCATTACCAGTTTTAGGACGTTAGTTACCAGCTCGGCGATAAAATCAGGGGATACTGCTGCTAAAATTTCATTCATGGTCTATTTCTCCTTTTCTAAAAAATTGTTTTCTTTCCAGCGTTGATTATAATCGTTTTCGATGTGTAGACCTGCCATAATAGCTTGTCCGTCTGGGAAATCTTTGTGTTCATCACAATACCTGCGATACCAGATAACATCGTCTAACATTTGTGTTATATGTTCTTTGGTGGGTTTACAACCTCTTTGAAGTTCATCATCAAAGCGAAGTATTCGGAGTCGGCAAGCCTTGGCTTCGCGTTCTTCTGCCTTGGCTTCGGCGTGTTCCTGGCTTTTTTCCAGCTTGTCTATCCTTGTATCCAAGCCCTCTATTTTGTCTAAGACTTCGCCGTTCAAGGCTCTGCCAATCGCATGAAAGCCTCTGCAAAATAATTTCCATATAGCACTCCAAGGGTTTATCTTAATTTTCGATACCTCAACGAGAGTCATTAGTCCGACCAGACCGCCCCCTACCAGCCACCCCCATATTTCCTTAAACATCTTCTTCCTCCTTTATCGCCTTTAACTGTGCAATCTCTAACAATGCCCTTTCTAAGAGTTTGCTCTGCCGTTCTACAATGTCAGACAATTCCATAACTGCTTCTACCAAGTCCATATTAGACTCCTACATATCCTGTTATCTCATTGAACTGTTCCTGCGTGATACCTACCTCCGGGTTTTTTTTGTTCAGTTCGACCCAGCCCATAAGGGTATCTATACCGATATAGCCATTGTTCCAGCGTTCCTTTAGCAATTCAAACATTATCTTCCCTCCGCTTTCAACTCCGCTACTGCCAGTTCCAAGCCGGAAATAGCTTTCATAATCGTTTCTGCTACAGACTGCCTTTCCCATTCGTCCGGTGAATACTCTCTCTGCTCGTATTCCCAGCACTCCGTTTGCCATTCGTCCTCGCCGACAGTTACCCTGTGTACATTTCTGCGCTCATAAACAGTACTTGTGGTTATTTCCAGATCAGGCGGCGTTTCCACTCTGCTGTCTTGAACTGTCTGCCAATCTTTCATATTGTCTCCTCCTGTCAAATCTTGATATTTTTCGCTTACATTCCTGTATACTTACTTTAGGCTTTATGTATTTCTTATACCAGTTATAGGTATCAGCATGTTTTATCCAGCCCATTCTGCTCACAATCGACCGCGCATCATAAACAGTCAATTTGCCTTTCTTTTCTATCTTGTTAGCCTTGGCTCTCGTTCGCTTCAAAATCGACTTTCGCAGCGTCACTCTGTTGTGGTGTATAACATACCCTAAACAGTTTATTGCCCTGCCCCTTGGTTTTAGCCGTGACCTGCGTTTTGGCGGGTACTCAAATCTATAAATCTGTAAATGTTTATTAAAGCGGAGTTCCACCCTGCCCAGATTGCGACTTATATTTATGACTATGCCGTGAAGTCGCTTTTTGTTGGTATGCAACAAATAAAGGTTATCCATATATCTCATGTAATGGTCCGGTTTTAAGGACTGCACGATATAATGGTCGATTTCCATGAGATATAAATGTGCCAGCCAAGGGCTTGTGTAAAATCCTTTTGCCAGTCCGTTAAACTCTCCAAGCACCAGATCTAAAAGTCTTAAAAATCTTTTGTCTCTGATACGTTTGGCAAGCATTTCCTTAAGAATTTCTATATTGATATTGTCGTAAAATCCCTTGACATCACATTCGGCAACATAGAATTTCCTGCCGTTATAACCGTTTACCCAATGACGCATCAGTCTCATTCCGTGGAGAGCCGCCTTACCCTTTTTGTTTTGTTCCGCAAGTTTTGCAGGAAGGCTCCCAAAAGAATGTTCGTACATACCCTTTTCAACTATCGGTCTTAGTTGTCTGACGATAAGATGATGTACTATCTGTTCATAGAATTTGGGCTTAACGATTTCCCTCTTTTTGTTGTGCGAACCTTCTGTAAGTTCGGTCGTCTTATGTATGGCAGGTCGCCAAGTCTCGTTTATCAGTCTCTCTCTTAAATTCTCAGCATAACTATCTATGTTTTCTAAAATCTTTTTGACAGGTCTGCGTTTTCTTTTCCCTTTTGATGCTTCTATAATGGCAGTTTTGATTTCTTCGATTTCGGTCATTCTTTCAAAAAGTCCATTATATGATTTCATAGAGGCTATTATTATGGTTTTCTTATCCCCTTAGCGGCTTTGGGCTATCAGCTTACTAACCGCCCCTCTTGCAGGTTAATTTTTACCAAGCGGTACGGAAATGTGGGCGCATTGTATAACGCAATATGTGTCGCGCTCAACCATAATAGATAAGTTAGGACGCCCCGATGTTCCAATTCGCCTTAGACGCGAGGTTGTTGACATTCAGATAACGCGCTCCACATTTGAAGCCGTTGTTGGAATTGCCGCCTGCAATAGCCACCGAGGTACGCGCCCACATTCCCTTTTTATAGAGTTAAGAAAACATTTTCCTTTCTTTAGATTTTTTGTTTTTTCGTGTAAATAGTAATGCTGTGGGCTGCCGCCCCCAGACCCCCGCTTAAGAGGGAATTTGGCAAGAAAGGGACGCCCCGAAGGACCAATTCGCCCGAGACGCGAGGGAGTCGACAAGCAGAGAACGCGCCCCACAGAAGAAGCCGTGGGCGGAAGCGCCGCCCGCAAGAGCCACCGAGGTTATGGTGTTATTCCACCAGAGCAAATCCGTTTCGTAGGTAGTCTG
>CANQXF010000015.1 GCA_947627695.1 uncultured Ruminiclostridium sp. | reverse complement strand
TAAAAGGTTCAAGGTTGCGGGATAGGAATTTAATCGAAGGTTTAGCACCTTTTTTGTCAGCGGACTTGAAAACCTGACAGCTTGCCGCTGTGCGGTTTGCCGTCCTGCGGCGGAGGTTCGGTTTTATGCCGCGTATGAAAATTTTTGCCGAGGGGTAATAAAAAACACGCTCATTTGATGAGCGTGTTTTGTTTTTGTAAGGTTCATTCGGCGTAGGCTTCCATAAGGGCGTCGACGTCCTGTTCAACAAGCGGCTTGCTGAAGAGAAAGCCTTGTATGCAGTCGCAGGAATTGCTGCTGAGGTAGTTCAGCTGTTCGTCGTACTCCACGCCCTCCGCCGTTACCGTCATATTCAGGATATGTGCGAGCCTTATGATAGTGCTTACTATATTTTTACCGTTATTGCCCTCGGAAAGGGCGTCGATAAAGGATTTGTCTATTTTCAGCGTGTCTATCGGCAGGACTCTGAGATAATTCAGCGAGGAATAGCCCGTTCCGAAATCGTCTATCGCAACTTTTATGTTCATACGCTTAAGCTGGCGGAGAAGCTCCGACGTTTTCTCCACGGAAGAAAGCAGGAGGGATTCGGTTATCTCAAGCTCAAGCTGGGCGCTGTTTGCTCCCGTCTTATCCAGTGACTCCACTATGCTCTGGACGAAATCCTTTTCCATAAACTGCATAGAGGAAATATTCACCGACATCAGTATTTCCCTGCCGTAACGGTTGGTAAGCTCGTTCAGCTTGGCACAGGCAGTTTCCATTATCCATTTGCCGAGAGTGACGATAAAGCCTGTTTCTTCCGCTATGGGAATAAACGCTACGGGGCTGACATTTCCAAGCTCCTCAGACTTCCACCTTAAAAGGGCTTCAAAGCCCCTCAGCCGCTTGTCGGGGAAAAACTGGGGCTGATACACAAGGTAAAATTCCCCTTTTTCCAGGGCGGTATGCATTAGCATTGCGACTCTGCTGTGGTACTCTATCTCAGTCTGCATATTGCGGTCGAAAAGCATATATCTGTGTTTGCCGTCCGCTTTCGCCCTGCACAGTGCGATATTTGCGTTCTTGAACAGCTCAGCGTAATCTGCGCCGTCCTCGGGGCAAACGGCAATGCCGAAGCTGGCGCTGAGGTAAACGTCCGTTCCGTCCTCCATAGGGAAACATTCGCAAAGGCTGTCGCTGAGCTGTTGTGAGAATACCTCACATTCCTCTTTTGAAAGGTGACGGCGGGTGATTATCAGAAATTCGTCGCCGCCCACTCTGCCGCAAACGTCGGTATCGGCGGCGGCACCGCTTATTCGCCGTGCCGCTTCTGCAAGCACTTTGTCTCCCGCTTCGTGACCATTTGCCTCGTTTATCACATTGAAATTATCAAGACCCACGTATATCATGGAAAACGGTGTATTTTGCTGAATGAGCCGTTCTGCGTCCTCTTTAAGTCTGGCGGGATTGAAAAGTCCTGTCAACTCGTCAACGCAGGCAAGAAGGTAAAGCTCCTGCTTTTTTACGTTTATCGTACCTGTTGTCGCCTCTTCCACCGATTCGTTTTCTGTCTCCTCGATAAATTCGGATATTTCAACGGAATTGCCATTGTCCGTTCCGACGAATATCATAAAGGATATTATCACGGAGGCGACGGCGGAAACTATCATAAATACTCCCAAAGGAAAATCCCCGCCCACAATACACACAACGCCCGACACTATGCGGGCAAGGCTGAACAGGCAGGAGAAAATAAGCCCCGCACGCTTTTTCAGTATCACGGAAACGGCGGATAACGCCGTCAGCATCTCGCATACGGCGTATATCAGCACGTCCCAGCTGCTGAACTGTGGGAAAAACGATTGTATAAGCAACAGCAGCGACGCCGCCTGGACCGCTGCGAAAAGTACGTTTTCGGCTTTGAAAAAGCCCTTGCTTTTATCTGACATATTGACCCCGCAAAATAAGTAAAAGTATCGCTGTATTTTAGTTTAACATTTATTTTGCAATGTGTCAATAAAGCGGCGGTCTTTTTGTAACTATATTCAAAACGAAGAGCTTGGATTTGTCTATTATTTTTATTGCGGGAGAGCGTTCTGTCCTTCCTCGGGAATATCCTTCGGTATGGCAAATTCAAACCAGAAGCAGCTGCCCTCGCCTACCTTGCTGTCGCAGCCGAAGGTGAAGTTGTGTTTTGTCAGTATGCCCTTTACTATGGAAAGACCAAGACCTGTTCCCTTCACTGCCCTTTTGTGATTTGCAGAACGGTCCACCTTGTAATATCTGTCCCAGATGTACGGTATCTGCTCGGGAGGGATACCCACACCCCTGTCTACAACCTCAAAGCGGGCGGTATCGGGGCTTTTTCTGAACAGCCGTACCGTCACCTTCATATCCTCGCCCATATAGTTTATGGCGTTGTTTATCAGGTTGTACACCACCTGCTCTATCCTTTGGGTGTCGGCGTAAATGAATATCCCGTCCTCCACCTGAGATATCACCTGGTAATCCTTGGCGTCGTCAAGGAGAGAGAAACGGTTCACCAGCTCTTTCAGGTGCTGTGAGAAATCGAAATATACAGGCTCCGTCTGAACCACACCGCTTTCCAGCTTGGAAAGGTCGAGAATGTCGCTTACCAGCAGAGTAAGGCGGTCGGTCTCCTCGATTATTACCTGCAAATGCTTTTCACGCTTTTCGGGATTATCGCCTGAAAGGTCCCTTATCATCTCGGCATACGCCTTTATCATTGTAAGCGGCGTTCTCAGGTCGTGAGAAACGTTAGCCATTAGGTCCTTGCGCAGGTTTTCAGTTTTGGCTATCTCAACTGAGGCGGCGTTCAGATTTTCTGTCAGCACGGCGACCTCGTCATACTCGCTTCTGCGCACCTTCATACTGAATTCGCCCGTTATCAGCTTGTCTGCGTTTTTCGCTATCTTTACCAGAGGGTTGGCTATATGGGAGGATATCATTATAGAAATAACACAGGCTCCCAGCAGGATTATATTGGCAAAGATGAACAAAAGGGAGTTGGCTATGCTGAGGGTAGTGCCTATGGGCTCAACGTAGCTGTAAATAAATATATATGCGGCGACGGAATTTCCCCTGATGACGTTCGTGGCAAGTATCATACCGTCGGCGCCGCCGCTGGCGTCGCCCTCCACTCTTACCATAAGGGTGTTGTCGGGATCGCTGTCGATAGATGCACGCACGCTGTCGCTTATCCAGCGTTGGAGCACGTCGCCGTTTCCCGCCTTGCTTTTTATAAGATTTACGCCCGTGTTGGGAAAGTTTACGATTATGTCTATCTGATTGCGGACGGCAAGCTCTCCCGCGACCCTGTTAAGCTCTATCGGGTCAAGCTCCTCGGCGGAAAGGAGCCCCTTTATCGTGCCGGCAGTGCTTGTACATTCGCTTGCCTTGACGTAGCCGTAAAAAATAGGCGTCAAAACCGACTGGGCAAAATACATCAGCAGCGTAGTGCTTAATGAAAACAGCACGAATGACATCCAGATACGAAAGCGTATGCTTTTGAAATACTGTTTCATCAGCCCTCGGCCTCAAACTTATAGCCCATTCCCCTGAGGGTAACGATAAATTTTCTGTAAACGCCCAGATTGTTTCTCAGCATTTTTATGTGAGTATCTATCGTTCTGTCATCGCCGAAGAAGTCGTATCCCCATACCTCTTCAAGCAGCTTGTTTCTTGAAAGGGCTATGTTTTTGTTCCTCACAAGATAAAACAGAAGGTCGTATTCCTTGGGGGTGAGATTTGCCTTTACGCCGTCTATCTTGACGTCACGCGAAGTGAAATTTATCTCCAGTCCCTCAAAGCTGACTATCTCTGCCTGTGCGGTGTCGGAGGTCTTGTTTCTCTTGATTATGGCGTTTATGCGGGCAAGGACCTCCTTGGGGGAAAAGGGCTTTACCACATAGTCGTCCGCGCCTATCTCAAAGCCGAACAGCTTGTCGTATTCCTCGCCCCTGGCAGACAGCATAAGCACGGGGGTCTGCTTAAATTTTCTTATCTCCTTGCAGGCGGAAAATCCGTCCAGACGGGGCATCATTATGTCAAGGATTATGATATCGAAATCCTCCTGCCTGGCAAGCTCCACCGCCTGCATTCCGTCTACCGCCTCAACTACCGTGTGTCCTTCATATTCGGCGTATTCTCTCAGGACTTCCCGTATCTTCTGCTCATCGTCCGCTATAAGTATTTTGTACATAGTGAGTTCCTCCGTTTTGTAAAAAAAATCGTCCAGTCGCAGCTTTTGCTTTAACTGAACGCTTTTGCACAATAAGTGCGAAATCAAATGACATCATAATGAAAATGTTGGGAGAGGAAATTATGATTAATTTAGCATTAACCACTTGTCAAGACTTCCCTTGACATTTATGATTATAGCCTCCGATTATGATAGATTTGTGACAGCAATTTTAAAATAATCGGAAAATCAGCGCAAAAACCGTCGTTATTATTCGTATTTTGTTATTTTGCCTTTTTATTTGCTGCGGCTCTTCCCCTTTTTGCGGGAGCTTTTTTTGCCGCCGGTTTTTTTGCGTCGGATTTTTTCGCCGTTGATCTTGAAGAGCGCTCCTTTTTCTCGGAGGCGGGCTTTGAAGCGACCTTCTTTGAGGAATAAGCGCCGCCGCTTTCCTTTTGTATGATATCGTAAAGGAAGGTCCTTATAGGCTGATACTCGCCTGTAAGGTACTCGGCATTTTCCAGATTAAGCGTCGTTCCCCTGTTCTTGCGTATGATGGGCATCCTTATCAACGTGACTACCGACTGCTCGTCGACGGTAAAGGTTATCTCGCCACCGCAGTCGCTGACGATTATCTTTCTGGCAAGCTCGCGCTCGTAACGGGACTTCAATGCTACGTCGTCGGAAAGCGACGGGTCGATATCAGTCTTCAGCGTTATGCTGTAAACGTTGCCCGTACAGCGGGAGGAAACCGATATATCCCCGCCCTCGGGGGACATGATGAGCTGTGAGCGCATAAGGCTCATAAATGCGATTATAAAATTCTGATAGCGTATTTTGGCGTAATAGTTTTTGGTATCTATCTTCTTTATCAGCTTGCGTTTTGTTTTGGAAAGGATCTGAGAGGTCTCTGCGCAGATCGTTCCCAGCAAAGCGGAGATATTGCTGTTTATGGTGACGGGTCCGTCCGTCTTTAACTCGGTATACGCCATTGTGTGACACATACTGTTGTAAAGCGCAAGAGCGTCCTCGTACTGGCAGTCTAGCAGCTGCACCTCGGCGGAATGTGCTTTTGATGAGGAGAGAGCGGACGCTATCGTTTTGTTGACGCTGATGATGTGTCCCAGTGATTCCTGACCTTCACGCAAAAGCTGAACCATAAATTCACTCAAGGAGGTATGATTAACAAGTCCCAGCACGTCATAGCTGTCTCTGAGCACCAGGGCGTAGCCTGTAACAAGGCGTTTGCTCCTGTACACCGGAACTACGCTGAGCACCGACTGAGTGCCGCCGTCGTCCACTATGATATGGGTCTCTTTTTTGATCGGAAAGCGCTGCGTTACAATGCTCAGATCAAAATTGTCAAAAAATTCGCCGCAGCTGTTCCATAGTGGCTTCATTTCGTCATCGTAAAGAGCGCAGCGCGCGTTCAGGACTGACAAATAGGAAACAATTGCCCTGCAAAATGATGATGTCAAACGTATCAATCCTTTCCTTCAGTGATTTTACGCCGACAGCCGTTTTCGTCAACGAATACGGTATTGTCAAGCTGGATCAGAAAATTGCGGCGAAAGCCCTCGCGGTACTCGTTCCTCAGCGCTTCCTGCTCCGCTTTTTCCTCAGGGGTAAGTCCCTGTTCTCTCGCTTTGCGGGCAAGAAAGTTTATCCTTTGGATCTTTTCTTTCTCCGTAATTTTCACCTCCCGCCGAACGTTATCGGCATAATATTTCTATGCCATATATCAAGGAATATGGACATAATATTACATATATAATACATCTATTTTCTCGAAAAATCAATATATTTTAAGAATTTTCCTTAATTTTCACACTGAATCTGACGGTCCGGTGTGCTGCATAGAGACGGGAAAACGCCGTTATCAGGCGGAATCGCGGTTTTTTCAGAAAAAGCAAAAATGCCCTTGACAAATCTGCGCTGATGTGCTATAATTGTCAGGCGGTACAAAAGCCGGAGAGGTGTCTGAGTGGTTTAAAGAGCCGGTCTTGAAAACCGGTGATCCCGCAAGGGACCGTGGGTTCGAATCCCACCTTCTCCGCCAACCCTTCGGGGAAATGTTATAAAAACTAACCGCAAAATAAAATACAGGATTTTTAGCACTATGGAGAATTACCCAAGTGGTGAAGGGGCTCCCCTGCTAAGGGAGTAGGTCGGGAAACCGGCGCGAGGGTTCGAATCCCTTGTTCTCCGCCACCAGCGTGACGCTGGACCCAATACGCTCCCAATTTACGGGAGCGTGTTTTTTTGTTTCTCGCCTAAAAACCGTTTCGTAAAGCAATTGTGACAGCGTGACGCTGGACTCAACATGCTCCCAATTTACGGGAGCGTGTTTTTTTCGCTCTGTAAATCAATTATAAAAATGTGACTATATGTCGTGTTCGCTTTAAAATAACAGAGTATTTTGCCGCTTTGATGTCAGAATTTATATTTTTCTGTGAAATCAAAGGTGGCGAAATAGTCGGAGGGCGTTTCGGCACGGCGTATCAGCTTAAAACTGCCGTCGGGCTTTAACAGCACCTCTGCGCTTCTCAGCTTGCCGTTGTAGTTGTAGCCCATGGAAAAGCCGTGAGCGCCTGTATCGTGGATTATTATGTAATCGCCCATTTCGATTTTGGGCAACATTCTGTCAACGGCGAATTTGTCGCAGTTCTCGCACAAGCCGCCTGTTACGTCGTACTTATGGTCGCAGGGAGCGTTTTCCTTGCCTGCAACAGTTATATGATGATATGCGCCGTAGATGGCGGGGCGCATAAGGTTGGCGGCGCAGGCATCAAGACCGATGTATTCCTTGTAGATGTGCTTTTCACGGATAGCCTTTGCTACAAGATGTCCGTAAGGGGCGAGCATAAATCTGCCAAGCTCGGTGAAAATTGCCACTTCGCCAAGTCCTGCGGGGACTAATACCTTGTTGTAGACCTCTTCGACTTTCTTTCCGATAACAGCGATGTCGTTGGGGGTCTGGTCGGGACGGTAGGCAATTCCCACGCCGCCCGAAAGGTTGATAAAGCTGAGGGAAACGCCTGTTTTTTCCTTTATTTCAACCGCAGTTTTGAACATTATTTCCGCAAGGACGGGGTAATAATCGTTGGTGAGGGTGTTGCTGGCAAGAAAGGCGTGCATACCGAAGCGCTTTGCGCCCTTTTCTTTCAGTATTTTATATCCCTCGATAAGCTGGTCGTGGGTAAATCCGTACTTTGCGTCGCGGGGCGTGTCCATTACGTTCCCTGTTTCAGTGGTTTTGAACTCGCCGCCGGGATTGTAGCGGCAGCTTATCGTTTCGGGTATGCCGCAAAGGTCGTCAAGTATCTGAATATGGGTGAAATCGTCAAGATTTATCTGTGCGTTCAGCTTTCTTGCAAGGAGAAAATCCTCGTCGGGTGTGGCGTTGGAGCTGAACATTATGTCGTTTCCCTTTGCGCCCACTCTGTCGGAGAGCATAAGCTCAGTATAGGAGGAGCAATCAAAGCCGCAGCCCTCCTCCGCAAGAATTTCCATTATAAAGGGGTTGGGGGTGGCTTTCACGGCAAAATATTCACGAAAGCCCTTGTTCCACGAAAACGCCTGCTTTAATCTGCGGGCGTTTTCCCTTATTCCCTGCTCGTCATAAACGTGAAAGGGGGTGGGAATGGTTTTCGTTATTTCCTCTATCTTTTCCTTGGTGATGAATGGGGTCTTGTTCATTGGTCGTTCCTTTCGCTGCTCTAAAAAATATATTGAGATAAGCCCACAAAGGCGGTAAGCAGGATAAACGCCGTTTTTCCGATGAGTGCGGCGGAGCGCAGAGCGCTTTCCCTGCGGTACTGAAATTCCTTTGTGCCTTTGATATAGCGTTCGGTCTTGATAAGTCCGTTATTGTGGGGGAGAAAGCTGATGTAGGTAAATCCCAGGTAGCCCATAGCGTCCATAAGAAAGCTGATGAGCAGGAGATTGCGCTTGAATATCTCGTGCTGATAATCACAGAAAAAGTTCAGCAGGATAAGCCCCGCCACGAACCATGCGACGTAAAGTCCCAGCGTTACCCATTCCATAACGAACTGCCAGCGCTTGTATTTTGTTCTTACGATCATTTCTATCCTCAGATGTCCATATATTTTTCAAGGAATTTTATCGACATCTTTATCCATTGTTTGCAGTTGTCGTTGTAAAAATACTCGTTCCAGCCTGTATTTTTGGAGCAGTCGGAAAGTCCGTGAGGTCCTTCGTCAAACATATGCAGCTCGCAGGGGACCTTGTTGGAAACGCACGCTTTTGCGAAAACAAGGCTGTTGTGTGCCGAAACACAGTCGTCGTTTGCGGTACACCAGACGAAGCAGGGAGGAGTTCTGGGAGTTACCCTGTTTTCAAGGGAGAGCCTTGATACTGCGGAGGAGGAGGGATTTTCGCCAAGAAGCACGTTAAAGCTGCCCTGATGAGGGGAGGTTATGCCGCTTATAACGGGGTAGCTGAGGATTGCGGCGTTGGGGCGAATGTCCTGGGGCTCGCAGCCCAAGGCGTTAAGTATGCCGCTGTCGTTCCACATAGTGGCAAGGCAGCCTGCAAGGTGAGCGCCTGCGCTGGCTCCCCATACCGCTATCTTATCCTTGTTTATGCCGAATTCCTCTGCTCTCGCTCTGATTTTGTAAAGCGCATAGGCGGCGTTGGTGAAAGCGGCAGGGTATTTTTTGTTGCAGGTGTAATAAAGCACGAAAGCGTTGTAGCCCTCCGCAAGATAATGCATAGCGATAGGCTCTCCCTCACGGTCGGAGCAGTATTCATATCCGCCGCCGGGCATAATGAGTATGGCGGGACGGCTTTTGCCGAAAGGCACGGATTCCACCATATCAAGGAGATATGCCTTGACGTAGGCGGTTTTTTCGTTGTTGAGATATAACGTTTTGGTTTTCATTGTTCTTCTCCTGATCTTATAAGTTTTTCATTTGCTTTCGCAAGAAATTTTTCGCTTTTCACTATGAAACGGACGTGCGTTCCGTCGCCGATAACGCCTTTGCTGTCGTAGGCGGTCACTTTGAAAGTGAGCTTTCTGCCGTCGATCTCGATAAGCTCGCTTTCGCAGTATACCTCACAGCCGCAGGGTGTGGCGCTCAGGTGCTTTACGTCAAGGGCGGCTCCCACCGTTGCCTCGTCCTCAGCAAGATAGGGCATTACGCTGTACATTGCGGTGCTTTCCATAAGGGCTATCATTGCGGGAGTGGCGAAAACGGGGAGCGTGCCGCTGGTGTAGGAGGTGGCAAGGTCGCTTTCAGCGACGGTTTTGGTGAGCTTGTGTTTTATGCCTGTTTGCATTTTATGTACCTCGTTTTTTATAATTTAATATAGTGTTTGATAAATCAGAAACGGTCATTTTACTTTTTCTTTTTAAAATTTATTAAAATCGCTGTTATTTTATTTCCATTTTAAACAGCTGGTCCACCGTGCCGAAAATCGTTTCGTAATCCCCTATCTTTTCAAAGCCGTATTTTTCGTACAGCCCTTTTTCTCCACTCATAATATAAATGCAGTCAAAGCCCAGATCTTTTGCATAGACAATGGCGCTTTTTATCAGCTTTTCGGAAACTCTGTGCCCACGGTGTTCTTCGTCCACGAAAACAAATCCTATAAAGGGATAAAGACCGTATTTTTCAGGCAATTCGTCATTTTTGCAAAAGGTGCAGTAACCTATCGGTTTTTCGTCCTCCAGCGCGGCGAAAACACGTTCCCATTCGAGAAAATCGTTTTTGCGCATTTTGTCCGCAAGAAAGGGTCCTGCCGACCATGAGCAATGCTCAGCGAAAATGATAGTTTCGTTCCAGTATTTGCTGTCCTTGGTGAGGGGTGTAATAGTTAACATCTGCTTTTCCTTTGTGTAAATATTTATATAAATTATAACATAATTTCCCCTTTAATGCAATACTGAACCAAAACGGAAAGTGAGGATTTTTATGTGTTGTACAACCTGTACAAATTTTTGCAAAATTATTTGTTAAAAATACCGCCCTTGTGCTTAAAAGGTTTTATTGTTATAATTAGAGTAACAGGTAATTTTTGCAAAGCGCAATCAATATTCAAAATAATTTAAAAAGGAAGGTCAGCAGTATGAATTACGGTCATTTTGACGAAAAAAATCGGGAATACGTCATCACCCGTCCCGACACGCCTTCGGCTTGGGCGAATTACCTCGGCTCTCCCGAATACGGCGCTATCATTTCAAACAACGCAGGCGGTTACAGCTTCGTTAAATCGGGTGCAAACGGTCGTGTTATCCGTTACCGCTTCAACAGCGTTCCCAACGATCAGCCGGGCAGATACGTCTACATAAAGGACAATGAGGACGGGGACTTCTGGTCCGCTTCCTGGTCCCCCGTGTGCAAGCCGCTGGATCAGTACAAGAGCGAGTGCCGCCACGGTACGGCTTATTCCGTTATCACCTCAGAGTACAAGAATATAAAGTCCGAGGTGACCTACTACGTTCCCAAGGACGCCACCTATGAGGTTTGGGCGGCGAAGATAACAAACAACGATACAAAGCTCCGCAAGCTGTCAGTTACTGGCTACTGCGAATTTGTAAACGACAATAACTATGAGCAGGATCAGGTAAATCTGCAATACACGCTGTTCATCACAAGGACTTATTTCAAGGGCAACTTCATTCAGCAAAAGCAGAACGAAGTGTTCAGAAATCCCGATAACGAGCGTTTTCTCGGCGTTGCTGGGGCGGAAGTTTCCGCTTACTGCGGCGACAGGGACGCTTTTGTGGGGGCTTACAGAGGATATGCAAATCCTAAAGGTATCGAGGAAGGCTTAAAGGGCAACCTTAACTACAACACCAACTCCTGCGGCGCTTTGCAGAGCGATATTGTTCTTCAGCCGGGCGAAAGCAGGAATATAACCTACATTATGGGTCAGCGCCCTGAAAATATTGCCAAGGAAATAATCGCTAAGTACGAGGACGCAGGTCAGGTGGAAAAAGAGCTGACAGAGCTGAAAAATTACTGGCACAGCAAGCTGAACAATTTGCAGGTACACACTCCCGACGAAAACTTCAACAATATGGTGAACGTGTGGAACGCCTACAACTGCTTTATCACCTTTATCTGGTCGAGAGCGGCGTCCTTCCAGTACTGCGGACTGAGAAACGGCTACGGCTACCGCGATACGGTACAGGATATTCAGGGTATAATCCACCTTGCTCCTGAAATGGCTTATGAGCAGATAAAGTTTATGCTGTCGGCGCAGGTAACAAACGGCGCAGGTTTGCCGCTGGTAAAATATACTCATAAGGCGGGACAGGAAAATACTCCTGACGATCCCGAATATGTAAAGGAAACAGGTCACCCCTCATACCGTGCGGACGACGCTTTGTGGCTGTTCCCCACCGTTTACAAGTACATTTCCGAAAGCGGAAACAGCGCGTTCCTTGATGAAGAGGTATATTACGCAAACAACGGCGAAAAGGGCACGGTTTACGACCACCTGAAGAGAGCTATCGACTTCTCGATGAACAATCTGGGCAATCACGGTATGCCCGCAGGTCTGCACGCGGACTGGAACGACTGCCTGAGACTTGGCAAGAAGGGCGAATCCACCTTCGTTGCATTCCAGCTGGTTTACGCTGTAAAGATTCTGAGGACTTACGCTGTTGAGAAGAACGATACGGAATATATCAAGTATCTTGACGAGATAAAGGCTAAGCTGGACGAAATTCTGGCGGGCTGCTGGAATGAGGACAGGTGGATAAGAGGCTATAAGGAGGACGGCACCGTTATCGGTCAGCGCACCGATCCCGAGGCTTCGATGTGGCTCAATCCTCAGTCCTGGTCGGTAATTTCAGGCTTTGCGTCAAAGGAACAGGGCGAAAAGGCTATGGACAGCGTTGAGCGTGAGCTGAACACTCCTTACGGCGCTATGGTAATGTATCCTCCTTACTTTGAGCACGGCTTTGACGGGGCGCTTATGCAGTGCTTCAACGCCTGCACCAAGGAAAACGCGGGTATCTTCTCTCAGCCCCAGGGCTGGCTGATACTGGCGGAGGCAAAGCTGGGTCACGGCGACAGAGCGTACAAATACTGGACAGAAGCTGCTCCTGCAACGTATAACGACAATGCGGAGCACAGAGTGCTTGAGCCGTACGTTTACGGGCAGTTCGTTGAGGGCAAGGACAGTCCTTTCGCAGGAAGAGCTCACGTTCACTGGCTGACAGGTACTGCGTCCACCGTTATGGTGGGAACGACCGAGGGTATCCTGGGTCTTAATCCCAACACGGAAGGCATCGTTATCGACCCGTCAATTCCCTCCTCATGGAAAGAATTCACTATGGAAAAGAATTTCAGAGGAAAGAAGCTGAACGTTACCGTTAAAAATCCTGACGGCAGTCAGCACGGAGTTAAGTCAGTTACAGTCAACGGAAAGAAGCTGGACGGTATTCTTATCAAGGCGGATATTCTGGAAGATGTGAATGATGTTCTGATAGAGATGTAATTACAATAAAATAAACCCCGAAAGCATTGACTTTCGGGGTTTGTTTTTTATTCAATGTCCATAAGTATGGAATTTATCTTTTCCGCAAAGTTGTCGCCGATGGATACGTTCAGCTTTTCGCCTGTTTTCATATTTTTAAGCTGTGCGGTTTTGGAATTTATCTCGTTTTCTCCTATGACCATACTGAAACGGGCGTTTATCTTGTCGGCGTATTTCATCTGGGCTTTCAGACTTCTGCCAACGACGTCGCTTTCCGCGCGGAAGCCGAATTTGCGGAGCTGTCTTACCAGACCTGCGGCGTAAGCGGAGGAATTGGGGTCGGTTCCTGCGATATACAGGTCACATTCCTTTGGCGGGTCGTAGGGGCAGTTTTCGGCGTCCATTACCATAAGCAGGCGCTCGATACCCATAGCGAAGCCGAGGCCTGAAACGCTTTTTCCGCCTATTTCTTCAACTAAGCCGTTGTATCTGCCGCCGCCGCAGACAGTGCCCTGCGTGCCGCAGTTGTCCGCAACGAACTCGAAAACAGTGTTGGTGTAGTAGTCAAGTCCTCTCACTATGCGGGGATTTACGGTGTAGGAAATGTTCATAGAGTCAAGGGTTGACTTTACTGTGGCGAAATGGTCGGCGCAGTCCTCGCAGAGATAGTCGAGGATAGAGGGGGCGTTCTTTGCAAAGGAGCTGCATATCTCGCTCTTGCAGTCCAGCAAGCGCATTGGGTTGCGCTCAAGGCGCTCCTTGCAGGTATCGCAGAGCTGCTCCTCATATTGGCGGTAGTATTCCTTTAATGCGTCGTAATATTTTGCTCTGCATTTGGGGCAGCCTATGCTGTTTATTTCCAGCTTTATGCCTTTAAGCTGCAAAAATTCAAAAATGTCGTTCACCATGCAGATAAGCTCGGCGTCGGCGATAGGGGAATCCGCGCCGAACACCTCGACTCCGAACTGGTTAAATTCGCGGAGCCTGCCGCTTTGAGGGGCTTCGTAGCGGAAGCAGTTGGTGAAATAATACAGCTTTAAGGGGAGAGCCTCGTTGAGCAGTCCGTTTTCAAGAGCCGCCCTCACAACGCCAGCCGTTCCCTCGGGGCGGAGGGTTATGCTCCTTCCCTTTTTGTCATTGAAGGTGTACATTTCCTTCTGGACAACGTCTGTGGTGTCGCCAACTCCGCGCTGGAAAAGCTCGGTATGCTCAAAGGTGGGGGTCTTTATCTCACGGCAGCCGTAGGTCTCCGCTATACTTGCGGCGGCGGACTGTACAGTGTGCCATTTGTATATCTCTGAGGGGAGTTTGTCTGCTGTGCCTCTCGGTGCTTTTGTGATGATGTCCATAGTGCTTTGTGTTTTCCTTTCCTTGTTCTTGTTTCTTTTAAAAGCAACGCCCCGCAGCCTTCAGGCAACGGGGCGGTATTTTCCGTTTTTAATCCCTCACGATCTCGCGCCAATCCAGATCTCCTCTTTCAAGCGCATGGATAAGCGCCTCCGCTGTGGCGATGTTGGTGGCAACGGGTATGTTGTGTACATCGCACAGTCTGAGGAGATGTGATTCGTTGGGTTCCTGATGATTTATCTTTATAGGGTCTCTGAAAAAGATGAGAATATCTACCTCGTTGCAGGACATTTTCGCTGCGATCTGCTGATCGCCGCCCTGCGAACCGCTGAGAAAACGCTGAATATGAAGACCTGTGGCCTCTGCTACCAGCTTTCCTGTGGTGCCGGTAGCGCAGAGCTCATGCCTGCTGAGTATACCGCAATAAGCAATGCAAAACTGTACCATCAGCTCTTTCTTGGAGTCGTGTGCAATCAGTGCAATGTTCATGATAAGCCCTCCGTTTTGGTTTTACTGTGATGAATGTTGTTTTCAGCGTGGGAACGGTGCTTTTGAGATGCGTTCCATAAAACGACAACGGGCATTTTTACTGCCGCAGGTTACTTACGGCAAAAATCAGCCATCATACTGATTATAGCACAAAACAAGAAAATTTAAAAGAGTTTTTGGGGCTTAATATAAAATTTGTAGATTTGATGTTTTTATGTGGGTAATTTTTGTACAGATTATACAAAAAATCGGTGACACTATCAGCGTATCGGCGTTTTGTTTGTATCTGTCCAGCGTTTCCAGGGTGAAACCGTGTTGCCGTCAGCGTCAAGGTCGGGCTCGTAGCAGTCGTAAAAATATGCGTCGATGATATTCCTTATCATATAACGGGAAAAGTCGGCGTCCTCAAGGACTATTCCGAAAGCTATCTGCGGGTCATGGGCGGGGTAAAAGCCCATTACCGTGGAATTGTATTTTCCGCCGCCTATTTCGGGAGTACCTGTCTTTATTGCCACGTCGTCGGGAAGATAATCGAAAACAAGGTTAGTTCCGCCGTAAATAGGCCAGGTGCAGTTCTGGCTCACCATTATCATTCCGTCACGGACAGTGGAAAAGGCGTTCGTGCCTTTGTCGTCCACCTTTGATACTACTTGGGGCTCTGTCTTAGAGATAAGCTGGCTGTAATCGTAATTCCACACGGAATCAACAAGATAGGGTCTGAGTCTGGTGCCGTTGTTTGCAAGGGTCAGCGCCTGAACGGCGAGATTTAACGGAGTTACTCTCGTTTCACACTGTCCTATTGCCGCTTGCAGCACGTTGCCGGGGGTCCAGTAGGGGTCGCTGGTGCCTGCGTGATTTTTTTCGTAGAGGGCGGGGGTGGTCATTTCGCTGACAACGCAGGGTATTTCCAGCTTAAGGTCCTCGCCGTAGCCGAAAAGGCTTGCGTATGAGGCGAGACGGTCGATGCCCAGGCGTCTGCCCAGCTCAAAGAAAAAGACATTGCAGGAATATTTCAGTCCCCAAGGGACGGTTATCGAGCCGTGAGTGCCTGTGCAGCTCGGCTGATAGTCTGCAAAATAGGTGTATCTGTGGTTGCAGGTTATGGTGGAGGTGGCGGTTATCTCCCCCTCGCAAAGTCCCGCTACGGCGTTTATGGTCTTGAAGGCGGAGCCGGGACGGTAAAGTCCCATTGTGGCGCGATTGTATATCGAAGAGCCGTTTGCGCCACTCATTACTGCGGCGGGATTTTCCACGTATTCGTTAAGGTCGTAGGTGGGGTAGCTCGCCATTCCAAGGACTGCGCCTGTTTTGGCGTTCAGCACAACTACTGCTCCCGCTTTGCAGTTTGCGCCCCTTACAGGGTCGTTGTAGTAGTGCAGCCAGTTTATCTGATTTAAAAGTATGTCCTGAAGATCGTCCTGAAAATCGGCGTCGATGGTGAGCTTCAGACTGTTCCCCGGAGAGGCGGGGACGGTTATGTCGTCGGAAACTATCTCTCCCCTGCTGCTGCGGACGATGGTGCGGGTGCCGTCCACGCCCTTGAGGGTGGATTCCATTCCCCGTTCTATTCCGTCTTGACCGTAAAGGTCGTTTATGGTGTATATCGTGTCGCCGTTTTCGTCCTTGGTAGCCTGATACTGCTCCATGGATATAGGTCCGATGGTGCCGATAACGTGAGGTGCCGTGCTGCTGCGCTGGTAGGAACGGTCGGAAGTTTCAAGTATGTCTATCCCCGGTATCAGGAAGCCCTGCTCCTTTAAGTCGCGGACGGTGTCAATCGATACTCTGTCCGCAAAGTTATAGCGGTTGAGCATTGAAAAATCACGCTTTGTCATACGGTAGCGCACGCCTGCGATGAGCCTTGTCATAACGGGGTCGTAAAGAGAGGTGTCTATCTCGTATATCTCCGTCAGGGCGGTCATACAGTTTTCCGCTGTGGCGTCGTAGTTCAGCTTCAAGTCCTCCTTGAAAGCGTCAAGGGTTTCGTCGTCGTCCGTGGTGAAACCGAATGGAGCTTCCTTTTGCAGGGGCATATCGTCGTTCCATTCCTCGCCGTTTTTCTGGAGTATCTTTATGGTGCGGGCAATTATCTCGTTTTCACGGCCCTGAGGGAAAAATGCCGCCTGCACTATCACCTGATAAACTATGGTGTTGGTGACAAGAGGAGTGCCGTTTACGTCGGCTATCTGTCCTCTCGGGGCGGGAACAGACTGCTCCGCCTCGTGATAGCTTTCGCGTTTGGAGGCGTAGTAATCCCCGTCAACAAGCTGTATGCGCATAAGCTGCACTATAGCCAGAAAAGCCATAATGAAGGTCAATGCAACGATAACGATATTTCTTACCAACGTATCTATTTTCATTTGCTGTCCTCTTTCACGGGTTCTGAGGTCTTTTTGATCTCCTCGGCGCTCTCGGCCGCCTCGTCTGACAGGTCAAGGATATCCTTGCCCGCCAAAGACAGCTTTTCCGATATCAGCTTTGTGAGGAAATACATAGCGGGGGCAGTCACAACAGTAGCGATAAATGACGGGAGAAGCACGGAAAGTATCACCGTTTCGCCGCCGCTGGTATCCCATACTATATAGGTGAAAAGATAGTGTACGGAAAATGCGGCAAGGAGCGTTACCGCCGTGGCTATGATATGATTTACGAAGTTTACTTTTATAAGATTGCGGGACAAAAGCGCTGTGAGAAAACAAAAAGGCATAAGCATAACGGCGTGAAAGCCGAAAAGCGTTCCCGTCGCCATATCCAGCACTAAGCCGCAGAAAATTCCGAAAACAGAAGAGGAAAATTCCTGCTCGTACATTGATACGCCAACAGCAAGCGCGACTATGAAATATGGCTGCCAGCTGCCGAAGGCGCCGCAGCACATCAGTGAGTAAAGCAGGAGCAGGGTCAGGGAGTAGAAAAACCAGCGGAAAAATACCCGCAGTTTCATTTTTCCCGTGTACGCTCCCGAAGAAATTATCTTGTATCTCACGGCTTATTCCTTTTCCTCGCCCTTGCCCTCAAAGCCTGTCAGCACGAATACGTCGGAGACCGTGTATACGTCAACGAAAGGCTCTATCAGAACGTGGACGGAAAGTCCGTTGTCGTCGGTGACAATTTCCTTTACCGTTCCTACGGTAAGTCCCTGAGGGAAAAATGCGCTTCCCGACGTGACAATCACTTCGCCCGGCTTTATGCCGCTGTCTTTGCCCGTGTAGTTCATCACGCAAAAGCCTTGCGCGGAATAGGTGAGGTCGTTTTCTATGATACCAATAACGCCGCTGTCGGCGCTTGTTACGCCTACGTTCACCTCGGGGGAAAGGACGGTGGAGATTATGCAGTAATGCTCAGAAAGCTCGGTAACTATACCAACCAGCCCTATTTTATTGAAAACGGGGTCGTAAAGGGAAATGCCGTCGCTGCTCCCTCTGTTTATGGTAAAGCTGCCTGTCAGGTCGCCTGCGGTGCGGGCGATTACGGAACAGCAGGGGCTCCACTGAAAGTCGGTATGCTCCTCGGATATGCCAAGCATTTCTTTAAGCTGGTCGTTTTCCGCCTGAAGGTCTTCCTTTTCCAAAACCTGACTGTACATTTCCGCAAGCTGTTCACGAAGTATCTCGTTTTCACGCTTGTATTTGTCGGCGTTTATGAATTTGTCCGCCGTGTCCTCCACCCAGTCTGAAACGGTGGTGGAAAGGGATACGAAAGGAGCTGATATTGTTTCAAGTATCTTTTTTGGCAGGGTCGCCACTCCCGCGGAAATGGCGACGTATATCATAAATCCCAGAAGCAGGGAGAAAATGCACACAAGCACCTTGAACTTCACCGTGTGGAAAAACTCTCTCATAATTTACCTCGGTCAGATACAAAAAGGCGGAAATTTCCCGCCTTTGTTTGCTTTAACGTTTTATCAATAATATGTCTTGTCATCGTCGTCAAGGACGTCTACCAGCTTGTCTATGTTCTCAAGCACTGCGCCGGCTCCGTCCGCTACGCAGTCAAGAGGACGCTCGGCTATCTTGACAGGCATTCCCGTTTCGTGGTGAACGAGCAGGTCAAGTCCTTTCAGCAGGGCGCCGCCGCCTGCAAGCATTATGCCCTGGTCGATTATGTCGGCGGCAAGCTCGGGGGGAGTTTTCTCAAGAGTGGTCTTAATAGCCTCGGTAACGTTGCTCAGCGGCTCAGCAAGAGCTTCTCTTATCTCCTCGCTGGTTATGGTGATATTTTCAGGCAGACCGTTCATCAGGTTTCTGCCCTTGATGTCCATGACAGGCTCGTTATCCGCATAGGGGAATGCGGAGCCGATGGTCATTTTTATGTTTTCTGCTGTTCTTTCGCCTATCAGCAGGTTGTACTTTTTCTTGATATAGTTGATTATGGAGGAGTCGAACTCGTCGCCTGCCACTCTGACGGACTTTGAGGTTACGATACCGCCGAGGGAGATAACTGCAACTTCGCTAGTACCGCCGCCGATGTCAACTATCATACTGCCTGTGGGCTCGGCTACGGGAAGTCCAGCTCCTATTGCGGCAGCCATAGGCTCCTCGATTATGGAAACGCGCTTTGCGCCTGCGTTCTGGGTGGCTTCCTTTACTGCGCGGCGCTCAACTGCGGTTACGCCTGAGGGAATGCAGATTATAACTCTCGCTCTGGTGAAGGCTCTGCCCTTCAGCGCCTTTCTGATAAATTCCTGGAGCATACTGGTGGTGATGTCAAAGTCTGCGATAACGCCGTCTTTAAGGGGTCTTACTGCCTTTATGGAGCCCGGGGTCCTGCCTATTACGTCCTTGGCTTCCTGTCCCACGTAGCGGACTCTGTCGTATTTTACGTCAACGGCAACAACGCTGGGTTCTCTGATTATTATTCCTTTTCCTCTCATATAAACCAGCGTGTTGGCGGTTCCAAGATCTATTCCGATGTCTTTTGTAAACATTTTTTCCTCCTGAATTTTTTATCTTACTGTGTGAAAACAGACAGTTTTACTTATAAAAATAAGTGTATGGAATTATTATAACACGAATTTCCAAGGTATACAACTGCCCATTGTGAAAAAAATCGTGATTTTTCCGAATTTTTTTGGAACAATTTACCAATAGGCTTTAACTTTTTCCTGTTGAGCCAAAGCCGCCCTCGCCTCTTTCGGTATCGGAAAGTCCCTGTGTAAGGCAATATTCCGCGTCCTCAACGGGGAGTATCACAAGCTGGGCTATGCGGTCGTAAGGAGCGATGGTGTAAGGCTCTTCCCCGTGGTTTATCACGGGAACGCAAAGCTCGCCGCGGTAATCGCTGTCGATAACGCCAACGCAGTTGGGAAGAGAAAGACCGTATTTCACGGCGCAGGAGCTTCTGGGAAAGACAAAGCCGCCATAGCCCTGCGGTATCTCCAGCGCTATCCCCGTGGGGATAGTGACGCGCTTTCCCGCTTCAACGGTGACGGGAGCGTCAATGCAGGCGTAAAGGTCTGCACCTGCGCTGCCAGTGGTGGCTTTGTAGGGAAGCTTGGCGGTTTCTTTCAGCTTTTTTACGTTTATTTTCATTTCACTCAACTCCTCTGTAATATAATCCTCTGGTGAATTTTCCGGTGGGCTTTTCGCCGTTTTGGTAGCGGCGGATTATTTGGGAAAGGTCGTTTTCGTCGGTGAATTTCAGCAGGAAAAAGTCTGCTGAAAAATCCCTCAGTTTATCTCCCAGATAAAGGACGTCGGGATTTAACAGTTCGACTGTGTTGCGGCAAAGGGTTTTAAGCTGTCTGCCCTGTCGGTCGGTTATCATTTTGTCGCACTGTTCCCTGCCGCCGCAGGGCTTTCCGTCATTTACGGGACAGCGGCGGGTGATCATAAGGGGAAGCCTGCCGTAGGCGACTATTCCTTTGGGAATGGGGGATTTCACAGAATTGAGCTTATTGCGGGTAAGTTCCACCGAAAGGACGATATCCTCGAAGCCCTGCTGTGCGAAAAACGCTGCGGAGGCGGAATTGGTAATATTCAGCCTTGCGCCGCCGTAAAGAGTCATTCCGCTTTCACGGGCGGGGAGAATGTGGTCGACTGTGTGAGCGAGGACTTTGCCGTAGCCCATTTGTGAAAGCTGTGCAAGGCGCTTTGAAAGATATTCTCCGCAGTCCGCAAGAAATACGGGAGGCACGGCGATTATACGCTCCTTGCAGGGCAGGTCGGCGGTAAGAAGCTGTTCGGGAGCGTAGATATATTGCAGCTCCGAAAGGGAAAGCGCCTGAGAAAGCTGTTTTGCATCGGCTACTTCCACTCGGAAGGTGTAGGAGTTCATTTTGTTTTTCCTCACGTTTTATAAATTTTGGCAATATTGATTATAGCAGAAAGCGGAGGAATAATCAACAGCGAAAAACGAAAAAGTGTTGACTTTTTGGTGTGTGGGGGGTAAAATTATATTCGGAACGTGAAAGGCGATATAAACGCCGCCGAAGTAGACTTGCAAATAACGTCTGAACAGGCATGGTATCTGCGTGAAAAATATCTTGGAATACGCAAAGAAGATTTATTTTTTAAAGGATAATAATCATGAATAACAACAATACCGTTTTCAAGCGTAAGCACTTTGATTTTCCAATTCCGAAGGAAGTGGAAACAGCTATTGACAATCTGGAAAAGGCCGTTTTGACAAACTCAACGCTTCTTGACTGCTACCTTGAAGAGCTGCGTGCTTTTGTGCATTTTAACACGGACGGTGAAGATGGATTGACAGAAGAACAGGGCGAAGAAATCATTGATTACTATTACAGAAGGAAATATGCAAGAAATGATTGATTTAAATGATTTAGACTTTTTGAAAAATTTAAAGCCAACAAACAGAACGTTTGATGAAATTATTGCTTCAGCACGAAAATCTGTAATTAAAGCGAATGGACGGCTGTATACAGTGGAAGAAGCAATTAAGCTTACCGAAGAAGCAAGAGAATATTACAAAAAGAAAGATAAAAACGAATGCTGACTGTTTGTGCTTAAATCAAAAGTCGGAAAACATAAAAACAGGAGTTTTATATGATACAACTGCTTACCGCCGCGGCGGAGGAAAACAATGTGAATTTTGCAGAGCTGCTTATATCGGCGGGCTATATCGTTGTGGTGATGGCTTTGATATTTGTGATTCTTCTGCTGGTGGACAGATATGGCAGAAAAAATCAGCAAAAGAAAGACGATACCGAAAACAGCGATGACGACAGCGAAAATATCACAAAGGACAACGACAAAAATGAGCAATAAAAGAGTTATGCTGGCTATGAGTGGCGGGGTGGACAGCTCGGCGGCGCTGATACTTCTGCAAAAGCAGGGGTATGAGGTGATCGGGGCGACCATGCGGCTTTACGATAATGAGGACATTGGGGACAAAAGCTCCACCTGCTGTTCACTCAGCGACGTTGAGGACGCAAAGGCAGTGGCGGCAAGGTTCGGCGTTCCACACTATGTTTTCAACTTCAAGGACAGGTTCAGAAAAGACGTTATCGAAAGATTCAACGACCAGTATATGAGGGGGCTGACGCCCAATCCCTGCATAGACTGCAACAGATTTCTGAAGTTCTCGGCGCTGCTTGAAAGGGCGGAGCTTATGGAGTGCGACTATATCGCAACAGGGCATTACGCAAGGATAAAATACGACGAAAAAAGCGGGAGATATTTGCTGCTCAAGGCGGTAAGCGGCGAGGGCGAGAATGAAAAGGACCAGTCCTACGTGCTTTACAATCTGACACAGGAGCAGATGAAGCACATTCTGTTCCCATTGGGTGAGCTGAAAAAAAGCGAAGTGAGGGAGATAGCAAAGGAATACGGGCTGATAAATCACGACAAGCCTGACAGTCAGGATATTTGTTTTGTTCCCGACGGGGATCACGGAAGATTTATCAGAGAATATACGGGGATAGAGCCTGTCTGCGGAGACGTGAAGGATAAATACGGAAACGTTCTTGGCAGGCACGGCGGGATAATCAACTTTACCATAGGGCAGAGAAAGGGGCTTGGGATAGCGTTTGGAAAGCCGATGTACGTCATTGACAAGAATGCGGAGGACAACACCATTACTGTGGGTGAAAACAGCGAGCTTTACAGCAGTGAGCTGAAAGCGGGAGAGGTGAACCTGATAGCCGACGTTCCCTTTGAAAAGACGGTAGAATGCAGGGCGAGGACAAGATACAAGCAGCCCGAACAGCCTTGTAAGGTCACATTTCACGCAGACGGCACCGCAGACGTTGTTTTTGAACAGCCGCAAAGAGCCGTTGCAAAAGGGCAGAGAGTTGTGTTCTATGACGGAGAAGTGGTTATCGGAGGCGGAGTTATCCTGTAAAAATTAAGAAAAATGTAAGGGTATGTTCAGTAAATATTAAAAAAATTCATCAGGAAAGTTGTATAATAAAAGCAGCGTTATAAAAAGGAAGATGAATATGGCAAAGAAGAAAAAAAGGAAAAATACGGCAAGAACGGTGCTTGCGGTATTTGTTATGATAATCCTGCCGCTGGC
This sequence comes from uncultured Ruminiclostridium sp., assembly GCA_947627695.1. Classification (GTDB taxonomy): domain Bacteria; phylum Bacillota; class Clostridia; order Oscillospirales; family Ruminococcaceae; genus Ruminiclostridium_E. Next base: position 34,328 of record CANQXF010000015.1, on the reverse strand, counting down.
TGTGCTTATTCTGGGGATATACGGGGTCGTTTCCTGCGCAGGCTCCTGCTCGCAGAAAAACGAAGAGTCCTCTCAGACGGAAGAAAGCACGCCGTCACAGTCAAGCACGAAGGCTCCTCACGCTTACGTTGAGCAGGAGGACTGGGCGCTGTACGTTATCGGCAACAACAATCCCCTGCCCGAAAATTTTACGGTGAAAACGAAAGCCGTGGCGGGTGAAAGAGAGCTGGACGAAAGATGCGCCGACTATGCCATAAAAATGCTGGAGGACGCAAAGGCGGAGGGGATAGACCTTTTTGTCACCTCCTCATACAGAAGCATACAAAAGCAGGCGGAAAATCTGGAAAGCTATACAAATTCACTTATAGCACAGGGAATGTCCCCTGAGGAGGCGGAGAAACAGGCAAAGCTGGAAATAGCGATGCCGGGGTGCAGCGAGCATAACGCGGGGCTGGCGATGGATATCGTTTCGGGAGATTACTGGGCTAATCACGATGATCTGGACGAGAGCTTTGAAAAGCTGCCCCATTTTGACTGGCTTATCGAAAACTCGTGGAAATACGGATTTGTTTTAAGCTACCCTAAGGGAAAGGAAAATATCACGGGATTTATTTATGAGCCGTGGCATTACAGGTTCGTGGGATTAAAGCACGCTGAGAAATTTCATCAGGTCTATGAGGAAACGGGGGAATTTCTGACGGTGAATGAGTATATTGAAAAGTATATCGAGGGATAGAACGATTGTAATAATTAAAATGGGACGTGTTTAACGTCCCTTATTTTGTTTCCTTTTTTGATTTGCGCTCCTGATAGACCTCTATGGCTTTGAAAGCCTGCTGTAAATTTGCCGCACCCATAATGTGTATGCCGTAATCTCCGCTTTTATCAAGGGCTTGCAGGGCGGCTTTGGGGATAACGCAGACCTTGAAGCCGAGGCGGGCGCCCTCCTTTATGCGCTGGGCTATGTGGGAGGTGGTGCGTATCTCACCGCCAAGTCCTATTTCCCCGATGAAAAACATCTCTTCGGGGAGGGGCTTGTCAATAAGTCCCGAATATAATGCGGCGGCGACTGCAAGGTCGGCGGCAGGCTCGTCTATGCGAAGTCCGCCGATTATGTTTATATACACGTCAAACATACTGAAAATGTAGCCCGTGCGCTTTTCAAGCACCGCTAAAATAAGGCAGAGGCGGTTGTAGTCAAATCCGTTGGAAACACGGCGGGGAGAGGGGAAAGCGGATTTGCTCACCAAAGCCTGCACCTCCGCCAGAATGGGGCGGGTGCCCTCCATTGAGCAAAGTATGCCGATACCGCTGACGTCGGCGGGTCTGCCCGAGAGGAGCATTAGGGAGGGGTTCGGAACTTCCTCAAGGCCGCTGTCGCACATCTGGAAAACGCCTATTTCATTGGTGGAGCCGAAACGGTTCTTCTCTGCTCTCAGAATACGGTAGGACATTTGTTTGTCGCCCTCAAAGTAAAGCACTGTGTCAACGATATGCTCAAGGACTTTAGGTCCCGCTATTCCGCCGTCTTTGTTCACGTGTCCTACGATGAATATGGGTATTTCCATTTCCTTTGCAACGTGCATAAAGGCGTTGGTACATTCACGCACCTGAACAAGACTTCCCGCTGAGGAGGAAAGGTCGGAAAGCTGCATAGTCTGTATCGAATCCACTATCACTATTTCGGGCTTGTGCTGTTCAATGGCGGAGATAACGGCGGCGCAGTCGGTATCAGCTATAAGGCTGAGGTTTTCGGTATCAACGCCTAAGCGTTCCGCACGCAGCTTTATCTGTCGGCGGCTTTCCTCGCCTGATATGTAGAGGACGGTGTGTTCCTCGCCTAAAAAGTTGCATATCTGCAAAAGGAGGGTGGATTTTCCTATTCCCGGATCGCCGCTGAGCAGGACGAGAGAGCCTTTCACAAGTCCGCCGCCAAGAACACGGTCAAGCTCGGAAAGTCCCGTATTATAGCGCACGTCCTCGTCGCAGGTTATCTCGCTGAGTTTGGAATATTTCACCGAGGGGGCGGAAACGGTCTTGGACAAGGCAGGTCTTACCTCCACCTCCTCAAGGGTGTTCCATGCGCCGCAGGAATTGCATTTTCCTGACCATTTGGGATATTCCTGACCGCACTCACTGCATATGTAAAGGGTTTTCTGTTTCGCCATTGGAGTCCTCCGTTATTTCAACATCCGTGGTATTTGCGTCCGTGTAATATTTCATTATTCCTCGGTATATGGTAAAGGCTACCTGTTTCTGATACTCGCTGTCGGACAGATTGGCGGCGTCGTTGGCGTTGGAAAGAAAGCCGCACTCTATCAGCAGGGCTAACTGCTTGGTGTTCTTAAACAGGTACAGGTCGTTATCTATCAGCTTTATTTCCCTGTCGTTGCCGGGCTGTAATTCGGCGAAGCAGTCCTGCATAGTCTGTGCCAGCTTGAAATTGCCTGAATTGTTGGTGGTGTAGAACATCTGCGCTCCGAAATATTCGGGTTCGGTGTACTGGTTCTGATGAATTGAGATGAACAGGGCGTCGGGGTGGGACTGCACTATTTCAAGGCGGTTCTCCATATCGCTGACCTTTTGGTTGCGTATGCCCTCGACTCCGTCATCGTGGAGGGAAACGTCCTCGCTCCTTGTCATTACCACCTCAAAGCCCGAAAGCTCCAGCAAGCGGGCAAGGTCGGTGGCTATCGCCAGATTTATGTCCTTTTCGATACAGCCGTTAACGCCCTGACAGCCGCCGTCTATACCGCCGTGACCGCTGTCTATCACAATAGACCTGCGGTTCTCAACGCCCTCGGATACGGCGGGTATCGCACTGTTGTGAAAAGAAAGCACTACTGCTGCCGCTATAAAGCAGGTGAGAAATATAAGCGTATGGGGTATTTTGGTTTTCATAGTCGTTATCCTTTCGGAAAGAAAAATTTCGGGATAACCCCTCAAGGATAGACTATGAAACAAGCTGTCATAATATTACTTTTTTTCGTACATCATTTTGTCAGGGTCAAATCTGTTCTTAAAGCCGAAGTCAAAGCCCACAGTGGTTGCAACGGGAATAAGAACGTAGCAAAGCAGGAAAATTATCGCATAATAAGGGGGCATTTGGGTTATCTCCGCATAATCCACTCCCATAGCGAGAGAAAGGGGATATATCATTCCGCATATCATTCTGTAAGGGATAAGATAGCCGTCAAAAAGTCTTATGCAGGCGTCTATGAACAGGATAACCGACGGTATGGACATAATGAGGAACATTATTATTCCGATAAGCGTCCATCTGCCTTTTACAGGGCCGTCAACACGGTGGTTCTTTACCATAAGATGCTCACGCTGTCCGTCCTTGTAGGCAGCGGTGAACACAAGAGAATAAAACACGAACAGGGTCATTATAAACAGGATTATCATAATTGCTGTGATGTTTGCTATCACCGACAGCGCAACCGTCATTACGGTGGACATCACGTTGCCAAGGATCATATAGCCTGTTCCTGTCAGCAGGAGCTTCCAAAAAGGTTTTCTTTGCATAATACTGTCCTTTCGGTCAAAAATATATTTGGGAAGGAGTTGAAAAAATATGTCTGTAAAAGACGATCTTGCAATACTGAACTGTATTTACAAAAACGGAAAAATGGCGGCGGACTGCATTGACAGCGTAGCCGACAAATGCCCCGACGACAAGCTGAGAGATTATATCAGAAAACAGAGGGGACATTACCGCAACAGCTGCGACACCGTTTCAAGGCAGATAAGGGAAAGAGGCGGCGAGCCCACTCCTCCGCCCAAAATGGAGCAGTTTATGGCGGAAATGGGGATAGATATGAAAACGATGATGGACAGCTCCCGCACAAATATCGCCAAACTGATGTACAACGGGACGAATATGGGGATAGTGGATATCGCCGAAACGGTAAATCACGCGCACGAGGCGGACGAAAAGATAATTTCTCAGGCGAAGGAGCTGTTGTCCGCTGAGGAAAGATATGCCGACGGGCTGAAGAGGTTTTTATGAGCGATAAAAAGGATAAAAAACGCAAAATCATCATCGACAGGGGAAACGACGGGCATATCGACCCGAAAACGGACGTTGTTCCCCGCTATCTCACTTATGCGGTGACGGATAACGTCACAAACAAAAACGGCTGCGTTATAAACAAAAGCGACAGCGACGCCCTGCTTGCCAAAAGAGAAACGGACGCAAACAAAAAGTAACGGAAAGTGACCTTAACGGGTCACTTTTCTGTGCGTTACAAGTTATTTTTCAGACTGTTCGGTAACTATGGGATTTATTTTGTTGTCTTTTACTATGTTGTCCAGTATTTCCATAGCTTTGTCGTGATTTTCCGCCATTTCATCGTCGTATTCCCTTATTCCCGTAAAGGTCTTGCTCCTTATGGCAATATAAAGGTCGTCGGGGCAGGATTCAAGATACATTGCCGCATCTGCGAAAGCTGTTCCCTTGATATGATAGTAATATTTGTCAACAATGTTTGGGTCGTCGGGATAAAGGGCGGAAAGGTCCTCAAAGCCCTTGCTTTCAGACTGATTTCCCAGCACGTCGGAAAGCTGCTGTCTGTTGGCGATGAACATATACGCCACCGCTGAACGCAATTCGCCGTACAGCTTTGCCTGATCCGCCATATAGTAATTTGCGTCGCGCTCCGCATCCATATTCATATAGAAAAGCTCTACGTGAACGTAGCCGTTGTTGTCATAGTTGGGGGTGTACTGCTCGAGGGCACGCTCTATGTCGTAGGATTTGTAGTAAAACGACGCCGCTACCTCAGGGTCGTCGGAAAAAAGCAGCACTCTGGCGTCGCCTCTTTCCTTTGTTACGGTGGTGTATACAAGAAATACCGTGAGAGCCGTGAAGAAAGATATGAGGATAACGTGTATCTTGTAATGATAAAAGAAGTTTGCTACCTTGTTCTTGAAGCCCTTTACCTCGTAATGCGCCTTATCGGCGGCGTTGGGCTCTTCCTTGATAGTTTCGCTTTCTTCTATAAGTCCTTGTTTCAGCTTTAAAAGCTCGCGCTTGTCGTCGTCGTATGACATTATATTTTGACTTCCTTTCCTTGGAGATACGATATTCTAAAAGTAAAGTATAGCACATTCGGAGGATATTTTCAAGTGGCGGCGGCAAATGCTCCGTGGGGTGTTGACAAAGGCGGGAAATATGGTGTATAATTCTGGTAAATAAGCGGATATGAGGTGATCTTTTTGGAGTTCAACGTAAATTCTTTCGGCATTTTCAACGATAAGTGGGCGTTGCTCACGGCGGGTGAAAAGGGCGAAATGAACACTATGACTATCAGCTGGGGAAGTCTTGGCACGCTGTGGGGCAAAAGCATAGTCACAGTGTATGTCAAGCCTATAAGATACACACATCAGTTTCTTGAGAAAAATGAATATTTCACCGTCAGCTTTTTCCCAGAAAAGTACAGAAAAGCGCTTATGTTCCTCGGCACAAAGTCGGGCAGGGACGGGGACAAAATAAAAGAAGCGGGGCTTACTCCGAAATTTCTGGAAAATTCCGTCACCTTTGAGGAGGCGGAAGCTACTCTAGTTTGCAGGAAGATATATTCGCAGGAGCTTGACATAGTCAGTATGCCCGAAAACGTGAGAAAAACCTTTTATTCCTCCGAGGCGGCGCACACTATGTTTATCGGCGAGGTAACGGAGATAAAAGAAAAATGAAATTTTTTGAGCTGAGAAGTCCTGAGGATATTGAACGGCTGGTGCTGAAAGTCGGATTTCTTCCATTTTTTGCAAATGAGATAAGGGGATTTTCCATTGAGGAGAACTGTCCGAGGGAGCTGTGGTTTTCCGACCAGCAGGACGGTCCCTGGGAATGGAAAGGTCCTGTGGCGAGGAAAGGGACCTGCCTTTACGGAAAGTTTTTTCAGAACAAGGCGGGGTTCGTCAGTCTTGAGCAATTCCCCGACTTTGCGAATTACCGCAGGGACGGATACGATTTTGATTCAAGATACGACGAGGGGCTGGCGCAGACCAAGGACAAGAACGTTTACGATACCATAACGGAAAACAAAATACTGCTGTCAAAGCGGCTGAAAAGTATCTGCAACTACCGCAAGGGCGGGAACAAGGGGTTTGATACCGTGATCACAAGATTGCAGATGGAAAGCTACGTTTGTATCGCAGACTTTGAGTATATGCGGGACAAGTACGGTATGCAGTACGGCTGGGGCGTGGCGAAGTATACAACGCCTGAGGAGCTTTACGGATATGACAGGATAACGGCGGCTTATATAAATGAGCCTGAGGAATCCTTTGAAAAAATCGTAAAGCGACTGACGGATATTTTAGGTGCAAAGGAAAAAGACAGGATAATAAAACTCATTAAATGAAAGGAGAAATGGTATGAAGGCTAAGGTTTATTTTTCAAGGGAGATAACTCCCGAAAAGGTGACGGAGCTTTACAAGGCGCTGGGAAAGGAGCTTTCGGGAAAGGTCGCGGTCAAGGTACATTCGGGGGAAATGGGCAATCAGAATTTTCTCCGCCCCGATTTCTGGGAAAATATCGTGAAGGAAGTAAACGGAACGGTGGTTGAGTGCAACACCGCTTATGACGGGGAAAGAAATACTACTGAAAAACACTTGAAAACGATAAAGGCTCATGGGTGGAACGATTATTTTGATTTTGACCTGCTGGACGGGGAAGGTCCCGATATGGAGCTTGAAATTCCCGACGGAAAGGTGATAAAGAAAAATTTTGTGGGGAAAAATCTGGCGAATTATGATTCCCTGCTGGTGCTTTCCCACTTCAAGGGTCACCCTATGGGCGGCTACGGCGGAGCGCTGAAACAGCTTTCGATAGGTATTGCTTCCTCTTACGGAAAGGCTTATATCCACGGGGCGGGAGATCCCGCAAAGCTGTGGACTGCCGATCATAATTCCTTCCTTGAGTCAATGGCGGACGCCGCTATGTCGGTGGTAAAGTTCTTCAAGGGGAATGCCGCTTACATCAACGTGATGAAAAATATGTCGGTGGACTGCGACTGCTGTGCTGTGGCGGAGGATCCTTGTATGAAAGATATAGGAATACTGGCGTCTCTCGACCCTGTGGCTATTGATCAGGCGTGCCTTGACCTTGTTTATGCCTCAAAGGACGACAAGGGGCAAAAGCATTTGCTGGAGAGGATAGAAAGCAGAAACGGAGTTCATACCATTGAGGCGGCGGCTAAACACGGGTTCGGCACGAGAGAGTATGAGCTGATAGAAATGTAAAATTACAAAAATAAAAAGCCGCCCTGTCGCAGGGAAACGCAGGTTTTCCTATGGCAGGGCGGCTTGATTTTTATCTTTCAACAGGCGGGGGAGTTGTGGCGATAGTGATTATGGGGTCGCCGTCAACGGGTTTGGGTCCTAAATATATCATTTTGATATAATCGTCGGTGCTCAGTTTATAAAAGCCGTTGTCGGTTTTGGCGACTACTTTCACCTTGGTATTTTTCTTGTAGGAATTTGCCTTTTCGCCGTGTTCGTCGGGGGTCTTGTAGCTTTTTGCATTGTCTGCAAGAACGTACATTACGCTTTCAAAGACAGTTTCTGTCCATTTGTCGGAAGCGCTTGAAGAAGTGGCTGAAGCGGAAGAGCCTGAAGAGCTGCTTTCTTCGGAGGCGCTTGTTTCAGCGGAGGAGGTGCTGCTTGCAGAAGAGGAGCTTTCGCTTGTTTCCTTGGTTTTTTCAGTGGTTGCGGAGGTATCAAGGGAGGAAACGTCCGATGAATCCGATACGCTGTCGGAGGGCTCCGGAGTGGTTGTGCTGTCGGAGCCGCCCTGCGTTCCCTGACAGGCGGTGAGGGTCAGGGAAACTGAAAGTGCGGAAACAATGATAAGTAGGATTATGTATTTTTTCATGGTAGTTCCTTTCAGATAGGGTTAATAGCATACTTTGTAAGTGCGGAAAAATTTTTATGTGTTTATTATATCATATTTACTGCTGAATGTAAACAAAATATCCGCAAGACAGTACAAAAAAACGACAGGTCGTTTTTTACCTGTCGTTTTTTGTGTTATTTGTTCTTTTTGTTTTTACGCCTGTTCAGCGTTGGGATAAGCGCTGCAAGCAGTACGGAAGCCGCCGCAAATGCGCCTGCGTCAAGAGGCGTGCCTGTGTTCACATTGTCGTCAGGCTTGTTGTTCTCGTCATCTTCCCCGTCTACCCTGTTGTTGTCAGTGGTTGTCACGGGAGGAGGTGTTGTTTCTTCGGGAGGGGTTGTGACTTCGTCGGAAGTAGTTTCCTCGGGAGGAGTTGTAGCTTCATCGGAAGTAGTTTCCTCGGGAGGAGTTGTGACTTCGTCAGAAGTAGTTTCCTCGGGAGGAGTCGTGCTTTCCTCGGAAGGAGGCGCTGTCTCCTCTGAAGAAGTTTCATCGGGAACAAAGGTGTTGGTGAACGTAAAGGCGCTGCTGCCTGTTACGTTAACGGCAAGCGTTCCGTCGTAGTTGTCCGTTGCCTCCACCGTCACGGTGTAGACGGAAGTATCATATGTGATATTCGGGACATCTCCGCTTGCTTCGGAGATGTTGAATCTGTAAGTTCCCGCCTTGCGGAAGGTGATATTTCCGAAGGAGGAGGTCTTTTCGCTGTCTGTACCGCTTATCGTGATACTGTTTTCGACAATTTCCACGTTGCTGCCGTAATCCTCTGCGGGAGCTATGGTAAACTTAAAGCTGTCGCTGTCAAGCCATTCTCTGCCGTCAAGGAGCTTGCTGACGGTTATTCCTCCCGCTTCAAGAGTTCCAACGGCATTATACTTATTGGTGAAGGTGAGGTTGTTGATATGACCGTAGTCAAAATCATTTCCTTGCTGATCAATGACTCTCACCACTTTCGGCGTCAGCCTGCCCATTCCGTCGTCGGAAACGTCAACGTACATTTCGTACACAGTCGTGTCGTAGGTGAGCCCCGGCGTTTTGCCGATTTCTTCGCTTACCTCGAATATATACAGACCGGGCTTTGTAAAGGTTATGTTGTCAAACTGCGCGGCGTATTTGCCGTCCTTGTTATCGGACGCAGTGACATCAACGGTATTGTCATCAGGCATATTTACGCTGTTTTCAACTTCCTCGTAAGTAAGGGTTATCTTAAACGTAAAGCTATCGCTGTCAAGCCACTTTCTGCCGTCTATCACCTTATCCACAACGGGAGGCCATATTCCGTAAGCGGAGTAATCATTAGTAAATACTATGCTTTCGACAGGCTCGCCGTCCTTGGAAATATCGGTGACTTCCGCTGTTAAAGCGCCGTTGTAATCGTCGTACACGGTCACGGTAATGACGTATTCGGAGGTGTCGTAGTCGATACCTGACGCCTGCGTGTTTTGTTCGGTCACTTTGAATTTGTACTCGGCTGTTCTCTCTCCGTCGGACTTGAAGTCTATCTTCTCAAAGAACACCTTGGGGTCGTTCTTGTCGGTAACGATTATCTCGGTGTTCTTGGGCATAAATACCGTTTTGCCAACTGCGTTTACGGTGTCGCCGTAAGGCTGGATAACAAACGTGAAGCCGTCCTTTACAAGGTCGTTGTCAAGCCATTCTCTGCCTGTCAATACCTTGGAAGCGCTTATCGCATTGTCGGCAAGTGAGCCTGCGGCGGCGTAGGTGTTGGTGAACAGGATATTCTCAGCGCCTGAAAGCTCTGCGGTGAGCTTGCCCTTGAAATCGTCCTTTACGACTGCGGTCACGGTATAAACGGTTTCGTCGTAAGTAAGTCCGCCGCGTGTGCCTTTTTCTTCCGTTACGTTGAATTTGTACGTTGTTTCGGACTTTCCGTCGGAATTAAACTTTATTGCTCCGAAGGCAGAAGTCATCTCGTCCTTTATGCCGTCACCTGTAAGGGTCATTTCGGCATTGTCGGGGAGAATTACCAGATTGCTGTCTATCGCCTGCTGAGTTAAGGTATCGGCGGCTTCAAGTCTGAAGGCGAATGCTTCGCCTTTCTCCCAATGTCTGCCTGTTACCTTTTTGGTAAAGTTTATCTCGGCTGAGGCAGCTTCGGCGTGGTATTTGTTGGTAAAGGAGATGTTGTCGGCGCCTGTTACAACGGCTGTGAGAGTGCCGTCGTAATTGTCGGAAACGGATACCTTGACGGTGTAGACCGTATCGTCGTAGTCTATGCCGCTTGGTTCGCCGTTGTTTATCTCTCTTATCTCAAATTCATACTCGCCGGGCTCGTCAAAGGTGATGTCGCCGAATGCGTCTGTAAAGGTATCGCCAATGTCTGCACCCTTTTCTATGATGAACTTGCCCTCGTCTGCAATTGTGACGGTTGAATTTGCGGGTTTTACGGTATTCTTTATCTCAAATTCAAACTTGTCGTCAGCCTGCCAAGGTCTGCCTGTCAAGGTCTTGGATACCTTTATTTCACCTTTTTCTATTGTTCCAGTGGAAGTATAGACGTTGGTGAACAGGATATTGTCGGGTATTTCGGCGTTCAGGGTGAGCTTGCCTTTAAAGTCGTCGGTGACGGTCACCTTTACAGTATAAACGCTCTTGTCATACTCAACGCCGCCGAGCTTTTCCTTGTCGGCGGGAATTTTTTCCCTTATCTCAAAGGTATAATTGTTGGTACGGTTACCGTTTGAGTTGAAGATGATACCGTCGAAGAGCGCTTTGTATATTGCGCCGTCGGAAGCTCCCGAAATGCTGACGTCAGCGGGGAGGACAATATCCTTTCTGTTTACTGCCGCTGAGGTGTATTCGTCTGCGGCGGTAATGGCGAACTTGTAGCTTTCGTCCTCGGTAAGAACGGTTTTTCCTGTGGTATCGCCCTGCTTCAGCCAGTCTCTGCCTGTTAGCTTTTTGGAAACCTCGATCTTGTCAAGGGTTGCAGTTGCGCTGTATGTGTTTACGAAAGAAAGCGCTTTCTCAATTCCCACTTCACTACCTGTTATGGCAGGAACAGAGTTCTGAGGGATCGCAAAGTAAATGTAAGGTACAAGCGTTCCCTTGTTCTCCTCGTCGACTACCCTGACGTACATATAGTATTCGGTGTCGGAATAGGTGAGTCCGCCTGCCTGGCCTTTTTCTTCGGATACTGTGAAGAAGTAATTGCCGGGCTTTGAGAAGATGATATCTTCAAACTGTTTTGTGTAAAGACCTGTTGTTGTGTCAAGATCATCTTTTCCGATCGTCAGAGTATCTTGGGTTATTACTACGGGATAATCGGAATTTTCCTCATCAAGAGCGATCTTAAAGGTAAACTTGTCGTCAGCGAGCCATTCTCTTCCATCAATTACCTTGTTCACAACGGGAGGCCATACGCCCGAGGCGGTATACTCGTTGGTAAACTCGGCTTCTGCACCGCTGATAATCTTTGCGGAAAGCGTTCCGTCGTAATTGTCGGTAACTTCCACCTTGACAGTGAATACAGCGTCATCGTAATCTATGCTATATTCCTTTTCATAGCCTTTGGATATTATCTCACTCAGCTTGAAGGTGTAAACGGTGGTTTTCTGTCCATTAGATTTAAAGTCGATACTGCCGAAGTAATCTTTATGTTCGGCAGTTTCATCGGTAACAGTTACCGTATCGCCGTTCAGTTTGATAAGTCCGCTTCTGAAAGCGTCGGCGGTAATGGCATCTTCAAGGTCGGGCTTCAGGGCAAAGGTAAAGAAATCGGTGAATACACCCTCAATGCCGAGCCATTCTCTGCCTGTCAATACCTTTGCTGCGCTTATGGAGTTTTCGGAAAGGGAGCCGTTGGCGGCATATGTGTTGGTGAAGGTAACGGTAACGGAATTGCCGTTTACTGTATAATCGCCCTTTTGCTTTGTTCCCTCCTGAAGCACGTCGGTGACAACGGCGGTAAGAGTACCTTCGCCGTCGTCGGTCACTTCAAACGTTACTATATAAGGCTTGCTGTAAGTAAGTCCCTTTGTATCGGAGGGCGTGGTTTCCCTGATAATGAAGCTGTAATAAATGCTGCCCACCGTACCGTTTGAATTGAAAGTGATGTTGCCGAACGATGAGGTATGAATGGGAGTCTGGGCGGTGATGTTGGTTTTGCCGTTTGCAACAGTTATCGTTCCGTCCTTGACTGCCTGTATCGTTTCATCGCCGTAAGCCTCGATAGTAAATTCAAAATCGTCAGGGCTGTCGGGATAGTCCTTGATGTTTTTCCACTCTCTGCCGTCTATCTGCTTTTCCACCGACATATTCCATGTGGTTGTGGCTGAATAGGTGTTGGTGAAAGCAAAGCTGTCGCCGTATGCGTCAATATCGTCAACAGGTTTTCCGTCAATAAGCAGCTTTGTTATCTCAGCGTTAAGTTTTCCCTCGTTGTCGTCGGTCACCTGCACCGTTACTTCATAAACAGTATCGTCAAAGGAAATTCCGTAATCCGAAAGCTGTTTGCTCCTGAAGTCCTTTTTCTGGGTTATGGTAAAGGTGTATTCTCCGGGCTTGGTGAAGGAATATTGCGCAGTCTTGTCAAAGTCTGCCGCATAGTCGGCGCTGTGCTGAGTCTTAACAGCGGACGCTGCTGCAATTCCCGCAGTATTTGAAGGTGCGGGCATTGATATATGCATACTGTCGGGAACAGTCACCGTCAGACCGTCGGGCACTTCCGTTTCAACCGCAATATCGTAATTGAATACGTCGGCGCTTATCCAGGGTCTTCCGATAAAGTTCTCGGTAACGGAGAAGCTCCATTTTCCTGACGAAACGTACTCGTTGGTGAAATCAAGAGAAAGCTGCTGATCTGCAAGCGAGTTTCCGTCCTTGTCAACAAATTCCGCAGTCATGTGACCGTTGAACCGGTCGGTCACCTTGACGTAAACGTCGTAGGTTTTGTCAGAATAAGTAAGTCCCTTGTCGGTCCTGTTGATCACTCCGCCGGGAACTATCTCGGAAACGGTGAATTTGTAGATATGCGTTTCCTTGCCGTCTGATACGAATTTCAAAGCGTCAAACAGCGCTTTGCCGTTATTGTCCTCGTTTGCTGATGCGGGGTCGGGAATAATAACGGTCTTGCCCGCTTCGTTTTCTGTATAATCGTCAGCGGGAGCGATCGTGAAGCTAAAGCTTTCATCGCTGTTTTTCCAATCTCTGCCCTTAAGCAGCTTGACGGCGGTAATTCCCGAAAGTTCTGCTTCGGCGTGATAGCCGTTGGTGAAGAATACGTCTTCGTCAGTAACGGAAACGGAGTTGATAACGCCGTCTGCACCGCTTATATACTCCTCGCCGTCAATGGTGAGAGACGTTATGGCAAGATTGCCGCTGTCGTTGTCCTCCACCTTTACAACAAGCTGATATGTGTGTTTGTTATCGTAGAGTATACCGTCGTTTGAGCCTGATTTTTCCTTTATGGTGAATTCATATTCGCCAGCTTTGGTAAATTCTACGGACATATTTCCCTTGCGCAGAGTATCAGCTGTGGGTATTTTATCGGACTGAGCGTTTATGCTGCCGTTTTTAACGGTCGCTCCGCTTTCGGGATTATCCTCGCTTGGATCGGCCGTAAATACGAAGCTGTCTTTAAGGTCGTCCCATGACGCACCTGTAAGCTGTTTATAAATATTTATAAACGCAGTAACGGGCTTGGCCGTATAGATATTCTTAAAGACAATATCATCGGCAGGCGCATAATTATCGTCCGCATTTTCGCTGACTGAAATTACCTTTGTGACGTTGTAGGTCTTGTCTGAGTTTTCTGTAACTGTGAATGTCACCTTGTATACCGCCTTGCTGTAAGCTATGCCGTTATCGGGCGTTGACTGTTCGCTTACAAGGAAGGTGAAATTATACTTATCAGCGGAAGTAAAGTCAAGATTTGTGATATCAAGAGGGATATCCACCGACTTTATGCTGTCGGCGGCGGAAATTACCGCTTCGGCAGAAGAAACGCCCTTTGCATATCTTCCGTCAAAGGCAAGTACGCCTTCGTCGAAATATTTTTCCGTATCCTTATCCGCTTTGACGTCAAAGGTGAATTTGTCGGTATACAGCCATTTATCTTCGGCTCTTCCAATAAAGTCCTTGGATATTGTGATCTTATCGGAATATTTATAGGTATTTACAATGGAAATGGTGTCCGCTGAAAGTGCGCCGTTCTTGCCGTCCACTGTGGAGTCGGTTATTTCCAGCTGCCCGTCGTTATCATCAACGGTCACCGTCCAGGTATGCACGCTGCCGTCGTAGGTCAGACCTGCGGCGCTTCCCGCCGTTTCCTTAATCGTGAAGGTATAAACTCCGGGCTGATAGAAACGCAGAGGAAGCTGAGTGCTGGGAGCTGTTTGTGTAAAGGTGAGAGAGTCGGGTACGTCTGTTTCGCCTGACTGCGTTTTAAGCTTTACGTCGTCGGTGCTTGATCCGTCCTTTGTCAGCGTAAGAGTGGCGGTAAAGCTGTCAGTATCGGACCACGCTCTGCCATGAAGATCCTTGATAACGGTAAGCTGAGAGTCAACGTAAGCTTTGTTGGTAAAGCTGAGGTCGTCAGCTCCGTTGACTTCGGTTATCGTGATCGTGCCGTCGTTGTTGTCAACGGCTTTTGCGGTTATGGTGCAGGTTTTTTCGTCATACAGAGTGCCGTCTGAAGTGTTGCTGACTTCCTTTAAGGTAAATTCATAATCGCCCGGCTCGTCAACTGTTATGTCTCCGAAAACACCGATGTATGTGTATGAAACGTCAATACCTTTGGTTATGGTCAGCTTGCCGACAGCTTCCTTAACGCCGTTGTTGTCAAAGGAAACTGAGGAGCCGTCAGGCTTTTCGGAAACGGAAAGTTCAAAGTTAAATTTGTCCTTGTCGCTCCACTGTCTGCCCTCAAGGGTCTTGTTAACGGTTATGCCTGAAATTATACCCTGTGCGCTATAATCGTTCACGAAAGACAGACCGTTGAATACGTCCTTGTTGTCAACTTCAACGGTGAGATTTCCCAGAAAGTCGTCTTTTACCTTGAGGTCAACGGTATATTTCTTACTGTCATAGGTGAGTCCGTTTTGTACGTACTTGCCGTCAACAGGTGTTATGCCGTCGGGGATAACCTCGCTTACCTCTATGGCGTAATCGTTGACTTCTTTGCCGTTGGAATGGAACGTTACGTTGCCAAAGGTTTTGGTGTAAGGAGTTCCCTCGGTTGTTCCGATTACGGATATATTTTCGGGGAGTTCAATATAATCGGCGTTATCCGCTGTATGCCCTTCCGCAAGAGATAAGGTGAAATCAAAGCTCTCATCTTCGCTGGCTGTGCCGCTTCCGAATGTATTGCCTGTTTTCAGCCAGTTTCTGCCGTTCAGAGTCTTGGAAACGGTAATTTTGCTTAATTCGGTAGTCGCCTGATAAGTATTTACGAAAGAAAGCGGATTCTCTTCATCGTAGATCACGAGGTTTCCGCTGTCGTCGGTGACTGTAAAATCAACAGGAGTGAGGAGACCCTCTTCATCGTCCTTGACTGTAACATCCATTGTGTAGACGACCTTTGAAAGGGTCATACCGTTTTCGTCCGTTCCCGTTTCCTTTACCACAAATCTGTAAACGCCGTCCTTGGTAAAGGTTATGTCCTTAAACTGAGCGATGACGCTGTTTGTTTCGCCATCGTACGTGGGGTTATTGTCCTTGTCAACAGTTTTTTTGTCAACGGAAAGATTATTGTTGTTAAAATCAACATTGTTTTTATCTATGCCGTCTCTCTGTTCGTCTGCAAGTTCGACTGTAAAATTAAATCTATCGGTTATCATTTCGCCGTTGATATTTTTGTAATCGTACAGCCAATCTCTGCCGTCAATTGTTTTGCTGATGACGGGAGGCCATACGCCTGACGGGTCGTAATCGTTGACGAAGGCTATTTCAACAGGCTCACCTGTCCCGCCTACCTTGGTAATGCTGGTGACTTCGGCTTTGATATTGCCGTTGTGAAGGTCTGTCACCTGAATTTCTACCTTGTATTGCGACAGGTCGTAGGAAATGCCCAGATATACCTTTTTACCGTCAACGTCTTTTGCATCATCGGGAACTGTTTCGCTTATGATGAAAGAATATGTTCCGTCCTTTAACTGATGATCCTCATCTTTAAGGAATGAGATGTCGTTTGCGTATCCTGTTTGCTTGTTGCCCAGATCATCGTCGCCGAAAATCTCTGCTCCTACCTTGGGGAGAGTTATCATTCCGCCGTCAACGGCAGCTTTAGCATTTTCAGCGGGGGTGACGTCAAAGGTAAAGCTCTCGGTTTTGTGCCATATCCTGTCAAGCAAGGTCTTGGATATGCTTATAGACTTTGTAAGCGTACCAGTTGCTGTGTAGCTGTTTACAAAGGTGTAGGGCTCTTCGGCTTTCTCTTTTGCTTCGTCAACCGCCGATGTGTCTATTGTCAGCGTGCCGTCGTTGTTGTCGGTGACTTTTGCTGTGACGGTGTAGATCTTTTCGGAATACGCTATTCCCTCAAAAACATTACCTGTAATGTCGGCAGGTTTTTCTTCCTGAACGGTGAAGGTGAACGAACCCGGCTTTGTGAATTTAACGGATTCAAATGAAACAGGTGTGTCGGGTTTATCAACAGTGAGGTTAGCGGGAAGGGTTACGCTTGCATCAGAAGATTCTGCAAACTTGACGGAAAATTCGTAGCTTTCACGTTCAGCAAGAGGAGACTCTCCTTTGATATCGCCTACTTTCAGCCAATCTCTGCCTGTAAGCTGTTTCTTTACCTGCGGCGTCCATTCGCCATAAGCGTTGTAAACGTTTGTGAATTTCAGCTGCGTATTTTCGCCGTTGGCTACAAATTTTTCACTGTCACTGGTAACAGTGTAGCTGAGAGTGCCGTCAAAATTGTCGGTGACTGTTACAGTCAAGGTGTATTCCGTATTGTCATAGGTAATGCCCTTGAATACATTTTTGCCGTCGCCGGCTTTCGTTACTTCATAATCGCCAGCGGCTTCAGGCTGGGCTTCGTTTACCGTAAAGGTGAATGTGCCGGGCTTGGTAAAGGTTATTTCACCAAAATTGCTGCGGTATGTGTCGCTTGTTTCAGTTCCCTTGGAAACGGAAACGATTTGCTTTGCGTTTGTGATAGTGTTGTCAGTATCATCTGATACAGTGATATCAAAGGCAAAGCTGTCGGTTTCAAGCCAGCCTGACTTTCTGCCTGTAAAGGTTTTGCTGACAGTGGGCTGCCATACCGCCGCTGCATTGTATTCGTTAGTGAATACTATGCCATCGGTCGGGCTGACTATTTCAGCTGTAAGTTTGCCTTTGTAATCATGAGTAACCTCTACTTCAACTATATATACCTTATTGTCGTAGGTAACGCCTTTGAATACGTTTTTGCTGTAGCTGTCTTTCGTTACTGTGTAACCGTCGGCGGCTGTGGGCTGGACTTCGGTGATTTTGAAGTAATAGGTTTTCTTTGAGTTTGTGCCGTATTCGTCCTGAGCATAGACAAACGACGTTGCTCCAAAGCTGTCTTTAACTTCTTCGTTTTCCGTTGCAGTGCTGCTTGTAATGGTCAAGGCGGAGGGAACGGTAACATAATCTGATGTTACCGGGTTTCCGTCTTTATCAACAAGCTGAATATCAAAGCTGAACGATTCTCCGCCTGTAAGCCAGTTTCTGCCTTTAAGAACCTTAGTTACGTCTATTTTTTCAAGCGTACCTGATGCGGCATAGGTGTTGGTAAAGGTTATGGTGTTTGACGGAGTGGAAATAGGTTCCGAGTCCTCAGGTGCAACGCTTGTAACCACAGCGCTCAAGCTGCCTTTTCCGTTGTCGGTAACTGAAACTGTGACAATATAGGGCTTGCTGTAAGTCAGACCGTTGTAATATACGCCGTCTACTGCGCCCTCGGGAACGGTTTCGGATACTTTGAACTGATAGTAATACGTTCCCACTGTGCCGTTGGATTTGAATGTGATCGCACCAAAGTCGGCTTTGTGGTCAGATGTGCCATCATATTTTACGGTTGCCGTTTGGTCATCGGGCATGATCACATACTTGCCCTTTTCACCATCAGCACCGACTTTGTCAATAGTATCGCCGTAGGCTTCTATAGTGAAATCAAATGTGTCAAATTCCTGCCACGCTCTTCCCTTTATCATTTTTTCGACGGAAAGAGTAAGTGTGCCGTCAGCGGCATATGCGTTCGTGAAGTTGAATATGTTGTCGAACGTGGATTCAACTTTTGTTTCAGTACCACCCATTGTATAGCTTGCGACCTGGGCTGAAAGCTTTCCGTCCATATTATCGGTCACTTCAACGGTTATTTTGTAACCGCTGGACGGGGTGGTGGTTATGCCCTGATCTTCGATCGTATCGGTTTTTTCTGTAAGGGTGAATTCATACGTTCCGGGTTCGTTGAATGTAACGGTGCCGTTGATCGTAGATTCATTACCACCGGAAGAGGGCGCAGCAACGCTAAGCGACATCGGTTGAGGCTCTTTATAATTTGCTTTTGAGTACTCGTCCGTTGCGTTTTTATCGGGCGTGTAATCGCTCAAAGTCAGGTCAAAGTTAAAGGTTTCATCAGTCGCCCAAGGTCTTCCTGTCAGAGTTTTGGAAATAGTGAAAGTCCAATCGCCTTTTGAATCATAGGTGTTGGTGAAAGGAAGGATTATTGCTTTGTTGTGCTTTGTATCGTCATGCGTTTCACACGAATATTCTGTTGTCTGACTGCCATTGATTTTGGTTACTGAATCAACCGCTACTTCCACTATGCCGTCAGGCTTTGACTCGCCCTTACTGTTTTCGTTGTCGGTGACAAGGAGTTCTACACGATATGTGGTATCATCATAAGTGATACCACCTTTGAGAGGGGTATCCTTTGCTTCCGAAATATCAAAGGTGTAAACATTTCCTTCATCTGACTCGAAGGTTATGTCCTTAAAGTAAATTCTAAGGCTGTCAATGTGTCTGCCTTCTTTGATCTTTGTATCATCTGTGCTGACAGATACACTTGTACGAAGTGTGCTATCTGCTGTTTCTTTTTTAGAATTACCGCTTATAAACTGAATGTTTTCATCATCTACGGCTTGTTGTGTTGTCTTGTCAGCGGCTTTTATGGTAAATTTATACTGCTCTTCGGGCTCTCCTGTTTTCCACTCTCTGCCGCTGATTATCTTTTCTACCCATATCCAATACAGGTCTTCTGACTGCATACTTGCAGAGCCTGCGGTATAGGCGTTGGTGAAATAAAGATTGTTGGAAG
Source organism: uncultured Ruminiclostridium sp. (assembly GCA_947627695.1). GTDB lineage: Bacteria > Bacillota > Clostridia > Oscillospirales > Ruminococcaceae > Ruminiclostridium_E. The sequence continues at coordinate 15,174 of CANQXF010000015.1, read as the reverse complement.
AATCGAAAGTGTATTTGTAACTGCCGTCGGGGTTGGTGTTTGGAGCAGAAACAGTCAAGGCAGTCTCATTGACTTCTGCTGATTCAATTATCAAATTGCCCTTCTCGTTATCTTTAACTACAACGGTAAGGGTGTAGTTATGGGTAGTGTCATAGTCTACACCGCCAATTTCACCTTCTTCTTCAGAAATTGTGTAGGTGTAAGTACCTGCTTTCTCAAATTTGAGATCAAATTTGCCGATGTGGTCGCCAGAGCCTGATACCTCTGAAGTTACCGTTTCGCCTGATGTAAGCTCTTTAGGCACAATGTTGAACGTAAAGGAATCATCATCATTCCAAGGTCTGCCTGTAAGCTCCTTCTTGAGAGAAAATTCGGCGGAAACAGATTTGGCGCTGTATGTGTTTTTGACTGTTATTGTCTCAGTAGAAGGTGTGATCACATACGTTTTAGACGTTGGGTCTTCTGTAACGGTGAAAGTGATAGTGTGGACAGACTCGTCGTAAGATATGCCGTACTTCTCTTTAGGAGAATCCTCGGTTATTTTGAGGGTGAATGTGTACTCTTTCTTGTCGGTTGTAAATTCAAGGTTAGTGAAACCGAGGGGAATGGTTACCTTGTGACCGTCTGTTTCCGATGAAATAGTAACGGTTTTGGTATCGGTTTCTTTCGACAAATCTGTGAAAAACATCTGACCGTTTTCAAATGCTTTTTCTGTTTCTTCGCCATCAGCCGTAATGGTGAAAGTGAATTTATCGCCTGTCAGCCAATGATTATCAATCGCATATGTTTCATTGTTTATTCTGCCTGTAAATTCCTTGGAAATGTCGAACGATTTTTCAGTAGTATAGGTGTTGGTGATAGTGATTTTGTTGTCGGAGATGTTGGTTGTTGCAACAAGATTTCCGTTTCCGTCATCTGTTACCGTCACTGTCCATGTGTAAGTGTTTGCGTCATAGGTTATGCCGTCGGCAGAACCTTCATTTTCCTTTATTGTAAAGGTGTAGGTGCCTGGGGCGTAGAAGCGGAAAGTGTTAGTTACTTCGTGATTTGTACTTGTGAAATCAAGCGTTGTAGATATAGTTGTAGGTTTAGATGTGCTGTCTAACAGTTTTACGTTATCTTCCTTCGTATCGCCTGAAACAGACAATTTTACAGTTGCAGTGAAAGTATCGCTATCCGCCCAGTTCCTATCCTGGAGGTCTTTGATGACAGTTAGAGACTGATCAACGTAGGCTTTGTTGGTGAATGGGAGGGTGATAGAGGCGTCTTTTGTTCCACTATCCGATGAATCTGCAACAACGTATGAGGCCAAGACGAGAAGATTACCGGTGGGGAGATTTGTTGTTTTGCTTATCTCACGTGTTACGGTTACGGTAACTTCATATTTGGTGGTGTCATATTCTATGTTGTCTGTGCCTGATGTTTCTGTGATGGTGAATATGTATGGTTTGCCTTCTTCGGTTGCAGCGTTAAAATTGATTACTTTGGATAACGTCTCAGTGAAGGCTTTGCCTGCGTCACCAGTGCCTGAAACGCTGAGTGTGATAACGCCTGTTGTGCTGTCATAATCGTAATTATCATTATGGGCATCAGGACCTTCGCCACCATGTGTGGGTTCTGTTATCGTGATAGGCGAATTTGGTTGGTTTATTTTGCTAAAAGTCTCTTTATCAGGGGTTATGGTGAACGTAAAATTATCGGACGCCCATTTTCTGCCTTGAAGCGTCTTTTCAATGTTGAAAGAAATAGAACCGCTTTCGCTGTATGTGTTTACGAAGGTGAAGTTTTCGTGTTCAGGCAACGTAGTTTTTGCAGAAGTTGAGGCATTTACCTCACCTTCGTAAAACGTTAAATCAAATCCGCCTTCATTATTATCTTTAGCATAGACTGTGATCGTTTTTGACGCACCGTTTTCTATACCTGCTGTTGTGCTTGTTTCGTTTATGCTGAAGGTATAGTAGCCTTGCTGTTTGAAGGTTACTGTTCCGAGGGTTGCTTTATGGGCTGTTGTTGCATTTGTGATCGTGACAGATCCACTGCTTATAAAAGCGCCACCGTCTGCTGAAGAATTAGTAAGCTTAATTTCAAATTGGAATTCATCTTTTTCATACCAATCACGCCCGTTAAGCTGTTTGGTGACGGTAGGAGACCAGGTTTGGGTTGCGCTGTATGTGTTGTTGAAAGAGAAGGTGTGGGATTCTTCTTTGTGGCTGTCTTTTTCTGTACTGTCTTTCGGGTAGACATGGCAAGTGCCTATGGGTTCTCCTTCTAAATTGTCTTTGTAAACATCGTACTGGATCTCTGATATTTCATTATTCAGATGTTCGCACTTTAAAGTAGCTTTCAGGTAATAAACAGTGTCGGCATAATCTATGCCTGCTTTCCCGCCGTTTTCTTCTGAAATTTTAAAGGTATAGACAACAGGGGTCGGTACACCTTCTGACGTTTCAAAGCTAATATCTTTAAAATCTATTTCGCCTATTCCAACGGATTTGTTTTTTTCATTAGTATATACAGTGTACTTTTGAGGATAGGGATCACCATCTTTATGACTGCTGCCAAGAAGAGTTTGAAACGTTATTTTGCCTTCAAGCATAGCATCTATGGTATTTTTATCATTACCCTCTATGTTAAAAGCAAAACTATCATCGGGCAACCATTTGCCATCCGGACGTCCTGTCAGCGTCTTGGTTATTATATATTTAGTCTCGGAGTCGAACTCTTCTACGGTATACTTGTTTGTAAAAAGAATATTACCGTTCTTGATAGTAGTATCTTTTCCGTTTAGGGTACGCTTTACCTCTCCAAGTTCACAAGTATAATTACCGCCATCAACAGTTATCTTTACAGAAACCGAATATACAGCTTCTGATTTTTCAATATTGGATTCCCCGCTTGTACCTTTATACAGCGGATTGCCAGTATCAATATCTTTTTCCTTTATCTCAAACGTATATGTGCCTGACTCGGGGAATGTTATTTTTTCCTTGCTTAATGCTTCGTTAAATCCTCCGAAAAGATTTTTGGGTATGTTGGTAGTCAGCGTTCTGTCGTGAGAAGTTGTACCTTTGCCGCCTGATTCTTCAGTTACTTTTATCGTTGTTTTACTAAAAGTTTCCTTTAATGCAGAGATAGAATCTTCAGCAATGTCAACGCCTGCTTCACTTGTAGCACTTTTAAGTTCTATACTAAAATCAAAGCTGTCAAGGTATGTGGTTGAACCTTCAGATGTGTTGATCCAGCCTCTGCCGTTTATGGTTTTGGTGAATGTTAAATCTTCACTGGGTATAAAATTGGTAAGTACAAGCTGTTTGTAAGCATTTGTTGAACTTTGTATTTCTGCCGCTGTTACCTCTACATACTGTTCGTCCCAGGTGTAACCGCCGTCCGGAGCGTATATCTCTTTAACGGTGTAGGTCTTGCCTGCATCCAAGGAAAGACCTGTAAAGATTATCTGACCGTTTGCCTCGGTGGTGGACATACCGATCTGATGAGTTGTAAGCCAATTGATCGCTTCCTGCTTCTTCGTTTCATCAGTGCCTTTAGATTGTTCTTCAAATTTTTTTACGTCTTCCGCTTTTTCATCGAACAATTTAAAGGTAGCGCCCTCAAGCGGTGTATAGTCGCTCTTTAAAACACCATGTTCATCTACGCTGTTGGAATCCACCTTGAGTATCTCAAGAGTTCCGCCGAGGTTGCTGTTGGTGACGTTTATAGTTATTTCGGCAGTGCCTCTTGTTCTGTCGATAGTGGCAATAAAGGGGGGCTGAATTTCGTCTTTGTCCTCGACTTTTGTAAATGCAACAGAATCGGCAGTAGATTCCGCCGTTTTATAAGGGATCTTATTCAAATCGGGGATCCCGTCGTTTGTTTCGTCACCTAACGGTCCGAACAGCGTTTCATAATCTATAACGCCGTCTCCGTTAGCGTCAAGATTTTCCGCCTTTATATCATAGTAATATACATCTGTGCTGAGGGAGTTTATATATGAACTGCTATAATCATTATAATTGAAAACGTGCTTCCAAATTCTGAACAATGTTTTGCCGCTGCTCGTCTCTTTTCTCGGAACGATGTAATATTCGGCGGAAACATAATAATCCTGCACAGTCTCTGTAATTGCCGAATCATAAGGAGGATTTATTACTTGGGGCAGGAAAGGATAGGAGTGCTTATACTGGTCTGCTGAGCTTATGACACATTGACCGTAAACAGTATCTTTATTGCTGTCCACTGTGGTATAAGACAACTCCAGGAAGGTATAGAGAGGCTCTTTTTCATCCTTGGCAGAATCTATTTTATAAGTTTTCTGTACAACTAACGTCTGGTCGGGAGTATCAAAATAATACCCTACGTCAGCGGCAGAGAGGGTGTTCATTTTAGCTTCATCAGGCGTAAGACCACTTCCGCCGACAGTAAATTTCTGTATTTCCGTACCGTTGGTTTTCGTGTCGGTATATGTGTATGTGTCGGTATTTGTTCTGCCGATTGCGTTAGTGGTTAATTTATAGTTAGTGTCAGGTCTTACAACCTCAAGAACGTAGTCGGTGCCGGTTTTTGTGTCATATTCAAGGTTGGTGAAAACGTGTTCGCCTGTAAGGGCGGTGGCAGCGGTGGAAACAAGGTCATAAGCGTCGTTTTGTTTTCCGGCAGCTGTAACTTCAGTCCAATTTGAATATTTGGTCAATGCATTTGACGTTTCATCATAAACGGCATAGACGCCGTCGCTTTCATTTTCACCGGAAGTATGCTTTTTATAAACATTTAAGGTGACGCCTTGGAGAGCGTGGTCTTCACCGGCTTTCGGGTCGTATTTGCCGTCGCTTGTTTCATCATAGAAGACAAAAGAGCGCAGGTTGAAAATACCCTTGTCCGACGCTTCGGGATTAACGATCGTGACTGTATTTTCATCGTCGCTAATCGGCGAAGATAAGGAGGAGGGAGTAAAGGTCCAGTAGTTGGCGATGGCGTAGTCGGTGGTGGTTTGATAATATCCACCACTAGCACCATTAGAACTGCTCACACCTACCGGGTGTTTTTTGCTGTCCAGAAAGTCTATAAGCTTATTTTGCAGGTCTGTGTCTGTCGAAGTTCCGGAATAATCTATCGGGTTGCTTAAATGACTGTGATCGCCTATCCTTAATTTGCGATCTTTTGCATATGCATTATAAAGATATTCTTCTCCATAATAGGTCACACTACTTACTATTGAATTTTGCAAGTTTCGATACTTATAATAAGTGTTGCCCAATGAATCAGTATCTTTATATGTACTTGTGCCATACGTTGCATGACCCCATACATCAACGTTTTCTTCGGTCGATGTGGCAGAAGAACCTATTTTTCCGCCATAATATATATCGGATTCGTCATAATATACTACACTTTTTGTTTTTTCATATATTGAGTTTGGATCTTCACATAAATTGTTACCATCAGCGTCATATATATCGCTGATTCTTGTTATTGTTATGCCTTTTGGCGCTTGCTCCATATCCAAAATAGGAAAATGTATCTCGCCCGACTTGGTAAGAACGGAATATGAAAAATCATCAGTGCTATATACGCCTTCAGGTATAATTGTTCCGTTGCCGTCTCTGCCGTCCCAGTAGAAATAGTTGGTGGAATTTGGCGTGACGATATCGGAAATTTCCACAGGGACAAAGTCCTTCAGTTTTCCTTTAAACTCAAGGCGCAGAGTAGCGGTGGTGGCTTCTTTTACTTCAAAGGAAAAATAGCCGCCCATACCGACATAACTGCCGGGCGTGCTATCAGATTTTCCGCCACCCTCAGGCAAGTCAATTCCGTCAGGCAGAGTGGTGTAAAATTTTATGTTTGTGGGGGCTTCGGGCGCACGGGCTGTTGTATATAAGTGACCTAAAAGGTCATCATTCGGCTTTTCAAAGAATATTTTAAAAGTCTTTTCAAGTTCTGTATCGGTAGAGGAGGGCTGCTTAAAGGTAAAGCCGTGCACGCCAAATACACCTTCATAATCATTGCTCCAATTGTTACTTAATGCCTTTACAGATTTATAAAGAATATTGCCTGTGGCGCTGTCAACTATACCTCTGTTGTTGGAGAAAAAGGTAAAGGTATAGGGGGCGCATTGATTGAAATCTACTTGATAGATATAACTGTCATTGGTAAGAACATAAACGGTCTCAATGATATTTCCGCTTGACTGGAGAGCCATAAAATCGCAGTAGGTGCGGCCTGTTTTTTCACGATCATATTCGTCAAAGACTTTGATGTCCCAAGCGGAGACCTCAGCCTGTTTCGTCTGATCCCAAAGGGCGTCTTTATTTATTTCCCGTCCATTACTTGCCGTCATAACGTTTCCGCTGGCATCTGTACGACAATAAAAATTGTTGGGGTCTGATGGCATAGGTTTGTAGTATGCAGAAATTGAACTTATATTGTAATTTTTCGATGAATCATTTGTATATCCGCCTGTATTAAAAGTTACCTGAACAATGTATGGATAATTTTCTTTCTGCTCTGAACTAAGGTTTCCTTCAACATATTTGTTTGTAGTTGCATTTGGATTGTACCAGAACCAAGCATTATTTGTAGTATTTGCATTTCTCTCTATGTCTGTTTTATTCTGTTTAATTCTTCCTGTGCCTACATAAGACGGTCCGTTAGTAGCGCCACTGCCAACTCTGAACTCAAAGGTGTATACACCCGTTTCTTTTACTTCGTAGGTAAAGGGCGTGTAGGTTTTAGTGACACCACTATTATGAACATTTCCTTCGGAATCCTTATTAGCGTCACCTGCGGTGCCGTCTTTTATCATTGTTGTGTAATCGGTCGGGTCAACACCTGTTTTTCCGTTTTTGGAGGTCATAGTTTTTGCGAGATATTCATAGTACGGATCGGAAATAAGACCCTGAGCGCCGATTGTTTCCGCAATGTCAAAATATGTTTCCTTACCTTGAAGGTCTATCAATACAATATCTCTTCCCGATGCAGCTTTGTTTACATTGCTGCCGAAGCATATAGTTTCCCCCGCAAAGGCAAAGACATGTATCTGGTTGTAGGATTTTATACTTCCAACCGGTCCACTGTCATATCTCCAAAACAATCTTCTGCTTGTTGTTGCGTTGATGTTTTGCTGATATTTTTCCCAAGTAATATCAGAAGCCGCCGTACCCGCAGGTTCATCCGCCTGCGCTACGGGAGAAAGGGGAAAATCCCTGGCGGTGGTGGCGAGCATGGTAAGAGCGAGAAAAGCCGCTGTTACACGTTTCCAAATCTTCATAATTTTTCCTCCTGTGTATAATTAGAAAAATTAAATTCGGTCAATATTTTTATGTCGTAAAGTTACGTCAGTATTTATCATATGTGATGTCTACCTTTTTGGTAAGTTTAGGATACTGAAGTTTTAAATCATCACATATATATGTTAATTATAACACATTTCTAAAAAAAATCAACACTTTGAGTAAATTTTACTAACTCCCATTGTGCGCTCAAAAAGTTTACAATAAGTGTTGAGGTGAAACACAATGATAAAAGGACTTCCTGAAAAGCTGAAAAAGCTAAGACTGAAATACGGATACTCCCAGAAGGAAACGGCGGCAAAGCTGAAGGTTTCCCCCTCGGTGGTTTCCGGCTATGAAACGGGTGAACGGACGCCAAGCACCGAGGTGCTGCTCCAGCTGGCATATCTTTACAATTGCAGCACAGACTATCTGCTGGGAAAACAGGCTCCCCCGCCCGACTCGGCGCTGGACGCAAGCGGACTGACGGATCGGCAGATAGCGGCTTTTGCAGGGCTTTTGCGGGTGATGAACGACAAGGACTGACATACCTTTACATAAAAATTTATTTTTCAAGGACAGTTTATCACAATCTTATACTTTTGTCAACTATTTTAATACTTTAATTAACCAAATTGATACTCAGATTTGATAAACTTTTTTAATACGGAGGTGTTAAAATGGTCAACTTTGGAGATAATCTCAAGGCGTTAAGAAAGCAGGCGAGTATGACGCAGGAAGAGCTTGCGAAAAGGCTTAGCGTCACTAAATCGGTGGTGTCGTACTACGAGCTGAGGGAGAGGACTCCGTCGCCTGAAATACTGGCAAAGCTGGCGCAGATCTTTCATACCACAACAGATCATCTGCTGGGAGTGGAGCATAAAAAACTGATAGACGTTTCAGACCTCAGCGACGATGATGTGCGGCTGATTATGATGATCGCAGACACGCTGAGAAAAAAGAATAAGAAATAAAACAAAAAATCAAAGAGGAACAGCTTATGACTGTTCCTCTTTTTGTATGTTTATTTTAAGATACCGAATGGCGAAACGTTCAGCTGAACCACTTTTTCGGCAGGCTCAGTTTATACTTTTTTCCGTCCAGGGTGAAGGTTACCGTTAAAGCGTCGCGGTCAAGGGTCACGTCCTTTGCTTCACGAAGATGGCGAAGACTGCGGTACAGCTTGCGCTGTTTTTCGTCGTAAGAGGAAAGGTCGTCGGAGGTAAGGAAAACTCCGCCGAACAGGGCGTTTATCTTGGCGAGCAACAGCTTGCGGTCGTCGGACAAGCTGATATTGTTATCACGCAGGAAAAATACGTCGGGGTCGCTGAGATATGCTCTGCCGTTAAGCTGACTGCGGGACAGGGTATTTTCTATCGCCTGCTTGGTGGAAACACGTTCTCGGTGGAACAAGCGCATATACGGCTTGTCGTTCCAGTCAAGGCTGACGTCGCAGCTCACTCTGCAGTAATCCACTCTGCCAAAGGCGGGCATAACTGGCACGCCGCAGCCGAGTATCAGCTTATCGCCGCAGATCTCACGGAGAAAGTCCATAGCTTTTATCATACGTCCTGCTCTCGTTTCATTATCAGTGCCGAACGGGGCGGCGCCGTACAGGAAATCCAGCTTCACAAGGTCAAAGCCCCAGTCGTTCAGCACGGTGTCGAACACCTTGCGAAGATAGTCGGTGACTTCGGGATTATCTATATCAAGAGAGTAAAATCCGCCCCAGTTACTGCCGCAGCTCCAAGGCTTTCCGTCCACCTGCAGGAGCCAGTCGGGGTGTGTATTCATCAGTTGGGAGCCGTTTCTGCATACAAAAGGCGCAAGCCACAATCCTGCAAGAAATCCCGAATTGTGTATTTCCTCCGCCAAGGGTTTCAGACCGTTTGGAAATTTTGTTTTGTCAGTCTCAAGCCAGTCGCCCACCGCAGGCTCCCAGCCGTCGTCTATCTGGAACAGGTCGCCGGGGGACAGCAGGTCTTTACAGCCCTCAAGGTCGGATTTTATGGCGCTTTCGTTTATGTCCTCGTAGCGGTTGTACCAGCTTGAATAACCGCTTATCGGTGGGGCGGAGGCGTGTATGCCCATTGCGCTGAACCAGCCGTCGAACACTTCGTCTTCGGTTCCCTCGGCATAGTAAAGCTGAAATGCGGCGAAATTCCCGCAGAAGCTCAGACCCTTGCAGTCACGCTCTATTTTCAGTCTGCCCCTGTTGCTGTCGTATGTAAACATTGTGTAGCCGTTTTTCTCGTCAAGGGAGGCGAAAAGCCTGTATTTGTTCCCCTTGCGGAAATAACACCAAGAAAAACCGTGAGTTATTCCCTTTTTGTTGGGATAATCCACGAAGTGATAATCTCCGTAACGGTCAAAGCTGAATTTGTCAATGAGGAATTTCGGTATTCCGTGAAGTCCTCTTATTTTGTCGTGCTTTCCGCATTCGGGACAGTTCGTCCAGGTCTGATAGCCGTTCATAAATATCTTTTCATCGTCGTCAACAACAACGTCGGTTTCGGCGGCGACGCTGTTTATCGTGCATTGAGGCAGTTCACATTCTATAATAAGCGGAAGACGTTCCGCAAGGGCGGTACTGCCGTTAAGCTCCTCATTTCCGCTTTGCGTCTGTATGTTTATGCGCCAATCAAGCATTTTCTTCCTCCGTCTTCAGTTCTTTTTTCTCTTTCAGCGCCAAGGCTATCTCCTCGGTCTTTTTATCGGTAAGGACGAATTTCTTCACAAAGAAAATGAATGCGATCGCCAGAAGAATTATAGGCAGAACGGTCATCAGCAGGCGCAGTCCCATAATGGTGTCGGCGCTTTGAGCGACTATTTCTCCTGTGCTGTCGGTGTTTCCCTCAAGTCCGATAAGGTCAAGTCCTATGCCTGTGATGAAAACGGAAATTCCCGACGCCGCCTTTACAACGAAGGTCTGCATAGAGAAGATAACGCTTTCCTCACGTCTGCCCGTTTTAAGCTCGCCGTAATCCACCGAGCCTGAGAGGAATACCGTGGTAAGAACGGTGAGTATGCCGTTGGACATAAACACAAGCGCTCCGCATACGCAGAGAATGACCATATTCGAGCCGAGTCCCATAAGGCAGAAGCCGAGTATGAGAACGTAGCCTACGATAGCCATTGAAAGGGCAGTCTTGAAAATAGCGGTGTTGGTGAGCTTTTTGTGCAGGAGAGGATATACCACCATCATACCCAGGATCTGAAATATGCCGCCTACCATAGTGAAAAGGGTGTAATTTCCTTCCCATTCTGCTCCACCTGCCGCAAGAACCGCTCCCACGTCGTATTTAAAGAAATAGATGATAAGGTTTGAGGTGAGGTAAAGGGCGCTGTTCACAAGAAGTATGGCAAGGACGGTTATAAGCGCCTGGTCGTTGCGGAAAAGCGCTTTGAACATCTGTCCCACCGTTGAAGTTTCCACCTTCTCAAGGCGCTGTTCCTTTACTTTAAAGCAGCAGAATACCTCGGCGGCAATAAAGATAACGGCGACTATCAATGCGATAAGGGCAAAGCCTGTGCGCTCGTCTCCTCCGCCGAGAGCCTTGACCGTGATGAGAGCGCCCACCTGTATAAGCGCTGAGCCTACGCCCGCGCAGGTACGTCCCACCACCGAAAGATTTTCCCTATCCTTGGGAAGCTCTGTAACGGCGGGAATCATGGACCAGTAGGGTATGTCCATCATAGTGTACGTAGTGCCCCACAAAATGTAGATAACGGCGAAGTAAACCATCATTCCGCTTTCGCTCAGGTCGGGAGCAGAGAAAAGTGCGTAAAGCACCACGGCGTTCAGCACAGTGCCGCTGAACAGCCAGGGTCTGAAACGTCCCCAGCGGGTGCGGGTCTTTGCGACGAGTATTCCCATAAAGGGGTCGTTCAATGCGTCAAAAACTCTCGCTATCATCAGGATAAGTCCCACGAATGTGGCGGAAAGTCCCAGTATGTCCTGATAAAAGTACATTACTTAGCTTGCGGAAAGGGCGTACACCATATCCTTTCCTACCGCGCCTATACCGAAGGCGACGGTTTGCGAACGGGTCAGCTTCATCTTAATTTCTCTCCTTTTTTACGTTGAATTTTATTGAAACGGGTCCTGTCTGCGGGGTGGAAATGGTGAGCACCGCTTCCCCGCAACCGCCTGTCGTGCGGATATACGTGCCGCAGCTTCCGCCCTCAAGGGTCACTACGGAGGGACCGACGAGCTCTGCGTTTCCGCTTAACGTAAGAGTTACGGGCAATTGCGCGTAGGGCGCAAGGTTGTAGTATTCGTCCAGCAGGCGTATCCTCACCGCCGCAATATCGTAGACCTCGCCCTCTGAAAGCTCTGTGTGGCTCGGTTTAGCTTCAATATGGAGCTTTGCGCCTGGGGACTTTGTGACTGAAGCCACGGTTTTTCCGTTTTTCAGCGCGTCAAAGCGCCATACTGTGGATTCGCCGCCCCAGTTGCCCACGTATTTGCCGTAAAGGTCGTAGCCGTCCTGGAAGGTCATTTTGTACCGCATCATACACCACAACATTCTCAGCTTGTCTTTCAGCGGCATATTGGCAAGACCGTATTTTCCTGCGGAAAGAAGGCATTTGCGCAGGGCGTCGGCTTTGGCTTTGGGGAATCCCTCTTTTGTTTCAAGCAGAACGCCGATAGTGTCCTCTACCGCTATCGGACCGTGTTCGAGCGCTTTCCAACCGCTTGGGCAGAGCTTGGTGACAAAGTCGCCGTTTTTGTACAATGCTATCTCGTCCGCATTGGTAAAGGCGTATATTTTTCCTATCTGTCCGCCGGGATAATCGCCTATGTCCATTGAAGCGCCGATATCCAGCACGGGAAATTCCTCCCCCTGGGAAGCATAGAACGAGGCGGCGAGCTTGGGATTGCGGAAAGCGTCCATTACGCCGTGGTAGCATATTCTGTCACCTGAGCCGAAGTCCTTGTGGGTGGGATAATCGAACATACACCAACTGTAAAAGCCCACATGTCCGCCGTCGGACATTGCCGCGTCAAGAACGCGGGCGTGGCGCAGAGCCTGCTCCTGACGGTGAGACCAGGAGTCAAAAGCTTTTGTGGGGTACATATGACCGTTGCATTCTGAGATGAGCAGGGGCTTGTTTGGGTCGGGACACACGTCCTTTTTCGCTCTTGCGCCGCCGTTGTCCCCTGTGTGGGAAAAGTCGTTGAACGCATAAACGTCCTCCAGCAGACTGCTCTTTTCAAGATAGCGCACGCCTGTGGTGGCTCGGCTCGGGTCAAGCTGGTGGGCTATTGCATTCGTTTTTGTGTAAAATTCGTCGTCGTCAAGGCTTTCGTTTATCCGCACGCCCCAGAGGATAATGCTGGGGTGATTGCGGTTTTGTAAAATCATTTCACGCAGGTTCTCACACGCCTGCTCTTTCCATTTTTCATCGCCGATATGCTGCCAGCCGGGAAGCTCGGTGAACACGAGCAGTCCCTCGCGGTCGCATTCGTCTAAAAAATATCTGCTTTGGGGATAGTGACTGGTGCGGACTGTGTTGCACTGAAGCTCGTGCTTTACTATCCGCGCGTCCTCACGCTGGAGTTGTTCAGGCACGGCGTATCCCAGATAGGGATAGGACTGGTGTCGGTTTATTCCACGGAGGAAAAACTTTTTGCCGTTGAGATAAAATCCGTCCGCACGGAACTGAGCTGTGCGAAATCCGAAAACTGTTTCGGTGCTGTCACCGTCTTTGCCGTTTTCAAGGACGGTAGCTTTGCAGGTGTAAAGGTTCGGCTCGTCGGTGGACCAGTGCTTTGCGGCGGGGACTTCAACGGTCAGGACTTCGCCGTTTTCTGAAACGGCGGAAGCGAGCGTTTTTCCGTCGGGGGAAATTACGTCGAAGCGTACTTGGCAGTCTTTTGGTTCAACGGTGTAACGTATCTCGACAGAGGTTAAGGTCGGCGTATGAATAAAAACGTCTGCTATCAGCTTTTGCGGGCGAACGTCCAGCCAGACGTCACGATAGATACCGCCGTATGTAAGATAATCTATGACAAAGCCGAACGGCGGTATTTCGGGGTTTTCGGTGCAGTCCAGCTTTACCGCCAGAAGGTTTTCCTCCCCATAGCGGACTGTGTCGGTTATCTCGGTGCGAAAGGCGGTGTAGCCGCACTTGTGGGTGCATATTTCCCTGCCGTTAAAATACACTGTGGCAATATGTGCGGCGCCGTCAAACTGCAAAAACAGCCGCTTTCCCTGCATTTCCTCAGGAATATTCAGTTTTCTGCGGTAGCCGCATATCATCTCGTAATCGGAGGGGTCGGCATAGTGCAGAGGAGTTTCCTTTACGGTGTGCGGAAGGCGAACAGGCTCCGCTTTGCCGCCTGACAAAAAGTCGTCGCTCCAGCTTTGGGAAAACTCCCAGTCGTTGTTCAGTCGTATCAAAATATTTCTCTCCCCGTAGGCATAAAGTAAATTAGGTTATGTGTAAATTTTATCATATATTTCATAATTTGTCAATCAGCGATGGCTGTCGCTCTTAATAAGAAAAATGTTCAGTTTATTTTATTGACAAACGTTTGCGGGTATGGTATACTTCACAAAAAGAGATGCGTTCTTTTTACAAGGAGATATGATATGAAAAAATTGATCATGGCGGCTTTGCTGTCGGTATGCGTTATGCTGGGCGGCTGTGCTGCAAGTGCGCCTAAGGAAGAAAACAATTCTTCTCAAAGTTCAAATTCTCAGCAGTCTGAGCAGGCTGAACAAGAGCCGCAGAAAACCGAAGCTCCCACCAAAGCTCCCGACGAACAGACTAAAGTGCCAGACGAGCAAAGCGGTGAAGACGGGTACGACTGGTCGCAGATACCCGATATGCCTACAAACTCCTATCTCAGGGTAAACGGCAGCGACGTTACCGAGGGTATGTTCTACTACACCACGGACGAAACGGGCCGCCCGCTGATAATGGCAATGTACAGCTATAACGGCGGGACTTATGTTATTGGCGTGGCGATACCTGATGAGGCGGCGAAAGAGGGCGCGGCATACAACAATTCCGAGGTATACAGCGCAGGCTGTTCGATAGTCTTTACAGATTACGCCACGGCGGAATACGTTATATCTGACGACAACCCTGATTTTCAAAGAAAAGAGGTACATATCGGTCTTTACAGATATACCGAGGGACAGATCGCAACGTTTTACGTGAAAACGGATATTCCCATCAACGGCAGTACCACAACTCTTGAAATGGCTGGGGAATCCCAGTTTGTAGACAGAAGTCAGCTTGAAGGTTCAAGCGGCGGCGGAAACGCAGGAGGCGGAAATTCAGGCGGCAACGGCGGAAGGTGCTGGAGGTGCGCAGGCACAGGCAAATGCTACTCCTGCAACGGCGACGGCATTTGCTCCGCGTGCAGAGGTGAAGGTTGGTTCGGAGATACTATGTGCTTATCCTGCACGGGAAGCGGCAGGTGCGATCCTTGCGGCGGGGACGGTCTGTGCCCTGTCTGCGGAGGTTCGGGTATTTACTGAGTAATATAAAAAGTATCAGCCCTTGCAAGTTCAGCAAGGGCTGTTTTTTGTTTTGTAGTCATATCAAAACGAAATTACTTCATCAGCTTTTCAAGCTGTTCTTCGTCAACATAAATGGAGACCTCGCCGCACTTCGGGCATACTGCCGCTTTGGGGTAAACGGCTTTGCCTGTCAGGCCTTTCTTGCGGACAACGTTGCCGCCGCCACCTGTGAACTTGAAGTCTTCCTCCATTTCTTCTCCGCAACGAATACATTTTCTCATTTTTTCTGCCTCCTTGTAATTGATTTTTCGTAAATGTCGGTTTTTTCGGGTATTTTAGTCGATCGGTCGCATGGTGGGGACGATTTAGGACATCGTTTCAATTCTTGCTATAACCCAACATAGTTCAAAATAAGTCGCAAATCAGATTTTTTC
>CANQXF010000014.1 GCA_947627695.1 uncultured Ruminiclostridium sp. | reverse complement strand
CTCAGGGCTACATTTACGTCCGCGCTGAATATCCTATCGCTGTAAAGCGTTTGCAGATCGCTATCAAACAGGCTCGTGAATACGGACTGCTTGGCAAGAATATTTTCGATTCAGGCTTTGACTTTGACCTTGACATTCGTCTTGGCGCAGGCGCTTTCGTATGCGGTGAGGAAACTGCGCTGATGACCTCCATTGAAGGCAAAAGAGGCGAGCCTCGCTGCCGTCCTCCTTTCCCTGCTGAAAAGGGTCTGTTCCAGCGTCCTACCGTTCTTAACAACGTTGAAACCTATGCAAACGTTCCTCAGATAATCCTGAAGGGTGCTGACTGGTTCGCTTCAATGGGTACCGAAAAGTCCAAGGGCACAAAGGTATTCGCATTGGGCGGCAAGATAAACAACACTGGTCTAGTAGAGATCCCTATGGGTACTACTCTGCGTGAGATAGTATTCGAGATAGGCGGCGGTATCCCCAACGGAAAGAAGTTCAAGGCTGCTCAGACAGGCGGTCCTTCAGGCGGATGTATTCCTACCGAGCATCTGGATGTTCAGATAGACTACGATAACCTTATCGCTATCGGTTCGATGATGGGTTCAGGCGGACTTATCGTAATGGACGAGGACAACTGTATGGTGGATATCGCAAAGTTCTTCTTGCAGTTCACCGTTGACGAGTCCTGCGGTAAATGTACTCCCTGCCGTATTGGTACAAAGCGTCTGTATGAGATGCTTGAAAAGATAACCAGCGGTAAAGGCACTCTTGAAGATATCGACAAAATGGAAAAGCTGTGCTACTACATCAAGAACAACTCGCTGTGCGGTCTTGGTCAGACTGCCCCCAACCCTGTTCTTTCCACTCTGCGTTACTTCAGAGATGAGTACATAGCTCACGTTGTTGACAAGAAATGTCCTGCAGGCGTCTGCAAGGATCTGCTCCAGTACAAGATAGTTGCCGACAAGTGCAAGGGCTGCACAGCCTGCGCAAGAGCCTGCCCTGCAGGAGCTATCAGCGGCACCGTCAAGGAACCTCATTCGATTGATACCAACAAGTGCATCAAGTGCGGCGCTTGCATGAGCAAGTGCAAGTTCGGTGCCATTATCAAGGAATAACAGAAAGGAATTATTACTATGGTCAATATTAAAATTAACGGTATCGATTGTTCCGTTGAAGAGGGTACCACCATACTTGAGGCCGCACGCAAGAACGGTATAAGAATCCCCACTCTTTGCTGGCTCAAGGGTATCAACGAAATAGGCGCATGCCGTATATGCGTAGTTGAAATGACTGGCGCAAGAAGCCTTGTCGCTTCCTGTATGTACCCCATTTCAAAGTTTGACGAAGGTAAAAGCATTCTCACAAACTCCCCTGCCGTTCAGGAAAGCAGAAAGATGACTTTGGAGCTGCTGCTGAGCAATCACAAGAAGGATTGCCTGTACTGCACCAGAAGCGGAAACTGCGAGCTCCAGACATTGTGCAAGGAGCTTGGCGTTGAATATGAAAGCGCTTATGACGGCGTTAAGAATGTATACGACATTGATTACAGCGCCGTTCATATGTACAGAGACAACAACAAATGCATCAACTGCCGCCGCTGTGTGGCTGCCTGCACAAACGTTCAAGGCATAGGCGTTATAGGTCCTAACTACCGTGGATTCAAGTCCACTATCGGAAGTCCTTTCGATATGGATCTGGCAGACACCTCCTGCGTATCCTGCGGTCAGTGTATCGCTGTTTGTCCCACAGGCGCGCTTAATGAAAAGGACGATACCGATAAAGTATGGCAGGCGCTGAACGACCCTGAAAAGGTAGTAGTAGTTCAGACTGCTCCCGCAGTTCGTGCATCTATCGGCGAGGCTTTCGGCTATCCTATGGGCACAAACGTAGAGGGCAAGCTGGCGGCTTCTCTGCATAGACTGGGCTTTAACGCTGTATTTGATACAAACTTCGGCGCTGACCTCACAATTGTTGAGGAAGCTAACGAGCTTATTGAAAGAGTTCAGAACGGCGGAGTTCTTCCTATGATAACCTCCTGCTCACCCGGCTGGGTAAGGTACTGCGAGGCTTATTATCCCGAATTTCTGCCTAACCTCTCCTCATGCAAATCTCCTCAGCAAATGACAGGCGCTGTCATCAAGACTTACTGGGCTCAGAAGATGGGCATCGACCCCAAGAATATCGTAAGCGTTTCCGTAATGCCCTGCACTGCCAAGAAGTTTGAGATAGGCCGTGAGGATCAGAGCGCATCAGGTTATCCCGACCTCGATATTTCCATTACCACCCGTGAGCTTGTTAAAATGATAAACAAGGCAGGTCTTTGCTTCAGAGAGCTGCCTGACGAGGAATTTGACAATCCTATGGGCAACGGCACAGGCGCAGCTGTTATATTCGGCGCAACAGGCGGCGTTATGGAGGCTGCTCTGCGTACCGCTGTATGGAGACTGACAGGCGAAAATCCTGAAGCTCCTCTGGAATTCAAGGAAGTAAGAGGCGTTGAAGGCGTTAAGGTAGCTACTTACAACGTTGCAGGCAAGGATATAACCGTTGCCGTAGCTTCCGGTCTTGCAAATGCAAAGGAACTGCTTGAAAAGGTAAAGAGTGGCGAGCTTGAATGCACATTCATCGAGATAATGGCTTGCCCCGGCGGCTGTGTAAACGGCGGCGGTCAGGTCATCGTTCCCGCAGACGTTCGCAACTTCACCGATATTCGTGCGGAAAGAGCAAAGGCTCTGTACCATATCGACTCTGAAGTTAGAACTTACAGAAGATCTCATGAAAGCCCCGACATCAAGGAAGTATACGAGAACTTCCTTGGCGAACCCGGCAGCCACAAGGCTCACGAGGTTCTGCATACTTCTTACAAGGCTTCCAATCTGCACAAGTAAGAAACTGATAATATAAAAAAACGCTCCGATGATAAATCATCGGAGCGTTTTTATTGTGGATTTCAAAAATAAGCGCGGTATTTTCGGAAAAGAATATGGAGCATTGCCGCTTATTTTGCCATAAAACGGAAAAGGACTTCCTTTTTGTGGGAAGTCTTTTCCGAGGAATATTGAAACGAAGGGATTCGTGGAACGCAATTTGTCATTTGACAATAGTTTCCTGCTTATTTTGAGTATCGGCGGTCAATTCCGGAATATTAACTGTATCTACCTTATCATCAACATATTGTGCAGGAACGGAAACGTCGGCTAAATAGCGATTTATCACCCTTACCATAAGGTCGTTCAGCTGTTCGGCTTTGTAATTCCCTATTGTCGGCTGAACTTGGCTTTCTGCGCTGACGCTGCTGTCGTCTGTAATGAACAGGTATGTTCCGCCCGTTTTCATTGCCATATCACGCACAAGATATTCTGTTTCCTTATTGCCGCCGCCTGCAAGAATGGGAATTATCCTTATTCCCTTTTCGGCGGCTTGTGCAGTAAGCTGGTTCATCTCCTGAACAGCATGGCTGTCTTCTCTGTGAGGAGGAGCGTCAAGGAGCAGAAATAACAGCTTTGTTGCGTCGCTGTGCCAGTCGTGATTATTTATGGCGCTGTACAAAGCGGCGTTCACCTTTTCGGGCATATCACCGCCGCCGTCAGCTTTTTGCTTTTTCAGGTCGGCTATTGCCCGGGAAATATTATCTGTGAAATCAAAGTCACGGACTATATATTCATCTCCGTCATCACGGTAAAAATTAACGCTGAGTCGGACGGGAATATTCATATTATCGGAAACAACACGGTTTATTATATCTCTTAACTCTTTTTGCATATATTCAAGCTCGTCGCCCATTGAACCCGTGGTATCCGCCACAAACATTAGGTCAAGAGATTTATTTTCCTGAGCTGAAACACTTGGCGAAAGGATAACGGAAACATTCTTGTAATTTTCGTATGTCAATGCGATAGTACCTGAGCTTTTTTCATAAGTAGCGTTCAGGGTCAATCCTTTTTCAAGAGATGAAGGAGTATAAAAGAGATAAGCCTTGCCCTCGTTATCGGTCACCGACGTCCACAAAGTACGGCTGTCGGAAGATTTGACGGTGACCACCGTATTTTCAACAGGCTTTTCGTCAAGAGTTACCGAAACAAACGTCCTGGCGGTCTCGTCTTTTTGCCAAATCTCGCTGAATTTGCTCCATTCTGTTTCATCAAGGCTGTTAAGCTCTTCCCAAAATGTAATGTGGTCGTTGTCTATCCATTCGCCCGCAACAAAATCTCCCGACGAAACGGATATTTTGTTTATGCTGAGGTCATCATAAAAAACAGGTTCGCCGCCAAGCTCTTCCGCCATTTCGGAGGCGTAATATTCTGCTCCTGCCATATCTCCGTCAAAGGGGCCATCCTTGCCTATAAAAGGCATATTTTCACCCGCAGAGCCGCTTACGGCTGAGCAGGCTGAAACACTTGCCGCAAGGAAAAGTGAAACAAATGATAGTATTTTTCTTTTCATAGTATTTGCTGTCAGTCAGGGATAAGATCCACGTCAAATTCATACCAAAGCATTTGCTCTCCCAATTCGCCTGTCAGCTTTACGCCTGTGCGGTATTTTCCCTCGGAAAGACGACCGTACCACTGGGATATGGGCAGCACAAATTTATTGCGGCCGCCGTTGGCAGGCAGCAAAGCGTATATCTCAGGAACGGCGATGTCCGTGACAGGCTGTACGTCAAACCACTGACCGTTTATCTCTTTTTGAAAATACGGCGTATAACCAAAGCCCCAATCGTTCAGGCTGTTGTTGACAAGTTCAAATTCACCCGTATCGGTATCCAGCTTAACGCAATTTATCTCTATCTGCTTGTCCGAAGTTCCTTGCTGCGCACTGCTTTCGCCTGCCGTTATAACAACGGAAGGTAAAGACGAGCTGCTCGTATCCTCGATCTGAATACCTGACGGTTTTTGTACAAGAGGCTTATTCAATGTTTCGTCAGAATATGCAGGAACGTCTTGCTGCCGCATACAGGAGGTAAGACAGAACATACTTATTATAATAAGAATAAAAATGATACTTTTTTTCATGGGATAACCTCCTGTATTTTTGCTTCTGCATTTTTCCCTCTCTATAATATAAAACGCATTAAATGTTCCGCAGGTTACTTTTGCAAACGTAAATTGTCAAAATATACAATAAATATTATTATAATTAGGTATCATTTGTTATATTTTGCTAAAAAAATAAAATTGTATAAAAAGCACTTGATTTTTTGCACAGAAGTGACTAAAATAGTATTTAGCACTCAAAGGGTTAGAGTGCTAAAAATTAAAGTTTATTATTTTTAAGGAGGAATATATATGAATATCAAACCTTTAGCTGACAGAGTTGTTATCAAGATGCTGGAAGCGGAAGAGACCACGAAGGGCGGCATTATTCTTACCAGTGCGGCACAGGAAAAACCTCAGGTGGCTGAGATAGTTGCAGTAGGTCCCGGCGGCGTGGTTGACGGTGAGAAGGTCGAAATGGAAGTGAAGATAGGCGACAAGGTGCTTATCAGCAAGTACGCAGGAACAGAAGTCAAGGTAGACGGCGTTGAATACACTATCCTCCGTCAGAGCGAAATTCTCGCGATAGTTGAATAATCCTCAAATCACAATAAACAATTGAAAGGAAGAATGTAAAATGGCTAAACAGATAATTTACGGCGAGGACGCCAGAAAAGCTCTCCTCAGCGGCATTGACCAGCTTGCGGATACTGTCAAGATCACCCTTGGTCCTAAGGGCAGAAATGTTGTTCTTGACAAGAAGTACGGCGCTCCCCTTATCACAAACGACGGCGTTACTATCGCAAAGGAGATCGAACTTGACGATCCTTTTGAGAATATGGGCGCTCAGCTTGTAAAGGAAGTTTCCACCAAGACAAACGACGCTGCGGGCGACGGTACAACTACCGCTACACTGCTGGCTCAGGCTCTTATAAGAGAGGGTATGAAGAATATTGCCGCAGGCGCAAATCCTATGGTAGTAAAGAAAGGTATAGCAAAGGCTGTTGACGCTACTGTTGAGGAAGTAAAGAAAAACTCCCAGAAGGTCAAGGACAGCGCTGACATCGCAAGAGTCGCTACTGTTTCAAGCGGCGACGAGGTTGTGGGCAAGCTGATAGCTGATGCTATGGATAAGGTCACTGCTGACGGCGTTATCACCGTTGAAGAAAGCAAGACTGCTGAAACAGCCTGCGAAGTTGTTGAGGGTATGCAGTTTGACAGAGGTTACATCAGCCCTTATATGGCGACCGATATGGAAAAGATGGTTGCTGAGCTTGATGAACCTTACATTCTCATTACTGACAAGAAGGTTTCAAATATTCAGGAGCTTTTGCCTTTGCTGGAACAGATAGTTCAATCAGGCAAGAAGCTGCTTATCATCGCTGAGGACGTTGAGGGCGAGGCGCTTTCCACCATTATCCTCAACAAGCTGAGAGGAACATTCGTATGCGTTGCAGTCAAGGCTCCCGGCTTTGGCGACAGGCGCAAGGAAATGCTTCAGGATATAGCTATTCTGACCGGTGGTCAGGTAATAACCTCCGATCTGGGTCTTGAGCTGAAGGACACCACAATTGATATGCTGGGTACTGCAAAGCAAGTCAAGGTCGGCAAGGAAAATACCACTATCGTTGACGGCGCAGGTACTTCCGAGGCTATAAAGGAAAGAATTGCTCAGATAAAGAGCGCTATCGAAACTACCACCAGCGAATTTGACAAGGAAAAGCTCCAGGAAAGACTTGCCAAGCTGTCGGGCGGCGTTGCTGTCATCAAGGTGGGCGCTGCTACCGAAGTTGAGATGAAGGAAAAGAAGCTGCGCATTGAGGACGCTCTCGCCGCTACAAAGGCTGCCGTTGAGGAAGGCATCGTAGCAGGCGGCGGCACTGCTCTTATCAACGCTATGCCCGCTGTTGAAAAGCTGATAGGCGAATTGGACGGCGACGAAAAGACAGGCGCTAAGATAGTTCTTCGCGCTCTTGAGGAGCCTGTTCGTCAGATCGCTCTGAACGCAGGTCTTGAAGGAAGCGTTATCATTGACGCTATCAGAAGAAACGGCACTGTCGGCTACGGCTTTGACGCTGCTAAGGAAGAATACACGGATATGGTTTCCGCAGGTATCGTTGACCCTGCAAAGGTAACACGCTCCGCTATTCAGAATGCGGCTTCTGTTGCGGCTATGGTATTGACTACCGAAAGCCTTGTAGCTGACAAGAAAGAGCCTGCTCCCGCGCCTGCCGCACCCGGTATGGACGGCGGAATGGGCGGTATGTATTGATAATTCTCCATTATATATTAAAAACAGGTATGAGAGATCATACCTGTTTTTATTGTTCATTTAAAGATATTTCATAAAATTAAAAATGTTAAATGCAAGAACATTTAACATTTTCTTTTTATATGCATATAATAATCAATAAGCTACAATGTTCATCTTCACCTGACCGTCGTCGCTTATTTCAAGAATCCCGTAGGAGCTTTCCGTATTTACGCTGGGAGAACCGAGACTTCCCGGATTCATAACGTATATGCCGTCTATTTTTTCGGTTTTGTAAATGTGAGTGTGTCCGTAAAGAAGTATGTTGCAGTCGGAATTTTTCGCCTCTTCTACCAATGCGTCAATTCCCTCCTGCTCGTGACCGTGAACACATAATATTCTGAATTGCCCTATTTCCAGTATCTGCTTAGAGGAAGCAGAGCAAAAGTCGTGTTCGCCTTTTACAAAAACAAAATTTTTGTCGGGATTTGCCTTTGCGACCTCGGCAAATTCGTTTACGCCGTCGCCCAGATGAATATAATAATCTGCGGGATTGCGGTTTACAACGTCGTTGTAAATATCAAAGTTTTTATGGGTATCTGCCGTTACGATTATCTTCATATCAAACATTCCTTAGTAAAAATAATATGCTGTACTTTTTAAAGATGTACATAATATGACATTTTTCTATCAAATTATAACAGAAAATTACCGAAAAGTCAATTGTCAGAATATTTTATCAATGCTTTTCATACATTAAAAGGAGGTCAATTATGAACAGCAATATGGAGAAAATGATAGAGCTTGCCAGCAAAAAGCTGGGAGTTTCGTCTGAAGTGCTGAAACGCTCGCTGGAAAAGGGCAATGTGGACGATATGCTGAGCAGTATGCGCAAAGAGGACGCAGACAAGCTGAAAACGATAATGCAAAACCCCTCTGTGAAAGAGAAAATGCTCAATTCCCCCGACGCAGAGAAAATAATGAAAAAATTGCAGGAGTAGCGCAGAAAGGAGTTTTCTCATGTCACAGGAGGATATGCTTGCAAAGCTCCTTGAACAGCTGCTTGAAGCCGAAGAAAACAAGGAGGCAACATCTGAAGATAAACCTCCCGATGAAGAAAACGATATTTTCGGTGGAATAGATATTCAGGCTGTAATGCGGCTGGGAGAAATTATGTCGCAGATGAACAAGGATGACGACAGCACACGCCTGCTCCTTGCTCTGAAGCCGCATTTGCGTCCCGAAAATCAGCGAAAAGCTGACAGCGCTTTAAGACTGATGAAAATTATGAATATACTGCCGCTGCTGAAAAGCAGCGGTATGTTGGACGGACTTTTTTAAACAGGAGGATTTTTTATGGAATGGACCAAAAGCAATATCAGTCAGTCAGAGCTTGAAAAGCAGCAGCAGGCTTACATAAAGGAAGCTCTGGAAATGGCGAAAAAATCTGTCGCAAGTCAAATCGAAGAGACAAAAAAAGCCGCAGAAGAACAAGCTGAGGCTGAAAGAATTGCAAAGGAAAAGGCTGAGGCAGAAAAAATCGCAAAGGAGAAAGCTGAGGCTGAAAGGATCGCAAAGGAGAAAGCTGAGGCTGAAAGGATTGCAAAGGAAAAAGCCGAGGCTGAGAGGATTGCAAAGGAAAAAGCCGAGGCTGAGAGGATTGCAAAGGAGAAAGCCGAGGCTGAAAGAATTGAAAAGGAGAAAGCTGAGGCTGAGAGAATCGCAAAGGAGAAAGCCAAGGCTAAAAGAATTGAAAAGGAGAAAGCTGAAGCTGAGAAGATTGCAGAAGAAAAAGCTGAGGCTGAACGCATAATGGCTGAAAAGCAGGCTGAGGAGGAAAAGAAAGAAGCTGAGGAAGAGAAGATAGAGGAAAAGAACGACTGCGACGAGAATGAGGAGAAATGCGAGGAGAAAAAGGACGAATGCTGTGTTGAAGAAGATGACAAACAATGCATTGATGAGCTGATAGACCCTGCCGAATTTGCAAAAAGCAAAGAAGAAAAAAAGGAAGGCGGCAATACTCCCCCAAACTTCAATCAGTACATAAACGAACACAATCAGGCGCAGTGCAACTGCCCAAAGTGCCAAAAGAAAAGAGCAGGTCAATGAGTGGTACGCTTGATTTGCGCAGCGACAGCGATACTATGCTGATACTACTTCTTTTGCTGGTGCTGATACAGGAAAACGCTGACCAAAAGCTGATACTGGCTTTGCTTTATATTTTACTTGTATAGCTTTGGGATTTTCGGGAAAAATAATATCGAATAGATAAACGCTATTCATATTTTCTTCTTCGGAGGTTCATCATGAGCAACAAAAATCAGCAAAACAAGCAGAACAACCAAAGTCAGCAAAATCAGCAGAGCAATCAGAGCCAGCAGAATAAGCAGAACAACCAGAGCCAGCAGAACAAGAAAAAGCAGAACAGCGAAAACTAACTTGTGATAAAATTCCTCCTTCGGCGGTACAAACGCCTTGGGAGGAATTTTTCAAAAAAAAATCGCGCCTTTTTACAAAGGCGCTGTAAATAAAATCAAATCATATTCGGATGAACACGCAGTCAGTCCTGCTCGGCGGAGCCGCTGACAATGTGGAAGTAAGCGTTGGATGTTATTCGATACACCAAGGTGTAAAACAATGCGAAAATGCAATAGCTTATCAAAGATGTAAAGGCAAAAAGCCCTATGTTGGAAAGCTGGAATAAATAAAGCAGTCTGTATATCATTGGGAAAGCAAATATCAGATGAAGGGCGGCAAGCGCCAAAGGCAGGAAAAATACTGTAAGTAGCTGGGAATTTATGCTCTTTTTTATTTCACGCTCGGTCATTCCCACCTTCTGCATAATCTCAAATCGGGAACGGTCCTCGTAGCCCTCGGATATTTGTTTGTAGTAAATTATCAGGATAGTGGCGAAAATAAACACAATGCTGAGCATTATACCGAGGTAGAACAGTCCGCCGTACATACTATAAAAGCCTGCCTCGCCCGCCTTTCTTCCGTCACAGCCGAATGAATATCCCATCTCATTGATCTTACTTTCGTTAAGGTATTCCAGAACATCATCATAAAGGCTGTGATAAAGCTCGATCTGCGCTTTGTCATCAAGCCCTGTATCAAAGGAATAGTTCCAGCGTCTGCTCAACATTGAGTTGCCTGTGAAATCAGCAAGTTGGTCCAGACCGCTGACGGCTTTTTCTGTGTCGGGGACTATCAGGAATATGCTGGGAACGGGAGATATGGCAGAATCGTAGTTTTCAATAAAGCTGTCAAGGCGCTTTGTTATTCTGAAAGAATTTCCGTTGTTGAAGGAAATTTCATCGCCGTCATAGGAGCCTCCTTGATTGATAAACAAGATGGTTTCACCGTCGTTCAGCGTTTCATTTGTTCCTGACGTTTTGTTGTAGTCGTCAAGAGATACGAAGAAGAAATTATACAGATTTGTAAGGACGTCAAGCTGTGATTCGTCTATCTGCGTAACGTCTGTTTCAACTATACCATTTTCCAGAAGCCCTGAAACCAGAATGTATTTGCAGTCTATCACTTCCCTTTTGTCGGAATTGTACTTTTCTAACGTGCTGTCAACTACGTTAATGATTTCTGAAAGCTCTGAGCCATTATAGTTTTTATCGGTTGGGAAAGTGAAATATAAGTTCATTTCTCTGGGGTAACGGGTGAACAGCATATCCTCCAAGCCGAAATAAAGTCCCGTAGTGGAGGATATCATAACAAGCACCATTGTGGCAAGTATGCAGATAGAGGCAAGTCCCGCACCGTTTCGTTTCATACGGTAGACCATTGAGGAAACGGATACGAAATGATTGGGTTTGTAATAATATTTTTTGTTTTTCTGAAGTATACGGCAGAACAATACCGAGCCTGATATCATTATAAGGTAGGTGGCGATTATTACCATCACAACAGCCGCAAAGAACATCATAAGTGCGGCTATGGGCTGTGTTATGGACATTGCGATGTAATATGCGGCGGCAAGGATAACGACTCCCGCTATGCCAAGCAGGATATTTCCCTTTGGCGGTTTTTCGCCTGTCCTGTCACTGCGAAGAAGAGATACTGCTCCCGAAAATTTTATCTGCCGCAAGCCGTTGAGCAATATGAGAAAAAACAGTATTCCGAATATCGTCAGCGTTGCAAATATTGAGTCGGGAGAAACATAAAGGTCGTAGGTTATGCCGCCGTGGACTATGTTCACAAGTCCCAGTTCAGCTGCTTTGGAAAGGATTATCCCCGCAAAAATCCCGATAGCAAGGGAGAAAGCGGAGGTCATCAGTGTTTCCCAAAAAAGAATTTTTCCTATGTTGCGCTTATCCATTCCAAGAATGTTGTATAAGCCGAATTCTTTTTTCCTGCGGCGGATTATAAAAGAGTTTGTATAAAACAGGAAAAAGCAGGCAAATATCGCAACTACCCAACTTCCCAGACCAAGAACGCTTTTGATGATTTCGTCGTCCTCAAGATAAGAAACGGCGTTGGAATGGAGCAAAAATACAAGGATATAAAACATCATTATCATTCCGATACAGGTGAGGAGGTAGGGGATATACATTCTTTTGTTTTTGCGTATGCCGTCGAGGGCAAGTCTTGGATAAAATCCCGCTTTCATTTGTTTTCACCGCCTGTCGCAAGCATTGTGAGGGTTTCGGATATTTTCTGATAAAGCTGCTCGTCGCTTTGTTCCTCTCTGTAAAGCTGGTGATAAACTTCCCCGTCCTTTATGAAAAGAACACGGTCTGCGGAGCTTGCGGCTTTTACCGAATGGGTCACCATAAGGATAGTGCGTCCCGCTTTGTTTATCTCTCTGAACAGTCTTAACAGCTCGTCGGTGGCTTTTGAATCAAGAGCGCCTGTGGGCTCGTCGGCAAGTATCAGCTTGGGGTCGGTGATTATGGCTCTCGCTACCGCCGCACGCTGTTTCTGGCCGCCTGATACCTCGTAAGGATATTTTTTCAGGAGCTCTGTTATTCCCAGCTTTTCAGCGATTGGAACAAGGCGTTCGTGCATTTGCTTGTAGCTTGTTCCTGCAAGGACAAGGGGAAGATAAATGTTATCCTCTATGGTGAAGGTGTCAAGCAAGTTGAATTCCTGAAATACAAAGCCGAGATTATCCCTGCGAAAAGCCGCAGCTGCTGAATCCTTTATCTTTGACAGGTCCATTCCGTCAAGGAAAACACTGCCGCCTGTCGGCTTGTCAAGCGCAGCAAGAATATTCAGCAGGGTGGTTTTGCCTGAGCCTGATTCTCCCATTATCGCAGTATATTCTCCGCTTTCAACGGTAAAATCCACGTTTTTCAGCGCAACAGTTTTATTGCTGCCAAGACGTGAGGAATATATTTTCCGCAGTGCGTTCACTTCCAATATGCTCATATTTTCTCCTCCGAAAATTTTCTGTCTTTATTTTAACAGAAAAGGGAAACGCTCGCCATAGAAAAGGCTTACATTTCCCGATAAAATCTTACATTTTTGTAAGAAATCAATCTTTTTTAAGTTCATACTGGCGAAGGTCAAGGCAAATAGCCGTTCCCTTGTCAAGCTGAGAATATGCCGTTATTTTTACACCCAGATTGTCGCAAATCCTTTTGCATAAGTACAGTCCAATACCGCTGGCTTTTTTGTCGGTTCTGCCGTTAAGCCCTGTATAGCCCTTTTCAAATATTCTGGGCAGATCCTGTGGCGCTATGCCTATACCTGTGTCCTCAATGCAAAGGAGCAAGGGCTCTTTCATATAAATTCTTATCTTTCCCTCTTTGGTATATTTTAAGGAGTTGGATAAAATCTGTTCGATTACAAAGGAGAGCCATTTATCATCGGTTATAACTTTTCCTTGAAGCGGGGCGTATTCAAGAGTTATCTTTTCGTTTATAAATTCGGAGGCGAATTTTTTCACTGCCTGCTTTACGACGGCGTCTATCTCATGTTCCTTGAAAACGTAGTCTGTTGAGGAGGAATCAAGGCGGAGATACGCCAAAACCATTTCCACATACTGCTCTATCCTGAAAAGCTGTTGATTTAGCTTGCGGGAAAGAGGAGAATCCTCGTTTTCCAGCGTAAGGCGCATAGACGCTATGGGAGTTTTTATCTGATGGACCCACAATGTGTAATAATCCACCGTATCACGGTAACGGACAAGAAAGCTGTTTTGCAGCTGAGCGATTTCCTCCACCAGCTTTATTATAATATCCTGATAATCTTTCTCATTGATCGTAATGTGCGGAGGAAGCGAGGCTATCATTTCCTCTGTGAAATTTGCGGCGGAGGTGAGGATCTTATGATTTTTCCATACTCTGAGATAATCAAAAATCATAATGACAATTCCCAGAACTGCACACAAAAGAGCCGGGTACAGCACCGCCTGCAAAGGAAGATGATAGAGAATAAAGGAAACGGCAAATATTGCAAAAAACAGCAGAAAAGCGATTATAACAACGGCACGCTGTCTGAGGTAAGCAAAAAACAGTTTCATATCTGCTCCTTTTTATTCAACGATGTAGCCCACTCCGAATTTTGTGGTGATAAAATCGGAAAGCCCCGATGCGTCCAACTTTTTCCGCAGGCGGTTCACGTTTACAGTCAAGGTGTTCTCGTCAATGAAAATATCGGTTTTCCAAAGGCGTTCCATAAGCTTTTCCCTGCTCACTACCTTACCCTTGCTTTCCATTAAACAGAGAAGTATTCTGTATTCGTTTTTGGAAAGTGGGATGGGCTTATCCATATACATAAGAGTGCCGTTTCCCGTGTTCAGAAATGCGCCTTTATGCTCAAGTATCGGAACGCTGTCCGCAAAATCGTATGTGCGGCGAAGGAGAGCGTGGATCTTTGCAATAAGCACATTCTGGTCAAAGGGCTTTGCTATGAAATCATCTGCTCCCATATTCATTGCCATTATCATATTCATATTGTCGGAGGCGGAGGAGATGAATATTATGGGAACGCTTGATATTTTTCGTATCTCACTGCACCAGTGATAGCCGTCAAAGAAAGGCAGAGATATGTCAAGAAGGATAATGTGGGGCTGAAAGTCGGAGTATTCGCTCATCACATTACGAAAATTTTCTACTGTGTGAACGTTAAATTCCCAGTTCCTTGCAAGGTCGGCAAGCGCCTCGGCAATTCCCTTGTCGTCCTCAACTATCATCAGCTTGTACATATTCGTTCCTTTCTTTTCAGTGAACAAGCCGCCCTTGTGGGACGGCTGTTATATGCTCTTTTCGATTTTGATACAAACAGAAAAATATGAATTTACCAATGCGTCATATTTTTTTCAAACTTTTCTGTATATGCCTGTTTTAATTCGTCGGCAGATATATTATAACATAGCATAACATCATTGTAATACATCAGAACATCGGCCATTTCTTCAACAAGGTGTTTTCTTAATTCAACATCCTTGCACGCCTCAAGATCTCCGTTCTTTTTGACAACATCGATCACTTCACCAATTTCGCCTATCATCCAAAGCAGCTTATTTTTACCTGTTTCATAAGAAATTTTTTCCCATTTATCCTTATATTTATCCTGAAGCTGTTTTTGCATATCTAGCATTTCATTGATGCTAAAATCAGTCATAAATATCTTCCTTTCAGATCCCGATTTGCTGGGCGGAAATATCCACTTATTCATAAATCGTATTAAAAAATGAGAGTACGTCAATTGTTGTCGCTCCAGTACACTTTCACGCCGCAAGCAAAAAATTACACTGCAAAGGCGTATTTTTGGGGTTCCTCGGACTTGTATCAAAATCTGCAAAATAATTTCACTTTTTTATAGTCTGTTTTTAAAATCCCCGTAGCCGAACTGACGGAGCAGCTTAACTTCGCCATTCTCGTACAAATATATGCTTGGCAGTGCCATTCCGTTGAAGGTGTTGTTTTTCACGATAGAATATATCGCCATATCCTCAAAGAAAAGGCGGTCGCCTGCTTTCAGCGGGCGGTCAAAGCTGTAATCCCCGATAATGTCCCCAGCAAGACAGGTGTTCCCACCTAGGCGATAAGTATAGGGTTTTTCGTTTGGTTCGCCTGCGTTTACGATATTGGGTCGGTAGGGCATTTCCAGCACGTCGGGCATATGACAGGCGGCGGAAACGTCAAGTATAGCAATATCCATACCGTTGTGTACGGTGTCAAGAACAGTCGACGCAAGCCAGCCTGCGTTAAGCGCTACTGCCTCGCCTGGCTCAAGGTAAACGGTCACGCCGTAGGTTTCCGTGAAATGCT
This sequence comes from uncultured Ruminiclostridium sp., assembly GCA_947627695.1. Classification (GTDB taxonomy): domain Bacteria; phylum Bacillota; class Clostridia; order Oscillospirales; family Ruminococcaceae; genus Ruminiclostridium_E. The sequence continues at coordinate 47,130 of CANQXF010000014.1, read as the reverse complement.
TTACGATTTTTACAAGCAGATCTACGTCGTAATCAGAACGGGTTATGTGATGTCCGCCGCCCATATTCAGCCACTTTATTTTGGGAAGAAAATCGGCGAATTTTTCCTCAAAGGCTTTCGCCGTTTCAGCAAGAGCGTCAGCGTTCTGCTCGCAAAGAGTGTGAAAATGAAGTCCCTCTATGCCGTCAGGCAATCCGTTTTTAAAGCTGCTGCGAGTGGCTCCGAGCCTTGAAAAAGGGGCGCAGGGGTCGTAGATACCGTGGGACTGGGTGGAATGTTCGGGGTTTACTCTTATTCCGCAGCTCGGCTTTTTGGCGGAGCTTTGGGCACGCTGTCTGAACTTTTCCCACTGGGAAACGCTGTTGAAGCTGATGTGGTCGCAGATGTCGAGTATTTCGTCAAACTCCTCATCTGAATAGGCAGGGGAAAAAATGTGATTTTCCTTTCCCATTTTCTCGTGGCCCAGACGTGCCTCGTAAAGTCCGCTGGCAGTACATCCGCTGATGTACTTCCCTATCAACGGGTAGGTCTGATAGACGGAGTAGCATTTCTGCGCAAGGAGAATGTGCGCGCCGCTGGCGATTTCTACCTGATGAAGAAGTTCAAGATTTTTTCTGAGCTGTTCCCCGTCAATTATGTAGGCGGGGGTCTTTACGCTCATAAGCTGTTCAAAATCGTTCATAAAATCAGTCTACCAGCGTGGGGTCAAAGGTTTCTTTCCAAGGGAGCCCCCACTTGTTAAGCGCGTCCATAAACGGATCGGGGTCAAACTCCTCAATGTTGAACACGCCTGCGCCACTCCATGTTTTATTCATCAGTAACATTGCGCCTATCATGGCGGGAACGCCTGTGGTGTAGCTTATAGCCTGACTTCCCACCTCTTTGTAGCATTCCTGATGGTCGCAGATGTTGTAGACGTAATATTTTACATCCTTGCCGTCCTTTTTGCCCTGCATTATGCAGCCGATGTTGGTTTTGCCCTTGGTTCGGGGACCGAGGGAGGCAGGGTCGGGGAGAACGGCTTTCAAAAATTGCAGAGGCACTATCTGCTTGCCCTCAAATTCTATGGGTTCTATCGAAGTCATTCCCACGTTCTCAAGACATTTTAGGTGAGTTAAATAGCTTTGTCCGAAGGTCATAAAGAAACGTATGCGCTTTATTCCCTTGATGTTCAGGGCAAGGCTCTCAAGCTCCTCATGGTGGAGCAGGTACATATCCTTTTCGCCTACGCCCTCAAAGTTGTAAACACGCTTTATCTCCATAGGCTTGGTTTCTACCCAGCCGCCGTTTTCCCAGTAGCTGCCGTTTGCGCTTACTTCACGGATATTTATTTCAGGATTGAAGTTGGTGGCAAAGGGATAGCCGTGGTCGCCGCCGTTGCAGTCGAGAATGTCGATATAGTTTATCTCGTCAAAATAATGCTTCATAGCATAGGCACAGAATACGCCCGTAACGCCGGGGTCAAAGCCGCTGCCCAAAAGGGCGGTTATACCTGCCTCCTTGAATTTTTCACGGTAAGCCCACTGCCATTTGTACTCGAATTTTGCGGTATTGGGCGGCTCGTAGTTTGCGGTATCAACATAATTTGTTTTTGTGGCAAGGCAGGCTTCCATTATGGTAAGGTCCTGATAAGGCAGGGCGAGGTTCAGCACAACGTCGGGCTTGTAGCTGTTTATCAGCGCTATAAGCTCGTCCACGTTATCGGCGTTCACCTGTGCGGTTTCGATAACAGTTTTGCTTTTGCCTGCCGCCTCTATTTCAGCCTTTATTTTGTCGCATTTGGATTTGGTGCGGCTGGCTATCATTATTCCCTCGAACACTTTGTCGTTCTGGCAGCATTTGTGGATAGCTACGCCTGCTACGCCGCCGCAGCCGATTATAAGACATTTTCCCATTTTTGTTTTTCCTTTCGTTTTATAAATAAAAATTTCAATTTAAGCAGCAATTTGATCTCAGATAATCATAAAGCTGAATAAGCGGAACATCTGCATTTATACCGCTGAGTTTTTCATCAAGGAGTTTACCTGTATCTACACTGTCATTAAACTCGATCTCATTATCCGTTTCTATCTTTGTGCACAGCGTCAAACGGATACGCTGCTGTGTTTCATAGCGAGAGTGCACAGAATAAGGTTTGCAGCAAATATCTGTAATATCGCTGAGCTTTAAACTATGTAATCTGCAAACACATTTCCAATATAAATAATTTCCATCAGACCAAATCACCATAGGTCGATAATCAGATAAATATATGAAAGCTATAAACAGTCCGCAGAGCAGCAGCGTAATCAATAACAATACAGGAGAGAAGTATGTTATTGTAAATGCTGAGAATAAAACCGTCAAAACAAATATTATAACCGTAAGAGCGGTAATACCTGAATCGGTGTTATGAATCTCAATTTTGATTTCTTCATTGCCGCAGCCGATTTCCATTTTTTGTTTTTCCTTTCGTGTTTTAATTATTATCTTTTATTATATAGGTGCAGTTAATTCAATGTGATTTCCTTCGGAGTCAATAAACTCAGTCACCCAGTTGACACCGATTTTCGTCAGAGGAAAACACAGTTCCTTGTCTTTGATTTTTTGTTTAAGAACAATTATATTATCAACACTGATGCTTGGCAGGCAATTGCTTCCGAAAACATGCTTTTCATTCACCTTTTCATATGCAAACAAACCGTATCTAAAGCCGTTTATGTCAAAGACGCTGTATAAATCATCTTTCTCCGTAACTTTCTTTTCAAAAAATTCTTCATAAAACGATATTGCTCTTTCCATGTCTTTTACACATACATATAATGACTTGATGTTACAATTCATATTATTTCTCTCAAAATCAATATTTGTTATTTTTGTACTTATTGCGGTGCTTGAAGTAGTAGATCTGATTTTTGATAAATTTGCCGAAATCCTCGTAGAAAAACAGGATAAAGTTAAGCATTGAGGCGATTATCGCAACTCTTATATACATAGGGGAGAATATGAGCGAAATGATAAAGAACAGCAGATCCACCAAAGCAAGCCATTTTATCTTTATGGGGATAAAGAAGAAAAGCATGACCTGAAAATCGGGATACAAAATCGCAAAGGCGAAAAAGAGAGAGTAGTTCAGAAATGTGTTGTCCGTAGTGCCTGTTATAAAGCCGCCGATTATGGTGGCGATTATTCCAACAAGATAGTAGAGGTTGAATTTGAAGCTGCCCCAGCTATGCTCAAGTCCCAGACCGATGAGATAGTAAAAATATAAGCTGAAGATTATGAATATTATACTGCTTGACGGTGGGATAAGTATCCACGTTATCACACGCCACCACTGTCCAGCAAAAATCAGCTCACGGTCAAATATCATATAGCTGATAAGGGATACGTTCGGGACAAAAAGCTCAACTATATACACTCCCGCCATCGCTATAACAAGATAAAGCATAAGATTAGGTATGCAGATACGGCGGAATTTGTAAGAAAGTCTGTCAAGTAAACGGTTCATTTATGCTCCTTTCGGTCAGCGGACAACTGCAAGCAAAAGCTCACGCAGGGTCTTGCAGGCAGCGGCTGTGCTGACGCCTGACGGGTCGTAGGGCGGGGAAAGCTCGTTTATATCCGCCGCCACTACGTTTGTTTTTCCCACCTTGATTATGCCCCATATAAGCTCGCTGAAACACATCCCTCCCGCCTCGGGAGTTCCCGTTCCGGGAAAAACGGAGGAATCCAGCACGTCAAGGTCTATGGTAAAATATACGGGCTTGTCTTTTATTTTATCACATATTTCGTCAAGGGTATCAAGGTTGAATTTGTTCATATATGTGTGATTTGCGGCAAAGCGAAATTCCTCGCGGTCGCCGCTACGGATACCGAACTGAAATATCCTGCCGTCGCCTAAAATGTCATGACAGCGGCGCAAAACGCAGGCGTGGGACAGCTCTTCGCCCAGATATTCCTGACGCAGGTCGGCGTGCGCGTCAAAATGAATTATATTAAGGTCGGGATATTTCTTTGCGGCGGCTCTTACTGCTCCCAAAGTTACAAGGTGTTCCCCGCCGATCATAACGGGGAGTTTGCCGTCACTCAGAACATCAGCCGTGTATTCCTCTATCATTTGCAAAACACGCTGAGTGTTGCCAAAGGGGAAGTCAAGCTCGCCGCCGTCAAAAACGGCGATATCCTCAAGGTCCTTGTCCTGATAGGGACTGTATGTTTCTATTCCGTAGCTTTCGCTTCTTATAGCTTTACTGCCGAAACGTGTACCCGGGCGGTAGCTGGTGGTGCCGTCAAATGGAGCGCCGAATATCACGGCTTTTGCCGCTTCGTAATCGCTGTCGCAGGCGATAAAGGTTTCTATGTTTTTTTCTTTCATCAGACTATTCCCTCCACGTTTTCAAGCAGCTCCTGAACGTAATTGGGCAGGGCAAATGCGCCGATATGCAGTTGAGGATTATAGTAGCGGGTGGAAATGCCCAGTTCCTGCCAGCGTTTGCCGTCGTAATCCTTTATGGGGTGAAAAAGCTTGCTTGCAAAGCCGAAAAGCCAATGTCCCGACGGATAGGTGGGGATATGCGCCTGATATACCTTGCTTATGGGAAAGCTCTCCACAATGCGCTTGTGGGCGCGCTGCATAGCGACTCTGTCCTCCTGATAAAACGGGCTTTCACATTGGTTCACCATTATACCATCTTTGGTAAGGGCTTTACAGCAATTGCCGTAAAATTCCTTTGTGAACAGTCCTTCGCCCGGTCCGAACGGGTCGGTGCTGTCAACGATTATAAGGTCGTACTCATTTTCGCACCTGCGGACAAATTTAAGCCCGTCCTGATAATAAACGGTAAGTCTTGGGTCATCAAAGCAGCAGGCAATATCGGGAAGATATTCCTTGCAGACCTCCACCACCTTTTCGTCTATTTCAACTAAATCTATCTTTTCGATAGTCTTATAGCGGGCAAGCTCACGGACTGCTCCCCCGTCCCCTGCGCCTATAACAAGGACTTTTTTTATATCTGGATTTACAGCCATGGGAACGTGGGTTATCATTTCATGATAAATAAACTCGTCGCGCTCGGTGAGCATCATATAGCCGTCAAGAGTGAGAAATTTTCCGAATTCCTCGGAATCAAACACGTCTATCTGCTGAAAATCGCTTTGCACGGAGCAAAGCTGTTTTGTTATCTTTATAGAGAGCTTTACGCCTTTGGCGTGAAACTCGCTGAACCATAGATCCATTTTGAAATTATCTCCTTTTTACCGTGTGACGTTTAGTCTGTCGGTGTTCATATCCTCGGCTCCCGTCAGGAAGCAGCCCTTTTCCTTGGCGTATTTTATATAGCGGATTATGTCGTTCGTTATCCTTTCACCGGGGGAAAGAATGGGTATACCGGGTGGATAGCACATAACGAACTCACTGCATATCCTGCCCTCGCTGTCCTCAAGGGGAACAGATTCTTTCTCCGCATAGAAAGCCTCTTGCGGGGTCATTTCAACTGCGGGGCTGATATACTCGGAAATGAGCATACCGCTTTTGTCCTTTTTATAGCGGCGGCGTATCTCAGACAGCGCTCCCACAAGGCGCTCAATGTCGCGTTCTCTGTCGCCGACGCTGATATATGCTAAAATATTGCCCATATCGCCAAACTCTATCTGTATGTCGTAATCGTCACGAAGAATGTCGTATACCTCTATTCCTGCCAAGCCGACGTCTATGGTGTTTATGGACAGCTTGGTGGCGTCAAAGTCGTAAATGCTGTCGCCGTTTATTATCTCACGTGAATAAGCGTAGTAATCTCCTATCCTGTTTATCTCCTCCCTTGCGTATTCGGCGAGGGAGCAGACGCGGCGGAATATTTCCCTGCCTTTTACGGCAAGATTCTGTCGGCTTATGTCAAGGCTGGACATGAAAAGATATGAGCCGCTGGTGGTCTGGGTGAGGTTGATTATCTGTCGGACGCTTGCGGGATTTATGTTCTGACCTGTAAGTAGAAAGCTGCTTTGGGTAAGGCTGCCGCCGCTTTTGTGCATGCTTACCGCCGCCATATCTGCGCCCGCCGACATTGCGCTTAAGGGCAGATCTTCTCCGAAATAAAAATGTGTTCCGTGAGCCTCGTCCGCAAGCATAAGCATATTGTGGGAATGGGCAAGGTCAGTTATTTTCTTTATATCGCTGCAAATGCCGTAATAGGTGGGGTTGTTAACAAGGATAGCCTTTGCGTCGGGGTTTTCCTTTATGGCGGTTTCAACGTCGCTGACGCTCATGCCGAGGGAAATGCCGAGGCGCTTGTCAACTGCGGGATTTACATAAACAGGCACTGCACCGCTTAATACCATTGCGTTTATAACACTTCTGTGGACGTTACGGGGGAGGATTATTTTTTCGCCACGCTTTGCGGCAAAAAGTACCATCGCCTGCACGGCAGAGGTAGTCCCTCCAACCATAAAAAAGGCGTAGCCTGCGCCGAACGCGTCTGCGGCAAGCTCCTCCGCCTCCTTTATCACAGAAACGGGGTGGCAGAGATTGTCCAGCGGGCGCATTGAGTTCACGTCAAGGCTCATACAGCGCTTTCCAAGAAAATCGGTAAGCTCGGGATTGCCTTTTCCGCGCTTGTGTCCCGGTACGTCAAAGGGTACCACCCTGTTGTTTTGCAGTTCCTCCAGCGCCTCTTTGATAGGCGCTCTGTTTTGGTCAAGTTTCATTATTTTTCCTTTAGGTGTAGATATTGCTGCCGCTGAAAATTTCTATCATTTCACGGCGGAGATTGTTTGTTATATCAAGTCTTGTCTTGGGCGGGAGTTCGTAAACGTCCTGATTGAACAGGTAGTTTTGAAGATCTATTTCCTTTATCAGCATTTTTGTGTGGAAAATATTGGACTGATACACGTTCACGTCAACGGCGTCGTATTTTTTCAAGGTGCTGTCGTCGATATAGTCCTGGATCGAGGTTATGCTGTGGTCGGTGAACAGCTTTTTCCCCGAAATATCACGGGTAAAGCCCCTTATGCGGTAATCCATAGTTATGATGTCGCTGTCAAAGCTGCCGATAAGATAATCAAGGGTGGAAAGAGGGGTTATCTTTCCGCAGGTTGCGACGTCTATGTCAACACGGAAGGTGGCTATGGCGTTTTCGGGGTGGTATTCGGGATAGGTGTGAACGGTGACGTGGCTTTTGTCAAGGTGAGCTATCACCGTTTCGCCGCTTTCACCCTTTTTCTTTTTGGAGCTTTCGGAAATGAGGCAGGTAACGGAAGCGCCCTGCGGCTCGTAATCCTGACGGGAGATATTAAGAACCTGCGCGCCTATCATCTCGGTCAAGGTCATAAGTATGGAGGTAAGGCGCTCGCTGTTGTATTGCTCGTCGATGTAGGCGATGTAATCCCTTTGCTCACGCTCGGTCTTGGCGTAGCACACATCATAGATGTTGAAGCTGAGGGATTTGGTCAGGTTGTTGAAGCCGTAAAGGCGCAGTTTGTTTTCCATTTTTTATTTTTCCTTTCGGGGATTATATAAATTGGAATTTATCTCAATTAAATTTACACATTCTTCTTGAATACACTATCGTTTCTTTCAATTCTATGCATAGCAAGCTGTAAAATTTTTTCACACCAAAGCTGTGTTTTTTCTGTGTCTGAACACAAATCCTCAACAATAGCGTTTCCTTCCGCAATTGCCATTTGGTACTGTGATTCAGATATCTCTCCCGATTTATAGGCGGCGTCCAATTCATCACGGTCATCTATAACCACATCGCCCTCAATATCAAAATATACGTCTAAATACAAATCAGTAAAATAAGCAACTTTATCCTCATCATATCCCCAGCCGTCTATAACATCCACATACCATAATGAAACTGATTTTGAATACTCTACACCTTGAACGGTTCGGGATCTGGGGAGAAACTTTGCGGTTATTGCACGATGCTGATTATCGGGAATAAGCTGCAGCCAAAGCATTCCTTTACCGCATACGGGAGTTCTGCCGGCTTTAAGCATATCCCAAAAGAAGTATTCTCCGTCCAATAATTCTATAATACTGACAAGTCCGTGAAAATCGTCCGTGTCCATTCTCATCTGATAATACGGAAAACTTTGAAAAAACCATTTTTTGTCCCTGTCCAAACGTTTCTTAGTCATACCGTATCTCTCCGATAAAAGTTTTTAATGTTTACCCGCCCTTTTGACAGGATTCATACACGTTGTAAACTATTCCGTTTTCGTCGTATTCAAGGCGGTAATAATGCTTCAAATGGTCGGGCATAATGGGTCCGTTGTCGGTGTAGATATAATAACTCACTTCGCCCTGCTGTCCTTGCTTCAACGTTCCCTCGTCAAATTCTCCATATTTTTCACGAATGTCGTTTATATCCTGTCCCAGTATCGCCCAATCGTTGTAGGCGTAATATGTGCTGTGGGAGACTTGGAATAAATTTATTCCGACGATCACTGCGATGTTTATGCAAAGCGAAACAATTATTTTTGATTTTGGTTTCTTTCTCACTATGGCTATAACTAAAAATATAATGCATACAAGAATGCCTAACATCATAAAAGCGGCAATAAACAATTCAATAAAAAGAAAGTACCACGGGTTCATGTTTTAGCCTTTCCGCTCATTTTCCGATGATTTTCATAAGGGTGCTGTAATTTTCGTCCTGTTTAACATTATCATAATATTTTCCCGAAAAATATACGTTAGAGGGCTTTTCGTCATACAGCAGCAAATTTTCATCAGAATCAAGACCGTTGTCAATAAAGACCTGTATAAATTCAAGCTCCGTGTCTGTTATTTCCCCGTCGTTATAAAGAACAGCCCATACTGCTTCTCCGAAAAGGTTGGAATAGACCAGATACAGCGTGTCCTTGTATGCGGTGGAAGCGTTGTTCTCGAACATAAGCTCTATTATTCTCACGTCGTCCTGCGTTATTTTCCGATCGCTTAAAGAACCGATGAAATATTCCATACTGTTGTGAAAATATGCCATATGTTCATATCTGCGCGGGTCGTCAAACTCTGCGCCGTGAGCCAAAGCGGTTTCAACGAGCTTTGCATTTCCCTGCTCAAGACCAAAATCAATTACGCCTTTTTTATTCACGTCAAGATAATACACAAGGTCAGGCTCTTTCTCCAAAAGGCGGTCAAGCTCTTCAATGGATTCTTCTGTGCCTTCTTCAGCAAGCTCGCGCATTTTTGTAATATTTTGAATAAGGATATATTTCTGACTTTCGTCGGGGAGAGTGATCTGCTCATACATTGAGTTGAAAGCCAAAAGACCTGTTATCAATACGACGGGGACTGCAAAAATTATTCCGATTATAAGAAGGACGTTGCCTGCGGTGCGCATTTTTTTGATGTTTTTATTTTTCCCCACGATTTTAAGCGTTATGGCGGTAACAAGCAAAACAAGCATTATTATCAGGATAACAATAAATATTATCACTGCTATTCCTGCGATAACCATTCCTATAAATGCCATAACGTCCTCCAAAACAAACAAAAATGCTCAAGGAAAAACTCCCTTGAGCATACATACAATATCAAAATAACGCGGGTGACCGCTTTCAGAGTCTATACAGCAAGAAATAATTACTTTTACCACTCTTATTGATATTGAGAGCTGACGCTCAAAGAAAATTTTTAACCCTATCCTCAAGGATTAGAAACCAAAGCGCATAGCCTGCGCTTAAATCAATAAGGCAACTGCCGTTGCCGTCGGCATTTGACCCAGCTGTCCGAGGCTGATTATTTCTTGTGGAACGGCTTTCTGTTCCGCCCTGTCGGTCGTTACACTTTATTATACACTATGTTGTGCAAAAATGCAAGAAAAATTTTACAAAAAGCGGTTTTCGGGTGAAAAATTTTTGTATATGGCGGCAACCGCCCTTTGCAAGATTGACAAATTATTCAGAAAAGGGTATAATATAATTTACTGCTGTATCAAAATTCCCTGCCATATTTTAGGCTTGGGAGGAAGGATATTGAATGGAAAAGAAAACCATAAATATGGTGTCTCAGGCTACCAGCGTAAAGGGGCAGGGCGTAGGCTCCGCCTATATGGAACAGGTGAAGCTGGTAAAAGAGGGTTTGAGCGACAAGTTTGAAATTTACGAAAACGCTCATATGGCGGCAGATATAACTCATTATCATACATTCAACCCAAGCTATTTCCTGCTGAAACCCTGGCGGTGCCGTAAGGGGACTTCGGTGTGCTACGTGCATACGCTGCCCGAAACTATGGAAAAAAGCATAAAGCTGCCAAAGCTGGCAAAAAAGATATTTTACGCTTACATAATCAAGTTTTACAAGATAATGGAACATCTGGTGGTGGTGAACCCGTATTTTATTGACGCACTGGAGAATTACGGCGTTAAGAGGGATAGGGTGACGTACATACCAAATTTTGTTTCAACAGAGCAGTTCCACCCGCTGAGCGCCGAAGAAAAGGAAAAGTCGAGGGAAAGGTTCGGCATTCCAAAGGACAAGTTCGTGGTGCTTTGCGCAGGGCAATTGCAGGTGAGAAAGGGCGCTTTTGACTTTCTTAAATGCGCTGAGCTTATGCCTGACGTGCAGTTCGTATGGGCGGGCGGTTTCAGCTTCGGTCATATCTCCGACGGGTACAATGAGCTGAAAAAGGTGACGGAAGCTCCTCCCCATAACGTGAAGTTTCTCGGCATTGTGGAGCGTGAGGATATGAACGCAGTATACAACGCCGCTGACGTTATGTTTCTGCCGTCATACGACGAGCTGTTCCCTATGACGGTGCTGGAGGCTATGTGCGTAAAAATGCCGGTGGTACTAAGAGAGCTGCCGATATACGAAAATATACTGTTTGACTTTTATCAGGCGGAAAAGGACGCGGATGGATTTGTAAGGCTGCTTTCAAAGCTGAAAAACGACAAGGCGTTCTATGAAAAATGCTCCGCCGACTCCAAAAAAGGAAACGAATTCTACAAGAAAGAGCATATTCTTCAGATGTGGGAGGAATTTTACCTCTCTGTATTAAAAGATAAATAATTACGGAGATTTTCCAATGAACAATAAACCCAAAAAGCTGAATCTTATAATCTGCGGGATAGCTTTCGTGGTGATGATAGTTTTCCTGTTTTTTGTGGACGATCCGAAGGCGATATGGGAGGCGCTATGCAGCGCAAAGCTGCAATACCTGCTGTTGGCGGTGTGGTGTATGGTCCTGTACTGGCTGTTAGAGTCGCTGATACTTCATCTGGTGTCAAAGGAAGTTTACCCACAGTGCAAATTCAAAGACAGCTTTACAACGTCAATGATAGGGCAGTATTTCAACTGCATTACTCCTTTTGCCTCGGGCGGACAGCCTATTCAGGCGTATTATTTAGTGAAGTTCGGAATGAAGCTGGGCTCGGCGCTGACGGCGCTACTAAGCAAGTTCATCATTTATCAGGCGGTGCTTACGGTATATTCCATAGTGATACTTATTTTCAGGCTGAATTACGTCACCGAAACAAGTCCGCTTATGCTGCCGCTGGTAATAATCGGTTTTATCGTGAACACGGCGGTCATCGCAGGACTGCTTATGCTGGCGTTTTTCAGAAAGCCTACCACGAAGATAGCGCACTTCATTGTAAGGCTGCTGGGTAAAATCCACATCATCAAGGATGTGGACGCAAAAATAAAATATATGGACGATGAAATGGAAATGTATTATGAAAATTTCCAGTTCATAAAAAAACGCCCTGTGCTTTTGCTGAAAATGTGCTTTTTCACCGTGATACAGCTGACTATTTTCTTTGGTATCTCTTATGTTATATATCTTGCGTTTGGGCTTAGCGGCTGGGATTTTCTGACTATCATCTCCTGTCAGGCGTTTGTTAGTATGATCTCGGCGTTCGTTCCCCTGCCGGGAGCGCTTGGTGCGGCGGAAGGAAGCTACGTGCTGTTTTACGGCAGGATATTCGGCAGCTACGTAAGCCTTTCAACGGTAATATGGAGATTTCTCACCTTCTATCTGGCGATAATCGCAGGTATGGCGGTGTCGCTGTATGTAAATAAAAGAGCAGATTTCGGCGGAAAAAAGGAAGAGGACAAATCAGAAGCTTAATATTTCAATAATAAAAAGCAGGCATACTTTTGTATGCCTGCTTTGTTGTTGCTTTAAAATTATCAGCCCAGTCTTTCCTCAAGACCGGCAAGCTGTTTCTTCATCTCTTCGGGGAGCTTGTCGCCAAACTTGGCGTAAAATTCCTTGATTCCCTTTACGTCCTCTTTCCAGCAATCAACGTCTACAGAAAGGAGTTCTTTTACAACGTCAACGGTGATACCGTCGCTCTCAAGTCCTTCAATGTTTATATCCTCGGGCTTGGGCTCGTAGCCGATAGCGGTCTCAACTGCGTCTACCTTGCCCTCTACGCGCTGGATTATCCAGTCCAGGACACGCATATTGTCGCCAAATCCCGGCCAGATGAAGTGACCCTCGTCGTCAGTTCTGAACCAGTTTACGTTGAATATCTTAGGAGCGTTCTCTCCCAGCTTTACGCCCATATCTACCCAGTGCTGCCAGTAATCAGCCATATTGTAGCCGCAGAAAGGAAGCATTGCCATAGGGTCGCGGCGTACTACGCCTACTGCGCCTGCGGCGGCGGCGGTAGTCTCGGACGCCATTATTGAGCCAACGAACACGCCGTGGTTCCAGTCAAAGCTCTGATATACCAGAGGAGCAGTCTTTGCTCTGCGTCCGCCGAATATCATAGCGGAAATGGGAACGCCCTGAGGATTGTTAAATTCTTTGGAAATGCAGGGGCAATTCTCCGCAGGAGCAGTAAAGCGGCTGTTGGGATGAGCCAGCTTCTGAGGCTTGCCGTCTGCGCCGATAACTGCGGTGTATTCCTTGCCGTTTACCTTTGCGCCTTTCCATTCGGTGGCGTTTACGGGAGGATTCTTGTCAAGTCCCTCCCACCAAACGGTGTTGTCGTCGTTGTTTATTGCAACGTTTGTGAAGATGGTGTTCTTCTTTGTGGATTCAAGAGCGTTGAAGTTGGACTTTGCATTGGTTCCAGGAGCAACGCCGAAGAAGCCGTTCTCAGGGTTGATAGCGTACAGCTTGCCGTCCTCGCCCTGCTTCAGCCATGCAATATCGTCGCCTACTGTCCATACCTTGTAGCCTTTGTTTCTGTATCCCTCGGGAGGAATGAGCATTGCAAGGTTGGTCTTGCCGCAGGCAGAGGGGAATGCGGCAGTAACATACTTGATGTCGCCGTCGGGCTTTTCAATACCGAGGATAAGCATATGCTCAGCCATCCAGCCTTCCTTCCAGCCCTGATAAGATGCGATACGAAGGGCAAAGCACTTTTTGCCAAGCAGAACGTTTCCGCCGTAAGCGGAGTTTATGCTCCAGATAGTGTTGTCCTCGGGGAACTGAACGATGTATCTTCCCTCGGGGTCAACGTTTGCTTTGGAGTGAAGTCCTCTTACGAAGTCGTTGCTTTCGTCGCCAAGGTTTTTGAACGCCTGAGCGCCCATTCTGGTCATTATATCCATATTCAGTACAACGTAGATAGAGTCGGTCAGCTCAACGCCCACCTTTGCAAGAGGAGAACCGATAGGTCCCATAGAATAAGGGATAACGTACATAGTCCTTCCCTTCATAACTCCGTCGTACATAGGAGTCAGCTTTGCGTACATTTCCTTGGGGTCGCACCAGTTGTTTGTAGGACCTGCGTTTTCTTTCTTGCTTGTGCAGATGAAAGTCCTGTCCTCAACACGGGCTACGTCATTGGGCTTAGTTCTGTGATACAGACAGCCCGGGAGCTTTTCGGGGTTGAGTCTTTGCATTTCGCCTGTGGCTACGGCTTCGTCTCTGAGAGCGTTGAGCTGCTCTTCACTGCCGTCGATCCAGACTACTTTGTCAGGCTTGGTGAGAGCCTGCATTTCCTCTACCCATTTCAATACATTCTGATTGTTTGTCATCGGCATTGGTTTTTTCTCCTTTTCTTTTGTTTAATTTTATGCCTTTTCAGGCAGTTGTTGGATAATCAATAACAATATTATTATATAACATTTTTCGCGGCGGGTCAATAGCAATTTGTTAAATTTTAGTGAAAAACAAAGCCGTTCTCCTAACAGAACGGCTGAATGTTTTATGTGGGCTTTCTTTGACGCTTGGGAAAATCACGACGCAAAATTTGCGGGAGGGTGACCTGCGAGGATAGGATAAGTATTGCGGGCAGGTTCGGGACTGCCATTATGCCGTTCAGCAGGTCGCAAAGCTGCCAGACGGTCTCAAGGTCCATCGTTGCTCCCATGGGAGCTGCAAGGGCGAAAAGGAGAAGATACAGCTTTTTGCCTTTGCCGCCTGTGAGGTATTCCAGAGAGGACGAGCCGTAAACCGACCAGCCTGCGGCGGTGGTTATGGCGAATATGGTTATTGCTATCGCTACAAAAGCGGAGGAAAAATCACCGAAAACCGCTGAGAAAGCGTAAACGGCGTTGCTGACGCCGTCTGTGGCAACTTTGTCCGCGCCTGTTGCAAGCAAGGCAAGGGCGGTCAGGGTACACATAACTATCGTGTCAAAAAAGACTTGCAGCATAGCCCACATTCCCTGCTTTTCACTGTCGTTGGAGGAGGTGGCGGTATTAAGCATTACCGTGCTGCCAAGTCCTGCCTCATTTGAGAAAATACCGCGGCGAAAGCCCCAGCTCATACTTCTCAGCATTACCGAACCGAAAATTCCTCCTGCGGCGGCGCGAAAATCAAAGGCTTCTGTTATTATGCGGAGAAAAACGGTGGGGAGAGAGGTGACGTTCATAAATATCACCGCTACACAGCCCAGAACGTATACGGCGGATATTACGGGTATCAGCTTTTCTGTTACCTTGCCAAACAGGCGGACGCCGCCGAAAATCAGAATTGCAAGAATTATGGCGGCAACTACGCCGATAATGGGTTTTGGAACGGAAAAGGCGCTGTTGAGGGCGTTGGACATAGCGTTTATCTGGGTCATATTGCCCATACCTATTGCCGCAACTGCGCAAAGGACAGCATACAGCTTGCCTGCTTTATCAGTGCCAAAGGCGGCGGTTATGTAGTGGAATGCGCCGCCGAAATAACTTCCGTCGGGACGGATCTTGCGGTATTTCATTCCCAGAACGTTTTCGGCATAGCAGGTCGCCATTCCCAGAAAAGCGGACAAAAGCATCCAGAATACTGCTCCAGCTCCGCCTATCGCAACAGCCGCACCCACTGCGACTATGTTTCCAGTGCCGAGAGTTGTGGCTAAAGCGGAGGTGAGGGTCTGCAAGGGAGAAAGATTTTTTCCGTCGTCGGACTTTTCTCCGCTAAAAAGAGTTGATCTGAAAATTCCTTTTAAGTTGGTAAGCTGTGAAAAACGGAGCTTTACGGTGAATATGACGCCTGTCAGCAGATATATAACAAGCATGGGAGGTCCCCATATTATGTTGTCGTTAAGCCATTGTATCATAAAAATACCCCCTGCTTGTCAAGTATATGCTGACAGGCAGGGGAAAATGTTATCTTATGAAATTGGTCTTGGTCTTTGTAAAAGGCTCGGGAGGCTGAACGTTGCTTGCCTCTTTCATTTTCAGCAGATACGCCATATTTCTGCCAACGGCGTACATCATATCCATTGCCTCTTCGTCCTGTTCACATTCGCCCACAGCTGCACCGTGAACGTCGTTCCAGTAAATAGAGGGGACCTGTATCATCTCGGTTATTCCGAAATAATTGTTGATGGTGTGATATGTATGGATAGCGCCGCCTCTGCGAAGAGCGACTACCGCCGCGCCCGGTTTGAAGCGGAAATCTCTGCCCCTGCTGTAAAATACACGGTCGAGAAGGCATTTCAGCGTGCCGTTTATATCGCCGTAGTAAACGGGGGAGCCTATCAGTATTCCGTCTGAAGCCGCCAGCTTTTCAGCAATTTCGTTTGATCCGTCCTTATCGCCGAAGGCGCATTTTCCCAGCTTTGCGCAGGCTCCGCAGGCACGGCAGCCCATATAGCTTTCACTTCCCACCTGAAGTATCTCGGTTTCTATTCCCTGCTTTTCCAGCTCGTCGCACACACGCTTTAAAGCGAGATAGGTGTTGCCGTTTTTGCGGGGACTTCCGTTTATGGCTGTAACTTTCATATTATGTTTCCGTCCTTTCACTGTGTTTTGCCGTATATCTATATTATCACAAAATGAATTTTATTGCAAGGTATTGAAAAAAGTATATAAAAATGATATAATTTATTTTATATAAAAGGCATTTTTATCGGTATATCTTCCGCTTTCCGAAAGGAGTAAATATGGAACAAAATCAAAATTTCTATCAGGAATATCAACAGCCCCTTTTTCCTGCTCCGAAGAAAAAGATAAATCCTGCCGCTGTAATAATCCCCATAGCTGCAGTCGTTGTAATAGCGGCTGTGGTTGTCGTTCTGCTTATACTGGCAGGAAAAAGGAGCTATAAGGACGCTGAAAAAAGATATATTGCGGATACGTTCGGCGCTCTCTCGCAAATAGCTGAAAACGTGGAAGCTGCTCAGCAGGGTCAGCATGTAAACGCACAATTTACCGCCGCAAATCAGCAGGTGCAGGAGATACTCGGCAATTCACAGATCAGCTTTGACTACGACTGTGCTGTTGACGGAAAGAATATTTACAATATCATAAATCTTGCTGTGGGCGGCAAAAAGCTGAGTGCAGAGCTTTGGAGCAAGGAGGACGGAAGTATAACTCTGCTGTTTCCTGATATTTCTTCTGTATATCTGATGATAACAAGCGGCGGGAATACACAGAACGCAGAGCTTTATTTAAATCTGATAACTGCGGTGGCTAAGGCGGCTGACGACACCTGCGAGGAATATTTTCAGATGATCGGCGAAGTTGAGGTACAGAAAAACAAGGATCTTGAACTGAACGGCGTTACATACAAGGCGGACATTTCCGAGATAAAGCTGTCAGAGGTCCAGACTGCAACGCTGGAAAAAGCGTTTATTGAAGATCTGATAAACAATGACGAATTTATGGACGCTTTAGTCGAATTGTACGGTATGTTTTCGGAAGAAGATTTAAGCAGAGAAGACGTTATCAAGGCTATGGACGTTGAATGGGAACTTGAGTGTCTGGATAAAATAATTAGCGGCGCTGAACACGGCACAAGCTTTGAAATGACGGTATATATGAAAAACAATACCGTTATAGGACGTGATATAACGGCGATTGACGGAAAAAACGGAAATGAAACCTATACAAGGATATTTGATATTCCCGCAGAAAACGGCAGAGTCATTTATTACGGCGAGGGAGAAGACAAAATCATAGACGAATATTTTATGGTGACGGACAGTGCTGATGGCGTTCGCCACAGCGGGAATGCAGTTTACTCCCACAATGAGGAAGAATTTACCGCCGAATACAGCGGAATAGCTGTTACGGATTCCTTGTTTGAGGGAACGGTTTCTGCAAAAATAAAGGACTATGAAGTAAAAGCGGAGTTGAGCAGGGAGGGTGAAAACAAAAAGCTGGTCATCTCCATGCCGAATATTTGCAGCGCAGATATTGTTATTTCCCCGTCCGATTTGCAGTATAAAGACCTTCCTCAGCTTTCAGAGGGCGAATATACTAACATTGAAGGACTGCTGAAAAGCATTGTGGGAGGGAGTGAAGATCCTGCCGCCGTTCAATTTATGAATGATTTGTCGATGTTTATAAGTCAGCTTTTTGAGTTTCCTAATACTGATTATTTCGACGAATTTTCACAGTACGGTCAGGACGGGTTTGAGAATGACGCAGCGTAAATAAAACAGATCCCCACATTTTAAATGCGGGGATTTTTTATACAGAATATTGGGCAAAGCCGTTTTTAACCTGCGCCAGAAATCTTTCTCCGATAGGGGTGAAGGTCTGATATTTGTTCCAGATGAGAAACAGCTTTGTTTCAAGTCTCGGATAAAGCGGGCGAAACACAAGTCCGTTTTCCGAAGAGGTATTTATCAGGCCGTTCAAAGTCAGCATACAGCCAAGTCCTTCTTTTACAAATACTGAGGCGTTGTAGGCAAGGCGGAAGGTGCCTTCAAGATGAAACTCGCTCAGCCTCTCGCCGCACCACCTGCTTATGTCGTTTTCCCAGCCCTGCTCGGAGGTAAATAACGGTATTCCGATAAGATCGTCCACGCAGACGGTCTCTTTTTTTGCAAGATAAAAATCCTTAGGCATAACAACGCCCCAGACGTCAGGCTCGGGGAATGGGATATATTCGTATTTGCGGCTGTCGGGAGTATCGCATAATACGGCAAAGTCAAGTATCCCCTTGTCCAGCTTTTCGGTGACCTGCTCAGTGTCGCCGCTGGTAATGTGATATTTAAGTCCCGGACAGATGTTTTTCAGCTTTCGTATTTCCCTTGCAAGGTATCTTATTTGATAGGATTCCGCAAGTCCGAGGAATAATTCTCCGCCTGTAACGTTGTCCAGAGAGAGAAACTCCTTTTCGATCTTATCCGCCATTGTAAGCAAGTCCTCTGCTCTGTCACGGAGGAGCTGACCCTCCTGGGTAAGCTCTATGTTGAAGCTGTGCCGAATAAACAGCTTTTTTCCAAGCTCGTCCTCTAAAGTGCGAATGGCTTTTGAAAGGGTAGGCTGAGTAACGTGCAGAAAGTCAGCCGCCTTTGTCATATTCTCCTCTCTTGCTACGGCGAGAAAGTATTTTAATGAACGTATCTCCATAATGCTGTGCCTTTTGCTTTATCATAGATTTGATATTCTAAAAAAGAATATCATGATATTCATTATAACTATTTGCAGAGAAAAAGTCAATATGCTACAATATAAACAGAAAGGAGATACTTATGAGTGGGAAAGAAGAATATCTGCTTGCTGGAATGGCGGACGCAGGCTGCTCAAAAGAGGAGATCGACGGCGCAAAAAGGCTTATGGACAGTCCCGAAGAGCTGACAAGGCATTTGAAAAGGTGCCGTGCGGAATTGCTGGAAAAAATGCACGAAAGCCAGAAGCGGGTAGACCGGATCGACTATCTTATACGTCAAACCGAAAGATACAAATAAATTACTGAAAGGAAGGCATTATCATGATCAAAAAAGAAGAACTTAAGCTGACTGAGGAATGGGACAAGACCTTTCCGAAAAGCGACAAGACCGAACACTGCAAGGTGACATTTGTGAACCGATACGGGATAACGCTGGCGGCGGATATGTATGCGCCAAAGGGAAAGGAGGGGCGGCTGCCCGCAATTGCGGTATGCGGTCCTTTCGGTGCGGTAAAGGAGCAATGCTCAGGACTGTACGCTCAGACAATGGCGGAAAGAGGGTTTCTGACTATTGCCTTTGACCCGTCATTCACTGGGGAAAGCGGAGGAAACGTGAGATATATGGCGTCTCCCGATATAAATACAGAGGACTTTATGGCGGCGGTGGATTTTCTGTCGCTTAACGAAAGAGTTGACCCTGACAGGATAGGAATTATAGGTATCTGCGGCTGGGGCGGTATGGCGTTGAATACGGCGACGCTGGACACAAGGATAAAGGCGACGGTGGCTTCCACAATGTACGATATGTCAAGGGTAAATGCAAACGGCTACTTTGACGGCGAGAACAGCGAAGAGGCACGATATGAGAAAAAAGCAGCAATGTGCAGGCAAAGGCTTGAAGATCTAAAATCAGGAGAATATCAGCTTGGAGGAGGGGTAGTTGACCCTCTGCCCGATGATGCACCATTCTTTGTAAAGGATTATTACGACTACTATAAAACAAAACGCGGTTATCACAAGCGCTCGCTTAACTCCAACGGCGGGTGGAATGTAATCGGCTGCCAGTCCTTTATGAATCAGCCTATACTGAAATACAGCAATGAAATTCGCAGCGCAGTTCTTGTTATACATGGAGAAAAGGCACACTCTTGCTATTTTTCCAAGGACGCTTTTGCTGAAATGACAAGAGACAGCAAATATGCGGGTAACAAAGAGCTTTTGATTATTCCCGACGCTGTTCATACCGATCTGTACGACGGCGGAGGAAAAAACGCTGTTCCCTTTGACAAGTTGGAGAGCTTCTTTTCAGAATATTTGAAGTGACGGCGGAACAGAATAACAATAAGTCTGAGGTGTGAAATGAAACGATTGACGGCTGTGCTGCTGTCCCTGTGCATTTGCTTTACATCGGTATCCTGCGGTACAGGAAACGGTGGGGAAAATTATTCGGAAAGCTCAACATCTATTGAAAAGGAAAGCTCGGGCAGTGAGGAAAACACATCTGCGCCTGAAAGCACAGATATTCTTGTAGCTTATTTTTCCTGTACGGGAAATACAAAGCAGGCTGCGGAATATATCAAAGACGCAGCGGCCGGAGATCTGTATGAGATAGTTCCGCAAGTTCCCTATACAAAAGAAGATCTGGAATACTATAACGACTGCCGTGCCGACAGAGAGCAAAACGACCCTGACGCCCGTCCCGCAATAAACGGTAACGTAGATATTGAAAACTATGATATTGTTTTTATAGGCTACCCGATATGGCACGGGCAGGCACCTAAAATCATATACACATTTCTTGAGAGCTATGATTTTGCGGGAAAAACCATAATTCCCTTCTGCACGTCAAATTCCAGCGGAATAGGCACAAGTGCGGAAAATCTTCACGCTCTTGTATCAGGCGAAACGAAATGGCTTGACGGAAAACGCTTTGCGGAGAATACAGAGGTATCGGAAATACAGCAGTGGGTGAGCGTTCTTGATCTGTCTGCGAAAAAGGAAGTGAGTTCAATGTCTTATGACGGCGTTTTTCCACAGCATGAGCCTTACGGAAAAGGAATAGGGGCAATGCCGGGGCGTGTTGTGTGGGCGCACGATCCTGATTCGGTAGAGTGGAGTGGAGACGGTTACTGGTGGAACACGGATAATTTTGACGAAAACTGTATACTTGAAATGGTGAACGACAGCATTGCTTCATTAGGTGGAAAGAAAAATGCAAAGGACGGGTGGAACGAACTGTTTGCCGCACACAATGCCTCTCACGGAAAAAGCGGCGGATATTCTGCGGGGCAAAAAATCGCCATAAAAGCAAATATAAACGGCTCTGCGGTATTTGACGATGACACGTCGGGCAAAACACAAATGAGCTATACAAATCCTGTGCTATTAAAGGTGCTTCTGCGTTCGCTGGTCGAGGAGGCGGGCGTTCCTCCTGCAGATATTACAGTGTATGACGTTTCCAGACTGTTTCCCGATTATATGGTAAAGATGTGCAGTGAAGGAGAGCTTGAGGGAGTCAGCTTTGTGGGGAGGAACAACGGAATTGCAGACAAAGACGCTCCAATAAACTGGTCCTGTCAGTTCAGCGGAAATGTGAATTATCTGCCGACCTGCGTTACAAATGCGGAATATATCATCAATCTGGCAAACCTAAAGGGACATAGCTACGGGGTGACGCTTTGCGGGAAAAATCATTTCGGCTCCTTTATAAACGGAAACGCTATGCGTCCGCCTGAGGGAGCAAATCTGCACCAATGGCTGACAAAAAACGAAATGAGGATTTATAGTCCTCTTGTGGACCTGGCGGCAAATTATCAGCTTGGCGGAAAAACGGTATTGTATATGCTTGACGCTTTGATATGCGCTGTAAGCGAGGGCGCTTCGATAACGGCTGAAAATTCGAAGTGGCAGCAGACGCCGTTTAACGGAGACTATACCTCCAGCATATTCGTTTCTCAAGACCCTGTGGCTATTGATTCGGTAGGAATAGATTTTCTGATGAACGAACCCACGGTCGTTGAAAATAACGGCGCTGTCCGCAATAATCCAAATGTAGAAAATTATCTTCACGAGGCGGGACTTGTGGGTGAGCCGCCGTCAGGAATAATCTACACAGATGGGAACGGGAACAAAGTGGAAAATCTCGGAGTGCATAAGCATTGGAATAATTCGCAGAGCAAGCAATACAGCAGAAATCTGGGAAAAGATGAGGGAATAGAGCTTATCTGCCTTGAAAAATAAAAGTACAAAGCATAAAAATAAAGCGTTTGATTAGTCAGACGCTTTATTTTGCTTATTAAAAAAGGAATACAGGTCTTATTTAGGACAATTTTACGAAAAAATTTGTATAATTTATATAAAGGTTTTCAACATCTGAAAATACAATTGACAATTTTTGAATAATATGATATGATAAATTAAATAGTTATATCAATGCTAAGAGCGCTGCGGCGCATATCAGCAGATTTTCCGCAGCTCTGCTCGGCTGATGAAATACAGACAACTTTGCGTCTTGATAAAACAGGGGCGGCAGTCCCCTACTAAAAGAGGTATTGATAATGATAAACGGAAAAAAAGTCATAGGCGTGTGTCTTACCCGTATAAATGACAAAACAAGGGCTAATTTTATGGATAAGCTGCGTGCTGTTGCCTTCAAACGCGGATATAAGCTGATGATATTCAACAGCACAGTTGATTTTTTCAAGAACGACGCTTGTGACGAAGGTTCAAAGTCTATTTACGATATTATCAATTATGACGTCATAGACGCGCTTATTATCCTTTCCGACAATTTTTACGGAAAGCACGTATACAAAGCTATCAGGGACAGGGCAATGGCGCAAAATGTTCCCGTTCTCATCATGGACTCGGCGGACAAAGGCTGCCTGAGCATACTCAAGCAGTATGAGGAGGCATATAAAAGCGTTATAAGGCATATAGTCGCTGACCATAAATTCACCGATACGGTATTTGTGGCGGGAAAAAGGGAGGACGACGAGGTTTCGGATTCCAGGATAGCGCTGTACAAGGAAGTGCTGGAGGAAAACGGACTGGAATTTTCTTATGACAACGTTATTTACGGCGAATACTGGAGCGAGCCTACCAGAAAGGCGATAGATGAGCTTCTGCAAAAAAGAGGCAAAGCTCCCCGCGCTTTCATATGTGCAAATGACTTTATGGCTATCGCCGCCTGCGAAAAGCTGGAGGAAATGGGATACCGTGTTCCCGAAGACGTGGCTGTTACAGGCTTTGACGGAGTTCCCGACGGAGAATATTTTCAGCCGAAGCTGACCACCTGTACCGAGGACGTGGACGCCCTTTGCGGGCTTTGTCTTGACGTTTTTGACAAAGCGTTTGAAAGCGGTATGAGAGAGGGCGTTTTCTATCAGCAATACAAAGCGAAGATCGAACATTCCTGCGGCTGTGCGGAAAAATACGACAGTCGCCACAGAGATATAACCTACATATTCAATATGATGCAGGATATGGAGGGGCACGAAGCGCATGTTTACGGCTGGATAGACAGGCTGATAGAGGACGTGGAGATAAACAAGCTGACGCAGAACCTGTCCGAATTCATTATGACGGATTCGTATATGTGCATGAGAGCCGATTTCATTTACAATGCCTCGGAGGGAAAGCCTGTCAGCGGAGGCGTAAGCTCCGCAAACAATACCTATTACATAGTTCCGAGATTTGACGACAACAGCATAGAGATGATGACCAAGATGGACGTATCGCAGATAATCCCCTGTCCCGAGGAGTGGGCGGAGGACGATACGGCGTATATCCTGACGGCTATCAACGCGGCGGACGAGGTATGCGGATATTACGCTATGAAAACGAACGATATCCTCAACCGTGCCCACACGATGAACCGAATTTCCAAGGCGGTGAACATAGCGTATAATTCCCTGCTCAACTATATAAGGCAGAAGTTTATGATGCTGAGCATTGAAAACGCGTCGCTGATAAATCCTATAACAAAGCTGCCTAATCTTAACGGCGTCACAAAGTGGTTTGAGGAATTTTCCGCCGATGAGAACAATCATAAAAAATCCCTCTGTGTTTCCCTTTACGCAATGCCGAAGTACAAATATATCTACGAAAACTACGGCATAAAGGACGTTGAGGAGGTATTGTGCTTTGTGGCGGAGACCTTTAAGCTGGCTAATCCTGTGGACTGCTATATTGCCCATATTTCGGAAAACGAATTTGTCATCGTGAATTATTTCAACGACGGCAAGGATATAGGAAAGGTGATAAACAACGCAACAAGCGCTTTCTTCACAAATATCGAGCATTACAACAACAGTAGAGGAAAGGCGTATTATGTTGAGATAAACTGCGGCTGCACCGTGGTACAGCCGGGTTGGAACGGAACGCTCGCCACTTATACCAAGATAGCTGGTATCGAGCTTTACGCAAACCTTATCAAGAATGGCACGGGAGCAGTTATCAAGGGAGAAGCGCCCAAGCAGGATTTCTATGACGCATATAATATTCTGATAGAAAGAAACCTGTTTTTGTATCATTTCCAGCCTATCGTAAACGCAAAGAACGGCGAGATATACGCTTATGAGGCGCTTATGAGGACTGAGGGCAGCATTGGAATGAACCCGCTGCAGATACTTGATACCGCAAGGGCTTATAACAGGCTGTATGATATTGAAAGAGCCACTATACTCAACGTTATGAGAAGATTTTCTCAGGAGTTCGACACCTTTGGCGGACATATGATATTTATAAATTCTATACCCGGATATTTTCTGAACGATGAGGACGCTGAATTTATCAGCAAAAAATATTCCGATATAATCGACTACTTCGTGTTTGAAATAACCGAGCAGGACAGCATTTCTGACGACGAGCTGAACGCAATAAAGGCTCTGGGAGTAAAGTCAAACACGCAGATAGCAATTGACGATTACGGAACGGGGCATTCAAATATCGTAAACCTGCTGAGATATGAGCCGCAGATAATCAAGATAGACCGTTTCCTCGTTTCCAATATACACAAGGACATAAACAAGCAGATGTTCGTGCGCAGCACGATAGATTTTGCAAGGCTGAACAACATCAAGGTGCTGGCGGAGGGCGTGGAAACGTCAGACGAGCTGAGAACGGTGATAGATTTCGGCGTGGATTATATCCAAGGATTTTATACGGGCAGACCTGCGCTTATGCCTATCCCTCAGATCGCTGATGATGTGAAGCAGGAGATATTGAGCGCTAACCCGCTGTTTTCAAATGTGTGAAATAAAAATTAAACTTCCCGTTGTGAATAACAACGGGAAGTTTTTTATTGAAAGATGATATCAAAGCTGTTCTTCGGGATCGGAGGAGGCGAAAAGCTCGTTTTCGTCGTCTTCGTCCACCAGTACCTCCTCCAGCCTTGCTACCAGGTCGGAATCGGCGTCGGAGACCTCTCCGCTTATCTCGGGAATGGAGTCCTCTTCTTCGTCAGTTCCCTCTGCTTCCTCTGCGGGAGCGTCGGCGGGAGTGGTGTTTATTGAGGTGACAAGGTTTTTAAGTCCCTTTATGTCTTCCTTAAGTCCTGCGGCGGTCTCCTTGACGTGTTCTTTTATTCCGCCTGTGGTCTCTTTAACGTGTTCCTTTATCTCGCCTGTGGTCTCCTTCATCTGCTCAACGGTCTCTTCGCCCTTTTTGACCATATCCTCGCTCTTTACCTGTTTGATGCCTTCGGAGATCTTGTCGGCGGTGGTCTTGATAGTGCCTACGGCGTACATAGAGGCTCTGCGTACCTTGTCGCCGTAGCTTTCCTTATACTCGGTGTAAGCGGTAGTTCCGTCGTCTTCCTTCTTGTCGTTGATCTTCTTGTAGACATAGTAGCCTACTCCCGCCACACCTGCAAGTGCCAGAATAGCTGTAAATGGTTTCATACGTTACCCTTTCTCGGAGCTTACGAGGCTCCATTTTTTATTTGCACGATATATTCTATAAATAATTTTACCATAAATTCCCAAAAAAGTAAATAGAATGTTATTTATTTTTTGAAAAACGCTTCAAGATAATATATGGGAAGTCCCATTTTTGTGAAACGTTCCTCATATTCGGTTATAATATTCCCCGTGATATTGCTGTTATGTAAATCGAGAGAAACATTTCGCAGGCTCCAGCCGTTTTGGGAAAAATTTTCAACAGAAAATTCAAAAAGGCGCTGATTATCGGTTTTCTGCTTTATATAGCCGTTTTCGGAAAGTATGTGGGAATAAATTTCCAGAAAAAACGGGTGGGTAAGGCGGTGCTTGGCGTAGCTTTCCTTGGGATACGGGCAGCTGAAATTAAGATAGATAAGCTCAACGCTTGACGGGCGGAGTACCTTTTCCAGATATTCGGCTTTTCCCGCATAATATTTCAGATTTTTCACGCCGCTGGCGCAGGTGCGCTCCATAGCGGTGACAAGGACGTTGGGCGTCTGCTCCAGAGCAAGAAAATTTATATCGGGATTTTCCTCGGCAAGCTGTTGGATAAATCTGCCCTTGCCGCAGCCTATTTCAAGATGTACGGGATTGCTGTTGCCGAAGACCTTCTGAACGTCGAACATAGGAGCAGGCGGGTCGCCGCGCTGCTGGGCGGTATAATCCGGGAGCCAGCCGAGGCAGACTTCTGAACACTTTTCAAGGCGCTCGTCAAGGTGGCGCTTTTTTCTCATTCGCATAACGGGATTTTTCCTTTCAGTGGTATGTAGATAGTATAACATAAAAGGAGGATTTTTGCAAAGGGGCGGAAAATTATAATCAGAAAAATAAAATTGCCTGACAATAATTTAATCCTGTCAGGCAAATTTCTCTAATAATTATTATATTATTCCGTTTCTTCCGCCGTCGAAGTTTCGGGAGGAGTTATTTCAAGCTGTTCGTACAGATAGTCCAGCTTGTTTTCATAATCCTCTATGCGCTGTTCAAGGGCGGCTTTTTCTTCGGCCTGCTGTGTTTCCAGCTTAGTTTGTGCAGAAAGGTTGAGGGTGTAGACGGTAACTGTTATGAAAGCAAATGCGATAAGTCCTACCGTTACGGGATTGAGCCAGCCTTTTCCCTGACTTTGCTCGTTTATGAGGGGGCGTATGGGAGTTTTGGAAAGGGCGGCTCTGAGAGCGATGTAGAGGGGTACTGCTATTATGACGGAAATAACGGCGTTTACTGAAGAAGTTATCGCGTTGTTTCCTGTGGCTATCCACGCAGCCTCCACGGTTCCTCCCAGAATAAGGACGGTGAAGAATGACTTTATAAGATAAAGGATAATGTATGCTATCTGTCCAAGAACAGCGGCGATTATCACGGTGGAAACGGGGATCTTTCCCTCTGCGTTGCGGCGGTTCAGCTTGCCTGCCACAAATCCCATTGCAAATTTTGAAATAAACGTGAAGGGAGCTGAAAGAGTGTAGGCGGGATTGAACAGGTCGTAAAGCGCACCGCCTATGCCGCTGGCAATACCGCCTGTACTTCCGCAGAACAAAAGTCCCGCTAAAAGGCACATTGAATTTCCTAAATGTATGCGGCTGACTAAAAGTCCATTGGGAACGGGGATGGAAAGGTAGTTTCCTACATAGACAAGCGCAGCCATAAGTCCCACTGTCACTATCTTAAGTATTTTTGTGTTTGTTGTGCGTTCCATATCTGATGCTTCCTTTCGGTTGGTATGGTTTTATTATATTCAGCGAAAATGCACAATGCAAATTGTTGCTCTTAATTTTTCAAAAATCCGAATTTGAATATATTATATATTTTTTGAATTTTGTTGTTGAATATTATTGTAAATATATATAATAAAAATGAAGTATTTTAAACAATAAAAGGCTGCTGTTTGTGCAAAAAGCATAAAACAGCAGTCTTTTGGTCAAAGTTTTGGTTCAATGAGAAGAAAATCAGAATGTCATTGATTTGTCGGGAAGAATACAAGCCATAATGACATAAGCGATAAGCAGAGGGAAAAACGCCGTGAAAATCCCTATCAGTATCGTTATCAGGCGGATTATGTTGGGGTCAAGGTTCAGGTATTCGCCTATGCCGCCGCATACTCCGCAGAGTATTCTTCCCTGCTCGATCTTGTAAAGTTTTTTTGGCATATGATCATCTCCTTTAATCGGTTTTCTCAATAACAGTTATGTCTACCGCGCCTACTCCTGCGTCGATTTTGAATACATATTCAGCGTCCTGATGACGTCCGGGGGTGGTTATTTTTCCCACGCCGCCGTCCACCTGGAAATCGTAATCCTTTTCGTCGCCGTAAAGGGTCATTTTTACCTCTCCCACGCCACAGTCTATGTCGGCATTGCCGTTAAGCGTACCTGTAAAGGTAAATTCACCTACGCCAAGGTCAACGTCCATACCGCCGCAGGTCACGTCGGCGGCTTTTACAGCTCCTGCGCCGCCGTCAAGGGTAAATCCTCCCTTAAGGTCAACGCCGGTCAAAGTCGTTTCTCCTGCGCCGTTTTCAAGGCTCAGGGTATCAGCGGTAGAGTTGGAAAAAGCTATATTTCCAGCGCCTTTGGATATTTTGATGTTTTGCGCTGTTATTTTTTCGACCGTTGTATCGCCCGCGCCGTTCTCAATTATCAGGTCATTGACTGAAATGCCCGATATATTCATTTTTCCTGCGCCTTTTGAAATATCGGCTCTGTCAAAGGAAAGGCTTTCGGGGACTACTATCTCTATTTTGGCGTCGGAAGAAAAGCTGAATAGCGCAAAGCCGCGTTTATAGGTTATTTTCAGCGTGCCGTCGTTTCCCTGTTCGCAGGAATAGTGCCGCGGGTCGATGTTCTCGGCGTTTATAAGGATTTTATCGGTTTTGTCGGAACGCACTGTCATTTCACCCCAGTCAAATTCCACCTTGAGATTTTTTATGTTCTCAGTAGGCAATTCCTGTGATTTGTCTTCCCTGTCCTCGTCGGAGCTGAAATGTATTCCGTTTCCATCAATAAATATGCCGTCACGGAAGGCTTCGAAAACGGAAAATCCGCCTGCGAACGTTCCTATAAGCATAAGTATTATTCCTGCGGCCACCATACAGCCGCCTACTATATATTTTACTGCTCCCTTGCACATTTTACGCTACCCCCTTTTTTCCTGTGAGTTTTCTGAAAAGTGACGCTATTCCCTGACAGCAGACCTTTACCAGCTTTACAAGCAATTTGCATAAAGGAACTATCGCCAGTGGGAAAAGTCCCGCGCAGAAAATGGAAAATCCCAGACTGAAAATTCCCGCCTCAAATGCGCCGTGTACAAAGAAGGTGACGGCTACCGAAAGGAATATCACAACGCATGCGGCAAGGGCGGCGGTTATTCCTATGAAAGCACCGAAAAGCCCTGCGACAATACCGAAAACAGCGGACAGCAAGCCTATCCATATGGGAAGCGAAAGAATGGCAAGAATAATTATCAGCGCTGTCTGCCCGCCCGTCATTCCCGTTCGCTGAGCCTGTGTGGGCGGAGGGGTAAAGCCGCTGTTGTTGCTTTCATTTTCAAATTCAGTCTGCGGCTGAGCGTCCTTGCTGTTTTCACTTATTATGGACTGCGCCAGATCGTGAGGCGAGCCGAGGCTTGCGATGACCGCCTGTTCATTCTCCTCCCCTGCGTCGCTGAAAAATTCCTCATAATAACTCATCGCCGCATCACGCTCCTCCTGAGATACGGAGGACAGCTCGTTTCTGAGCTGTGAAAGAAATTCATATTTGTTCATCTGTGTTTTTCTCCTCTCCTTGGGATAAAAGTATGTCTTGGATCTTCCGCCTGTGCAGCTTCCATTCCTCACGGTAAAGCTCAAGCATTGCTCTGCCTTTTGGCGTTATGCGGTAATATCGGCGGTTTCTTCCCTGAAATTCGCGGTCGTAGGTCTCAAGGTTATCTTCCTTTTGCAGTCGCCGCAAAACAGGATAGAGAGTGGATTCCGACACCTCCACGGCGGAGCGTATGTCCTGCGTTATACGGTAGCCGTAGGTATCCTCACGGGCGACTACCGCTAAGACAAGCGCGTCAAGAAGTGCGGCGGATATTGGAAATGTCATTGTATCACCTCCGTGCGGGGTCAGTTATTTTGCTGTTTTGAATATATAATACATTATTTCGTTCATTGCCGTTTCTGAAGGCAGATGACCGTTGTCGGGAATTACTGTATAGGTTATATTTGGATTTGAGCAGGTATTTAAAAATGCCGTCACTTCTTTCGTGTCTGTTACTATGTCTGTTTCGCCCTGAAAAATATGATAGGGTATGGATACTTTGGTAAGAGCGTCTCTCAGGTCTATTGAAGTCATTTCTTTTATCAGACTTTCATTTTTAGAATAACCGTTATTTACTGTCGATGTGAAATCCTTGAAACGATAATCAGGACTTGTGAGCAGACCCTTTATTATGCTTCCTATTGGGGCGGGCTTTGAATTGCGGTTGTTGTAGCCATCGGTGTACTTTCTTATAATTCCCGATAAAATTGCTGTTTCTTTGGCTGAAAGGGCGGTTTTCCGCTGTCGGAACTCTCGGGCGAGAATTTTCTTTTTCGTAGGTGCAGACGAGGCTTCAATCGCATTAAAGGCGTTATCTGACAGCATTGGAGGGGTAAGCACCTGACCGTTTGTCACAACGCCGTTGATAAGCTCAGGGGTAAGCAGTGCACAGCGCAGAGCAAGTATACTGCCCCACGAGGTACCGAAAAGATACAGCTTATTATCTGGAAAGCGTGTTTTAAGGTATCGGACAAGGTCTGTTGTCATCTGTACAAAGCTGTCAATGGCAAAACTGTTATCAATGATATGGTTGTTTATGCCGCAGCCTAACTGATCCCAATAAACCATTACAGCGTTATCCGTAAGGTTCGGGAAAAGCCCGCGACAGCCTATGGAAAAAGGTATGGGCATACCGGGTCCGCCGTGAAGGCAAAGGATAACGGGTAAGTCCGAACGCTTGCCCTCTATGGCAAATTTCTGCGGATAACCGCCCAATACAGCGGTTTCCAATACGGATATTTCGCAGGAGGATATGTATTGCTTTCTTGTCAGGTCCATTTGTCGTGCGTTACCTTTCATTTTTTAATTCTTTTTTATGTTCAAGATGTATACCGATGTGACCAAGCATTTTGTGAGTTCCTCTGTTTGTTTCAACAAGTATTTTTATTTTTCAAACAATATTATACAGCATATAATATTGTTTGTCAATACAGTATTTAAAATTTTTTAAAAAAATTTTGGTTGACATTGGAGTTAAATATGATAAAATACAGTTAGAATGAAAATTTCGGAGGAAAATATGGACATTGTCAACGCCTCTGCCGTAAGATACAAAAAGATACAGGATATGATCGACCTGCTTAAGGGAGAAGGAAGCTCCGAAGCGATAGACGCAATTTTGAAAAACAGCCTTCTTGCGCCCTTTAAGGTGGGGAAAAGCATATTTATTGACGGCGATACTATCAAAATCGGGAAAAAAGAATATTACTATAACGATATTGACAAGGTGACTGTAAACACTGAGGGGTCTATGGCGTTGTACGACCGCTACGGGAAAAAGCTGTGCGGAAGCTTCAGGCTGAATTTATCCTGTTATAATATACAGCTCTTCTGTATCTGGGCAAGGCTGCACGGTATTCCCGCCGAAGTCGTTTCTGGGAAAAAGGAAAGGGTTTTCCAGTTTTTGCTGCTTGCGGTTGCTTTTATTGCTGTGGTTTTATGGAAAATTCTGGATTGATACTATAATAAAAAAGGCTCGATTTAAAATCGAGCCTTTTTTGTTTTCTTTTTTCAGCTTATTGAAGATACTTCGTAACCTGCGTCCTCCACTGCTTTGCGGAGAGCTTCGTCGGAAACCTCCTTTGAAAGCTGAACGGCGGCGGTCTTGGTTTCAAGGTCTACCTTGGCGGTAACGCCGTCGATGGCGTTAAGGGCTTTTTCCACATGAGCAACGCAATGTCCGCAGCTCATTCCTTCAACTATTATTGTTTTTGTCATTTCATTATTTCCTTTCACTGTGATTTTATTATTTTCCGCAGGAGCAGATGACTGCTCTGCGGTTTTGTGCTTGAATTTGAACAGCTTTAAGCGCAGGGCGTTCATCACTACGCAAAAGCTGGACAGGCTCATGGCGAGCGCGCCGAACATAGGGTCAAGGTGCCAGCCTAAAAGCGGCACGAATGCGCCTGCCGCAAGGGGTATTCCCAAAGCGTTGTAGAAAAACGCCCAGAAAAGATTTTCCTTTATATTGAGCATTACGGCTTTGCTGAGGGAAATTGCGCCTGAAACGTCAAGCAGGCTGTTTTTCATAAGAACGATGTCGGCGCTGTCTATGGCTATGTCTGTGCCTGCGCCTATCGCCATTCCCACATCGGCGCGGGCAAGGGCGGGAGCGTCGTTTATCCCGTCGCCTACCATTGCCACAAGGTTTCCTTCCTCCTGAAGCTGACGGATAACACGTTCTTTGTCCTGGGGGAGGACTTCGGAGATCACTCGGTCAATGCCCAAACGCTTCCCTACAGCTTCAGCGGTGCGCTTGTTGTCGCCGCTGAGCATTACCACCTGAATGTTCATTGATTTAAGCTCAGAAATGGTTTCGGCAGCGGTAGGCTTTACTGTGTCGGCTACGCCGATAATGCCGATAACGTTGCCGTTTTCGGTGATGAACAGGGGCGTTGCGCCCTCGTCGGCAAGACTATCAGCGGCGGACTGCCATTCACGGAGAGAAATGTTATTGTCGGCAAGTAAAGCGGCGTTGCCTGCAAGGCAGGTATTACCGTTTATCACTGCGGACACGCCTTTGCCGAAAACTGCCTTGAAGTCCTCGGCGGGGGAAAGAGTTATCTTGTTTTCCTCGGCGCAGGCAAGGACTGCCTCGGCTAAGGGGTGTTCGGATTTTTTCTCAAGGCTTGCGGCAACGGTGAGCAGATGAGCTTCCGTTATGCCGTCAGCAGGCTTCAAGGCGGTGACGGAGGGCTTGCCTGTGGTTATTGTGCCTGTTTTGTCCATTACAACCACTTTAACTTTATGAGCAGTTTCAAGGGCGGCGGCAGATTTTATCAAAATACCGTTTTCTGCGCCTTTGCCTGTTCCTGCCATTATCGCAACGGGAGTTGCAAGTCCCAAGGCGCAGGGGCAAGAGATGACAAGTACGGAGATAGCGGTGGAAAGGGCGGTCTCGGCGGTCTCGCCAGCTATAAGCCACGCAATTCCCGCTATTACTGCTATCGTTATCACAACGGGGACAAAAATTCCGCTTATTTTATCCGCCAGCTTTGCTATGGGAGCTTTTGAGCCTGTGGCGTCCTCTACAAGGCGGATTATCTGAGCCAGCGTCGTGTCGTCGCCTACACGCTGGGCTCGCATTTTAAAGTAGCCGCTTTTATTTATCGAGGCGGCGATAACACTGTCGCCAACTGTTTTTTCTACGCCTATGCTTTCGCCTGTGACTGCTGACTGGTCGAGAGTGCCGCTGCCTTCAACGATAATTCCGTCTACGGCTGCGCTTTCGCCTGCTCTGACTATCACGATGTCGTCCTTTGCTATCTCGTCGGGTGAAACGGTAAGTTCAACGCCGTCACGCTCCACTACCGCCGTTTTTGGGGCAAGGTCAAGTAGCTTTTCTATTGCAGAGGAGGTTTTTCCCTTTGCCCGCGCCTCCAGCATTTTTCCCACCGAAATAAGGGTGAGGATAGTGCCTGAGCTTTCAAAATAAAGGCTCATCATATACTTTTCGGCAAGGGCGGTATCGCCGTGTCCCAAGCCCCAGCCTATGCGGTATATCGCAAAGATGCCGTAAACAAGGGCAGCGCCTGAGCCTAAGGCTATCAGCGTGTCCATATTTGGCGAGCCTTTTATCAGATTGCGGAAGCCGTTGACAAAATAATGCTTGTTTATCAGCACGATAGGCAGGGCGAGGAGAAGCTGCGTAAAGGCGAAAATAAGGGAATTTTCCACACCGTGCAAAAAGGAGGGCAGAGGAAGTCCCAGCATATGTCCCATTGAGATGTAAAAAAGAGGGACTAAAAATATTATGGACAGTATAAGGCGGTTGCGCATTGACTTGAACTCACGCTGACGCAGCTCGGCGGGACTTTCACGTTTTTCCTCGGATCTTTTTGGAGTTGGGAGAGAGGCGGTGTAGCCGCCCTCCTCTACTGCGCGGATTATGTCGTTTTTACCGCAGACCGACGGGTCGTACTGAACGGTCATAGAGTTAGTGAGGAGATTTACTTCTGCTTTGACGACACCGTTTACCTTGCTCACTGCTTTTTCGACGTGGGCGGAGCAGGCGGAGCAGGTCATTCCGCCAACGTTATAGCGTTCCTTTATCAGATTTGAGGGGGTTTCCATTTTTATGCTATCCTTTCGGAAATGTTTTAATTAGCTTTTGCAGAAAAAGGCATTTTATCGCTTTTCTAAATTATACCACTTTTGTCCGCTTTTTACAATAGAATTTTATACAATAATTGTATACTTTTCTTGTATACTTTTGTGCTTTTAAAAAATAAAGCAGACGTATGAGTCTGCTTTAAATTTATCAGAAAATATTTATCGGGTGACCTGAATAGTCGAGGTAGTTTCTGGGATTTACGTTTACGCCGTTTACCTTTACGGCAAGGTGAATATGAACGCCGTATGCTCTTCCCGTCTGACCTGCGCCCGCTATACATTCGCCCTGTGATACCTGCTGACCTACGGTAACGTAGATAGCGCTGTTGTGAGCGTAGCCGCTGGTTATGCCCAGATCGGGGTGGTATATTTCAATGTAATTTCCAAGTCCGTAATACGAGCCTGCGAAAGTAACTATTCCGCTGGCTCCCGCATAAACAGGATCGCCGTAGTTTATGCCCGCTATATCTATTCCCACGTGACTGCTGTAACCGCCGTCCCACTGTGTCCACTGACTGATGTAGCCGCCGTTGGCGGGCCAGAGGAGCTTTCCAAATGCGGCGGTCTCGTCCTTGAAGGTGCCTGCGGGAGTGGGTCTGGTGCCTATGGCGATAAGCTCGCTGACAGGCTCTTTTACAACGGTAACCTGTTTTACAGTGCGGTTCGTTTCTTTGCCATTTACATAAGTTACGTCTGCGGTAACACGGTTCTCGCCGTATTCCCCTTCCCTCATCTTTCGTGAGGAGCCTTCGTATATCGTGTTGTCATTATAAGTTTCGGTGGAATAGTTCGACTGGACGTTATATACCTCTGTCCTTGTGATGCTGACGGAAAGGTAGGGGACTTCCTCGCTGTATTTTATTTTATCCCCCACGTGAAGGTCCTCGGTGGAAAATCCCGGGTTCATAAGCTCAAGCTCGCTTACGGACATGCCGAGAAGATTTGCGATATAAAGAGAACTGTCGCCGAACTCTACCTCGTAATACATAGCTTCCTGGCGCTTGCCTGTTATCAGGTCGATAAGCCAGTCCTCGTCGATTATACTTTCGGAAAGATAAAGGCCGGGTTCGTCAAAGCGAATGTCGTCCACAAAGGCAACCTTTTCGCTTTCATCGTTGGTTTTATACTCGTCAAGAAGAGCGTCAAGAGTTTCCTTTACCTTTGTGGAATCGAGCAAGGCGCCGTAAAACCTGTCGTTTATGTAAAATCCGTATCCGTAATCAAGGCTGACGCCTGAATTGCGCAGGATAAGGTCAACTATCTGATACTTATTGAGAGTGTCGCTGTAACCTATCTGCTCTATCGAATAAGAAGGCTCCGCCTTTACATTGACGTCACTGCCGAAAACACTTATTCTGTCCTGAAGGACCTCCTGCGCGTCAAGAAAGACCTGTTCGCTTTCGATATAACCTAAAAACTGTCCGTTGACGGTCAATTTTACGGCATAATTAAGTGAGCTGGAGTAGGTGATAACGCTGAGCAGGAAGAAAACGCTGAAAATAGGTATCGCAATATTAAAAAGAGTGACAACTACGCCGTTTTTGCCGAAAAGCACCTTTCCTACGATCGAAAAACCGTCTTTAAACGAAAGGCGCCCGCCGTTTTTAGCTCTTGCTCTCGCCGCTTCTTTAAAAGGAAGAAGGAGCTTTGCCCTTGCTTTTATGACAATTCTGACAAGAAATTCGCCGAATCTTTTCAGCTGCTTGACGCCCCAGCGGCGAAACCTGCGGGAAAGACCCCAGATCCCTTTTGTTATGGTGCTTATTCCTTTGCCGATAAAGCATAGGACTATGTAAATGGTTCTTGTTATGTACCTTCCGAACAGCGAGACTGCAGTAACTGCAGTGCTGAGGAAGGAATTATGTTCAGTATTTTTCATTACGCTAAATCCCTAAAAATTATTACAAAACGGTAACATTTTTTATATTATAACAGATAAATTGGCTTTTTGCAACCCCCGAATAGTTAAAAAGAAAATACAGCGGCTTATATTTCCGCTGTATGAAAGGATATACAGGATTTTAAAAATCATGTGAAAAAGAAAATTACTGCAAAAATGAGGCTTCTATTAATGGTATTATATAAGAAAAATCAGGAAAATCACGGGTTATCCTTTCTCTTGCGCGCTGACAAAAGTCGTTCAGTGCGCCGCTGTTTTCCCGCATTACCTGTTTTGCGCCCCAGAGGTGGGTGTAATCGTTCTGCGGGAAGAACAGCTCGTCCTTGTCCATGAGGGTCTGAACGCCTATATTCAGCTCCTCGGCGCAAATCGAAAGCAAGCGCTGTTCCGCAAAGACCATATAACGCAGGCGGTCGTCGCAGGGCTGAGCAGATTTCATAAAAGCGATGGCTCGGTTCACATAATACTGCTTGAAGCTCTCGTCGGGAATGTAGAGAAATGCTGTGTTTAATGGCAGAGCTTTTTCGTTCAT
Organism: uncultured Ruminiclostridium sp.; assembly: GCA_947627695.1. Lineage (GTDB taxonomy): Bacteria > Bacillota > Clostridia > Oscillospirales > Ruminococcaceae > Ruminiclostridium_E. Next base: position 10,627 of record CANQXF010000014.1, on the reverse strand, counting down.
ATCGTTTCTAAAAAATGAACGATTTAACTTAAAATATTCAAACGGAGGATATACAGAGGGGTTCAAATCCTCTCTGTGAACGGCAACTATCTTATCGGGAGGAAGTTCAGGTTTTTTCCAGATAATGAAATCTGTATCTATCATTACGGTGGGAGCCGGCATTTCTCTCAATGCCAGTAGCTTTCCTGCCGCCCAGAACATTTTGGGGTCAATACCCTCCAGATCGTCGGGGACAATGGGCAGGATCTTGTTCCACAAGGAGGATATTCCCAGAGAATTTATGTATTTTTCCCCCACTTTGTCGACATCAAGAGTTATCTCGCCGCCGAAGCTGCGCCAGTTCAGCGCTGAAAGAGCAGCGCTGTAAAGCTCGAATTTATCCATAAAATAAGCGCCGTTTTTGTGTTCTGCAAAATAAGGCGCTGTTGAAATTATGTGAAACGCTTGCATTTCTTCCCCTTTTTACACGATATGTATACCGTAGCCGTAACGGTTGAGAGGGCAGGAGGAAAGATTTATCCTTACCTTTTGCTGTGGTGTTAGATCATGGGACATATGCTGTGAGGAAAGCCCTTTAAATTCGCCGAAAACAAAGCTGCCGCTGAAAAAGCTGCTGTGAGAAAAACTGTTGCTTGAAAAGCTGCCGACGTTAAAGCTGTTGGCGGAAAAATAGCCGCTTTCGTATTCGTACTCATATTCGTGGGAAAAACTGCCTGTAAGGAAAGATGTGTAGATCCCGCCAAAAGAGGTAAGCTCAAAGGAGGATAAATTATAGGAAGAATTAAAGGAGCCGAATGTGGATATGTCAAAGCTTGAGTTGAAAGAGGATAAATTCTGTGCAGGCTCTGACTGAGGAACGTCTGTGGTGATTGGCTCAGGCTCCTCAGAAGCATAGGGCATACCGAAAATTTCCGCAAGCTGACGGTGTATGTCATATGTTGAGTCTATCTGCGCCGCCTTTTGTGCAAGCTCGGTCTCGCCGCAGTCGGAAAGCCAGCGGACAAGTCCCCCGCCAAGAAGGTATAACTCCAAAGCCTTTGGGTCAAAGGCCGCTTTAAGCTGTTCAAGGTCATAGACCTTTGTTCCGTTCAGCCAAAGGCAGTACATGGAGATCACCGACTTTCCTTTTTGCAATAGTAAGACGCGGGCGAATTTCACTGTTTAGGCGCAGTCAAAAACTTACACAAATATTTTATCATATTTCAAAGCCTTTTGCAATATAATTTACACTCTGTTTCAATTATTTTTTTCGGTAAAATTTCCCCAGCCGTCAAGCTCGGCACGGCACATCGCCCCGAAAAGACGCTCTTTAAAGCCGTGGTCGCCGCGCTCCATAGAATCAAGCCATTCCTTGATCTGCTGGCGTTTGGTGTGCTTGTCGGCAGGGCAGGGGGAAACGACTATGGGAAGCTCACTGTGCTTTGCGGCGGAGATAACTTTAATCTCAGGGGCAAGGCATAGGGGTCTGATGACGGTTATCTCACGCCTTGTGAGATAGTTTTTCGGAGCGAAGCAGCCAAGCCTTCCCTCCTGAAAAAGGTTCATCACAAAGGTCTCAACGACGTCGTCATTGTTATGTCCCAGCGCCAGCTTGTTGCAGCCAAGCTCCTGACAAAGCTGATGAAGCGCTCCACGGCGCATTCTGGCACAGAGAGAGCAGGGGTTAGGTTCTTTTCTTACGTCAAAGACAATCTGAGCAATATCAGTAGGTTCAATTCGGTAGGAGACTTCAAGCTCGTCGCACAAGGCTTTTACGGCGGAATAATCCCCTTCCCTGCCGCCAAAGCGAGGGTCGACTGTCACGGCGAAAAGCTGAAAGTCCATTCCCTCAAAGCGTCGGAGCTGAGCCAATGCCGCAAGCATAACAAGGCTGTCCTTCCCGCCTGAAACGGCGGCGGCTATGCGGTCGCCTTTCTGAATGAGGTCGTAGGTCTCCACGGCTTTTCGCATATAGCCGAGTATCTTTTGCATCTGAGGAGTAGGCATATCAATCCTCTCCCAGCTTCAGAGCCTTGTTGATGTTTATCTTCCTGATTATGCCGCCAAGTATCGCAAATCCGCCGCCAAGCATAAGGACGATGAGAACGTATATCTTGATGTAATCGCTTGCGGAAGCGGAAACGATGAATGGAGGTATCTGATTTACCACGTCGTACATATTCTGGAACACGGGAACAAAGATGTCGCTGGTAATGCCGCCGATAACGAAAGCCATCGCTATTGAGGCGCCTGATACCAAGATCTGTTCATAGCCGAGCATCGTGATTATTTCCCGCATGGTCATACCCATAGCTCTGAGAATACCGAATTGCAGAGTCCTGCTCTTTATGGAAAGTATCCAGTAGATAAGGAAGCCTATCATCGCCATTATCATCGTTATGATAAAACCTAAGGTAAGTCCGCCGTTCATTCCCTGAAGGTCGGGCTGATTTTTCTGATTTATAAGCTGCTGGGCGCTGTCCTGAAGAGTTTCGATAGGCAGACGCTTTTCATCCATCTCATTGTAAAGCTCCTCGGTGGAGGCACCGTCAGCCAGCTTCAGCCATATCTCGTAAGGCTCTAGATTTGTGTTGTCGTAAACGTAGCTGTAGTTCAACACACAGTACATTCCAGGATTCATTCCGGGCCACCAGTCCACGATCGCCAGGACGGTGACTTCGAGAGGGTCGTTGCCACTCCAGGATATGCTTAGCTGATCGCCTATTTCCGTGTCAGTATTCGCCGCAAGCTCTGAGGAGATTATCGCTCCCGATTTGTAATTTGTCAGCGCGTTGCAGTAATTGTACCAATGGATCGGGAGAAGGTCGTCGCGGAACCAGGCTGTTTTTGCAAATTTCTCAGGCTCTATCGCCATAAGCTGAGTAGGCGGAAAATGGGCAGCAAGTGCGCTGTGTTTGCTCAGAGAGTTGATTTTGACGTCATCTTTGTCCTTGGTAAAGACCTTTGTAACGGATTCTACGCCGCCCAACTCCTCATAACGGGAGATGTCACGTTCACGATATACCGTGGAGGAGGTCGATAACTCGGTAGAGTAGTCCTCTTCCTCCCAATATTCCATAAGGGTTATATCAGCGCCATTCTGATAGTATATCATATCCTCTTTGTTGTTATTGATAGCACGGGCGGTGTTTGCGGAGAAAAGTCCGCAGGCAAAGGTGAGTATCAGGAACAGCATAAGGAAACGCTCTCTGCTTCCCCCTGCGCAGGAAACTGTGGTAAGCGCCATATACTGCGCGGGAGTCCAGAACAGCTTTCCTATCAGATAGATTAGCTTGAGAATGTAAGGGTAGATACGAACAAACAAAAGTCCCAATCCTAAGATCATACAGGTGGAGAAGATGAAGATAAGCGGGTCTATCTGCCCTGTCGCCTTAAAGGTTCCGTTATTTATCGCTTCATCTACCATATATTTGTATAAATAGTAGAATACTACCGCTATTCCTATCAGAAGAAAATCTATTCCGCAAAGCTCCCAGACAGACGCTTTTTTTACCTTTGTCTTGCTTTGCTTATACTGGACTATTGTGACCCGTGAAGCGGGGATTATTGGGAGCATTGTTGTGATGAAAAATACTGCTACTGCTAAAAGTGAATACAGGAAAGCGGTGGTTGACAGCTTGGCGGCAATCCCCGTTCTGTTTACAAATTCCATAAAGCCGTTGCTGACGCCGAGGAAACGGCACAGCAACAGACCAATCAGCGGGGCGACAAGGAACGTTACAAGTCCAAGTATGCCCGCTTCCATTGCGTAAAGCCTGAATATCTGCCCCGGACTGGAGCCTCTGGATTTCAGGACGGCTATCTCGTTGCGCTCCTGCTCTACGTTAAGCTGAGATACCATGAACAGGTAGAATGCAAGCATTACCATTGTGGGTATCTGTATCGCCCAAAGAATAGCGGTCAGGCTTTGCGCACGCTCGACGTAGCTGGCGATTATGCTTGCGGAGCCCATTTCAAGCTCTGCGTCAAGCTCTGAGGAATAAAAATCAAAGTCGTTGTTAAGTTCCTCGGAAATGGAGCTGATGGCATTCATATTTACGGAATGATAATCAAGATTGTAATTCACGCTTATGTCAACAACGTCGCAAAGCTGTTTTCCCACCATATCGGAGTATAATTCAAAGGGTACGAAAACGCTGCCCACATAATTAAGCAGATCCTCGGACCAATAGCTGTCCTGCATATCGGACTGGATAAAAAAGCCTGTCACTTTGATGGAAAAGCTGCTTTGCGTTGTGTCCATAGGCTCTATCTGATAAGTTTCGCCGCAGACTATGCCGAGAGTTCTGGCAGCTTCCTCGTTGAGTATCACCTCATAGCTTCCGTCGTCGGCTATGCCGTCACTGTACATCTCGCCCTGGACCATAGTGATGTGGTCCTCAATACCACTCATTCCCATAATGCGGATACGGGATGCGGGAGCATTGCTCCCATTTCCGTAATGAAGGTAAAGAAGATTGTCGGATACGACCGTCTTGTGATTTTCAACGGGTATTCCCACATCTGATACCTGTCCTGCAACTATCGAGGGAAAGTCGGAGAGAAATCTCTGCTGATCCTCGGGAGCAACGCCCATAGCAAGGGTGCGGGTAACTATGTATCTGCCGGGATAATAACCGGTATTTAGCTGGTACTCCTCCATTTCCTTGATAAGGACACGCTGGAGAGAGGCGTCCATATATATAGGGACGGTACTCATCATTCCCGCCGCCATCAGAAATCCCAAAAAGAGGCATAATACCATCCATTTGGTATTTCGCATTTTCCTGAAAAGTATCGTGAACAAGACTGAAATCAATCCTTCCTTTTTTGACAGTATACTTTTTATACGCAGCAAGTGGTCACTTTACTATTACCTTTTCCCCTTCTTCAAGTCCTGAAACTACTTCTATCTCGGTGGCGTTTTCTATGCCTGTGACAATATCTACCTCAACCTTTACGCCGTCACGGAGGACCTGAACGTATGTGCGGTCGTCAGTGTACTTTACGATATGCTTTGGAATGACTACCGCATTTTCGGAGACAGATTTTACCTTGGTGACGCTGGCTATCGTTCCAAGACAGCCGAAGCCGGGGGAATCGTTTACAAAACCGACAAAAACGTTGCTTGCGCTTTCGTCCCCCTCCTCTATCTCTTCACGGGGAGTGCGCAGGATAACGCCGTCGTAGGTCTCGCCGTTTACGGCAACAGATACCTTTTCGTCAACGTAATAATCAGTTATGCTGGTGGTGTCTATGCTGACGCAAAGTTGGTCGGGGTCGACTATCCTTATGATGACGTCGTAAGGGTTCACTTCATCGCCTGGATTGAGCGTTTTGACAAAGGAGACCTGACCAGCCACGGGAGCGTATATATGCCCGCCGTCGTATTCCGCCTGATACTGGTCGAGGGTGTTCTGCTCTATTTCAAGCTGAAGCCTGTCCGCCGCCGAACCTGAGTTGTTGTAATTAAGCTGGGCAAGCTCCACCTTTTTCTTCTGTATCTCAAGGGTGTACTCTATCGCTCCGTTGTTAAACTCTGCAAGCAAGTCCCCTTCTTCCACAAAATCGCCGGGATTTACATATATGTTTTTAAGCTGACCTGTGTACTGGGTGAAGTAACATTCCGTTTCCTTGCTTGAGATAACATAGCCGCTTTGTATGCTTTGGTCCACTATATCCTTTCTGACAGCGGTATATGTATTGTATACAACGTCCGATACGTCAAGGGTGGGCGGCTCAAGAATAGGCTCTTCATCAGGGAAAAAGTAACAGCCTGACGCTGTGAAAAGCATTGTTCCTGCCAGAAATAAGGAGCTGATAAATCTGAAAGTATTCTTTTTCATTTTTGAGTTCCCTCACAAAAATATAAATGTATACATCTATGTGAGATTATACCATAATTTATGTATATTATCAACAGTTTTAACAAAACTTTCACAAAAAAAGTTTTATTGATTGTTGATTTTAATACGAAAAAAACAGGCTGTTCCTTAACGGGCGGAAAAAGATGTTTTTTCTTTTGGGGATTGACTTTAAAGGTGATTTTGTGATATTATAGAAAAGTATGAGTTTATAAAAAATAAAGAAATAAAGGACAAGGAAAGGATAAGGAAAGGATAAGATATGATAACTGTTTCAAACGTAAGTCTGCAATTTGGCGGAGCGACGCTTTTCAAGGACGTTGACCTGCTTTTTACAGCGGGAAACTGCTACGGCGTTATCGGAGCGAACGGTGCAGGAAAATCCACCTTTTTGAAAATACTCAACGGCGAGCTGGAGCCTACCTCGGGGGAAGTCACGATACCGAAAAATCTGCGTATGTCGGTACTTAAGCAGGACCACTTTGCTTTTGACGAATACACGGTGCAGGATACCGTTATAATGGGCAACAAACGGCTGTACGACATTATGAAGGAAAAAGAGGCGCTTTATGCAAAGGAGGACTTTTCCGATGAGGACGGAGAAAAGGCATCTGAGTTGGAGGGAGAATTTGCGGAGCTGAACGGCTGGGAGGCGGAGAGCGACGCCGCAAAGTTAGTGCAGGGGCTGGGACTTCCCGAAGATATAATGTTCAGTCAGATGAGCAGCTTAAGCGGCAACGACAAGGTAAAGGTACTTTTGGCGCAGTGCTTGTTCGGAAATCCCGATATAATCCTTATGGACGAGCCGACGAACCACCTGGATATTGACGCTGTGGCGTGGCTTGAGGATTTTCTGGCGGAATATTTCGGAACGGTCATTGTCGTTTCCCATGACAGACACTTCCTCAACAACGTATGCACGCATATTGTGGATATCGACTACAACAAAATAAAAATGTATGTGGGCAACTATGAGTTCTGGTACGAATCCAGCCAGCTCATACAAAGAATGATAAAACAGCAGAACAAAAAGACAGAAGAAAAAATAAAGGAATTGCAGAGCTTTATCCAACGCTTCTCTGCAAATAAATCGAAGTCAAGGCAGGCTACTTCAAGAAGAAAGCTGTTGGATAAGCTGACCGTTGAGGAAATGCCCGCCTCAAGCAGGCGTTATCCCTTTATCAGCTTTGAGGCTGAACGTGAGGTGGGAAAGGACGTTTTGCAGGTAGAGGGACTGACCAAGACTGTGGACGGCGTTAAGGTGCTGAATGATCTGTCGTTTACGCTTGGAAGAACGGACAAGGTGGCGTTCCTTGCGGAAAATCCTGCGGCGGTGACTACACTGTTCAAGATACTGGCGGGAGAAATGGAGCCTGACAGCGGAACATTTAAGTGGGGCAGCACAACTTCTTTAAGCTACTTCCCTGTTGATTCCGACCACTTTTTCAATAACTGTGAGCTGTCTATCCTTGACTGGATAAGGCAGTACAGCGAAGATACCACCGAAACATATCTGAGAGGATTTTTAGGGAGAATGCTGTTCAGCGGGGACGACGTGTTCAAGCCCGTAAACGTGCTGTCTGGCGGCGAAAAGGTGAGATGTATGTTCAGCAGAATGATGCTGTTCAAGTCAAATGTGCTTATGCTTGATCAGCCCACTAACCACCTCGATTTGGAAAGCATTACGGCGGTGAACAACGGTTTGTCGGATTTCAAGGGGAACGTGCTGTTCTGCTCTCACGACCACGAGATAGTGCAGACGGTGGCGAACAGGATAATCGAGATAACCGAAAACGGCAGCTACGATATGCAGGGGACTTACGAGGAATATATCCAGTGGAGAAAGGTACAGCACCCGGGTAAGTTCACGCTTTGATTTAAAACAAGAAGGAAAATATAATGCTTATCATTGATTTTGCTCCATACAGAGTCTGAGGATAACTGTATGGAGCTTAGCACATAACGGCTCCTCAGACTTTGCTTATTTGTGAAAATAAAATCAAAGGAGCAAAGTTATTATGAAAAACACATTCAAAGGCTTGAAAACCTTTTTTATTCTCTGGTCTACTCAGTCGCTCTCTCAGCTTGGCAGTGCAATGACTGCCTTTGCGCTGACACTGTGGCTTTATGAAAAGACGGGTTCTGCGCTGCAAACGGCGCTTTTGTCGGTATGCTCCTATGCGCCTTATGTTGTTATGAGCATTTTTGCGGGCGCGCTCAGCGACAGGTGGGACAAAAAGAAAACTATGCTTGTTTGCGACACGCTGGCGGCGTGTTGTTCAGTGATAGTGCTGATACTGCTGAAAGCAGATTTGCTGCTACCTGTTCATCTGTATATCCTAAACGCAGTAGGAGGATTGATGAATACTGTCCAGCAACCTGCAAGCGACGTGGCGATGACGCTGATAATTCCAAAAGAACAGTATCAAAGGACAAGCGGTTTAAGGTCGCTGTCAAATTCCCTTGTCACAATACTCAGTCCCGTGTTTGCCGCAGCGTTGTTTGCAATAGCGGGAATGGACGGAGTTATTTTAGCAGATCTGGGTACCTTTGCAGCGGCGTTTTTGTCGCTGATGATGTTTGTGAAGATACCTGCGGTAAAGGCGGTAAAGGATCTTGCCGATGAGGGTGGAAAGTCACTGCTGAACGAGATGAAGGCGGGACTGGTGTATCTGCGGCAGAATAAGATGATACTGACTCTCATACTGTTCATGGCGGGAGTTAATTTTGCGGCGTCGGCTTTTGACGCTGTTTTGCCACCGTATGTGCTTTCTATGGAAAACGGCGGGGAAAATGTGCTGGGAACAGTTACCGCCTGCGCAGGCGTCGCTACGCTGGCGGGGAGCATTATGGTCACCTTCCTGCCTGCTCCGAAAAACCGTGTTCGGGTGATATATCTCACAATGCTGTTTTCGTTGGGAACGGAAAATTTTGTTTTAGCTTTTGCAAGAACGCCTGTGTGGTGGTGTTTGGCTCAGGTGATCGGGTGGATTTTGGTGCCTGTTATGAGCGCTAATCTGGACGTTATACTGCGAAGCACCGTTCCTGCGGAAATTCAAGGGAGAGTTTATTCCTGCCGAAATACCTTTCAGTTTTTTACCATTCCTGTGGGAATGCTGTTCGGCGGAGCGCTGGTGGAAAGCGTATGCGAGCCGATAATGAAAACGGAAAATAATACGCTGTCCGCGCTGTTTGGGGTAGGAAACGGGGCGGGTTGCGCTCTGGCAATGTTTATTCTGGGAATTTTGGGAATAATCATATGTCTGGGGTTCGGCGGCGTGCTTTCAAAATACAAATATTCGGACGAAAAAGGCAAAAGCGGAAACGGAGAATAATATACATAGAAAATTTTATACGCTTTTTATGTAAATTTCTTCTCTCCCCTTTACAAATGTCGGAAAATGTGAGAAAATAAGAAAAGATAAGATTTTTTGAAGGAGGAGAGATATGAAAGCGGTAAGATTTTTCATCACGCTTATTGCTGTGCTGAGCATTGCGGGCTGTTTCGGCTTTGCCGTTTTCGCTGCTCCTCCCGAGATGGAATGGGACGGAATATTTGAGCTGAGGGATCACAGGAGCTATATAATAAGCGGGAACGTGAGACTGAGCAAAAACGCCGTTGTTCCCGCCGATACTGTTTTGACGCTGAAAAACGGAGCTAAGCTGGAAATCGCCGAGGGGGCTGTCTTTACTATAAACGGCGGCGTGAATATGAGAAATGAAAGCTCGATAAGCTCACTGGGAGAAATAAACGTAGGCGAAACGGGGACGCTTTCCGTTTACGGCAGAGTTGATTCGGACTTAAATTCTTTCGTCAATGTAAGCGGGCTGCTGGATATAAAGCCTTCGGCGGCGGTAAATCTTTTTTCCGAAAACAATTTTAACAGCGGGTGCAATATCACGGCTGCGGGAGACGTCAATTTCGGAAAGGGCAGCTCCACGGTGCAAAGCGGGAATATGTACGTTGAAAAAAGCGGAAATATAACTGTCGCGGGAAATTTCAGCGTGGAAAAGGACGGCGCTGTTGACAGCAGCGGCACTATTCTGGTGGAAAGGCTGGGAGTCATCACCGTTGCGGGAAAGCTGAATTTAAGGGAAGGAAGCTCCTATACCGACGCGGGAACGGTTTACGAGGACGATAACGCCACGGTAAACGATGATTCCCAACACGGAGAGATCCCGCTGTATGCCGCCGAGCTTTTCGCGAAGGAAGACGAGGTCATGCTCAGGGGGATCGACGTATCGTGGGTACAGGGCGATATCGACTGGGCGGAAGTCAAGAAGAGTGGCATTGATTTTGCCATAATCCGAGTGGGCAGAGGGGATATAGATGGAACAGGTCCGAAAGAGGATTCTTTTTTCAGGCAGAATATGGAGGGTGCTATAAAAAACGGAGTTAATGTGGGAGTCTACTTTTACAGCTATGCGCAATCAGTGGAGCAGGCGGTGGAGGAGGCTGAGTTCTTCGTTTCCCTGCTGGAGGGCTATGAGATAAGATATCCTGTCATAATGGACGTGGAAGAGCCGATAAGCGGAGAGGACAGCATTTCCGAAATATCCGACGCATTTCTTCAGGTGGTCGCAAATGAAGGATATTATCCTATGCTGTATTCTTTCAGGCTGAAGCTGGAGAATTATATAGATACTAAGCTGAAAGATCACTATGCTATCTGGGTAGCGCAGACGGAAAACGACCAGCCGCCTGACGTTGATTTTGAATATTATATGTGGCAGTACAGTCACGAGGGAAAGGTGAACGGAATAAAGGGAAACGTGGATCTTAA
>CANQXF010000013.1 GCA_947627695.1 uncultured Ruminiclostridium sp. | reverse complement strand
GCAGCGCCCCATTTGAAAAAATCATTAAAAGTCTTTGGAAAGAGGTCTGGGGAATAACCTTTCTTCAGAAAGGTTTTCCCCAGTGGTACACGTTGTCTGCCGCAGCGCTTTATTTTCCGAACCTTACTATACCCGTTTTCAGCCGTTCAAGTCCGTCCTTTAGAACCTGTTTCGGGCAGGCGATATTCAGGCGCAAAAACTGATTTCCGTTGCCGCCGTACTGTTCGCCGTGGGACAGGAATAGTCCCGTTTCACTGCGGATAAATTCCGCCAGCGCCTTGGATCTGTCAGTAACCGCCCCGCAGTCCAGCCACAGCAGGTAGGTCGCCTGCGAGGGCATTAATTTTACCTGCGGCAGCTCATTTTCCAGAAATTCCCTTACAATGCGCTTATTCTCAAAAAGGTATGCCCTCAGCTCGTCCAGCCACTCGCCGCCCTTTGTGAACGCCGCAACCGCCGCTGTAACAGCGAAAGCGTTCGGCTCCGCCACCTCGTCGGTGTTCAGCCCGCGCCACATTTTGTGCCGCAGCTTTTTGTCCTTTATATAGACCGCCGCCGTCTGAAGTCCCGCCAGATTGAACGCCTTGGTGGGCGCGATGGCGGTAACGCTTATCCCTGCGCATTCCTCATTCACCGACGCAAAAGGAACATATGCGCAGTCGGGGTTGGTGATGTCGCAGTGTATCTCGTCCGACAGCACGGTTACGTTGTATTTTGCGCAAAGAGCGCCGATCTTTTCAAGAGTGTTTCTGTCCCATATCTTTCCCACAGGATTGTGAGGATTGCACAGTATCATCAGTGTTACCTGCGGGTCGGACAGCTTTTCCTCAAGCTCCTCAAAATCAATATCATAAACGCCGTTTTCGTATTTCAGCGGACATTCCTCCACCTGCCGCCCGTTGTTCAGTATGGAGTTGAAAAAGATGTTGTAAACGGGGGTCTGTATCAGCACTTTTTCTGCGGGAGTAGTCAGCTTGCGCACTGCGCTTGATATTGCGGGAACAACACCTGTGCAGAAGATAAGCCCGTCCCTTTCCATCTCCAGTCCGTGACGGTCCTTCCACCAGCTTGTATAAGCGTCATACCATTCATCAGGCATAACGGAATAGCCGTAAACCCCGTGCAAAACCCGCTTTTCTATCGCCTCTGTAATTTCGGGAGCAGTCTTGAAATCCATATCCGCCACCCACATAGGCAGCTCGTTTTCCTTAACGTCCCATTTCAGCGAGCCTGTCCCCCGCCTGTTGATAACGCTGTCAAAATCATATTTCATAGGTTCACCTGTTTTCTGAAAGTTACTGTAATGCCGCCTGTTCCAAGCGCCTGCGCAAGCCTCTGCGCGTCCTTGACTTTTCCCAGCGGCGTATAGCTGTACGAGGTGGAAAAGCTCTTGTAGAACAGCACCACGCACTCCGAGCCGTACAGCATTATGTCCCCCTCCTTTATCCCGTCGGGAACGTGGGGCGCGGCGGGCAGAGAACTGTCCAGATAGTAGTACTTTTCATTGCCGTTCAGCTCGCTCATATCAAGAGTCAGCGGCAGCATTTCTGCAAAAGCCTGTGCCGCTTCATTGTCGTAAAGCTCTGCGGAAAATGCCTTTCCGCCCACTTCGATACTTATGTTCAAATCATCTTCCTCGATTTCGGTAATATTGCTTTCGGCGGAGGTTTCGGAAATGACCGTTTCCGAGGCTCCCGCCGCAGTTCCCGCCTGTGCCGTATCATCAGCAAACAATTGACACCCGCTGAATAAAACGGCGGACAGTATCGCCGCCGCCGTTTTTACACCGCTATGCATTTGCAGGGACCTCCGTTCCTGCAAATTATTTTTGTCTTGTCGGGGTCCACCTTGTCCTTGTCAAGTATTATCTCGCCTATGCAGTCGGCGGTGATAACTCCCCCTGCGGGATTGATAATGCTGTCTATCTTCCCCTCTATCTCCGCATTCACGGTAGAATATTCAAAAGCGAGGGTGGTGTTTATCGTCTTGCAGCTTTTCATCACCAGATTTTTTATACAGCACATTCCCTGAAGGCTCTCAACAGTACAGTTTATCAGCGTCAGATCCTCCGAGTTCCAGCCCAGATATTCCCCCGAAATAAAGCTGTCATAAACGGTGATATTTTTGCTGTTCCAGAAAGCGTCCTTTGACAGCAGCTTTGAGTTTCGTATAACCACGTTTTCCGCCCCGTCAAAGGAGTAGTTTCCGTACAGCTCCAAACCGTCTATCTCCATATCGGAGCAGTTCATAGCGAAATAATCGCCCTTTGCGCTGACCTTGTTCAGCTTAACATTACTGCACTGCCACAGCGTTTCGGCGGCATTAGGCATACTCACATCGGAAATTTTCAGCCCCTCGCACCGCCTGAAATTTTTCGGCGCTTCAATAAGACAGCTTTTTATCTCCACGTTTTTGCTATACCACACGCCTGCTCTCGCCATATCGAACCAGGCGCAGTTTTCCGCCTTAACGTTCTCGCAGTGCCAGAGGGGATATTTCCACTTGAACATACTGCCGTAAAGCTCTATATCTCTGCTTTCCTTAAGCGGGGATTCGCCCTCGCCGAAGACGGTGTCGTATATCTTCAGTCCGCGGCTCTGGAACAGGGAGCGTTCGCCCTCATAGTACCCCTGCCTTATCTCCTTTTCCATATGTTCATCTCCTGCTTTTCTTTTGTACGGGAAATTTAAAATGCGTAATCGTCCTCTTCCGCATTTTTCTCTGCCTCTTCTTCCGCCGCCTGTCTGATGACGTATTCTGCGACTGTTAGGATTATGTTAGTTATTGCCGCCACCAGCGCTCCCGCCAGTATGCCTTTCTGAAAGCCCTTCTTTTCCGCAGCTCTCAGCATAGCTTCTGCCGCAGCGTCCTCTTTTTCCGTTTTTGTAAGAACTGAAAATTCTGCCATTGTTTTTTCTCCTTTTATAATATATTTTATTTTGTGATCATTTGCGCCGCAAATACTGCAAGCACGCTTAAAACAACGCTTGCCAGCGCATAGCAAAGCGCCGCCGCCCAGTGTCCGCCCTTTATCAGCTCCGCCGATTCGTAAGCGAAGGTGGAAAAGGTGGTGAACCCGCCGCAAAGCCCCACTCTCAGCATAAGTGACAGCCTGGGGTCAAAGCCCGTGTGCTTTACCGCCAAAGCGGCAATAAGTGCAATGAAAAACGAGCCGATAACATTTATGCAAAGCGTCTTTATGGGAAATCCGCCCTGCGCTCCCACGGGGATAAGCCCCGCAAGATACCTCAGCACCGAGCCCACAAATCCTCCTGCGCCCACTAACAAACATTCCACCATAGTTTTACAGCTTTACGGTAACTTCTTTGCCGTTTGACTGATATTTTCTGTACTTAACGCCCGCAAGGTCCAGCATGCGCTTTGCGGCGACGGTGTTGTCTGCGTCGCAGTATTTGTCGTCCAGGTAAACTATCTCCCTGATACCGCATTGAATGATAGCCTTTGCACATTCGTTGCAGGGGAAAAGGGTAACGTAGATAGTGGTGCCTTTAAGCGAACCGCCGTTGTTGTTGAGGATAGCGTTAAGCTCCGCATGGCAGACGTAGGCGTACTTCGTCTCCAGCATTTCTCCCTCTCTCTCCCAGGGCATCTCGTCGTCACTGCACCCGCTGGGCATACCGTTGTAGCCCACAGACACTATCTTTTTGTCCCTGCCCACTATACAGGCGCCAACCTGCGTTGAGCTGTCCTTGCTCCTCTGGGCGGAAAGGAGAGCCACTCCCATAAAATATTCCTCCCAGGATATGTAGTCCTGACGTTTCATAGTATCCTCCTCTGATGGTTTATAGTTTTTGGTTGATAGTAGCTGGTTGAACAGTTTACAGTGTACAGTGCACAGTACACAATTGTGGTTTTTTCGCCTATGGCGAAAAAGGGATTTTGATTGCCGTCTGCAAATTTTAACCTGTCATTCTGAATCCGTCTGGTAGTATATAGTTGATTGATAGTTGACAAGCTGTTTGGCGGTGAGTATAATAAATATCGTTGAAAATCTGTTTTTCCGCTTATGAATAATGAATTTGAAAGGAATGTATCTTTGTGAGACCGATATATAAAATGCTCGCTTGTGCCGCCGCTGTAATGATGATAATGTCAGGGTGTTTTTCCGCTGAAAGTCAGCCTGACCAAAAAGTAAGCGAAATGATAAATGAGTACGTTTCAGAGCATTCCCAGCTGTCGCTGGATAATACCGAATTTGAATGGGATACTGTTATCGTGGATTCGGCTTACGGAGTAAAGTCGGCGTGCGAAAAGATGGATGTCTCAAACGTATCTGATTTGGGCTCGATACCGTATGACGATGAAATAGTCCTTGCTTTCCTGAAACAGAATAAGATCGTTTCATATGCGGTGCTTCCGATAAAAAGCGGCTCCGCTTCGGATTATCTTGTCGGATATATGTATCAGAACACGTCGGAAACCTATCCGTACGGCACTGTGTTTAAAAAATAAAGTATACAAATATATCAGCTCTGCGAGGTAATTGCTTTGCAGGGCATTATTTTTTCAGCGTTTTTTGCTTTGTCAGCAATACTGTCCCTATCGCCAGAATAACAGGGAACACCGCCCCGAATACAAGCCCCGTCTGAAGCCGTCCTCCGTCTGCTCCCGAAACAAATCCCGCAATAGTGGGACCCGACAGGCAGCCCATATCTCCCGCCAGCGCCAGCAGTGCGAACATCGCCGTTCCGCCCTGAGGGTATCTCGCTCCCGCTATGCTGTAAGTTCCCGGCCACATTATCCCCACGGACAAGCCCACCAATGCGCACCCCGCAAATCCCAGTGAGGGAACAGGCGACAGGCACGCCGTCAGATAGCCTATTACGCATAGCAGACAGCTTATCAGCATAAATTTTTCCAGCTTTATCCTTGCGCTGAATTTTCCGTAAAACAGCCTTGAACAGCCCATAAACACGGCGAACAGGCAAGGTCCCGCCAGATTTCCCACAGTGGGGTCAACGCCAAGCCCGTTCTGTGCAAATGCGGACGCCCACTGGCTCATTGAAAGCTCCGCCGCACCTGCGCACAGCATCATCACGACCAGTATCCAGAACAGCCCCGTTTTTGCCAGCACGCGGACCTTAACCGCCCCGCCCTCAGGGGCAAGCTGTTTTATCTTTAAAGTGGAAAAGAAAAATGCGTTGAACAGCGGTATCATCGCCCATATCACCGCCATTATCCGCCAGTTCTCAATTCCGAACAGGAAGAAGAACAGCGTAGACGCTCCCACCGCAAACACCTGCCCCCAGCAGTAAAACGAGTGGAGCAGGCTCATAGCTCCCGATTTTTCATCTGTATCGCAGGCCTCCACAACAGGGCTGATGATAACTTCAATAAGTCCGCCGCCGAAAGCGTACAGCACCGAGCAAAGCATAAGCCACATATAAGGGTTTGGAAGCAGTGTCAGCGTTCCCATTCCGATAAAGCCTGCGGCGCTGAGCAGGTGAGCCACTATAACAAGGGGCTTATACCCTATCCTGTCGCATATCTTTGAGGACAGTAGATCCACGCCAAGCTGAACGCCGAAGTTCACGGTTATAAGCAGGGTCAGCTGTTCCAGCGTAACGCCGAAGTCCTCCGACAAGAACACGAACAGCAAGGGCGTGAAGTTGTTTACTATCGCCTGAGTTATGTAGCCTATATATGAAGCGGCAATTACCTTTCTGGTATTTTTATCCATAATTTACCTATTTTACATTTTAAATACTATACTATTATACTACCCTTTTCGATATTAGTCAATAGCGCCGATTTTATCCTCAAAAATCACCAAAAAATACGCAATAAATTCACAAAAATTAGTATAAATTGCCCCTTGTGTTTTTGTGTTTATCTGATAAAATAACCGTATATCTGCACATTTTTTAGTTAAATATTTAGGTGATTTATTAAGTTGATTTAAGCAAAAAAGGAGGTAATGTCCGTGTTCCTTTTCAGATGGCTCTGGACGAATATGGAAGGCTATAAGGGACGGTACATACTCGCATTGTGCCTCAGCGTAGTGTGTCAGGTGATGTTTCTTGTAACTCCTATGATGAGCCAGCAGATAGTCGATACCTTTATAATGCCCGAAGATGCGGCGTACATAATAAAGACCCAGTCCACCCTGCTCTGGCAGATGGTATGGATAATGATAGGCTTCACATTTCTCAGAACAGTCATTCAGTACAGCACGAATATGCTGTATGAAGTGACCTCCCAGGCGCTTATCTACCGTGTGCGCAAAAAGATGTACGAGAACATAAACAAGCAGGACGCTACCTTCTACGACCGCTTCAGAACGGGCGACATCATGACCCGTATGACGGGCGATATAGATATGGTGCGCCACAGCGTAGCGTGGATAATCAAGACGGTAATTGAGAGCCTGACGCTGTTTATCGCCTCCATAATCTACTTTTTCAGTATGGACTGGCTCACCGCAATATGCCTTATCGCGCTTACCCCCGTTATCTTCGGAGTATCGTTTTTCTTTAAGAAAAAGGTTCGCCCTATGTATGTGACGCTCCGTGAAAAGCTGTCGCTGATGAACACCGCCGCCGAGGAAAACATTTCGGGGAACCGTGTTGTAAAGGCGTTCGCCCGTGAGGATTACGAGATAGGAAAATTTGACGAAAAGAGCGTGGACTATTCCAAAGCCAACAAGAGGGCGGCGCTGACCTGGCTGGACTTTTTCCCTATAATTGAAATAACTGCCCAGGCTTTGTCCGTTATACAGCTTTTGTTAGGCGGCGTCTTCGCTATCAGCGGAAGAATAACGGTAGGTGAGTTCACCGCCTTTGCGGGACTTATCTGGACCCTTGCCAACCCCATGAGAAACATCGGCACCATAATCAACGACTTCCAGCGCTTCACCGCCTCCGCCAACAAGATAATCGAAGTGTACTACGGGCGCTCCAAGATAGCCGACCGTGAGGACGCTATCGACCTGCCCGAACGCATAAAGGGCAGCATAGAATTTCAGAACGTGGATTTCAGCTACGGCGATATCCAGGTGCTCCACGACATAAATCTTAAGATCGAACCCGGTGAAACAGTAGCTATAATGGGACCCACAGGCAGCGGCAAAACCACTCTTGTTGAGCTTATCGCCCGCATTTACGATGTGAACGGCGGCAAGGTCACCGTTGACGGCAACGATGTGCGTATGCTGAAGCTAAAACAGCTTAGAAGCTCTATCGGTATGGCTACCCAGGACGTTCTCCTTTACTCCGACACCATTGACGGAAACATCGCTTTCGGCAACACCTCCATGAGCGAGGAGGAGGTAGTCCGCTGTGCGGAATACGCCGACGCAGACGGCTTTATCAGAAAGCTGTCCGAGGGCTATGAAACGATAGTCGGCGAGCGCGGCGTGGGACTTTCGGGAGGACAAAAACAGCGTATCGCTCTTGCGAGAGCGCTGGCGGTAAAGCCTGCGATCCTCGTCCTTGACGACACCACCTCGGCGGTCGACCTTGAAACAGAAACACATATACAGGAAAGTCTGAGAAATCTTGACTTCCCCTGCACGAAAATAATAATCGCCCAGCGCATTTCCTCTGCCAAGGACGCCGACAAGATAGTTATTCTCCAAAACGGCACCATAGCGGACGTAGGAACTCATGAAGAGCTTATACAGCGCGAGGGCTATTACCGTGAAGTCTACGAGCTTCAGCACTGAGGAAAGGGGGAACAGATATGGCAAGAAATAAATTCGACATTGACGAGACCCTTGAAAGCCCATTTGACATACGCCACTTAAAGCGCGCCCTTGTCTACTGCGGAAAATATAAGGGAAAAATATTCTTCTCACTGACCCTCAGCGCATTATCCGTTATCGCAGGACTTTTTGGACCTATGATAACCCAGTACGTGCTGGACGTTTCCATTCCTGCGGGGAACGTGACTGAGGTGCTGATAATGAGTGGGCTTTTCCTGCTCACAATAATAGTCAGCGTTCTCCTTTCCGTCAGCCGTTCAAAGATAATGACCAAGGTGGGGCAGGACATAGTTTACGACATTAGAAAGGATCTTTTCGAGCATTTACAGCGCTTGTCGTTTGAGTATTACGACAGCCGCCCTCACGGAAAGATACTGACCCGTGTCATAAACTACATAAACAGCATTTCCGACCTGATGACAAACGGTCTTATCAACTTTATCCTTGAAATATTCAACCTTATCTTTATCACCATATTTATGTTCTTTGTTTCATGGAGGATCGCCCTTGTCATTCTCTGCGGACTTCCGATATTCCTCGGGATAATGCTGATAATCAAGAACAAACAGCGCCGCGCGTGGCAGCAGGTGAGCAACAAGAGCAGCAATATGAACGCCTATATCCACGAGAGCATTGTGGGAACAAAGGTAACTCAGCTTTTCACCCGTGAGGAGGAAAACGCCGAGATATTCGACCGACTTCAGAATAATTACCGCAAAAGCTGGATGAAAGCGGTAATTTTCAGCAATATGGTATGGCCTACCGTGGACGACATCTCTATCGTTGTAAGAGGCGCAATTTACATAACGGGACTTTTGGTGTTCGGAACAGGAGTTGTTTCCCTTGGAAACATCGTCGCTATGTGCAGCTACGCCTCCCGCTTCTGGCAGCCCTTGCTGAACCTTTCCAACCTGATGAACACGTTTATCAACGCCGTCGCATACCTTGAGCGTATCTTTGAAACGATGGACGAGCCGATATCTGTGGACGACGCTCCCGACGCAAAGGAAATGCCCGAGATCAAGGGCGAGGTGAGCTTTAAGAATGTCACATTCAAGTACGACACAGGACCTATCGTTCTGGAAGATCTTTCCTTTACCGCAAAGCCCGGCGAGAGCATAGCCCTTGTTGGACCCACAGGCGCAGGCAAGACCACGATAGTGAACCTTATCAGCCGCTTTTACAACCTGACAGGCGGCGAGGTGGACATTGACGGAGTGGACATCTCCTCGGTAACGCTTCACTCCCTGCGCAGTCAGATGGGAATAATGCTCCAGGACAGCTTTATTTTCAGCGGCACTATAATGGATAACATAAAGTACGGCAGGCTTGACGCCACCGACGAGGAGGCTGCCGCCGCCGCAAAGGTAGTGGGCGTGGACGAATTTATACAGACCCTCCCCGACGGCTACAACACCGTGGTGAACGAGCGCGGCGCAGGACTTTCACAAGGGCAGAAACAGCTTATCGCCTTTGCAAGGACTATCCTTGCCGACCCGAAAATACTTGTGCTGGACGAGGCGACCTCTTCAATCGACGCCAAGACCGAGCGCTACCTGCAAAGAGGTATCGACCACCTGCTTAAGGGCAGGACCAGCTTTATCATCGCCCACCGCCTTTCCACTATCAGAAACTGCGACAGGATAATGTACATCAGCAACAAGGGCATTACCGAAAGCGGCACTCACGAGGAATTGCTTGCAAAGAAAGGCGATTATTACCACCTGTATAATTCTCAGGCGATATGACCGAAGGTTGTCAGAAAATATCACAAAATAACAGGGACTGTCGGATAATGACAGTCCCTTTCATTATTTTATTTTCATATGAACGCTTTTAAAGCCTCTCCGTCAGCCTGTCAACGTAAGCGTTATCGTACGGCTGTATTCTCAGCGTCTCCAGCAAAGAGCACCACTTGTCCGCCCCGCAGAGCAGCCAGCCTTCTTTACTGCGAGGCACTCTTGTGATAGTCAGCGGGAACATATGGCAGATTATCATATCGTATTCCTTTTTGGAAACGTTAAAATACTTTCTTGCGTTTTTAGCGGCGGTGACCGGGTGAGTAAAGCCGTGGAGCCCCAGCTTTTTCATTTCCTCAGGCATTTTTTTCCTGTGCCAGTCGTACATAAAAAAGTCGTGGAGCAGTACGCCTGTCACCAGCGCTCTCGTATTGCACCTGACGTTGAACAGTCTTGACATCAGAAGCGCATATTTCGCCACCATGAAGCAGTGGGTGTAAACGCTTATATCACCGTGCTGAACGCAGTCCTTTGATTTTATCACGAGCTTGTGCGCCAGAATATCTCCGCCGTATTTCAGAATGACCTGTTCCGCCTTCATATCTCGTTGTCCTCTGTTTCATTTTCCTCAGCGGCTTGTTCAGCCTCCTCGCCGCTTCTGCGGAGAATGGCGGTCAGGTGACCGAAAATGCGTCCCACCTTAAGGCGCTTTTCGTGGAGGATATTTTTTATCTGCTCAGGGGAAAGGCGGTGGATAAGGTCCTTGAAATCCAGATTTTTCTTCACCGTCAGGATAATGTCTATGGAGATTATCAGCATCATCAGGCAGTCGTACGTCACCATTACGGGATAGGGAACTACCGCCATAAAATTCTTCATCAGCGGGAGCAGAACGTATATCATAAACAAAGACATAACGCCCCAGGTAAGAGAGCTGAGCAGGGAAATGCGGTTCTTGTAGGTGAACTTCAGCATACTGTAATCCCAGAACTGCTTTTTAAACAGCGTTTCCATCAGCCACCCTGCGAAATATTCCAGTATGGTACAGCAGATAAGTCCCGACAGGAACACGAAAAAGCCGTTGTATTTAAACGGCGACGCTACCAGAATGATGATACAGCCGCCCACGCCGTATATGGGGATATACGGTCCTTTTAACGAGCCTCTGTTGATGAATTTGCGGTGATAGAGGGATTCTACCGTGCTTTCATACACCCAGCCTATCATGGTGAATATGAAAAACATGAATACCCATTGTTCTATGTACAGATTTTCCATTTTATTTCTCTTTCAGGGCAGAATACACCCGTTTGTTTTCGTACTTTTTTATTTTATCACCGCAAGGACAAAATGTCAATTTAAAGTGGTGAACTTTGGATTTCTTGACAAAAACTGTTTTAGGTGATATATTTTAATTGTAAAAATTGCTGATATGAAAAAGGCTCTGCGTAATATTATATTGCCGCAAAGCCGTGTGTTTTCATTATTTTTTTGTATTTTCAGCCTCAGCCTTTTTCTCGTCGAATTTTACGCGCTCCTGCTTGGCAAGCTCCAGGTCTTTTCCCACCAGCTTGTCAACTTTACGGACGATAGCTAAAGGAGTCTGACAGAAGCCCTGATCGTGAGGATTGTCACGGTAAAGCTGTTCGCAGAATTTGTCGGGCATATCCTTGTCGCTTTTGCCCAGCACGTTGCAGCCGAGGTCGTTTGCGTCCACGATCACCACGGGAACGCCTGTGTGCGCTTTAAGATCGGCGGCGGCGCCGTCGGGGTTTTCGGGAGCCATTTTTGCATATTCGTTATAGGGCGGAACGTTGTATTCGCTGGGACCGTCGATAGCCCTTGCCTTCATTCCCAGAATGTTGTAGAACACGCCCCTCTTGCCGAACAGTTTGCATATACCCGCAACGGCGGCGGCAAAAAGCACCTTGACCCTGCCGCATTCGCGCAGACACAGCTCCATTGTGGAGGGAGCGCCGATACCGATACCCGCGTCGGACTTGTACACGAATTTTACAAGAAACTTTGCCAGACGGCTGACCTTTATATCGCTTACTTTCAGCGCACGCCCCTGAGTTATCGCAACTATCTTTTCGGAAATGAAGATCATATCTCCCTCCTCCAGATAGTCCATAACGTACTTGTCCATAAGGTCGTTCATCACGTCCTCTTTCATAACGACGTGAGTTTTGATAGGGAAGCGGGCGTAAGTGCCCCAGTCGGTATCTATGGTGAGATTTTTGCCCTCGTTGGGGCTGAACGGCATTTCCATATTACAAATTCCTTTATTTTACAATTTTTTCAACTAATATATTATAACACTTTTTTTGAAATAGTCAAGAACAAACCGCAAGGAGGAAGAAAAAATGAGCGTTTCAACTCCCATACACGATTTTTTGAAGTCCTATTCCCTTGAGGGCGCAGTGCGCTGTCATATGCCGGGACAGAAAAGCGAGCCCTTCGACATCACTGAAATAGACGGCGCAGACAGCCTTTACGAAGCGTCGGGAATTATCGGCGAAAGTGAAAGAAACGCGGCGGCTTTGTTCGGGGCGGGAAAGACCGTGTATTCCTGCGGGGGGAGCACCCTTGCGATACAGGCAATGCTTGCGGCGGCAAAGGCGGCTGATCCCCGCAAAACAAGAGTAGCGGCGTCGCGCTGGTGCCACAGGAGCCTTATCTCCGCCTGCGCGCTTCTGGGACTTGAGGTGGACTGGATATTGCCGTCCTCCTTTCTTTCCTGCGACGTGACCCCACGTCAGGCGGCGGCAAAGATAACCGACAGGACGCTTTGCCTTTTCGTGCAGAGCATTGACTATTACGGCGGGGAATGCGACATAAAGCCGCTGGCGGAGCTTTGCCGTGAGAAAAAGATACCCCTGCTTGTGGACAACGCCCACGGCGCTTACCACGTTTTCACAGGCAGACACCCCATAAAGCTGGGGGCGGATATGACCGCTGACAGCGCCCACAAGACCCTGCCCTGCCTTACAGGGGGAGCGTATCTTCATGTTTCGGAAAACGCCGCTACCGCATACGCTGAAAGAGCGAAAGAATTTACCGCCCTTTTCGGCAGTTCAAGTCCGTCCTATCTGGTGCTTGACAGCCTTGATCTTTGCAACAGGCATATAGACGAGCAAAAACAGCGGTTCGAGCAGGTGACATCACAGATAAAACGGCTGAAAAATTCCCTGCTGACAGCGGGCTACTGCCTGCGCAAAAGCGACCTTATGCGGGTAACTATCGACGCCGCGCAGTACGGTTACAGCGGTTTTGAGCTTTCAAGACAGCTGAGGGAAAGGGAAGTATCCGCCGAGCTTTCTGACGGAAGATACGTAGTCCTGTTGTTTTCCACGGGGCAAAATCTTGCGGATTTTCAGCGCATACTCTCCGCCGCCCTGTCCATACCGAAAAAAGACCCCATAGCCGTTACCGAGCCGAAATTCACTGTTCCCACGGCGGTCTTGTCCCCAAGGGACGCGCTCCTTTCCCCCACCGAAGAGGTGAGCATAATTGCCGCCGAGGGATTGATATGCGGCGGGGTGACCTGCCCCTGCCCGCCCTGCGTCCCCATCGTAATGCCCGGCGAGCTGTTCACGGCGCAGGGAGTGAGGCTGCTGGCGCGTTACGGCGTGGAAAAGGTGAGAGCAGTGGTAAACCGATAAATTAAAACCCCTGCCCCTTTCGTAGAAGCACAGCTCCCGCGTCACGTTCCGAACGCCTGCTCCTACCCGCCCGCCTGCCCCGCAGCCGCGTCGCTCCGCATACGCTTCGCTCCCGCCGCTTTCGCTTACGCTTCGGCGGCGCTTTGCCCCGCTTCGCGGCGCAAAGGCGGCTGCGCCTGCTCTTTACAAATCCCTGCGAATGTGGTATAATAAAATGTAATTCCATACTGTTTTCAACAAACACATCATTAACAACGCATACCCCCAAAAACGAGGTAAAAATATGAAACTTATCTACGCTATCGTAAACAACGACGACTCTCACGCCGTTGCCAATGCGCTGACAAAAAGCGGCTTTTCCGCCACGAAGCTGGCGTCCACAGGCGGCTTTCTTATGGCGGGGAACACCACATTTCTCGTCTGCTCCGACAACGACAAGGTGGAGGAGATAATCGGTATAATCCGCGACCACAGCCATAAGAGAAAGCAGTTCGTCCCCTCCGCCGCATCATACGGCGTGGGCGGCTACAACAGCAATCCCGTTGAGGTGAGCGTGGGCGGAGCTACCGTTTTCGTCACCGACATCGAGAGATTTGAAAAGCTATGAAAATATACGGAAACAAGCAGGCGTTAGAGCAGCTTAAACGCTATTCCGACAGCGGGCGTATGCCCCACTCCCTTATGTTCTGCGGCAACGACGGAACGGGGAAAAGAACGCTTGCCGACTTCACCGCAATGCTGTATTTCTGCGGTGAAAGGGAAAAGCCCTGTATGAAATGCTCCGACTGCCGCAGGATAGGAGAGCATATTCACCCCGACGTGATATACGCCGACTGCGGGGATATGTCGGTAGCCGATTTAAGAGAGCTGCTGAGAGGCTCATTTGCCACGCCCGTGGAGGGAAAGCTGAGAGTCTATATCCTTTCCAACTTCCACTTTGCGAGAAAGGACTGTCAGAACGTCCTCCTGACCTATCTGGAAGAACCCTCCGACAGCGTGAGGTTCATTCTCACAGCGTCCGAAAAGAACGCCGTTCTTCCCACTATCCTTTCAAGAGTCGCAGTGATACCCACCTGCGAGCTTTCCCCAAAGGAATGTGAAGCGGCGCTGAAGGAAATGGGCGTCACAAAGGACGCAGACAAGCTGGCGGCTATGTTCGGCGGCAATCTGGGACAGGCGCTTAAAGCGGCAAAGGACAAAAACGGCACGCTTTATTTCGATTTAGCAAGGGAATATATTGCCGCCCTTCTGGAATACCATGAATATACGGCGCTTGCGGTAACGCGCCGTATCCCTCAGCCTAAGGAGGACAAGCGGGGGCCGCTTAAAGCGGTTATTGCCGCCGCAGGGAACATAATTCACGACGCATTTGTTATTTCTCAGGGGGGAACGCCCTCCTGCGGCTGTGACGCTGAGCTTTCCCGCAGGCTGGCGGAAAAATATCCGCCCTTTGCTTTGAACGAGATGTGCAGTAGGGCGGCAGAATTTACCGAAATAACCTCAAGAGTGAATTTCAACGCCGTTCTCACCGCCAACGCGTTCACGGCGGCGCTTTTCGGGGCGGCGGAAAAAGAAAAATTTAAAATAAGGAAAATACAGTTATGACCGAAGTTATAGGAGTACGTTTCAAGGACGTGGGAAAGGTATATTACTTTTCTCCCATGGGGCAGAAGATACCCGTGGGGAACAAGGTGATAGTGGAGACCGCAAGAGGCGTGGAGTGCGGCGACGTGGTAATCGGCAACTTTATGGCGGACGACGAGGACATAGTGCACCCTTTGCGTGAGATATACCGCATAGCTACCCCCGAGGACCTTGAAACGCTGAAAAAGAACAAAGCCCGCAAGGACGAGATAATGCAGGTGTTCACCCAGAAGATAGCCGAGCATAAGCTGAATATGAAGCCTATCGACGTGGAATGTACCTTTGACGGCGGGAAGATAATGTTTTATTTTACCTCCGAGAGCAGGGTGGACTTCCGCGATCTGGTAAAGGATCTGGCGGGAATTTACCGCACCAGGATAGAGCTGAGGCAGATAGGCGTCCGTGACGAGGCGAAAATGCTGGGCGGACTTGGTATCTGCGGCAGACAGCTTTGCTGTTCCTCATTCCTTGGCGAATTTCAGCCTGTTTCCATCAAAATGGCAAAGGAACAGTCCCTCTCCCTTAACCCCACCAAAATATCAGGCACCTGCGGCAGACTTATGTGCTGCCTGAAATACGAGCAGGACAGCTACGAGGAGCTGCTTAAAATAACTCCCAAGGTGGGAGCGCTGGTGGACACTCAGCAGGGCAGGGGCATCGTTGAGGACGTGAACCTGCTGACAGGCGAGCTTAAGGTCACACTTGACAAGAACAAGGAGGCTCCCCCTGTTTCCTTCAACCGAAACGACGTAAAGCTGATAAAGGATTCAAGGATAAAGGTGAACAGGGACGAAATGGCGGCTCTGAAGGAGCTGGAGGATTGATTTTTCTCTGAAAAATTTTTCTCCCCTTTGATAGCTTTAGCTAACGCCTGACGGTTTTTCCGAATTTGAAAAGCAAATGGCAGGTTAGCGTAAAGCAACCCGCAAAACCTTTCACCACTTGACTTTTTAGGATTTTAGTGATATTATAACTATAATAAACTTTTAGGAGGACAATATCATGGCTTATACTATCTCTGACGATTGCATCGCTTGCGGCGCTTGCGCTGACGGCTGCCCCGTAAACGCTATTTCCGAGGGAGACGGCAAGTACGTTATCGACGCTGACGCTTGCATCGACTGCGGCGCTTGCGCAGGCACCTGCCCCGTAGGAGCTCCTCAGGCATAAGATGATTTTTACTTAAAACAAAGCGAACATCACCGCATTGTCGTAAGACAATGCGGTATTGTTTTGTCCAAAACCCGCTAAGTTCTCTTTTTCCGACCGTTCATACTCCGCTTTTTCCCTGAAAGCAACCGATTTTTTCCGAAGTTTTTCCGCAAAACTCTTTTCTTTTTGACAAAAATGTGTTACAATAAATAAGTATATTTTTATTCCCACAATCCAAAGCGAAATTTAAGGAGAAACAAATGAGCGAGATCCTTACACTTGCCGCAGGCGGAGATACGGCGGCATTCACGCAGCTTTACACCCGATCGTACAAGAAAATATACTTTGTAGCCTATTATTCCCTTGCCACCTCAAAGGAGGCGGTTGAGGTAATGACCGCCTCGCTGAAAAGCGCTTATGAGGAGATAGGCGGCTGTAAGAGCGAGGAGGATTTTGACCTTCTCTGGCTGAAAAAGACCTGCGAGCAGATAATCGCCCGTTACAGAGAGTACAGAAAAACGCCGCCCCGGCAGGAGCCCGACCCCGATTTCATCAAAGCCAGCATGAACCGCCTTACCGATGCGGAAAGGCTTGCGGTGACCATCTGGGCGGAATTTGACCTTGAACCCAAGGATATAGCTTCCGTCACAGGACTGAAGCTCGAAGTGGTATCAAAAAAGCTGGACAGCGCAAGGGAAAAGCTGGCGCAAAAGCTGTAAAACCGATTGGAGAAACAAATGGATCTGAAGAAAACCATGAACGGGTATTTTGAGAGGACTCAGCTTCCCGCCGAGATATCTCCCGAAAAAATGACGCCCGTTATAATAAAAAAAGACGTAAAAAGCGAAAGTGCGGAAAAACAGCCTGTTCCCGCCAAGGCAGAACAACCTGCTCCCGCCAAAGCAGAGCAACCTGCTCCCACCAAAGTTGAACAGCCTGCTCCCGCCAAAGCAGAACAGTCTGCTCCTGCCAAAGTTGAGCAGCCCGCTCCACCCAAGACAGAGCAACCCACTCCACCAAAAGCTGAACAACCCACTCCCCCCGCCGAAAGCAAGCCCGTTCCCGAGATAGGCGCGTCCGCATTTATCAAGATAGTGCGCCACCACCGTATCACAGGCAGGGAATTTCTCAATCTGCTGGGCAATTCCAAGATAAGCAACAAGGCGTATCAGGAGATAGAAAACAGCAAGGGACTTACAGTAAAGCGCCTTATAGAGATACTTGAGGAATCCTCCCTCACAAGAGAGGACTATGAAAAGCTGATAATTGCGGTACAGCAGACCGCCGCCGCAAGGGACAAGGCTAAAGCCGACCAAAGTGAACCCGTACAGCCCCAAGCTCCCCAAGCGGAGGAAAAGCCCGCTGAAAAAGCAGAACCTGCTGCGGAAGAGCACCCCGCAAAAGCAAAGGAGGAGCAGACCAAGGAGCTTCCCAAAACGGAAAAAGCACCTGTAAATATAAAACCCGAAGACGAACCCTCAGACGAACCCGACGACGAAGATGAAGAAGACGAGGAGGAGGAAAAAAAGCCCCTTTCTACAAAGAAGCTGTTCATAATAATTGCGGTTGCCGCCATAGTGCTTATCGCGCTCAGCTTTGTTATCCGCTACGTCGCGACAGGCTCTTTCTTGCCGGGAGAAAACGGCGGAGCAAGCTCTCAGAATTTAGATGAAAGCGGTCTTTTCGCCGCTATGAACGGACTTCCCGTTTCAACTCAGCCCGCATTCACGCGAAACGCCGCTTACACGGCGGGAACTCCCTACAAGGAAAGCGACGTCACGGACAGGGTGATGAAAGGGGACAGATTTGTTTTCTGCGACAAAGACACTGTATATATCCTGCGCTGTTCCGACGGCGTAATGCAGCAGCTTGACTCCCGCAGCTACGGTGAGGACGTAAAGCTGTTGGGACTGCTTGACACGGAAAAAGGCGTTGCGGTCATCTCTGAAACGCTGAAAGAAGGAATAGCGAATGCCTCCGAAGGCGACGACTCTCCCGCCGCTGAAATAGCCGCAAGCCGTTATGAAACGGTAGTGGAGCTTTTAGACGGCGAGCTTCCCGAAAACAGGCAAAACATCAGCCTGTACAAATTTTCAGGTCGGTGCGCAGGAGCGTGGACCGAAAGCGGCAAAGCGATATTTGCCTTGTGGGAAGGTCTTGCAGACGGAGCAAACGGATCAGACGGCAACAGCTTTATGCCGTACGTCACAGCTCCCGATAACAATACCTCCTACTGCTCCGCCGAAAACGTATTTATCGGCAGTACCCCTGCAAACGCAGGCTTTGTGACCGTCTTTTCCCTTGACGTGCAAAGCGGGAGCGTATCCTGTGCGACGGCGGCAGGGAGCGAGGGACAGCTTGTTTACGGACAGGGAACAGATATTTTCGTATTTCAGGGAAACACTCTCCTAAGATATGACGTAAGCGGCAATGTCACCTTAAAGGACAGCTGTACCGTGACAGGTATTGCCGCAGGATTTTCCGCCGTAAGAAAGGACGAAGACGGCATAAAGGTCACCGCGCTTGACAACGGCTCTGCCGTGCTGAACGTGCTTGATAACGATCTGAACAGCGTAATGACGGTAAACGGCATAGGCGGCGGGGAGCTTGCCGCGACCTGCTTTAACGGCGGGGAGACCTATATAGTTGACGCAAGCGGCAAAGCCTACGGCATAGACGCCGAGGGAAAGACGATGGAAGAAAGCACCGTTGAGGTGACCGCAGGAAGTACCGCCGCCTACAACGATAAGATGAATATACGCATAAGCCCGTCAGGAGATGCAGGACAGCGGACAGGTCTTGTCTTGTCAGCAGTTTCCCCTACTGGAGAGGTTTTGTCAACGCTGGAGATAAATTCAGGCACCGTGGCGGACAACGCCAAGGACGAATACATCTCAAGCCCCGCCGAAACAGACAGCACGGCGATAGGCATTGATGCGGAAAAAGGCGTTATTGCAGTCCCCGTTACTTATTTTGACGGAGTATCCCAGGTAGAGCGCTTTTTCATCTGCAATATAAGCGGCGAGGGAGAGCTGACCTACAAGGGCAGTATAATCGAGTACGACAGAAATTCATCAAAACTGTTCGCTCTGATACAGGACGATATCATAACTGCGGTAATGTCGGGCGGCAGGATAATCTCCGCCGACCCTGCCGACTGCTCGGTGATAGCTTACGTAAATATCCATAGATCGGAGGAAATTTATTCATATCAGGCTTGACAGCTGACGCCGCTTTGTACAGATCGAACGTATGTGCATTTTGACCGATTACACACCCTGATGTTGACAAATATCACAAAATTGTAACTGCGGCTTGACATTATGAAAATTATGTGATAGAATAGTAAAAAATAGTGAACAGCGGACAATATAACTATGTTCTCTGCACTTTTGTTCACTAATTGGAGGAAATTTCATATGAACAATGATTACAACAACCAGTTTCCTGTAAAGCAGCCCGGCGACGGCAAGGCGACAGGCTCGCTGGTATGCGGCATAATCTCCCTTTTCTTTGCAGGTATCATTCTCGGTATCGTTGCTATCGCGCTGGGTATGCAGGCTAAGAAAGAGGGCTTTGTCGGCGGAAAAGTCACCGCAGGTATAGTTCTCGGCGTTATCGGTATTGCGGGAACAGTGCTTATGCTCATCTTCTCTTCTGCCATTCTCGGAGCTCTGGGCTTTGCCGCAGGCGCATAATACAGCGCAAAATAAAATAACATAAACCATATTCACGGAGGAACACGAAATGAACAACGATTACAACAATCAGCAGCCTCAGCAGCAGCCCCAGCAGCCCTATCAGCAGCCTTATCAGCAGCCTCCTCAGATCCCCGGAAAGGGCGCTGCAACAGGCGGTCTTATATGCGGTATCGCTTCCGTTGTAGTAGCTTGGTTCGGTTACGGCGCTCTGCTCGGTCTTGCACTGGGTATCGTAGCTGTTATCCTTGCTATCAACGCTAAGAAGCAGGGCTTTGTAGGCGGTATGCAGACCGCAGGTCTGGTACTGGGTATAATCGGCGCGGTACTTTCCGCTATCGTATTCATCGCTTGCATTGCTTGCGCAGCTTGCCTTGCAGCCGGCGGTGCGGCGGCAGGAGTGCAATAATTGCCTGATGATGCAAATTTCAGCCCGACGTTGTTCGGGCTGATTTTGTTTAACTGAAAAAATTTTTTCAAGGAGAAAAGATGTTTTCCAATTTTGAATTTTTAGGCAGGGACGTTCCCATGTACGTGGTATGCGCCTTTGGCGGAGCGGCGGCGATAGCGCTGTATTTTCTGGTGATGTGCCGCTTCCCGAAAAAAACCGTTCAGCGCACCTCGGCGGAGGATATGTTCTATATGCTGATATACGCCTTTATCGGCGCAATAATCGGCGCAAAGCTGTTTTACCTTATTACCTCGGTGGAGGTCTACTGGTACCCCGAATATTCCTTCGTCGATAATATGAAATATTGGTTTTCCCTGATAGCGGGCGGCGGACTGGTGTTTTACGGCGGGCTTATCGGCGCAGTTCTCGGCGCGCTGAGATATACCCTGCACTTTAAGCTCCCCGTCAGCAACACAATAGACCTTGGCTTTGCGGGAGTGCCGCTGTTCCACGCCTTCGGCAGACTGGGCTGTTTTATGGCGGGCTGCTGCTACGGCACGGAGTATCACGGTATTTTCGCCGTTACCTTTCCTGAGGGGAATTTAGGCGGAGCGCCCGCAGGGGTGGAATTGCTCCCCGTTCAGCTTATAGAGGCGTTTGCGAATGTAATCCTCTGGCTCGTCCTCACCGCCGTTTACCGCAGGACGACCCGCCGTTTCCTCACGTCGGGGATCTATCTTGTAAGCTACGGCATACTTCGCTTTGTTCTGGAGTATTTCAGAGGGGATCTTATCAGGGGGAGCATTTTTGTTTTCTCCTCCTCCCAGTTCATCAGCTTTTTTATCGTGGCGGCGGGAATATTCCTGCTTGTCCGCCCCAAATGGCTTGATGCTTTCGGAAAGAAAAATGATGAAATTTACGCCATAGAACTTGAGAAGCTGGAACAAAAAAAGCGTGAGAGAAAGGCGAAAGCATGAAGATAGTCATAACCGACTGGGGAACCGTCAGCGGCGGCGACCTGCCATATGAAACATTAAAAAAATTCGGCAATGTCACCGTTTATGACCTCACCGAATATGGAGAAACTGCAAAAAGGATAGCTGACGCAGACATTATCCTGTGCAACAAGACAAAGCTTGACAGAAACAACCTGCAAGGGGCAGAAAAGCTGAGATATATCGGACTTTTCGCCACAGGCTACAACAATATCGACACGGAATATTGCAGAGAAAAGGGAATTGCCGTGTGCAACGCTCCCGCCTACTCCACCGATTCCGTAGCGCAGCTTGCCTTTGCCTTTATGCTACAGCTTGCAAACCGCGTGGGCGATTACAGAAAGCTGGTGGACGAGGGCGACTGGATAAAAAGCAGGACCTTCAGCTATTTCCCGATCCCGCTTATGGAGCTGAAAGGCAAAACGCTCGGTATAATCGGCTTCGGCAGTATCGGCAGAAAGGTTGCTGAGATAGCCCTTGCTTTCGGAATGAAAGTTGTTGCCTACAACCGTTCAAAAAAGGAATTTGACGGCGTGGAATTTGTTTCCCTCCAACAGCTTTTGCACCAAAGCGACATAGTTTCCCTCCACTGCCCCTTGAACAAGGACTCTGAAAACCTTATAAACGCCGATACTATCGCTATGATGAAGGACGGCGCCTATCTCATAAACACCGCCAGAGGAGCAGTAGTGGACGAAAACGCCGCCGCCTCCGCCCTTAACAGCGGCAAGCTGGGCGGTATGGGAACAGACGTTCTGCGAAACGAGCCTATGCGTGAGGACTGTCCCCTTTACAAGGCAAAAAACTGCATAATAACCCCACATATCGCCTGGGCGGGACTTGAAACAAGACAAAGGCTCATGGGGATAGTGGAGGATAATATAAAGGCTTTCCTTGAGGGAAATACGCAGAACAACGTGGCAGTATAGCTTTTTAGTAAACGCCCTCAGGGAGCGTGGTGGAAAAATCGTTATCCCCTGCAATATACGGCATTGACATCAGCATTGCGTACAGCTCGCTGTAAGGAATACCGCCGATATCCGCCGTGAGCCGCAGTACCGTCGTATCGTCTATTCTCACCTCTCCCTTTTCCATAACCAAAGGCATATCCTTTTCGGCAAGTCCCTCCAGCATAACGTCCCCCTCCGACGGCACGTCCGTCTGAGAGCGATATATGATTATGCTCAATATATCAGGCTCTTCGCCGTTGGAAACGCTGATCTTAAGCGACTCATAACCCTGCCTCGGGTCAGTGGAGTATTCCGCCGTTTCCTCAGCATAACACCCAGACGGGAATATGCGTGGAACGTAGATAGACAGCGCCAGACTGTCCAGCTCGCTTAATTTATATTCCGTTATCCCCGAATACGGAGGAATGGTGTTGTCCATACTGGCAGAGCTATCGCCGGTGGTGTTTTCCACAATATCAGATGAATGTACCGGCAGGCTTTCCTCTCCTTGGGACAGGGGAGGGACCCTTTCAGTTATATTTACGCTCGCAAGTCCCCATATAGCAAATCCCACCGCCGCAGAGTATACTATAACAGGTATAGCTTTGCGGCGTATATCTTTTCTGTAATGGACTTGACTTGTGACCTCCACCGCCTGTTCAGCGACAGGGGCGGCGCTTCTGATATATCTGTCCTTTACCTGACCCAGCGCGTAAAGCAATTGTTCTTCTTTCATAAGCGTTTCCTTTCTCACACCTCAACTCCGTTTTTCAGGAGAAATTCCTTCAGTTTTTTTCTCGTTCTGAAAAGGCGCATTTTCACCTTGTCCGACGAGCTTCCCGTTTCCTCCGCTATCTCCTCTATGGAAAGAAAATACCAGTATCTTTTCATAAAGACGTTTCTGTTTGCGGGAGATAACTTTCCCAGAAAGCGGTCAAGCAGCGATGTAAGCTCCTGTGACTCCACCTGCCTTTGAACGTCGCTGCTGTCGGGTATACATTCCGCCAGTTCGTCCAATGTCAGCGGCACCTGCCCGCCGCCCCGCTTTGCGGCTTTAAGCATATCGTACCTGTTCAGGGCGATGTTTCGCGTTATCTTTCCCAGAAATGCGGACAGGTATTTCGGACAGGCGGGAGGTATGTTGTCCCATGCCTTCATATAGGTATCGTTGACGCATTCTTCGGCGTCCTCACGGCTGTACAGTATCCCGTAAGCGAGCCGTGAAAGATATGCGCCGTATTTGCGCGCCGTTTCTTTTATGGCTTTTTCCGAGCGCCTGAAAAACAGCTCGATTATCTCCTTATCTTCCATATATTTTTCCTTTATCATTTTACGTCGGCGTTAAAGAGGATTTTTTCCCTCTGATAATAAAGACAGCAAGCCGCCTTGAAAGGTAACTCTTTTTTTGATTTTTTGGCGGTATTGTATTTTGTCGGAATTTGTGATATACTGAAAAAAGCATTACGGAGGAAAAAATTATGCCTGAGATACTTGAACACATAACGCAATTTACTCTGATTTACGGCATAGCGACCGCAGTATGGACTCTTTTGCAGGTGATAGCCCACTGGCGTATCTTTGAAAAGTCAGGTCAGAAGGGCTGGAAAAGCCTTGTCCCCATACTCAGCCAGTACACCGCCTATAAAACGGCGTGGGGCGGCGGGGCGTTCTGGATTATGATGCTGTTCACCTTTGCGGGTTCGGCGCTTGTCCTCCTCAGCCCGCTTTACCCTCAGTACGCAATGCCCTTCACGGTGGGAGTTCTGGTCTGCGCCCTGCTGAGCGCAGTGATGAACGTGGTGTATTTCTTCAAGCTGTCTCACGCTTTCGGACACGGTGCCCTTTTCGCTCTGGGACTTATCTTTTTTAATCCCATCTTTATCCTTGTTTTAGGACTTGGGAAGTCACAGAATGTGAAAAGACAGGCGGCAGGCGGGGAGAATGCCTGAGTACATAAAAGCTGATTGAAAAACGAAAAAATCGGGAGCTTGAATAAGAAATTTGAAAAGGAACATACATTATGGGAAAAGGTTGTTTCAAGTTCAGCGTTTTATTATTAGTGCCTCTTATGTTTATGGCAGGATGCAGTAAACCGTTAAAAACAACAGATTTATCAGCAATATATCTTAACGGTATGTCTGTGGGTAACAAAATAGATGATGATATTTTGACTTCCTATACGCAAAGCGAAAGATACTCCGGAAATTATAAATACAAATTCGAGGAAATTATTATTGACACAAACGATAGCGAAGAAGTCACCTACCTGTTTGCAAGATTTGATGAAAATTATATTGATATAAAAGTCAACGGAGAAAATCCTGAAGTAACGGAAGATGTAAAAAGGATATTAGGGGAGAACTATCAAGACAAAGATTATGATAGAGAGCAACAATTAAGAGAGCTTGTTTATGTTGATAACGATAAAAATGTAAAGGCGGAATTTGTATATTCAAGTGATAATTCTTTGCTCTGGATTGAATTGAGCAGGCAATAAAATCCTCTTATCCCATTATGCTCCCAACTATTATAAACAAAAAAGCAGACTTTTCAGCCTGCTTTTTTATTTTTTATATTTGTGACCTACGCTCAGAAATATCTCTTCAGCAGACCATTGAACGCTTTGCCGTGTCTTGCCTCGTCCTTTGCCATTTCGTGAACGGTGTCGTGGATAGCGTCAAGCCCGAGAGCCTTAGCTTTCTTGGCTATCTCCATCTTGCCTGCGGTAGCGCCGTGTTCTGCGGCAACTCTCAGCTCAAGATTCTTCTTTGTGGAGTCAGTAACTACCTCGCCCAGCAGCTCGGCAAACTTAGCTGCGTGTTCAGCTTCTTCATAAGCTATCCTCTTGTATGCCTCTGCAACCTCGGGATAGCCCTCTCTGTCCGCAACTCTTGACATTGCAAGGTACATGCCGACTTCGGTGCATTCGCCGCTGAAGTTCATTCTCAGACCTTCCAGGATCTCCTCGTCAACGCCCTGAGCAACGCCTACTCTGTGTTCGTCGGCAAATACCAGCTCGTCCTGCTTCATCTCCTCAAACTTTTCAGCGGGGCAGCCGCACTGAGGGCACTTCTCGGGGGGCTCTTCTCCTTCGTAAACGTAACCGCAGATAGGGCATATGTACTTTTTCATATAATTTATCTCCTTTTCAATTGAATTTTACCGCCGCAATATCAACGGCGTTGTAACAATTATAACAATTTCGCATTTGAAAGTCAATAGTTTTGTGAAAAGTTTACAATCCGCTTAAATCAAAATCAGGCGTCATCTCATCAGTAGCGGAGGAACGCTCCTGGGTAAATCCCTCAAATCCCAGCCGTTCGCATTCTGCCAGCACCTTTTTGTACTCAAAGGTGGTAAGTCGGCGGTTTATTTCGGGAAAGTCCTTCGCCCTGCCCATAGGCACATACTGGCTCATCAGACTTATCAGCACGTCGTCCTTAAACGGCTCAAGGGCGTTCATCAGCCTTATGCTGTCCTTATAGCAGTTAGGAAGTATCAGGTGCCGTATGATGACGCCTTTTTTCATCAGCCCGTCCTCTATAACGTATTTTCCCGTCTGGCGGAGCATTTCCTCAACCGCCCCGAAAGCCGTTTTGAAATAATCCTTTGCGTTCGAGTACCGCAAAGCGTTCTCGTCGCTGAAATACTTAACGTCGGGAAGATACACGTCAACATATCCCTCCAGCATTTTCAGCGTTTCAACGCTCTCATATCCACCGCAGTTGAACACCACAGGAATGTCAGGCTTTGCAATATCCAGCGCCTTTATTATCTGGGGGACAAAATGTGAGCCTGTCACTAAATTTATATTGTGCGCTCCCTGCTCCTGCAAGGAGAGAAATATCTCCGCAAGGCGGGAAACGGTTATTTCCTTTCCGAAAGCCTCGCTGCTGATATTGTAATTCTGGCAGAAAACGCACCTCATAGTACAGCCCGAAAAGAAAACAGCGCCGCTGCCATTCTTTCCCGATATGGGCGGCTCTTCTCCGAAATGGAGCATTGCTTTTGCGGCTCTCACGGTGCTTTCGTCATTCCTCACCCCGCAGAATCCCGCCTGCTTACAGCGGTCGACCCCGCATTTTCTGGGACATAAAGTGCAGTTCATTCTTCTATCTCCGTGGGTATCCTGTCGTACCCCGCCTTTCCTGTTCTGTCGATAAGTATGGTTTTCATTCCCACCTGCTTTGCGCCCTCAATGTCATCTCTGATACTGTCGCCGATGAACACCGCTTTTTCGCAGTCAACTTCCGCCCCCTGCAAAATGCTTTCAAAAAAGCGTCTGTCGGGCTTGTAGCATTTCAAATCTTCCGAGGTGAAAACGCCGTCCGCGGTTATCCCGTTTCGTTTCATCACCGCCTGCAAAACGTCGTTGTCCGTGTTTGAGGCGATATAAATTCTGTACTTTTTCTTCAAAGCGGCAAGAGCAGGCTTTACGTCGGGATAAGCGTCCCTTACGTACGCCCTTTCGTAAAATTTCTTCACTTCATCTGCGGGGTCTCCCTCAATGCCGTAAAAGGCGAAAACCTCATTCATTCGCATTGTGAAAATTTCCCTTTCCGTTATAAACGGTGCGTAGGGTATCGTTTTTCCCCGATAATACCCCTTCCACCATACGGAGAATTCCTCCGCCGAGGGGCGTTTTTCCTCAGCTATAAGCGCGCTGACTATCTCGGAGGAGGAGATCTTTCCCCAGCTGAACAGCGTTCCGAAAGCGTCAAAGAAAATTGCTTCTGTCATAAGATCATATCCTTTTCCTGTCAGCAAAATCTACAAATTTATGATACCACAATATCAGCTTTTTTTCAATATGTAAGCCCTTTTATCTATTTACAAAACAGTGAAAAAATGTTATACTATCGGATAAGGACAAACAAATGAAAGGAAGGCACAAAATGGACAACGAGCTTATTCTTGTCATTGACTTCGGCGGGCAGTACAACCAGCTTATAGCACGCCGTGTGAGGGAACACAATATCTACTGCGAGGTCATCTCCTACAAAACTCCCGTTGAGGAAATAAAGGGGAGAAACCCCAAGGGCATTATCTTCACAGGCGGACCTAACAGCGTCTATCTTGACAGCTCCCCCAGAATGTCAAGGGAGATAC
Organism: uncultured Ruminiclostridium sp.; assembly: GCA_947627695.1. Taxonomy (GTDB): domain Bacteria; phylum Bacillota; class Clostridia; order Oscillospirales; family Ruminococcaceae; genus Ruminiclostridium_E. The sequence continues at coordinate 47,613 of CANQXF010000013.1, read as the reverse complement.
TGGAAATAGGCGTTCCCGTTCTGGGGATATGCTACGGGGCGCAGTTCCTCACCTACGCCCTTGACGGTGAGATAGGAAGCGCCGAGGACAACAGCCTGTCCGAGTTCGGCAGGACCGAGTGCGAAGTCAACACCTCTCATCCGCTGTTTGAGGGGATAAACGAAAAAACCGTTGTCTGGATGAGCCATAACGATTACATAAAAAAAGCGCCCGAAGGCTTTGCTGCAATAGCAAGCACCGCAAAATGCCCCTTTGCCGCACTGGTAAACGATGAGAAAAAGCTGTACGGCGTGCAGTTCCACCCTGAGGTAAATCACACTCAGCAGGGCTTTGAGATACTGGGAAATTTCCTGTACAATATCTGCCACTGCAAAGGCGACTGGACCATGGCAAACTACGCCAAGACCGCTATCGCTCAGATAAGGGAAAAGGTGGGCAGCGGCAAAGTCCTGCTCGCCCTTTCGGGAGGAGTTGACAGCTCGGTAGCCTGCGCCCTGCTTTCAAAGGCGGTAGGCGACCAGCTCACCTGCGTTTTCGTTGACCACGGCTTTATGCGGAAAAACGAGGGCGACGAGGTGGAGGCGGCTTTCAAGGACTGGAACGTGAACTTTGTGAGAGTTGACGCCTCCGACCGATTTATAGGAAAGTTAGAGGGCGTTTCCGACCCCGAAACAAAGCGCAAGACAATAGGCGAAGAATTTATCCGTGTTTTCGAGGAAGAGGCGAAGAAGATAGGCAAGGTGGATTACCTCGTGCAGGGAACTATCTATCCCGACGTTATCGAAAGCGGACTGGGCGATGCGGCAGTGATAAAATCCCACCATAACGTAGGCGGACTTCCCGACTGCGTGGACTTCAAGGAGATAATCGAGCCGCTACGCCTGCTGTTCAAGGACGAGGTGAGAAAGCTGGGCACAGAGCTTGGACTTGCGGATTATCTTGTGTGGCGCCAGCCCTTCCCCGGTCCGGGACTTGCCATAAGAATAATCGGGGAAATAACGAGAGAGAAGCTGAAAATTCTTCAGGACGCCGACTGCATTTTCCGTGAGGAGATAGCCAAGGCAGGACTTGACCGCAGTATAAACCAATATTTCGCCGTGCTGACCAATATGCGCTCGGTAGGCGTTATGGGCGACGACAGAACGTATGATTACACCCTCGCCCTGCGGGGCGTCACCACCACCGACTTTATGACGGCGGATTTTGCAAGGATACCATACGAAGTTCTTGAAGCGGCAAGCGTAAGGATAGTTAATGAGGTGAAGAATATCAACAGGATCGTGTATGATGTGACCAGTAAACCGCCGGCGACGATTGAGTGGGAATAGAAAGAACAACCCCGTAAAGCCGCTATTTATACAACTTTACGGGGTTACATATATCTTTATGAGTATAAATTGAGTACAAAATGAAAAAATTATTTCTTCAACAAATTGTTTTTCTGCGGCAGCAATCGGGTGGCTTTCAGGTGCGGAGTAAATGCTCATGTACGATAGAGAAGCACAATAAACAAAACAGATACAGACAGCCGTCCCACTATTCCGTATAGCAAGGGCAGAAAGGAGAATGAGAGGCTTTCATACAGAAATCATCTGAATACATAGGAAGTTTTACAGCTATATGCTACCATTAGTGTAAAAACTATGGCATATCTCATTTTTTAAGAGTTCTCTCAACAAATTCGATGTAGACATTTCTCTTTGCCCGGTGTATTATAAATGCAAGTTCTGTAATACAAGTCTGCAAAGGAGTACGCCAATGAATCATATTTTTATAGACAACCTGCGCCGCTTGCGTGCTGACAAAAAGCTGACGCAAGAGCAAGCGGCCCTACGGCTGGGTGTAAGCGCAAAATCCGTTTCTCGGTGGGAGTGCGGTAAAACGATGCCTGACATCATGCTGCTTCCGGAATTGGCACGACTCTATGGCGTAACCGTTGACGATCTCTTTCGGCAGCGGCCTTCCGCCTATGACAATTATGCGCAACGGTTAACTGCCATGTTCTCGGAAAGCCGGAACCCAGATGATTTTGCTACAGCTGTTTCTGAGTTTGAAAAGCTTCGTCATTCCGGCAATGAAACACCGAATGATCTTCGCATGGAGGGCATTCTACACCAGTACATGGCTATTCATTGCATTCTCCGGGCCGTGACGCTATTTGACGAGAGCATCGAATATGCACGTCGTCTCAGTGATAGTATAACGCTCTGGAAAGCTCGTCGGCAAAAGGCATACTTCCTTAGCAGAATTGGCCGTGGTGACGAAACAATACGCGAACAACTGGATGCTATTGAAACAGGTACAGCAAATTCACAAGAATGGATATTGTTAGTTGCTGCATATCTTTATAATAATGATGCTCAGGCGGCTTATGACTGGTTTTTGCAAGCTGCACAGCACTTCCCTGAGGAAGCGATGCTTTTCGTTTTCGGTGGTGATGCCTGCAGGAAGCTGGGTCGCACAGAGGAAGCGTTTCAACATTGGGATCAGGCTCTGAAGCTGGATGGTACACTTAGGGATGCGAAATTGTCGAAAGCTGCCTATTATGATGAACTTGGGCTATATTCCGAAGCTTATAATTTATGGTGTGAGATTATCGAGGATTTAAAAAGAGCTGGTTATGAGTCGGAAATAGCATACCCGCTTGTTCAAGCAGAAAAATGCAAAGAGAAGCTACACATCCATTAAATGATAAGCAGGACAACTGTGGTCATAGTCGTTATTTATAATGTTCCGGCTTTGCAACCGGAACACATTCTTTCATTATAAAATTGAATATCGCATACCCACTAGCGATAGTAAAGCAGGAAATCACAAAAACGGTTTCCTGCTTTTCTTTTTGACAGGGGAGCCTACAGCTCACCTACGCTGGCGGAGCCGGCTACCCCTTTGTGTACTTGCCGGAGAGAAACACTTCGCTATGCGAGCTATTCCTCTCTGACAAGTCTGAAAAAGAGCGCCCTATATTATGAAACAGACTTCTGAACCGCGAGGTAATTGCGCAAGGAAATCCGAGGGTGTATAAGGCTCTGCGGGACGAGCTTGTAAAAGTTTTTGAGGAACTGAAAAGAATTGATAACGGTCAGAACGTGGACAGCGACTTGCTGACCGTAATCAGCCAAATTACCACGATTTTAGGACAAATGAAAGGAGAAATTTAATGACAGAAACAAAAATAACTGCCCCGAACTCGTCCGTTGGTGCGGACGCGGGGCAGTCAAATAAGCACAATAATATTTTAACAGATTTAGACGGTGAAGTCAAGTTCTCAGCGGAATTTTATGACCCTTTCAATGAACTCGACCCATACTATCTCAAAACTATGTCTATGCCTGAGCTTTACGACCGAGTTTTCACCACAAACCCGCCGATCATCGATGGCTTGCTTTATGCGGGCGTGTATCTTTTCGTCGGCGCGCCGAAGGTGGGCAAGAGCTTTCTTATGGCGCAGCTCGCCTACCATGTCAGCACGGGTACGCCGATGTGGAATTTTGAGGTGAAGCCTGCGACGGTGCTGTACCTCGCGCTCGAAGATGATTACGCCCGCCTGCAAAGCCGCTTCTACCGTATGTTCGGCACAGACAGCACAGACAATCTGCACTTTTCCACCGTTGCAAACAGCGTCAACGGCGGCTTGGAGAACCAGCTCCGTAAATTCACAAAAGAATACAAGGACACCAAGTTGATCATTATCGACACGCTCCAAAAAGTCCGCGATGAGAGTAAGGAGACGTACAGCTATGCAAGCGACTATCAAATCATTGCTCGGCTAAAGCAATTTGCGGGAGCCTACGGGATCTGCCTTATGCTCGTCCACCATACCCGAAAGCAGCAAGCTGACGACAAGTTTGACATGATTTCGGGAACGAACGGTCTGCTCGGCGCGGCTGACGGTGCGTTCGTCTTGCATAAAGAAAAGCGCACGGCAAACACGGCGATACTTGAAATTTCGGGCAGAGATCAGCAAGACCAAAAATTTTACCTTACGCGAAATCAGGAAAATTTGACTTGGGAGCTCGACCGCGCGGAGACGGATTTGTAGCAGGAACCGCCCGAGCCGCTGCTTGAAATCATCTCGAAAAAAATCACGCCCGACTGCCCGACTTGGCAAGGCACGCCGACGGAGTTAGTGGCGTTTTTGGGCGTGGAAATCCAGCCGAACGCGCTTAGTATGAAGCTGAATGTCAATGCGGGACGGCTGCTGCAAGAGTACAAAATTTTGTACTCGTCGTGGCGCACACACAAAAGCAAGCTGATTTCGCTTGAGCTGAAATAACGCGTCGGTGCGTCGATGTTTTTGAGAGCACTGGTGTGTCGGTTTCACCGACGCACCGACGCAGGGAGTGCAGAGGGAACGGCTGCCCCTCGGAGAGCGCAAGGGCGCTTTTGTCGGGAGCTGACAAAAGTGCTTTTGCGTTACTCTTGACAAGAGTAACAGAACCAAAGCTACTTTTTAAGGAGGACTATGAAAAGAACGATCAGCGCGATGGTGGGCAAAGGCTCAGTCAATCACAACAGTCGAAAATTCAAGGCTGCGAACGTGGATGGCGAGAGGTCGCATTTGAACATTGACTACTGCAATGAAAATATCAAGGAAGTTTATCATGAATTGTTTGATAGCGCGTTAGATCGGTACAATGCCAAGCAGGCTCGAGAGGACAGAAAAATCTCCGACTACTATGAAAAAATCAGATCAGGCAAGCAGGAGAAACCTTTTCACGAGCTGATACTTCAAATAGGCGACAAGGATAATATGGGAGCCACGACTGAGAACGGCGAGCTTGCAAAAACCATACTTGATGATTATTTTAAGAATTTGCAAGAGCGCAATCCGAGCCTGCGGGTGTTCTCGGCTCACCTGCATATGGACGAAGCTACACCGCATTTGCACATTGACTTTATTCCATTCACAACTGGCAGCAAACGGGGTCTTGATACGAGGGTGTCACTAAAACAGGCATTGGCTGCTCTCGGATTCAAAGGCGGCACTCGCGGTATGACCGAGTGGAATCAATGGGTGCAGGCTGAAAAGGAGGCTCTCGCGGAGGTCATGGAGCGGCATGGGATTGAATGGGAGCAGAAAGGTACACACGAAAAGCACCTCTCGGTTTTGGACTTCGAGAAGAAACAGCGCGCCGAGGAGGTGGAGCAGCTTAATGCCGAGATTGAGTCAGCAAAAACGTACTTGAAAGCGGTTGAAAAGCAGTTGAATCAGACTGTGCCGAAGCTGAAAAACGCAGAGAAGTTGGCGCGTGATTTTCCCGAAGATGTAGATGAGATTTTGCCCGAAGCGGGCGTGCTGGAATCCGCAAAATCATACCGTGAGAAGAAGGCAAAGCCTGCACTTGAAAAAGCAGTCAAACTCATAAAGTCGCTGTATCATTCGCTGCTTGACTTGCGCGCCGAGAACCACGATTTGCAGGCAAGATTCGACGCGAAAGATAACAGTTATGCGCGAGTGACGGAGCATAACAGAAAGCTGCTGAAGGAGAATGTGGAGTTGAGGGAGGAAAGCAGGAAGTTGGAAAAAATAAAGCTGGCGATAGGGGAAGATAGGGTTGCGGAGATACTCCAAAATGAAAAAAGAGAGCTGATACATTAAGCAGCAGCAAGGCTTTCTGCCGCTACTTGCGTGCATTGGAATGTTGACTTTTTCATTTGATTATGTTATATTGTATAAAGGATTATTATAATAATATCAGTCGAAAAACAGATTAAATACGGTGAAAATTTAGTATGGACAAGAGAACTCCCGAACAGATAAAGCGTAATATGCAAGCCTGCAAAAACAAAGGCTCAAAGATTGAGGTTATGCTGATGAAAGAGCTTTGGGCGCGAGGCTTGCGTTATCGCAAAAACGTAAACGGCATCTGCGGAAAACCCGATATTGTTTTCCTCGGCAAAAAGGTGGTGGTGTTCTGTGACAGCGAGTTTTGGCACGGCTACAACTGGGAAGAACGCAAGAACGATTTCAAATCTCGCCGAGAGTTCTGGATACCGAAAATCGAGCGCAATATGGAGCGTGACAAAGAGGTTACCGAAACGCTTGAAAGCCAAGGGTGGACGGTGTTTCGCTTTTGGGGAAATGACATAAAGAAACATCTATCCGAGTGCGCCGATGCTGTTGAAACGGCGGTACGAAATGGATAAGCCTACGGTAGTAAGCCTGTTTTCGGGCATAGGCGGCATTGACCTTGCTTTTGAGCAGGCGGGGTTTGAGGTGGTTTGGGCTAACGAGCTTGACCGATTTGCCTGCGTTACTTACAGGCACAATTTCCCGCAAAATTGCCTTGTCGAAGACTATATAAGAGGAGTTGACAAAAGCTCCGTTCCGAAAGCCGATGTGATAGTTGCGGGTTTCCCCTGCCAAAGTTTTTCGGTTATGGGGTATCAACGAGGATTTAATGACGCAAGGGGCAACCTGTTCTTTGAAATAATCGCAATAGCCGAACATATCAAGCCGAAAGTTATCTTCCTTGAAAATGTCCGAAATCTGATTAACCACGACAACGGGCGGACTTTTCTTACTATATTTAATTGCCTTTCCAAAATCGGATACTTTGTCAAATATACGGTTCAGAGTCCGCATACTCACGCAAACATTCCGCAGGAAAGGAACAGAACTTTTATAGCTGCGTTCTCGGATTACGATATGATGAGCAAATTCTCGTTCCCGGGTGAGATGCCGCTTACCTGCAATTTGAGCAGTGTGTTCGACCACTCGGTAAGACAGCATGACTATTTCTACTACAAACCTACAAGCAAATATTTTGATTTGCTTAACAAGAGAATACCCGATACAACCGGTATGTATCGTATAGACGACAGCGGTGTTGCAATGAGGAAGTACGTTATCTCGCCTACGCTTAAAGCGAATATGGGGACATACCCGGACAGAGTTCCCGTAATAAGAGATAACTACGGGATAAGGAAAATCACACCGTTAGAATGTCTGGCGTTACAAGGTTTCCCACCCGATTTCGGGTTTAAAGATATTCCGATTGAACAAGCATACAAGCAATGCGGGAATACGGTCTGCGTTCCGGTTGTGAAAAGAATAGCGGACAATATCCGCAGCTGCTTTTGAGGTAACAACGATGAGCAAAGTGTACAAGATGATTGATTTATGCGCGGGCATAGGCGGCATACGTCGGGGGTTTGAACTTGCCGGCGGTTTTAAGAATGTTCTTTCAGCCGAGATTGACAAGAATGCCTGCAATACATACAGACATCTGTTTAAGGACAAAGACGACCCGTATAATGACATTACAACCGAAGAATTTAAAGTCAAGGTTGAGAAAACCGATTATGACATTCTCCTCGCGGGATTTCCGTGCCAATCGTTCAGCCGCGCGGGAAAGAAAGAGGGCTTTGCCGACAAAATACGCGGAACGCTGTTTTTTGAGATAGCCGAAATCATCAGGCGAACCCGCCCGAAAGCGTTTATGCTTGAAAATGTGGACAATCTTATCACCCATGATAAAGGTCATACATTTGCGACAATTATTGAAGTTCTGGTAAAGGATTTGCATTATAAAGTAATCGGAGTGACCGAAAACCAAGACGGAGAACTTGAATATAATGCGAGAGATTTCGTGAGAAACTCCCGCAACTTCGGCGTTCCCCAAAATCGCCCGCGCGTTTATATAATGGGATTTGACAGAAAACTTTTCGGAAATTCTGTCGATAATCTGCCGAATAAGCTCCCCACGGAGCGCAAAAATCTGATTTATGCCGATTTGAACGACCTGCTTGAAATGAATGCCGAAGATAAGTATTTTCTGTCGTCGGGATATGTGGAAACGCTCGAACGTCACAAGGCACGTCACGAGGGAAAGGGAAACGGTTTCGGTTACAGAATTGTTAATCTTCCGGAAATCGAACACCCTGTTTCCAATGCTATTCTTGCAACGGGCGGTTCGGGAAAAGAGCGCAATCTTGTTATTGACCCTAAAGAGGGGGTTGCGGGCAAGGTGCTGCCCTCAAAGCAAACTCCGCTTAACAACAAGGGTATTCGTGCTATGACGCCTCGCGAATGGGGCAAATTGCAAGGGTTTATCAACTACGCTTTTGTTGACAAAAAGACGGGCGAGGACAAATTCAGTTTCCCGGACGGACTTGCCGACGGTCCGAAATATAAGCAGTTCGGAAACGCCGTGACTATCCCCGCAGTGGAGGTTATGGCGGGTTTTATGAAAGAATGCTTAGTTCAAATCAATAACAATTATGGGAGGTAAACACTATGAAATCCGATAATTTTAAAATTCCCGATTATTCCAAATTGGTGGAAGTAACTTATGCTGCGCTTAAGTTACTCGGTGGGTCGGGCAAAAACAACGAAATCAATGACAAAGCAGCAGAATTACTGCATTTGTCTGATGATGTATGCTCAATTCCTCATCAAGGCAGTAGCAGTATGTCGGAAATCAATTATAGACTGGCTTGGGCAAGAACCTTGTTGAAAAATTATGGAGCAATTGAAAATAGCGCAAGAAGCGTTTGGTCTATTACAACTGCTTTTTCAAATATAGAAACAGTTGATGGAACTTATATTAGCCAAAACTATCGTAAAAACGAAAATGCCGCAACAAATCAATCCAAAGGAGATAATGGTCAAGAGGCTCAAATGGAAGCGGCGGGTATTGATGTTCCCGAAGAAGTGAGACCGTGGAGGAAAAAACTTTATAAAGTTCTATTGGAAATGGATCCTTACGCATTTGAAAGATTAACTCAAAGGTTACTTAGAGAATGCGGCTTTGATGATGTTCGTGTTACCAAAAAATCGGGCGACGGAGGTATTGATGGCTCCGGCAAGCTGAAAATTAACGGCATTTTCAGCTTCAATATAGCGTTTCAATGTAAACGGTATCAAGGAACCGTCGGCGCACCCGAAATAAGAGATTTCAGAGGGTCTCTGACGACCGATATTGAAAAGGGTGTGTTCATTACCACCGGCTCTTTTTCAAAACAAGCTGTTGAAGAGGCATCTAACCCGGGTAAGCAGCAGATTGATTTAATTGACGGAGAAGATTTTATCACAAAGCTGGCTCAATTCGGTATAGGTGTTAGAGAAATAAAAGATTATGAGATTGATGAGGAATATTTTAAAAAGATATAAGAAAGGGGCAAAACATGACCGGTAACGTAGGCGAATGGAGCGAGCTTTATACACTGTTTAAGCTGTTGGCAGACGGAAAGCTGTATGCCGCCGATGCCGACACAAACAGAATTCCGAATATATACTATGACATTATAAAAATAATTCGTACTCAAGCAACGGGAACTTTTGAATATCACCGTTCCGCGCAAATCAAGGTCATATCCGCAGAAAGCGGTGAGGAGATTTGCAGCATTCCGATAAACGCGTTTATCAAGCAGGCAAACAATCTGCTTGTCGGGATAAAAGAAAACAAGTGCGGAAAAGGCGCTTTTGAACTGCCCGATGTGTGGAGTTTTGCCGAATCTGTCAAATGCAGCTCGTTGAAAGCAAAATCCTCTGACAAGTCTGATATTCGGCTTATGGTTCACGATATTATGTCCGGAAGAGACGATACTTTCGGGTTCAGCATAAAGTCGCAGCTCGGCAGCCCGTCTACTCTTTTCAACGCATCGGGAGCGACGAATTTTATATATCGGATTGACGGCAAAAAATTTGAGCGATAAGGAAATTGAAACTTTCAACGGATTTAAGAAGTTCAAAGATAAGTTTGATTATCTGAAATTGCTCGGTGCAGACATAAGTTTCTACACAACAGAAAATGAAACGCTCGAATTTAACCTCAAAATGGTAACGGCAGAAATGCCCGAACTGCTTGCAGAGATGATAAAATACTATTATCAGGGCAAATCACACTCAATTTCCGAACTTACGGCTATGGCCGCAAACAGCGGAATTGTGTCCACCAAGAACAATGCCGTATATTGCGCTCACAATGTCAAGGAAATGTTGACCAATATCGCGCTCGGAATGGTTCCAAATACGCTCTGGACAGGCGATTATGAGGCAACGGGCGGCTTTATAATCGTCAAAGAGGACGGTGATGTGGTATGCTATCATATCTACAACCGCAACGAGTTCAAAAACTACATTTTCGCCGCTACAAGATTTGATACTCCGAGCCAAAGCAAACACGGCTTTGGTAAAATTTACGAAGAAAACGGCGAACAGCGGCTTAAACTCAACGTGCAGATTAGGTTTGTAAAGTAAAATGAAAATGACGGGACTTGTATTTCTGTCAGTTATAGGGAAAAATTTTAAATTATACTTTTAGCCCAGAGGTATTTATGAATAAGCTGAGTAATAGATTGGACTTTGTGGACAAGGGTATAGAAATTTACAATTACTATATTCAAATCGAAATGAAAAAAATCAGAGATGAAATTATATGGATGGATCGTAACAGTGATAATATAAACAATCTGCGTCTTTATTTTGCGAATTTCTTAGGCAAAGAACGAGTATTGCAATTAAGTGATGCCGCCATTAACGAATTACTTATAATTCGAGCCAATGATCTAAATCGACACTTTCACGAATTGTCAGGACAAAAAATCAGCACAATGCCGTTAAAGATAATTGTGCAAGGATTAAAGATCCAAGGCGATTGACTTTATGACAAAAATCATACATCCTATGCTTTCAGCATAACAGAAAAATATAAACACCTCATATCAAATTCTTATAGAGATTATATTTTAATACAATCTCATTGAGGAGTAAGATTTGTTAATTGCAATTAGTAAAACAGATCATAATATTCATAATGTCATCGGATTTATATTTAGCAACGAATCAACAGATTTAATCTACGCCCACCCATCATACACAGATATAATTTAGTGTAGCGAAAAATCTCTAAAAATCTGCCATGTTTTAAGGTCAAAGTTTTTCTTATGCAAATGCGGTCTATCGTCGAGTAGCGTTATCACTTTTTGAAAAATGCAAGCGTTGCTTGATTCCTATGAGTGACATACGCCAAAAGAACTGTACGACACTGGTGAGCTTTGAGGTTGAAGATTCTGGAGAATGCCGGATTTAAGTTGAAATAAATCATAATAAAGAAACAGCATAACCGTGTAAGATAACGGGATATCAGAAAACAAACAGCGTGAGGTATAATTTATTGCTCATTGCTCATGAACACTTGTGTTTAGGAAGTAAGGAAAATAAAACGTTATTTTTATAACGATTTATATAATGAGAATATAATAAACAAATCATAGATAGCAAGAGGTGAATACAACAGTGGACAAAATGTATGCGGATTTTATGGACGAAATATCTTCCGATGAGCTTTACGAAGGGCTACTTGCGTACGGCTTATTTGCAGAAAAGCTTCCGCCCGTATTTACTTCCGTCCCTTTCTGTGATTACTGCCAAACTTTATCAAGCCCGTTCGAGGCGGGTTGGAATGAATATGTAACCTTTCGTGTTATGCGGAATATCAATATACCGCGCACTATGGGGATTCCGAATCCCTTTAAATACCAAAGAGTGTGTGCCGAGCTAAGGAACGATTGGGATAAGATACGCAAGCATTTTCATGCACAGACAGATCACCAAAGCTATCGCGTCAGCCGAATTCATATTCGCAAGGAGTATAACGCAAAGCGTATCTTTGAGATGAATTATAAGAACTGGCGAGTTAACGGCAACCCGGAAACGGATTTACTGATAAACAGCAAAGGAATAAGCCGCTTTATTGTTCGGACGGATATTTCCACCTGTTTTCCCTCAGTTTATACACATTCAATCCCGTGGGCGTTAGCGGGAAAGAAAGAAGCAAAGGATAATATTGGGAACGATACATGGTATAACAGGATAGATAAGGCGTGTTCGGATATGTGCAACAGCGAAACTCACGGATTTCTTATCGGACCTCATGCCTCAAATCTGCTTGCAGAGATTATTTTGACTGCGATAGATAAAAAGCTTTATGATAATGGCTATCGTTATGTCAGGAATATTGATGATTATGAATGCTATGTTGACAGTTATGATGAAGCGTTGAGATTTATGCGGGAGCTTGAAGAGGCTCTTCGCGAATATGATTTGTCGCTTAATCATAAAAAGACAAAGATAATTGAGCTACCTATCGGCATAGAGAAAAACTGGAAACACCGTTTGAATGATTTGCCCAGGGTTGGCACGTCGGGAATGATTGAATATCCGCAAGTAAATACGTTTATTGATACCGCTTTAAACCTGGCTTCCGAAATCGGAGACTTTGCCGTTATCAATTATGCTGTTAAAAAGCTCAAAGAATCAAATCTTACCGACAATGGAAAGAAGCTGGCTGCAAAGCGATTTATGCATATAGCGGCGGTTTATCCGTACATTTTGCATTTAATGGAAGAATATGTGTTCATACCGTATAAGGTTGATTCAAGCGAAATTAAGGCCCTTTCGGATAAGATATATCGGGAAGCTGTCAAACTCAACGACTACGAAAGTTTGTGCTATGCAATTTACTTTGCTATCCGATTTGACTTCGTGCTTGACGAATTTGAAAATGATTACAAGAAAGTTCAAGATGATGTACTAAATAGCAAAGACTGTATTCTTATGACTATTATGTGGCTTTATTTTATGAAGAAAAATCATGGGAATCGAAGCGCTACTCAGGTAAAGCGTTTGAAAAAAGCTGCCGGAGAATTGAAAAACACAGACATGGATCGTTACTGGTTATTTTGCTATGAAGCTTTATCATGTGATGATTTATTCGGACAATGGTGTGCAATGAAGAAATCCGGTATAAGTTTCATCAGAAAAGAGATATTTGAAGAAGTTGCTCACGAAATGGCAATTACTTAGGCAGTTTGTCTTTAAAAAGATTTTTATGATTCACTAAAATCTTTGTTTGAAAAGCCGGGATGACTATGTAAATTAAAGTGGAAAAAGCAAATGGCTTGAAATGACTGCCTGCTCTGCACGTTCTGTCAGGGAAATGAAAATTACTTATTTCGGAGGATACATATATGGGGTTACTAAATGCAATTGGAAAAATGGCCGGCTCAAAGATTGTTGAGAAAGTTGAGGATGAATTCGCAAAGAAACAAAATCGTGAGCAGACCGGAGGTTATTGTAAATACATAAAAAGCAACTTGGCTCGTGTGAGTCAAATGATTACAGAATTGAAAATAGAAACAGAAACGCTTGTTGGACAGATCCAAGTGATGAAAGGTGTAAAACTGCCTTTTAGAGAAAAAGGAAATTTTAGGAACACCAAGGATAAAGCTAACAAAAACTTAAAATATTTATATTTAATACAGGACTTCTTTACTGCCTTGGCAAAGAATGCGAGCGGTTTAATATTAAAAAATGAAGAGCTTATGCTGGTTACCAAGTTTGCACCATATTTTGATGGTGTTCCTGTTCTTGATATTAATGACGATGAGGATAGTGATTATTCTGTTTTAGGTACATTTAAGGAAGTGGGGCAGGAATTGAAGGAAGTTTTTATTTCATCGAAAAAAGGCTCAAACCGCTTTGATTTTGATGAATACCTGGATCGTTATTCAGAAAAAATTGAAGAATATGTTATACCTAATATTGATAGTGCTATTCAGAGTTTCAATAGTGTTATGATAGCGCAGGAAGCTCCGTCTCCTTCAATTGTAGAAGTTCCTGTCGCTGTTGCTCAGGTGGCGCTTCTTGAGAAAACAGAGTGCCCTAACTGCCACAAAAAATTAGCGGCGAATGCAAAATTTTGTTCCGAGTGTGGTAATAAACTTGAAGCTAACAAATTAGTTTTCTGTACCGAGTGTGGCAAACCTATAAATCTGGGTTCTAAATTTTGTTCAAGTTGTGGAACTAAGATCGGTTAATGGTATATATGCTTTAATATAAAAAAGACATCGAGTACGATAAACGCCTTGATGCCGATGATTTGAAGGACAAAAAACTTGCTCGTCAAGCGATGTAAAATATAGAGCATGATGAGCAAATTAATGTCCTTGAAAATAAAGCGGCTACTCTTGAGAATACTTGTAATCAGTTAAGCGAAACAATCAAAGCGCTTGACACTAACTAAACCAATAATGAGCCTGAATTGCGTATGGCAATTGAAGCAGATTTACTCGCGGGACGTCCTTTGTTTCCGCAATCATAGGTGCATTAGGACTTGTTAACGCTATAATCAGCTTCTTCCTTTAACAATGTTTTTTCGTGGATCGAGGATATTCCGGAGTATGAACAATATGGCTTATTTTTCCGAATCCTTTGTAGTTCAGGGGACCCAAACCGTTCTAAATACCGTTCACTGGGGAATCATATTCACGCTCCTAAATGAAAACAGATATTAATTGTTTTTGCTTAGAGAATTTGATTTAATAATATTATTCCCACAATGCGCGCCATATCCACAATGCAACGACTCCCGTTATCAACCTCGATAACAAATTGATAACAACCGCCGATACAGGCAGAATAATACAGCGAATAAGAATTATCAAAAGGAAAGGGATACGTCCGCACATATTTTCTAAGCAGAATTGTTTTGTTTGTGACGAGTGGGAGTGATGAAAATTATATATAGATTATTTTATATAGCAGATTGGTTTATTAGCTTAAATGCTGTATTCATATTTGGAATTTATTGGTTAAATGGTTAAATATAGTGTAAATTTGTTGCCATATATAAAAACGTGTGAGGGGTCGTGAAAAAGGATGGAATATCCCTATGTATGTAAGTTGCAGGTAAATAATATTTTTGATACCAAAATAGAGATTACTTTATACTCCGGAGTGACTATTTTCGTGGGCCCTAATGGAAGCGGAAAAACTCAAACATTAAAAGAAATGAGAGATTATTTTAAGAACAACTTAGGAACAAATAAAGTTAGATATTTGTCCTCAAATAGACTCGGAGAAATGGAACAATATAGATCTAGGGTTAATCAATATTCGTGGATTCCTGATGATTATCAAGTAGGTAGCAGAGAAACAAAGCAAGCGAGACATGAAATTGAAACAGTATCGGGTGATTTTTTTGCAATGGATGATAGGAAGGATGTTTATATCAAAGTTGCAGAAAGATTATCAGTTTTATTTGGAAGGCAGATATACCTTAGATGGGATGCAGGGAGTATGAAAGTCTTTTTTGAAAAGACAGATACTCAGAAGGAATATTCAGTTGCAGTAGAAGCAAGTGGATTAGTAAATATTATATCAATATTGGCCGCGATATTTGATGAAGATGTAAAGATTTTACTTGTTGATGAACCGGAAGTGTCGTTGCATCCACAGTTACAATCATATTTATTGAGAGAAATAAGAAACGCAGTAAAATTGTATGATAAGACAATTATATTATCGACACATTCTACAGAATTATTATCTTTTAATAGTATTAATGATTTTAGTAATTTGGTTTTTTTTGAAGAAAAGAAGGCTCCAGTTCAAATAAATCCAAATGCTCCAGAACTTGAAGGAAAAAAATTAAAGGAATTTTTACTAAGGATGGGGCAGATATATAAAAATGGTTTTTTTGCAAAAAAAGTATTACTTATTGAAGGGGCAAGTGATTTAATAATATGCCACTCGCTGATAAATAGGTTGAATTTGAATATTGATGTGGCTGGCTCTCAAATTATTCCGGTTGATGGGAAAGGACAGTTTCCTGTCATAACCAAATTATTTAGAATGATAAATAAAGAGGTAGCAATATTAACAGATTTGGATGGATTTATTGATGACAATAGCATAGTTGATTTGTTCACAAGTTTACCAAAAGCTATAGAGTTGGCTAATAGTTGTGGGAGTGGAAATATTTTAGAATTAGTCAATAGTATAAAAACTAAAATAATGGAGTTGGTAAACAAGCATAAAGATGATATGTTAGATATTTATAAAACTCATCCGTATTGGATTAATAAAAAAGAAGATGAGGACGAAGTAAAAATTGCAAAAAGAGCTATGATTGGACAGCTTTTTAGTATGCCTGATATTGAGCAATGGCCAGATTATCAAGAATGGAAAAGTATAAAAAGTAGAATAGAAGCATTGCTTGCTAAATTAGCAGAAGTAGGATGTTTTGTTCTTAAAAAAGGAGCAGTTGAAAGTTATTATAAATTTTCATCTAATACTACATACAGTGAAAAACCGTCAGCAGCCGTAGAAGAAATATCTTATATAAGTGAGAAAGATATTTCTTTTATAAATGAAAATTATAATGATATAATAGTAGCTTTACAATATGTTGCAATAACAAAAAGAGTTGATGAAAGTTTTGCAGTCAAAAAAGAATTGTTAAGCGAATTGCCCTTGGCTCTTGGAATTTTACAACAAAATACTACTGAGAAAGATATATATGCAGCCATTAAGCAAGTAAAAGGTAATGCAACATCACTATTTGAATATCATATTATAAATTCTAATGAAAACATAGGATTAAAAGTTGATTTACAATCTAAAATTATAGATGTACAGGGTTTTCCAATGATAATTTATGTTGGACAAAATGTTAATGATAAGATTGATGAAGTTATTAAGTGCAGATAATGTATTTTTAAGTAATGGTAGAAATTGGATTGTGTGACTTGAAATGTTCATTGGCAACATTTTGGCAACAAAAAATCAGATAGCCCATGCTCTCTGAATAATGGAAAAAATATAAATACCTTGTGCTAAGCTCCTATAGCAAATATGTTTAATATCGTGCTATCGGGAGCGAGTGGGAATAATAAAATTATTTTCCTACCCTTATTCACAAAACAAATTGTTGGATATGTGAATTATTATTGATAATGTTTTAATGTTATAACCCAACTATTTTAAGAATTGTTATATCAATAAAAAACGGAGGACGTTATATGGTAAATATGGATAATATAAGGTCAATGTGTAAGGACATTGGTATTTCAGAAGGCAGAACAAGCGATGAATATCTATTCACTTTACAAGCGGTTGATTTGTTTTTTTATCATGGAAATATTGGAAAAATTGATATTAAAACAGGGTTTGTTGACGGAACACGTGACGGAGGAATAGATTTTATTTATAGTGATTCGGACACATTATATTTAATACAGGGTAAATCTTCAGATTCATTAAGTCTTGAAGATATAAAAAACATTTATCACAAAATAATTGAAACCGTAAGCAATTTTACTGAAAGAAAGTATGACGATTATTCTGATAAGTTGGTTTCTGCATACTTGAATGCGTATGATAATTTAAATGATGATAAAAATATCGAATTGGTTTTGTTTACGAATACACAACTGACTGAAAGTATGAGAACTAAATTATACGACTATTTTGAGAGGGATGAATTCAGTAGTTTTAATTTATCAATATATGACAGCGAGGAGATAGAAAAGCTTACTTATACAAATGAAAAAATTGAAGAGGACAGCATAAAAATCAGTTTATCAGAAAAAAATAATTTTCTTTCGTATGGAGAAAACGGATTGATTGTTAATGCTAAAGCCTCATCGATAAAACGGCTTTATGAAAAGTACAGACAAAATGGATTGTTTAATTATAATATCCGTGAACATATAACTCAGAAGAATGTTGATGATGCAATTGAAAACACAATAAAAAAGGAAAAGGATTTATTTTGGTTTTTAAATAATGGCATTACCATAGGGTGTGATGATTTTGATATTGATGGATATAAAATCAGATTGTATGGTTTTTCAATAATTAACGGAGCTCAAACTACAACCAAAATAGGCGAGTCAAAAATAATAAATGAAGATAATGATTTTGACGTTGTTTGTAAAATAGTGAGATCTGATAGTTCGTTAGATGCTGATAAAAAACAGCAGTTTATTTTTAGAATTTCGGAAGCATCCAACTCGCAAAAACCTATTAAACCACGTGATTTAAAATCTAATACTCGCGAGCAAATCAAACTGCAAAGAGATTGTGCAAATAATGGCAGGTATTGTTTAGCCGTAAGCATAAAACGAGGCGTTCAACCTTTAAACAATAATAAAGTTTCAAAAGAATTTCGTGTGTCGAATGAATACATCGGTCAGCTTATATATTCTTGCATTTTACAAAATCCAGGCTCTGCACGCAGTAAAAAAGATTCGTTATTTTCTTCTCCGATAGTATATAAAATGATATATATGAGAAAGCATGACTATAATACGTTATATGACTTAGTAAAATTAGCAAGCATATATGATGATTATAGCAATATGTTGAATAATGGCAATCACAAAAATGATTTAGACTGGATCTCTATTGTAAAAAACGGAAAATACGTCGTATTGGCAACCGTGCTGTATTTTTATAAGAAGAAGTTTAAAATAATTAGCGATTACGAAGACGAAAAATTGCATAAAGATAATATTGACGGACTATTGATTTCCAATTATGAGGAAGATGACAGAGAAAAGCTGTTACATAGTTTGTTTGAACAGATAATTCGGCAGATTAAACGATTTTATGAAGCAAGAAAAGAACAATTAAAAATAACAAGTTTCTCCAACCTTTTTAAATCCGATAATAATTATGAAATAATTTTGCAGTGGATTGAAGAATCATTTGATGAAGAAGATTGGGAAAAAATAGATAATAGATTAAAGGTTTTTTTAAAATCAGATGATGTCGTATAAAATATCAGAAAAGGAAAGTATTTGTAACCACGTCACCTAATGTGCTTTCCTCAGCATTGGCTTTGCAATAAAAAGAGCAACCGAATTTTTTCGATTGCTCTTTTTTGTTTGAATAATTTTGCGAAAGATTGTAAAAGAACACAAGGACACCAAGTTGATCATTATAGACACGCTCCAAAAAGTCCGCGATGAGAGTAAGGAGACGTACAGCTATGCGAGCGACTATCAGATTATAGCGAGGCTCAAACAGTTTGCAGGTGCGTATGGCATTTGCCTGATACTTGTTCATCATACCCGCAAGCATCAAGCTGATGACAAGTTTGATATGATTTCGGGAACGAACGGCTTTCTCGGTGCAAGATAACAGTTATGCGCGTGTGAAAGAGCATAACAGGAAACTGCTGAAAGAGAATGTCGGACTGCAAGAGGACAGCAAAAGGTTAGAAAAATCAAAAGGGTGATAGGCAAGGACAAAGTCTCCGAACTCCTCTCCCGACCGCAGTATCGTCAATCTTTATAATCACAGGTTGATTTTCGGTTGATGTGTAAAATTTTTTCCTTGCCTTGCTATTTTTCCCGATATATGCTATAATTTTTTATATAATAGAGAAAATTATCAAAAGGTGGGAAATATAATGAAACTGATCGTATATAAAGGCTTTGATATATCTTTTTTAGAGCAATTGGGTGGAACTCCTCTCGTGGAAGGCGACATTGCTGCAAAGGTCGATGTCCTGTCTTTCCAAAAGAACTATCGCAAGGCTCTCGAAAGAGAATTGCTTGATATGGAGGATTCTGATGTTGTTTGGATTACATACCAAGAGTATACTCTTATTAAAACCAGAGTTGATGAGGCAGTAGAGGAAGATGGCTTAGAAGTTGTAATTTACAGAAATAACCTATTTCCTGACTATTATCCTCTTGAAATTACGATTTCGGAAGACATTGCCGAAGAAATTGAACGTAGTCTTGATGGACAAGAGCAGGGTAGTCTCAGCGATGATTGCACTAGATTTCTTTCTGTGTATAATGCGTTAATCCTCATTGATGGTCAGTATTATGGTAGCTTTTTCAACTATGAGTACGAAAAAAACGAGAAGATTACTGTGAGTGATTTCTATCCTGTAGGTCGTCTATATGAGGACACTTCTGATGTCGAATTTCATATCTATTTGAATGAGGATGTTGAAACATATCTTAGAGACTTATCCGATCTTGATAAAATTATGCCGAAAACGCTTGGCATTCAAACGACAGATGGTGAGGTTTCCAATAGAATTCTTAATTCTTTGCTCGCATATTGTCAATATCACAAGATCAGGGCGTCTAAATATTATGAACAGCTTGCGGAAGATTCGGATCAAGAAGCTGAACTGTTAAAAATAGCTCAAGATGATATCGGTATAGACGGATTTAAAGAATTTAGATCTATTCCGTTTTACAAGAGCCCGGATATTGACAAAGAAGTTGTTTATATTTCCCAGGGCAGAATTATTAGAGATATCATATGTCAAGCTGAAAATTCGTATGCAGATGAAAAAGGAAAAACTTTTCGCGATATCTTTATCACTGCTTCCACGGGTGCAGGTAAGTCTGTTATGTTCCAGATTCCTGCTGTATATCTTGCAAAAAAATATAATAAGCTTACAATTATTATAGAGCCTGTAAAAGCACTGATGCAAGATCAAAAAGAAAAGTTAATTAAAAGCGGATACACCCGCGTTGAAGCGTTTAACTCCGACTTGATTACACAGGTAGAAAAAGAGGCAGTTTTAAAGAGAATAAAAGAAGGAGAAGTTGATTTACTGTATTTAAGTCCTGAAACGTTACTTTCCTATTCGATTGAAACAATTATCGGCGAACGTGAAATCGGTTTGCTTATTGTAGACGAAGCCCATATTGTTACAACTTGGGGTATTGGTTTTAGACCCGATTATTGGTATTTGGGAGGATATATTAACCAGTTGCGCCATAATATTCAAACAAGTCGCGGCATCAAAAGAAAGACATATCATTTTCCTATCTGTGCATTTACGGCAACTGCAATAAATGGCGGTGCGGATGATTCTGTGGGCGAGACAATAACAAGCCTTTATATGGAAAATCCCATAAAATACATTGGATATACCAAACGCACCGACATAAAATTTGAGATCAATGTTAAATCCACTTCAAAAAGACCTAAGTCGGAATATGAAGCGGCGAAAACTGTCGACCTGAATGCCCGTTTACAGCAATGGATTGAAAAAAGGGAAAAGACAATTGTATATTTTCCTTTTGCTAAACTAGCCGGTGATGCAAAGAAGGGGCTGCGCAGCTTTGCCGGTATAACTATGAGTGACAGCATCGGAACATATACCGGCAGAAATATCAACGAGCAAAGCGCCGAGTATTTTAATGCGCAAAAGCAGGAGACTTTTGAAAAATTCAGGAAAGGCATCATGCCCGTAATGTATGCAACAAAAGCATTCGGCATGGGCGTCGATGTGGATGATATAAAAAATGTATATCATTATGCGGCAACCGGGAATTTGTGCGACTATGTACAGGAAATTGGTCGAGCTTCCCGTAAGGAATCTATGACAGGATATGCAATTACAGATTTCTATTACAATGACCTTATGTTTATGAAAATCCTGTTTGGCATGTCCCAAATTAAGCAATACCAGATCAAAAAGGTCCTTGAAGGAATATATGAAACTTACAAGAATAAGGGATATGCGAGGAACTTTTTGATCTCGCCCGAATCATTCACATATATTTTTGGTCGTGATGATTCTTCCTGTATCAATCAGCTAAAAACATGTTTGCTTATGCTTGAAAAGGACCTTTATGATAAGTACAACTATAAGGTTCTCATTTCTCGTCCGCAGAGCGTATTTACTAAAGCTTATGTGGTTATTCATCGAGAACATTCGCAAGATGTATTGAACTCCAGATTTGGTGGATGCTTTACATATGTACAGAAGGGGCGGTATAATGAGCCGCAGAAAGACGGCTCGTCTTTAAGTGACATGGGGGATATTTATTCTGTAGATTTAAAACGAATCTGGGAAGAATTCCACCCTAATATTTCTTTCCCGCAATTTAAGTATTGGTACTTTAACAAGCAAGCAGCTGTTCACAACAATATAGAAATAATGCCCGGAATTCGTGATTTCATTTTTCCGCGTCAAAAAGTTTCCGTTGAAGCCAGCGAGGATTACTTGCTTGGAGATATCCGTAATAAGATCCTAGAAGACTTTGAATTCATTGCAAATAGTCTTTATGATAACTATCGGAATCAGTATTTTACTATTGACGATTTTGAAAGACTGATTAGTAAAAGATATGGAAGGACAAAAGCACGAGTGATTGCTAATTCTCTCTTTGATCTTGTTGATTCCAATTCTATCTGCGTAAAACGTAGAACAAATGATGTAATTGGTCGCACACAATACTACCTTGCAAACGGTAATTTTAAAGAGCTTATGCGCAAGCCTATTACAAAATCTAAAATTATTAGCGATTTTTCCGGCATTCAGAAGGCATCGTTCTCCGCTTATATGAGCCTTGCAAGCGACGAAGGGTCCGCTTTATCGTTAAAGCTTTTGTCTGTTTTTGGATATATCACTTATGAAATTATGGGAGGTGAGGAGCCGGAAATCTTTATCCGTTTGAATGACCCCAACAAGATTAAAGGCATTGTCCTGGGAAACATCAATTATTCCAACAACTATGTTACAAAGGCGCGGCAAAAGCACAATCGTGATGTTGACATTCTGTCTAAATTCTTTATGGAATTAAAAACTGACGAAGAACGATGGAATTATATTGAAAACTATTTTCTGGGATACGACGTGTTGGTTAAAAATGAAGAGGTCATTTTTAAGGTAGAAATGCGCCGTTCTATTGATAAGGAGCACTCTTATACGACTAATGCAATCAATCGATGGGCAGATATTTACACTTTCTTTGATGACGCTGATCATTCCCTGCTTAAAAAGTTAGAAGAAAGTGGTGTGCCAAAGCCGGAATACTTGGAAACAATTATCAAAAATTCTACACTTGGTGATTTTATCCTTATGTCGTGGCCAAGTAGAAATATCCTCATTTGTGATCACGAAACTCCTGATAGCGTAATGCGCAATTATGCTGCCATGGGGTGGCAAGCTTACAGAATAGCGGAAATTGACTATGAGCAGATTGCAAAGGAGTTTAAGTAATATGTGTGCAATGATATACCCTCAAAAAGAGGATATAACCGATCTTCCTTTTTCGGAAAGAGAAGTATATGAGTTTCTTGAAAAGCTTGATGATGGATATATTATCTTTCACTCTGTTCAATGGATGAAACGAAATAATAAGTGGAAAACCACATGGAAAGAAAACGACTTTCTGATTCTTCATAGAAAATTAGGAGCGATTGTTTTAGAAGTAAAGGGCGGGGACATTGTTTATCATGATTATGCTTTTTATCAGAAAAACCAAGCAACTCAAGAAGTACATATTTTAAATAAAAAAAAGCGCAATGATCCATTATCCCAGGCAATCGACGGGATATATCATTACCGTCGTGCTATTTCAAATATTGCAGATGATCTTGATTCACGATTCCCTATTGAAGCCGCAGTGTGGTTTTCTTCATGTGAGATTAAAGACAAAATCAAGAGCTTTCCTATGGCATATAGGGAAGTATCAGGAGCTGTCCTTGGATATGAATCCTTTGCAAAAGGTAAGCAAGCAATCTACGATATTTTCGAATTCTATGGGACAAAGCTGAAAGTAAATATTACCGATGAAGAATTTGAAAAAATCGTAGATATGATTGCGGCAGACTTCGAGTTGATTACAGCTCCCGGCGCAAAGAAAAGCGCTATTGAAAAAGCCTTTTTAAAGCTTACAGACGAGCAAACGGGTTTACTTGATTACATATCCGAACAGAATAATTCGACTATCCAAGGCGTAGCAGGAACAGGAAAGACACTGATTGCAAAGGAAGCAGCCAGACGATTTGGCGCTGAAGGTCGAAAAGTTCTGTTTCTTTGCTTCAATCGGATGCTGTTCAGTTTTTTAGCTCATATGTACCCATATGAAAATGTAACCTATTACAACATACATACATTTATATCAAAGTATGCTGACAACTGGAGAGATTTGTCAAGTCCAAAGGATAGAGCACAAGCACTTATGGCAATAGATTGGGATAAATTGAACTTTGATGATGTTATTATCGACGAGGGACAAGATTTTGATAATGATGAAATAGTTTATTTTAAAGAATATTGTGAATTGGTCGATGGACACTTTTTTGTGTTTTATGATAAAAATCAGTTGTTGACAACTCAGAAGGTGCCACAATGGATACAAGATTCTGAATGTAAATTGGTACTGACTAAAAATTGTCGTAATACTTATGAAATTGCGCTTACTTCTTATAACATAATTGATGTAGAAGTAAGTCCCAAAATTGCTATGATAAAAGGTGACAAAACCAGTATAAGCTTTATCAAAGGTGATCCGTTAATGAAACTGAGCAAACTTATCAAATATTATACTGATGATAATAATGGCTATTCATATAGTGACATCGTTATTCTCTCACTCAAAAAAGAAGAAGACTCTATTTTGAACGGCGTCTATAAGTTATCAGGCATTCCGATTTTGCGTGAACAAAGTAATTCAGCAGTTCTATTTACTACGGCAATTAAATTCAAGGGATTAGAAAGCAGGGTAATAATTATTACTGATATTGACGAGAATTCATTTAGCAACGAGGAGAAGAAAAGAGTATTATATGTTGCATGCTCAAGAGCTACTCAACGTTTATCTTTGTTTATAAATGCAGATGAAGACGGAATTAAACGGATTGCCGATGCCATTGACGGAAGTAAAAGATTTGCCCCACAGGGTAAGATTATTATGAAAACCCAGTCTCAACTTATGGAACTCTGATTCAATTGATTGAACATACGGCATACTCTTGTTTTTCTACATGTAATCCACGCTAACTCTTGGCAAAACTATGGCAACAAAAAATCAGATAGCCCATGCTCTCTGAATAGTGAAAAAATATGAATACCTCACGTTAAGCTCTTATAGCAAATATGTTTAATATTGCGCTATTGGGAGCGAGTGTGAATAATCCCACCCAAATACTTCAAAAATAACCTTATAACAGAAAGGAAACTGTAAATGTCAAAAGGTCTTGTATACATACTTACAAATCCATGCTTAGACGGATGGGTAAAAATCGGTATGACTGAGAGGAACGATATTGAACGGCGCTTGCATGAGCTTAATTCGCCGCCGAATATTCCGCTGTCTTTTCGGTGCTATGCTGTTTATGAAGTAGAGAATCCAACCGAAGTTGAAGCAAGAATACATAGTCTTATCGACAGGGTGGACGATTCGATCCACGCACGGGAGCGACTTGGCAGCGGACGGATCCGTGAACGTGAGTTTTTCAAAATTTCTCCTGAAACGGCATACGGAATTTTTAAGGATATTGCAGCATTACGAGGAGATATAGATAAACTGACACTGTATACGCCTACTGTGGATCAGTCGCAGGAACAGGAATTGGCAGACAGAAGAACAAAGCGTTCAAATAATTCTTTTAAACTGTTGCGAATAAGCGTCGGCGAAGAAATAAAATTTCTGTATGACGACACTATCATTGCAAAAGTCCTTGATGAAAAAAATCAGGTCGAATATGACGGAGTAAGCTATTCTGTTACCGGTCTTGCTATCAAGATACTTTCAGAAAAATACGGGTGGGCAGACAGCCTTCACGTCAACGGCTGGAAATACTTTACCAAGGACGGTATCACTTTAAGCGATATGCGCAGCAATATTGAGAGTGAAGACGCAGAGGACGAGTAAAAAAATTCATATAGCCCCTGCTGCCTGAATGAAAAGCAAACGCTTTTTGTCAAATTCCAACAGCAAAACCTGACAAAAATGCAGAAAAATCAAACCGCATTTCTTATCAACAAAACCGCATCAAGCTAATGGCAAAACAAAAACCGCCCGCAGGGCGGTTTTTCATTGACTCAAAATGAATTTTTTGATAATTCACAGCAAAACGATAAATATGCCTATAACCGGGTTTTGTCTCGCTGTCAGACGGTTTCCTCGCTTTTGCTCTTCACCAATCCCTTTCACTCCTCCCTTGACTTTTCCCCCAATATAGGTTATACTTTATAAAGAACGATCCGCCGCAAACCGTCGGCGCACTTCACACAAATTCCCACGCATAAATAATAAAATAAATTTTTTCGGAGGTAATCATGGCTGTACTTGTAACAGGAGGAACAGGCTTTATCGGCTCTCACACCGTCGTCGAGCTTCTTGAAGCGGGCGAGGACGTAGTTGTTATCGACAATTTCTTCAACTCAAAGCCCGGCGTTATCAACGCCGTTCAGGACATTACAGGAAAGGGCTTCGCCTTTTACGAGGGCGACGTTGCGGACAAGGAGATACTCCACCGCATTTTCAGAGAGAATTTTATCGAGGAGGTCATCCACTTCGCAGGCTACAAGGCTGTCCCCGAAAGCGTTGAAAAGCCCATAATGTATTACCGCAACAATATCGACACCACGCTTTCCCTGCTTGAAGTTATGGAGGAATTCGGCTGCCGCAGACTTGTGTTCAGCTCCTCCGCCACCGTTTACGGATTCCCCGAAAAGGTGCCCGTTACCGAGGATTTCCCTCTTTCCTCAATAAATCCTTACGGCAGCACCAAGCTGATGATAGAGAATATGTGCAGGGAGCTGTGCCACGCTGACGAACGCTGGAGCGTTGCCCTGCTGAGATACTTCAATCCCATAGGCGCTCACGAAAGCGGCAAGATAGGCGAGGACCCCAACGGCATACCCAACAACCTTATGCCCAGGATACTCAATGCAGCGTCTGGAAAAACGCCTATGCTGTACGTCTGCGGCGACGATTATCCCACCCCCGACGGCACCTGCATAAGGGATTATATCCACGTTGTTGACCTGGCAAAGGGTCACCTTGCAGCAATTTCCGCAGTGCGTGAAAAGCACGGCGCTTTAGCCTACAATCTGGGAACAGGCAAGGGTTATTCCGTGCTTGAGATAATCAACACATTTGAAAAGGTGAACGGTGTCAAAGTACCTCACGAGATCGCGCCCCGCCGCCCGGGTGACGCCGCAAAGTGCTATTCCAGCCCCAAAAAGGCGAACAAGGAGCTTGGCTGGAAGGCGGAAAGAGGGATCGAGGAAATGTGCCGTGACGCATGGAACTTCGTTCTTCAGACACACATAAGATAAGCTGATAATACTGCAAATTTACGAGGAAACCTTTCAGGGGTTTCCTCGTAGAGTTTTTTGCCTTTAAAGGAGGAAAAAATATGCTTGAAACGGTGGTGTCCTTCGCCCTTCCCGTGGGCGAAAGGGTCAATATAAAGCGAAACCGCCTTGCTCCCAAGGAACAGGCGGAGGGACAAAAGAGAATAGCCGTTGTAACAGGCATACACGGGGACGAGCTTGAGGGGCAGTACGTCTGCTACGAGCTTATACGCCGCATAAACAGGAACTATACCGAGCTTAACGGCATAGTTGACGTGTACCCCGCTATGAACCCGCTGGGCGTTGACGCTGTGAACCGACATATCCCCATGTACGAGCTGGATATGAACAGAATGTTTCCCGGCGGCGAGGGAGGGACCCCCTGGGAACACGTCGCAGGTCAGGTGATAGACGACATTCTCGGCGCAGACCTTTGCATAGACATACATTCCAGCGACATTTTCCTGCGGGAGATACCCCAGGTGCGGATAAATCCCGAGTACGCCTCAAAGCTGCTCCCCCTGGCAAAACAGCTGAACGCTGATTTTATATGGGTGGGGAACAGCTCCGCCGTTCGCCCCTCCTCCCTCTCCCACACGCTGAACAGCAGGGGAACACCCTGCCTCGTGGTGGAAATGGGTGCAGGAATGAGGATAACCAAGGAGTACGGCGAACAGCTTCTTGACGGCATTTTCGCAGTTATGGCAAAGCTGGGGATATGGACGGGCAGAGTAAAGGGCGTTTCAAACCCTATGGTGTCCACCGACGGGGAAGTGACCGTGATACACTGTGAGAAAAGCGGCGTGTTTATCCCCGACATTCAGCACTGGACAGGCATATTCGAGGGCGACCACATAGGCGACATCATCAACGCCTATACGGGCGAGATAGAGGAGGAGATTTTCTCCCCCGTTTCGGGGACTGTGTTCACTATGCGGGAATATCCCGTCGTGTCCCCGGGCAGTCTTATCGCAAGGATACTTGGAGGCGGAAGATGATAAAGGAAGAAATATACAAATACGACTCCGTATACAGAGGAGATTTCACCGTCAGCGCCTACCGCTTCAACAAGGGGGACAAGGCGTGCTGCATAGTTGGCTCAATGCGGGGCAACGAGATTCAGCAGATGTACATCTGCTCCAAACTGATAAAGGCTCTTGGCGAGCTTGAACGC
Organism: uncultured Ruminiclostridium sp.; assembly: GCA_947627695.1. Taxonomy (GTDB): domain Bacteria; phylum Bacillota; class Clostridia; order Oscillospirales; family Ruminococcaceae; genus Ruminiclostridium_E. The sequence continues at coordinate 19,572 of CANQXF010000013.1, read as the reverse complement.
CAGTGCAGGATAAGCTACGGACATGAAATAACCGTCGTCCCCTGCATAAATCCTTTTTCAATGAATATAGAAAAGCGCTTCTGGTCCACCGACGGCAGGGACATAAACCGCAGCTTCCCAGGCAATTCGTCGGGAGAGCCCGTACAGCGTGTTGCGGCGGAGCTTTTGTCCAAGATAAGCGGCTTTCAGTACGGCATACACTTCACCTCGTTTTATATGCCCGGGGATTTTATCCCTCACGTCCGTATGCTGGAAACGGGCAGGGAAAACACCAGCCTTGCCAACCTGTTCGGCTTGCCTTATGTAGTGGTGAGAAAGCCCAGACCCTTTGAGGAGACCACCCTGAACTACAACTGGCAGCTCAACAACACCAGCGCCTTTTCCATCTACACCAACGAGACTGAGCATATCGACGAGGAAAGCGCAGGCATTGCAGTGGCGTCGGTGCTTCGCTTTCTCTCCCGAATGGGGATAATCAAGTATCAGTGCCACGGCGGCTACATCGCCACCACCCTTGACGAGGAGGGACTTATGCCTGTTTACTGCACCAAGGGCGGAATTTACCGAGGCTTGAAACGCCCCGGCGACGAGGCAGAGCACGGTGAAGTGATCGCCCATATCCTCCACCCCTATGAGAACACGATAATTGAGGAAGTAAAAGCCCCATGCAGCGGCATAGTTTTCTTCGCCCACAACGCTCCGCTGGCGTCGGAAAATTCCGTAGTGTATAAACTGATAAGAAGACTGAAAAATTAAACGTAAAAAATCATTCGCTCCGATATGGGAAAGCATTCCGTTTTCTCACCTCGGAGCGATTTTTATTTGTTTACGAAATTATCACGCCATAAGCTGAAAAGATACTGTTAAAGCTGTTTATGATATTTTCCTCCGCCCACAGGACGTGTGCGAAGCTTCCCGCCTGTTGGTTATGCCCCGCATAGCCGTACAATACGGAAACGTTTGCGGCGCCGTCCGTTCCGCTTATAACTGTGTCCAGCAGATCTGAATATTCCTCGCTTTGCAGCGTGTACATCTTGTTCAGAGTAAACTCAGGCACGCCCGTTTGTATTTCCTCAAAAAATTTGTCCCCGCCGCACTGCTCCGTGCGTGCTTCAAGCAGCATATATCTTTTTTTCATATCGTCGCTGATAAAGAGGAAAAGGTTGTCCGCCTCCTGTGTTGTCTCCGCATAATAAGCGAAAATAACGGTGCAGTTGTCGAGATACGAAAAATCCGACAGCTTTATGCGCTTTCCGCTTACCTCCTCAATGTGCCCGCCGTATACTGTGTTAAGCAGCATTTTCGGGCTTATGCTCATCGCTGAATTTACGTTATCCTCGGCGTTCGGCGAAGTATCCACGTTCGGCTCGTCGGTCATATTCACGTCTACTCCGCCTGGGGACAGCGGCTGGGCGGTCATCATATTTTTCACCGCATAGATCCCTCCCGCCGTTATTGCCGTTATCAGCACCAGACAGGCGGCAGCGACCTTTATCATCGAATATTTATTCAGCCTTATACAGCTCTTTTTCTTTTGAACTGCGGGGAGCATACCTTGTGATTCCGACAGCCTTTTCAGCAGCTCGGGATCAGGCTCTATCTCATTCATAGCACGCTTGTACTCGCTTTTGAAATCACTCATAAAAATCCTCCTTCAGAATGTTTTTCAGCATTTTCCTCGCTCGGTGGAGCCGCGTTTTTACCGAAGAAACGCTGCTGTCCGTAACTGCCGCTATCTGCTCGGCTGAAAGCTCCTCAAAATAAAACAAATGCACAACGATACGGTATTTTTCGGGAATGGAGCCCACCGCCTGCAAGACCGCCGACTTTGTGTCGTAACGCTCCTGCGGGGTCAGCTCCTCATGCGGCTCTTTCCCGAAGGGAATATTTTCGCTGCGCTTCCTGTGCCAGTAGGAGGACACCAGGTCCTTGGAGCAGTTCACCGTCACCCTCAGCAGCCAGGCTTTTCTGTGCTCCTCACTGTTGAAGGTCGTATGCGAGTTCACATATCTGAAAAAGACCTCCTGCAAAATGTCCTCGGCGTCGTGAACGTTCCTCGTTCTGGCAAAGGCAAGGCGGTATATCATTCTGTTGTAAAGCGCCAGCACTTTTTCAAAGTCGCTGTCGGAGCAAAGTGAAATTTTGTTGCTCATACGCTCTTTTTCCGCCTTTCATAATCAATACGTTTTAAATCTTATACAGGTTACATTTTACAGGAAAATTTTTTGCAAAAATTATCGGCTGCCTGTCAGACGGCGGAAACAAATCGCCTTTGATACAGCAGCCGCAAGGTTAAGCATTTGTATCCGCATTATTCCTGATCCGTCGGAAGTTGATTTTTCCGAACCACATATATAACACGAATAAAAATACAAAAAGGTTACATAATTTTTAAAAATTTTTCAAAATTTTTTATTCAATAACGGCGTGAGCGTGGCGGGTGACGTGACAGCCGATATTCACCGCCACGGGAAGCCCCGCTATATGGGTGGGGAACTGCTCGATATTCACATACAAAGCGGTCTGCGTTCCGCCGAACCCCTGAGCGCCTATCCCCAGCAGATTTATCCCCTCAAGGCATTTCTGCTCCATTTCGGCATAAAACGGGTCGCTGTTTCTTATCCTCAGATCTCTGCAAAGAGCTTTTTTCGCAAGTATAGCGGCGTATTCAAAATCCCCGCCTATGCCAACGCCCACCGCTATGGGCGGGCAGGGATTGCTCCCCGCTTTGTCCGCAACGGAGATGACAAAATCAACTATGTCGTCGGCGGTCGCCGCAGGTGTGAACATTTTCATACCACTCATATTCTCACTGCCAAAGCCCTTTGGAGCAACGGTTATATCCACCTTGTCGCCCGCAACTATGCTTGTATGTATTATTGCGGGGGTGTTGTTCCCCGTGTTAACTCTTTTCAGCGGGTCGCCTACCACCGAAAGCCGCAGCTTTCCCTCAACGTACCCCTCGGCAACGCCCTCGTTTATGGCGGCGTAAAGCTCTCCTCCCACAAAGTGAACATCCTGCCCTATTTCAAGGAATATCACCGCCATTCCCGTGTCCTGACATATGGGAACCCCAAGCTCCTTTGCGCAGTCGGCGTTTGCGCTGATGTCGTGCAGTACCTCCTTGCACAGGGGACTTTCCTCCTTTTCGGCGGCGCAGTTTATCAATTCCTGCATACCCTCGGGAAGATACAGGTTTGCCTCGCAGCAAAGCCTTGCCACCGTTTCTTTAACCGTTTTAACGTCAATTTCTTTCATCTTCGGCAAGCTCCTCTCCCAGAACGTCTGTGCTTTTTGATTCGGTAAATTCCCGCATATAGTCGTTTATCTGCGCCAGCCTTTGTTTGTCAAAGCGCAGCATACTTGCTCCTATAAATGCGGCGACAGCCAATACCAGCGGCGCTAACAGGATAAGTCCCGCCTGTATCTCGACGGACATCAGCGCCGCCAATACTATCCCCGCCCCTATCAGCAGAGCGACCGCCAGTATTGTCCAGAAAACGCCCCATATCCCCGCAGGCTTTTTGATGAAGCCGTCAAGCTGACTTCCCTGAAGCCCCTTGTTGAGAGTGCCAATGAACATAGTGTCGCACATATCGCTGTGATAGCTGTGGTAGAATTTAAGCTGCACCCTGTCCCCCTCAATGCTCCACAAAAATATCTCTCTCCCCTTTAGATTTGAGGACGTGGATACTTCACGGTTTTCCTCCAGCATTTTCTCTTCAAGCTCTTCGGGGGAAAAGTTGCTTTCGTAGGTCACAGGTACCTTTATGGCTCTTTTCATTACAGCTCTCCTTTCTGCGGAACGGCTTTGCCGTCCACAAGCACAAGCCTTGCTACTGTAAGCACGTCGTAAAATTCTCCGTCAAGAACGGCTATATCCGCGTCCTTTCCGACCTCAATGCTCCCCACTCTGTCGTCTATCCCCGCTATTTGTGCGGGATTTATGGTTATTGCGGCGAGGGCGGCGTCCTTGTCCAGCCCGCCTTTTATGCATACTCCCGCCTCAAGGGGAAGATACTGAATGGGATTTTCGGGGTGGTCGGAGCAGATAGCTATTTTTACCCCCGCCTTGTTCAGCCTTGCGGCATTTTCAATGGTCTGCCTGCTCAGCTCAGGCTTACAGCGGTCACAGATTATCGGTCCCACCACGCAGGGGAAACCGTCCTCTTTAAGCTCGTCCGCTATCAGCCAACCCTCGGTAGCGTGTATCAGCACTATATCAAGGTCAAATTCCCTTGCTATCCTTACGGCGGTAAAAATGTCGTCCGCCCTGTGACAGTGGAAATGCGCCTTCATCTTTTTGCTCATCAGCGGTATCAGCGCCTCGCACTTTATGTCGTAATCGGGCATTGAGCCTTCGTTGTCGCCGCCGAGGCTCGCCTCGTAATTTTCAATATCCTCCATATACCGCTTTGTCTTGTAAAGCTGTTCCCGTATCAGGGCGGCGGTGGCGGTCCTTGTGGTGGGAGCTTCGTCGCGGTCGTTGTAGCACTTTTTGGGATTTTCCCCCAAGGCAAATTTTATCGCCGCAGGAGAGCAAATAACACGCTTATCGATGCGGCTGCTGCCGTAGGTCTTCATCGCCAGGAACTCTCCTCCAACGGGATTTGCGCTGCCCATTCCCGTCAGCACGGTGGTAACTCCCGCCCTTGCCCCCTCGAGAAAGCAGTAGTCGTTGGGATTTACCCCGTCGATAGCTTTAAGCTGGGGAGTTGTGGGGTCGGTAATCTCGTTGCCGTCCGCCCCCTCAAAGCCAAGTCCGTCCTCCCACATTCCCATATGTGAGTGACAGTCGATAAAGCCGGGGTACACGTTGCAGCCGAAAGCGTTGAAATCCTCTCTCGTGGGCGGAACGTCAAGCTCCGTCATCTTTCCCACACGCTTTATTTTGCTCCCCTCGGTCTCTATAAATCCGTTTTCTATAACGCCCATATCGGACATAGTGTAAATTTTTGCGTTGTAAATCAGCATTTTCGGTACCTCAAAGCATTTGATTTTTCCCGCCTGCCCCTTTCGTGGAACAGGCTCCCGGTGTGGGAGGGAAGAACTGCTCCTTATACGGTGTTGTGCCGCGGCGAAGCCGCCGACGCCTTCGGCGTCGGTCAAGCCTGCTTCGCAGGCTTGACGCTTGCCCGCTTCGCGGGCAAGCGCGGCTTCGCCGCCCCCCCGACAAGCACCTCTTCCCTTTACCGCACCCGTTTCATATTCTATCCTATGCACTTGTTCCTATCTTATCCAGTATCCTCTCAATGGTCTCCCCCGAACAGCTCCCTATCTCTACACAAACCGCAGAGTTTTTCCTGTAGATCACCCTGCGCCTGTTAAATAAATCAAGAAGTTGTTCCTTCGTGTTATTCACCACCAGCGGCCTGTTCGTATCTCCCTTTATCCTCTCGTAGCACACCTCAAAGGGCGCGTCCAAAAACACAGTTATCCCGTTTTCGTTTGCGAAAGCGGCGGTACTTTCATTTATCAGCGCTCCGCCGCCCGTCGCCACCACGCACCCGACGTTAAGCTCGCCTATGTACTTTGCCTCAAGCTCGCGAAAATGCGCTTCTCCGTCCTCCGCAAATATCTGAGGAATGGAACGCCCCTCCCGCTTCACAATATAAGCGTCCAGATCGGCAAATTCCATATTCAGCCTTGCCGCCAGCTTTCTACCCACATGGCTTTTACCGCAGCCCATAAATCCGCACAGATAAACGCTTTTCATACAAGCGCCTCCATATCGGCGATAAGCTTTTCAATATCCTTCACGTCAAATTCCGAGCCGTTCCATATCTCCTGCGCCGCCACCGCTTGCAGTACCAGCATAGACATTCCCGTACAAGCCTTTATCCCAAGCTCCCTCGCATACTTCGCCAGCTTAGTTTCCGTGGGATTGTAGACAGCGTCGAACAAAAACTTCACGTCCCTGAGCTGACTTTTTTCCAATGGGGAATTATCCGTATTCGGATACATTCCCACAGGCGTAGCGTTCACTACTAAATCGTACCCGCCGTTCATCTCCGCCAGCCGCAAGACCCTTACTTTCCTTTGGGGAAGGACTTTTTCAATATCTGCCTTTATCCCCTCCGCAACGGGAATATCTGCGTCGCGCACCGCAATATCAAGCTCAGCGCCCTGATAAGCCGCCTCCACCGCCATCATTCTGCCAACTCCGCCGCAGCCAAGCAGGCAGACCTTTGAGGACAGCGACGCCCCCATCTGCTCCACCGATTTCACAAAGCCCAGCACGTCGGTGTTATAACCCACGGTTTTCCCGCCGCTGTTCTTTATGCAGTTCACCGAGCCGTAACGCGCCGCGCCCTCCGAAAGCTCGTCGCACATTTTGATTATGTTTATCTTGTGAGGGATAGTGACGTTGAACCCGTCCAGCTTTTTCAGCTCCTCAAAGCGGCTTTGCAGCTCCTCGGGAGGAATTTCCGTCAGCTTGTAATCCGCCTGCGTTCCCGCCAGAGAAAACAGCCTGCCGTGTATCTGCGGCGACAGCGAATGCCCCAGAGGAAAGCCGATAAGAGCGTAATTTTTCATAGCGTTATCTTCTCCTTATGCGTAAAGACTTTCCGAGCTTGCGGCGGTAACGCCCTCCAGCGTCTTTCCCACCAGTCCCGTCAGCACCTTGCCGGGACCAAGCTCCAGAAAGTTGTCAAATCCGTCGTTTTTCATAGCGTTCAGTTCGTCCGTGAATTTTACTGGAGAGCAGATATGCCTTGCCATAAGCTCGGGCATATCCGAAAAATCGGTAAGCTCCGAACCCAGAACATTTGAATAAAATTTAACTTTAGGCGCCTTGAAATCGATATCCTTTACCGCCGCCTGAAATTCCTCGGCGGCGCCTTTCATAAATTCCGAGTGGAACGCCGCAGATACCGCCAGGGGCATAACTCTCCTTGCCCCCTCCGCTTTCAGCAGCTCGCCCGCCTTTGCGACGCCCTCTTTCGTTCCCGCAATGACCGTCTGAACGGGGGAATTGAAGTTCACCGCATCAACGTATTCCCCCTCACTTCTCACCTTTTCGCAAGCCTGCACGATCTTTTCGGCGGGAAGCCCGATAACTGCCGCCATAGCGCCCGGATTAGCCTTTGCCGCCTTGTCCATAGCCTCTGCTCTGTATTTTATTGCGGTGTAGCCCTCTTCTAAGGTCAACATTTCCGCCGCCGTCATAGCGGCGTATTCGCCGAGAGAATGTCCCGCAACTCCCTCAAACTCAATGCCTTTCGCCTTTGCAGCTTCCAAAGCCAGCAGGGAAACGGTAAATATGGCGGGCTGTGAAACTCTCGTTTCAGCCAGCTCCTCCGCCGTGCCCTCCTGCATTATCTTCCATATGTCGTAACCAAGGACCTTTTCCGCCGTCTGCAAAATTGCCTTTCCCCTTTCGGGAACAAGCTCAAAAAGCTCCTTTCCCATCTTAGGATATTGGGAGCCCTGTCCCGAGAATAAAAACGCGGTTTTCATAAAAAAGCCTCCTGTGTCGTTTTAATTTGAAAAAATGAAAATTTTTACCTCTTTTTTATATGGCGGTGAAAAATATAGTTGACAAATCCACCGTAAATGAGTTAAAATATATTGAATGGTATTTTTTACTGCATACGAAAACGACCATTAAACATTATATACCATTTCATCAATAAAATCAAGTGAAGTTCAGCGATAGGGAAAGGGAATATTATGAACGGGATAAAAATAATAGGCACGGGACGGTGTGTCCCCTCCAAGGTGGTCACCAACGATGATTTTGCAACGTTTCTTGACACTTCCGACGAATGGATATACACGAGAACGGGCATAAAACAGCGCCGTTATTCCACCGATATGATGAATTACGAAATGGCGGTGGAAGCGGCAAAAAACGCTTTGGAAAATTCGGGAACGGACCCGCTGGAGATCGACCTGATAATTCTCACCACCTGCACCCCCGACTTTTTCTACCCCTCTGATTCCTGCCTTGTACAGCATTACATCGGCGCCGCCAACGCCGCCTGTATTGACATAAACACCGCCTGCACGGGCTTTATTTCCGCCGTTGATATGGCAAGGCGCTACCTCTGGACAGGCGACTGCAAAAAAATACTTATCGTTTCAAGCGAATTTCTCACCCGCCAGCAGGACTTCACCGACCGCACAAGCTGTTTTTTGTTCGGCGACGGAGCAGGAGCAGTTATCGTGGAAGCCGCAGACAAGCCCTTTTACAGCTGCCTCGGCGCAAAGGGCGACCCGCTTGAGGCGCTTTACTGCCGTGTAAATTACGAAAGCAATATGCCCCTTGAGGGATTTAAGGACTACGATAAAAGCATAAGACATATACTTGATACCCCCGAAAAGAACAAGTACCTGAAAATGGACGGCAAGGCGGTATATCGCTTCGCGGTGGACGCTATGACCGACAGCTTCGCCAAGGTGATAGCCAAGGCGGGAGTCAACAGCAGGGATATCGACCTTGTTATCCCTCATCAGGCAAATCAGCGCATAATCTCCTCCGCTATGAAAAATATGGACGTGGACGAAAGCCGCGTCTGCTGTAACCTTGCCGACCACGGCAACACCTCAAGCGCCTGCATTCCCACCATACTGGACGAGCTTAACAGAGCAGGCAAGCTGAAAGAGGGAATGAAGACCGTTCTCGTCGGCTTCGGCGCAGGACTTACTTACGGCTCAGTATATATGGAGCTTTAAGAAATAAAAGGAAGGAAAGACCTATGAAAACAAGAATTACCGAGCTTCTGGGAATAAAATACCCCATTTTCCAAGGGGGAATGGCGTGGGTATCCGAGGGACGCCTTGCGGCGGCGGTAGCCGAAGCGGGCGGCGTGGGACTTATCGCCGCGGGAAACGCTCCCGCCGAATACGTCGAGGAGCAGATAAAACTGGCGAGAAGCCTTACCGACGGCGTTTTCGGCGTAAACGTAATGCTGATGTCCCCCACCGCCGACGATGTGGCGCAACTTTGCGCTGACGAAAAGCTGAAGGTAGTCACCACAGGCGCAGGAAATCCGGGGAAATACATGGAAATGTGGAAATCTGCAGGAGTTAAGGTAGTTCCCGTCGTTCCGGGCGTAGCCCTTGCAAAGCGTATGGAAAGAGCAGGCGCAGACGCAGTTATCGCCGAGGGAACGGAAAGCGGCGGTCATATCGGCGAAAACACCACCATGTGCCTTGTGCCGCAGGTAGTGGACGCAGTGGAGATACCCGTTCTTGCCGCAGGCGGCATAGCGGACGGCAGAGGGATAGCCGCTTCCTTTATGCTGGGAGCTGAGGGCGTTCAGGTGGGAACAAGGTTCCTTGCCAGCGAGGAATGTCAGATACACCCAACGTATAAAGAGCTTGTGATAAACGCAAAGGACACCGACAGTATTGTGACAGGGCGCTACACAGGTCACCCCTGCCGCAGCGTCAAGACAAAATTTTCAAGAAAGCTGGCAAACGGCGAGCGTGACGGCTCCATAACTCCCGAACAGTTTGAGGAGATAACCGTAGGCTCATTAAGAAAAGCGGTAAAGGACGGCAATCTTGAGGAAGGCTCCTTCCTTTGCGGAGCAATTGCGGGTATGGTAAACGAGGTAAAGCCCGCAAAAGAGATAATCGAGGAAATGTTCGCACAGGCTGAAAAGCTTTTAGGCAAATAAGAAAGGAAGAAAATATGGCAACTGCTGTTATAACAGGCTCCGCACGGGGCATAGGCGCGGCGATAGCGCAAAGACTGGCAAAGGACGGCTTTGACATCGCACTGAACGACATCAGCGAAAAGAGCTTCGAGAACAACGACATCGTTGAAAAGATAAAGGCTCTCGGCGTAAAATGCGAGGTTTACATTGCAGACGTTTCCGACTCCGCACAGGTTGAGGAAACGGTGAAGACGATAAAGGAAGACTTCGGCACTATCGACGTGCTTGTGAACAACGCAGGCATCACCCGCGACGGACTTCTTGCCAGAATGAGCGAGGAAAACTACGACCTTGTCATCGCAGTAAATCAGAAGAGCGTTTTCAATATGATGAAAAACGTCGCTCCCATAATGATGAAGCAAAGAAGCGGCAGAATAATCAATATGTCCTCCGTGGCTGGCGTTCACGGCAACGCGGGTCAGTTCAACTACAGCGCCTCCAAAGCGGCGATAATCGGAATGACAAAATCCGCCTCCAAGGAGCTTGGCAGCAGAGGGATAAACGTAAATGCGATAGCCCCCGGCTTTATCAAGACTCCTATGACCGACCAGCTTACAGACCAGCAGAAAAAGGCGATATTAGACCTGATAGCAATGCGCCGTTACGGCGAGGTGGAGGAGATAGCGGGCGTAGTTTCGTTCCTTGCGGGACCCGATTCCTCCTACGTCACAGGTCAAGTCATTGAGATAAGCGGCGGACTTTCAATGTAAAAAGAGAAAAAAGAAAGGAAACGGATAAAAATGAGAAGGGCAGTCATAACGGGCTTGGGCGTGCTCAGCCCCATAGGAAACACCGTAGACGAATTTTGGAGCAATATCGTCGCGGGGAAAAACGGCTTTACCCTCGGTCATTGGTTCGAGGGACAAAGCGAGGAGCTTAACGTCTTTGCTGACGTGAAAAACTTCGACCCCGACCAGTATATCGACAAAAAGGAAAAGCGCAGGATAGACGTTATGTCCCAGTACGCGCTTTACGCCGCTATGAAAGCGCTTGAGGACGCAGGGACGGACTTTTCCGACATCGACCCGTACAGAAAGGGCGTTATCGTGGGCAGCGGCATAGGCGGAATGCACACCACCGAGGAACAGGTGCTAGCTTATCATAACAAGGGCAATCAGCGTGTCAGCGTTTTCACCATTCCTATGATGATAGGGAATATGGCGGCAGGCACGATAGCCATAAAAACAGGCTTCAAGGGCATAAACTACTGCCCCGTTTCCGCCTGCTCCAGCGGCGCTCACGGCATAGGCGAGGCGTTCAGAGCAGTAAAATACGGCAACGCTGACGTAATGCTTGCGGGCGGCGCAGAGGCTTGCAGGATAGGCTTTGCCTTTGCAGGCTTCAACAATATGCACGCCGTCACCAGAAGCACCGACGTGAACAGAGCCTCAATACCCTTCGATAAAGAAAGAAACGGCTTTGTTCTCGGCGACGGCGCAGGCATAGTTGTCATCGAGGAATACGAACACGCAAAAGCCAGAGGCGCAAAGATATACGCTGAAATTGCGGGCTACGGCGCTACCTGCGACGCTTATCACGAGACCTCCCCCGACCCTGACGGCGAGGGCGGAGCTATGGCGATGAAATTTGCCGTTGAGGAGGCGGGCGTTCCCTTTGAACAGATAAATTACGTCAACGCCCACGGCACCTCAACTCCCATAAACGACCGCACCGAAACGGCGGCGGTGAAAAAAACCTTCGGCGACCACGCCTACAAAATGGTGATGAACAGCACGAAATCCCTTACAGGTCACCTTTTGGGCGCGGCAGGCGGAGTTGAAACGATAGCAGTCTGCCTGCAAATGAAGAACGACCTTGTTCACGCCACGGCGGGACTTCAGGTGGACGACCCCGAATGTGACCTTGACAACTGCAAGGGCGAGAACCGCAAGATGAAGATAACAGGCGCAGTGAGCAACTCTCTGGGCTTTGGCGGACATAACGTGAGCCTTTGCTTCTTGCCTGTTGAGTAAAATAAAACTTCCCATAAGGAAAGGAATTGCATAAAATGGATAAAAAAGAATTGCTGGAGATAGTTGACGCCCTTTCACAGCAGGTGAACAAAGCCGCTATGGACGAGATAGAGGTGGAAACGGACGAGTTCAGGGTAAAGCTGACCAAGCGCAATGCCGCACCCGCCGTGCAGGTACAGCCTGCCGCGCAGCCCGTTCAGCCTGCCTCCGCCCCCGCCGTTGCTTCAGGCGGAAGATTTGTGAAGGCTCCGCTGATAGGCACGTTTTACGCCGCCGCTGCTCCGGGAAAGCCGCCCTTCGTTTCCGTAGGCGACAAGGTGAGCAAGGGCAGCGTCGTATGCATAGTTGAGAGCATGAAGCTGATGAACGAGATAACCAGCGAATTTGACGGCACCGTTGCGGAGATACTTGTAAGTGACGGCGAGTCGGTGGAATACGACCAGCCGCTTATCCGCATTGACGCCTGAGAGAAAGGAAAAAGACCATGCCGTTGATGACACAGGAAGAGATAAAGCAGATAATCCCGCACCGCGACCCGTTCCTGCTGATAGACACCATTGAGGAGATGGAGGCGGGGAAGAGAGTTGTGGCAACAAAGCTGATGAAGCCCGACGAATTCTGGTTCAAGGGGCATTTCCCCGATTATCCCGTAGTTCCCGGCGTGCTTATGCTGGAGATGATGGCGCAGGCGGGAGCAGTCGCAATGCTGGCGCTCCCTGAAAACAAGGGGAAGATAGGCTTTTTCGGCGGAGTTAAAGAGGCAAAGTTCCGCCGCCAGGTAGTCCCGGGCGACCTGCTGCGCATTGAGGTGGAGATAATAAAGGTGAAAGGTCCCGTAGGCGTCGGCAGCGGCACCTGCACCGTCGACGGACAAAAAGCAGTCTCCGCGGAGATTTCCTTTGCGATAAAGTAAAGCGGTGTTGGTACGGTGGATTCACTGTACCATTGGGGGAGACCCTTTTGGAAAAGGGTCGTCCCCCAAACCCCCTCCCTAAAACTTCTGACTATTTTTTTCAAAAGGGGTATAGCCCCTTTTGAAAAAAATCATTAAAAGTCTTTGGAAAGGGGTCTGGGGAATAACCTTTCTTCAGAAAGGTTTTCCCCAGCGGTAAAGCAACTCCACCGCACCGACCCCGCTTTGCTCTACCCAGCAAAATAACGGCGTTACCGCCTAAAACGAGGTATACTGATGTTCAGCAAAATACTTATCGCCAACCGAGGCGAGATAGCTTTGAGAATAATCCGAGCCTGCCGTGAGATGGGCATAAAGACCGTGGCGGTGTACTCAACTGCGGACAAAACGGCGTTACACGCCCAGATAGCGGACGAGGCGGTGTGCATAGGTCCTCCCGCCACTGCGGACAGCTATATAAACACCAAGGCGATAATTGCCGCCTGCGAGATAACGGGAGCGAAAGCCATTCACCCGGGATTCGGATTTCTTTCCGAGAACAGCGGATTTGTCCGCCTTTGCGACAAATGCGGCATAAAGTGGATAGGCCCTACCGCCGCCGCAATGGACGCTATGGGGGACAAAGCCAATGCGAAAAAGACGATGATAGAGGCGAACGTCCCCGTAGTCCCCGGCTCCGACGGAGTAGTGGAGAACCTTGAGGACGCAAAAGCCGTTTCCGCAGAGATAGGCTATCCCGTTATGGTAAAAGCCTCAGCGGGCGGCGGCGGACGGGGCATACGCCTTGTGGAGAGCGAGGACGAGCTGGAAGAAAAAATATTTGCCGCCAAACAGGAGGCAAAGCAGTTTTTCGGCAACGACGACGTTTATATAGAAAAGTTCATAGTAAATCCCAGACATATCGAGATACAGCTCCTTGCGGACGAACACGGCAACGCCGTTTATCTGGGAGAGCGCGATTGCTCCTGCCAGAGGAGAAATCAGAAGGTGCTTGAGGAAAGCCCCTCCGTGGTAATGACCCCCGAATTACGCAAAAAAATGGGGGAGGCGGCGGTGAGAGCAGCAAAAGCCTGCGGCTACACCAATGCGGGAACGGTGGAATTCCTTGTGGACAAGGACAGGAATTTCTACTTTATGGAAATGAACACCAGAATACAGGTGGAGCACCCCGTCACCGAAATGCTCACGGGGATAGACCTGATAAAAGAGCAGATAAAGATAGCCGACGGTCAGCCTCTTGACTTCTCTCAGGAGGACGTGAAGATAGACGGCCACGCAATCGAGTGCAGGATAAACGCCGAGGACCCCGCCAAGGGCTTCAGACCCTGCCCGGGCAGGATAGAGTCATTGCATATGCCGGGAGGTTTCGGCGTGCGCATAGACACCGCAGTTTATCAGGGCTATGAAATTTCCCCCTACTACGACAGTATGATAGCCAAAGTCATAGTAAAGGGAAAGGACAGAGCCGAGGCGATACAGAAGATGAAGGTCGCTCTTGGGGAATTTCTCATCGAGGGGATAACCACCAACGTGGACTTTCAGCTCAATCTCTTAAAGGACAGCGACTTTGAAAAGGGAGATTTTGACATCGGCTTTCTCAATCGCAAGGATTTGACAAAAAAGTAAAGGTGGAACAAGGTTTTGCTTGAAGATCTGTTTAAAGTGGTAAGAGCCCGTTTCAACGACGGGGAGGAGGAAAAGAGCGACGGCTCCTCCGACATAAACATACCCAAGGATTTGCTGTTCAAATGCCCCCGCTGCGGCACAGTGGCGTATATGGAGGACTTTGAAAAGAACCGCAAGGTCTGCGCCGCCTGCAACTATCACGCAAGGCTGACCTGGCAGGAGCGTTTGCAGTACACCGCCGATCCGGGGACTTTCGTTGAGTTCGACGCAGGAATGACGGGGAAAAACCCCATAGAATTTCCCGATTACGAGAAAAAGGTGAAAGCCGCCCAACAGCAGTGCGGAACCAACGAGGCAATAGTTACGGGCGAATGTCTTATCCATGGATACCGCTGTGTTATCGGCATAATGGACAGCAACTTTATGATGGCGAGTATGGGCAGCGTCGTGGGCGAAAAGATAACCAGAGCCTTTGAATACGCTACTGAGAAAAAGCTCCCCGTAGTGCTTTTCACCGCCAGCGGCGGCGCCAGAATGCAGGAGGGGATAGTTTCCCTTATGCAGATGGCAAAGACCAGCGGCGCGGCGGCAAGGCACAGTCAGGCGGGACAGCTGTACGTCACCGTCCTTGCCGATCCCACCACAGGCGGAGTCACCGCATCATTCGCAAGTCTGGGGGATATAATAATAGCCGAGCCAAAAGTGCTTATCGGCTTTGCGGGAAGAAGAGTTATACAAGGGACGATAAAGCAGCAGCTCCCCGACGATTTCCAGACGGCGGAATTTATGCAGGAAAACGGCTTTGTGGATATGATAGTCGAGCGCACTATGATGAGAAGAACGCTTGCAAGGATAATGAAGCTGCACAATTACCCCAAGGAAGAAAGACCAAAATCCTGATTTTGAAAGGCAAACGAATATGAACAAGCTGACGGCTACCGAAAGGCTGGCGCTTATAAGACTGAAGAACCGCCCCACGGTAAACGACTATATACCCGTTATTTTCAATAATTTTCTGGAGCTTCACGGCGACAGGCATTACGGCGACGACCCCGCCATAATGTGCGGGATAGCCACCCTGAACAGCGTTCCCGTCACCGTGATAGCGCAGGTAAAGGGAAGAAATATCGAGGAAAACAAGCGCACCAACTTTTCAATGCCCCACCCCGAGGGCTACCGCAAGGCGCTTCGCGTTGCAAAGGAGGCGGAAAAATTCCACCGTCCCGTGATATGCCTTGTTGACACTCCGGGTGCATTCTGCGGAGTTGAGGCGGAAAAGCGGGGGCAGGGCGAGGCTATCGCCCGCAATCTTATGGAATTTATGACCCTGCGAACTCCCGTCATCAGCGTAGTGCTGGGCGAGGGCGGAAGCGGCGGAGCGCTTGCCCTTGCAGTATGCGACGAGCTTGCTATGCTGGAGAACGCCCTTTATTCGGTCATCTCCCCACGAGGCTTTGCCTCTATTTTGTGGAAGGACCCCGGCAGGGAAAAGGAAGCCTGCGAGCTTATGAAGATAACCGCCGAGGACGCACAGCGTTTTGGCGTGTGCGACAGGATAATCCCCGAGGCAGTGGGCGGCGCTCAGAACGATATGAAGCTGACTGCGTCTAACCTTGCGGAATATTTGTCGGAGGCAGTTGAAAGAATTTCTCAATTCGATATTGACATAATGCTTGAAAATAGGTATAATAAATTCAGAAAAATCGGAATGTTTGAAGAATGACAAACGCTCCGTTTCATAAAAATGCATTAAATATAACTTTGGAGGTAAATATCATGGTATTCGAAAAGGTAAAATCCATTATCGTGGATCAGCTTGACGTTGAAGAGGAAAAGGTTACTCCCGACGCCAACATTCAGGAGGATCTTGGCGCAGACAGCCTTGACATCGTGGATCTTGTAATGAGCTTTGAGGAAGAATTTGACATTGAGATCCCCGACGATCAGGTCGAGAACATCAAGACCGTCGGCGATATCGTTAAGTATATCGAGGACAACGTTGACTAAATCCGACTGATTTTGTCATATTACAGAAGACAATTACAGCGTTCTTAAATCGCCCTGTTGTGAGAAAACCTGCGTTTTCCCACGTCAGTGCGGCTGAAGGAACGCTTTTTGTTTTGCGAAAATGCACAGAAAACGACTTGTTTTTTTGGCTGACGGCAGGGCAAAATTAACGCAAATTCCCTTGATTTAAGACTTTAAATATGTTACAATAAATGCATATACTTTTGAAACTGAAAAGCGGCTTATGCCGTATATCATAAAAAAGGAGGGAAACCTTATGCCACAGGCTTTGCCCGTTGCGCTGATATGTATGTCAGCGGTGCTTTTGTTTGTCTGCATACTTGCGGCAAGCGCATTTGTGGGTATGGTGTTTTCGCTCAAACGCGAGCGCAACCGCTTTGACAGCCTTGCGGACAGCGCTTTTGATTACCGCCTTGTGTGGAATGAGGACCTTTCTCATGTTACTTTCAGCGATGATCTGAAAAAGCTGCTGGAAAGCTGCGGTATCACTCCCAACGCCGATTACGTCAGGAGCGTTTTCTCCGAAAAAAGCTCAGGTGAAAACAACGGCATTTCCCTTTGCGTGAACGCTCTGAAAAAGAACGGCGTTGTTTCCCGCTACGACGCCCCTCACGGCAAAGAGGGCTATATTCGCTGGAAGAGCATTTCCGCCAACGGAAAGATATACTCCTTCGGCTCCGACTTAGGGGACAGTATGACAGGCGTGGGCAGTGAGATAGTCAGCGAGTTTGACTATATGAGGACCGCCGTCGCCAATGCCGAGGCGGGACCGTTTGCGATAATCACCGAGGGCGAATCCGCAAGGATAGAGACCAACGCCTCTATGTGCGAGATACTGGGCTTTTCCGATAAGGAAAATATACCCCTTGAAAAGCTGTACTCCATTGTCAAAAAAGACGAGCTGCTGGAGGTGCAGAGAAAGATAAACTGCTTTGTTACAGGCGTCACCGACTCTCTTTACGTTGAAGCGTCGCTGAAGACTTCGTCTGGAACGTACCACATCTTCACCATAGAATGCAGGCTGAACAAGGACGCCACCGACTTCCGCCGCCTGCGCACGGGTATGATATTCGACACCACAGCCAACCGCATACACCGCGAGGCCGCCTTTGACAGCGGCAACATTGACGCTATCACAGGAATATACACCAGAAGCGGCTTTATGTCAAAGGGCGAGGACCTCCTTGAACAGTGCAGGAAGAAAGGCACACCCGCCGTTATGATATGCCTCCAGGTGGTAAGACTGAGAAACATCTCTATGCTTTTCGGCATAGAGGTATCAGATACGCTTTCCAAGCTGTACGCCGAAACTATGCTCCGCCTGACTGACGAAAAAGCGGTGCTGGGCAAGATGGGATTTTCCGATTACGCAATGCTTTTGGAATACGGCGATAAGGCGGAGGTGGAAAAGTTGCTCAAGGGCATCGGCATAATGATAGAAAACTGCTGTAACAACGAAACTCTCCCCTCAGTGCTAAGGGAGCAGATAGGCTTTACCGCAGGCGCTTGCTTCTTTGACGGAGCAGACGACGTAGGAACGCTTTACAACAAAGCCAGCGTAACCCTGTTCAGCGGCTCGGAAAGCCAAGGCGACCTGTGCAGATACTTTGACGCCGAGGTGGAAAAAAAGGTCAGCGGCAGGGACATAGTGGAGCATGAGATAGGCGAAGCCCTGCGGCAGGGCGAGCTGGAGCTTTACTACCAGCCCAAGATAGACATAAAAACAGGTGAAATGGTGGGAGCAGAGGCGCTTATGCGCTGGAACCACAAGACCCAGGGACTTATTATGCCGGGGCAGTTCATCAGCGTTGCCGAGGAAATGGGCATAATCACAAAAATCGACGAATGGGGAATGCTGCAGGCCTGCATACAAAGCCGTATGTGGAGGGAAAAGGGCTATCCCGACATACGGATAAGCGTGAATATGTCCCAGGCGCAGCTTTACCAGACCGACGTGGTTGAATCTGTGAAAAACGCTCTCGAGCAATCGGGAATACCTGCAAGCTGTCTTGAAGTGGAGCTTACCGAAACTATGGCTATCATAGACATAGACCGCACGGTGAGCGTTCTTAACGCCTTGAAAAAGCTAGGCGTTTCCATTTCAATGGACGATTTCGGAACAGGCTATTCCTCCCTTTCATCTTTGAAGATACTTCCCATAGACGTGTTGAAGATAGACCGCAGTCTTGTTTACGACATTGAAACGAACGAGACCGCCCGCTGTATCGCCAAGGCGATAATCGAAATGGGCAAGGCGCTGAAGCTCACCGTTCTTGCCGAGGGCGTGGAGACCGAGGAGCAAAGGGCGATACTGGAGGAGCTGGGCTGCGACATAGCGCAGGGCTTCCTTTACAGCAAGCCCAAGCCCGCCGCGCTTATCGAGCGTGAATTTCTCATTCCCAAGGCGAACCGGAACGCCGAAATAAAGGTTTAACGTATCAAAGCCGCAGGCAACAGACCTGCGGCTTAAATATACAAGGAGAAAATATGGAACGCAGACATCAGTTAAGGGTCGCCGCAATACACGATATGTCGGGCTACGGCCGCTGTTCTCTGGCGGTTATACTGCCTGTCCTCAGCACTATGGGGATACAGTGCTGTCCCGTTCCCACCGCCGTTTTGTCCACTCATACAGGCGGCTTTGAGGACGTGGTGATAAAGGACCTCACCGACTACATCAGCCCCACTCTCGCTCAGTACAAAAAGCTGGGGATAGCCTTTGACGCAGTTTACAGCGGCTTTCTCGCCTCAACGGAGCAGATAGACCACTGCCTTGACTTTTTCAGGGAATACAAGGACAGCCTTAAAATAGTTGACACCGTAATGGGCGATCACGGCAAGCCTTACCGCACCTGCACCCCCGAGCTTTGCAAGCGAATGGGGGAGCTTGTGAACGTTGCCGACGTGATAACCCCAAACCTCACCGAAGCGGCAATGCTTTTGGGGGAGAAATACCCCGTGGAGCTTACCGCCGCCGCCGCAAGAAGCTGGCTCGCCCGCCTTTGCGAGCGTGTAAAGGTCGCGGTGATAACAGGCGTTCCCCTTGCGGACGGCGTTATCGCCAACATCGGCTGTGACCGTGAGCAGGGCGGGTTCTGGCGTGTGGACTGCGACTACGTTCCCGCAAGCTATCCCGGAACAGGGGACATCTTCGCAGGCGTGCTGACAGGCGGTCTGCTTAAAGGCGACAGCCTGCCGATAGCTATGGACAGAGCCACCACCTTTACACAGATAGCGATAAAGAACACGTACAGTTACGGACTTGAGCCAAGAGGCGGCGTAATGTTCGAGCCGTCCCTAAGCTGGCTCGTAAACGGAAATTCAGCCTGCGGGTTCAGGAAGCTGTAAAACAGACGGGTGCGGG
>CANQXF010000012.1 GCA_947627695.1 uncultured Ruminiclostridium sp. | reverse complement strand
GCTAATGGGGCAAAAATGGAAGTATATCTGAATGACAAGAGTTGATATTCCACACAGATTCCAAATAACCGCCACGCGTATTCCTAATTCATGGTTTATTATATAATCACTGACAGAGGTCAGAATATTGAAAAGGTGGTAATAAACCATGAAGAAGAAAACAATCATTACAGCTGTTGCAGCGGCAGCTCTTGTACTGTCGGCGGGATGTGTGACCGCGTTTGCGGCGGGCGTTGACGCCGAAACAAACGAGCCGAAATCACCCGAAGCAGTTGTCACATCAGAAAACAAAGACGAAGAAGCTCAAGCTGAGGAATCCGTACAGAAGCAAAGCAAATACAGCTATATTACAGGTCAACAGAACAGCACAAATCGCAATGATTTGTACACCCAAGCGGAAGAGCTCCCCGAAGACGAACAGGACGCTTTCTTAGCTGAAAACGGCATTGGGGAAACGCCTTGGTCCGAAGAAGCGGCGGCGTCTTACAGCTACGTCGGCGGACAGCAGAGAGGCGCGTCTTACCGTCAGGGCGACGACGGGGACGGCACATGGGATATGTCCGGGTACAGCTATCAGGCAGGACAGCAGCGCGGCGCGAGCTATCATAAGTAACAAAGCACAAAATACGCAAAACGGCAGACCGTCCAAGCGGCGGTTTGCGTTTTGCGCTGTATAGGAGGAAAATCATGGCTTACCTATTGGCTGTCGATGACGAAAGGGATATTGTAGAACTTATTTCCCGTTTTGCGGAGCATGAAGGCCATACTATCGACACGGCAGACAACGGCATAGAAGCGGTTCGATTATGCGGTGAGAACGATTACGACCTGATCATTCTTGATATTATGATGCCGCAGATGGACGGATTCACGGTCTGCAAAAAGCTGCGCGAGAAAAAGAAAACCCCCGTTATCATGCTGTCGGCACTGGGCACCGAGTACGACAAGCTGATGGGTTTTGAGCTGGGCGTCGACGATTATGTGGTAAAGCCATTTTCCCCGCGGGAACTGATGGCGCGGGTCAAGGCAGTCCTTGCAAGGCATACCGAGGGAAAACCGAAACAGGAGATCGTGATACAAGGGCTTCGCATGGACACGCTCTCCCATGAGGTCTTTGTGGACGGCGTGAAGACGGAGCTGACCGCGAAAGAGTATGAGCTGCTTATTTATCTCATACAGAACAAGGGCATTGCCCTGACGCGGGAAAACATATTGAACAACGTGTGGGGCTACGACTATTACGGCGACGGTCGCACGGTGGACTGGCAGATAAAGTTGCTTCGCGGCAAGCTGGGACCTTATCGGAAGTGTATCGTGACTTTGCGGGGAACGGGGTATCGGTTCGATGAAAAAGCGTAAATCCTTCGGCGTTAAGCTGTGGCTGTGGTTTCTGTTGTTTTCCGCCGTCATCTTTCTTGTACTTTGGCTGCTGCAGACGGTTTTTCTGCAAAATTTCTATAATGGGATGGCAATCCAAAATGTCGAAAGAGCAGTCGGCAAGATGACCTCTCACGCCTCCGATTCCGACTTTTATGCGGTGATCGACGAGATCGCTGTCTCCAATTCGCTGCTCGTATTCGTGACGGACGAAGACGGCAATATACTTTACAGTGCCGACGAGTACTGGCGCCTATACAGCGGCACAGAACAGGCGGATGACGGGGCAGACAATCCGTATCACGCAGGCGACGTGATGAATTGGGAAAAGGGCGCCTTGCGCAATCTGCCGTACAGCTATCAGACGCTTGTAAACAAATTGGACGAAGCACAAACCGACAGAGTCGGCTTTGTCACGGAGGACAATGCTGCCTATGTGACTGGTGTCCGACTGGGAGACGGAAGAATTTTGTCGGTCAGTCTACCCCTCGGC
Organism: uncultured Ruminiclostridium sp.; assembly: GCA_947627695.1. Taxonomy (GTDB): domain Bacteria; phylum Bacillota; class Clostridia; order Oscillospirales; family Ruminococcaceae; genus Ruminiclostridium_E. The sequence goes on along the minus strand of CANQXF010000012.1, from coordinate 79,614 downwards.
ACGGTGGGCGGCACCGTCGGAATTTTGCGGGTGCAGCTTGTGTGGGTTTCCGTCCTGTCTCTGATTTTAGGTTTCGTCCTTGCCTGGGTTATCTCCAAACGCTTTGAAAAACCGGTGGCAAAAATTACGGCTTCCGCCAAGGAGATAGCAGGGGGCAACTTCCGCCCGGAGCTTCCGAAGGGCTTCTGCGCCGAGCTGGACGAGTTATCCGATACGCTGGGAGAAACAGCGTCGCATTTGGAAAAGGCCCAGAACGCCCAGCGGGAATTCCTCGCCAATGTCTCCCACGATTTGAGAACACCCCTCACCATGATCAAGGGCTATGCAGAGATGGTCAAAGAAATTTCGTGGAGCGACGAGGAAAAACGGGAAAAGGATCTGGACATTATCACCCGTGAGGCGGACAGGCTCACGGCGCTGGTCAATGAGATTTTGGAATTTTCCGCTATGCAGGCAGACAGTTCGGTGAAGGAGTACAAAAAAATCGACCTCAGCCGCGCGGTCTGCGAGGTAACCGAACAGTTTACGCCCTTCTGCGAGCAAAACAGCTATGTCATTGAAACCGAAATTACAGACGGCATTACCGTGAGGGCAGATGAGAGCAAGATCAAGCGCGTCGTCTATAATTTTATTGACAACGCAGTCAATCACACGGATGAAAGCAAACTGATCAAGGTGTCGCTGACAGCGGCGGACGGCTCCGCGCGATTGGCGGTGACCGACTACGGCAAGGGAATCGCGGATGAGGACATCCCCTATATTTGGGACCGCTACTACACCGCACGGAACAGGAAGAACAAAGCCGTCGTTTCAGGGCTGGGCCTGTCTATTGCAAAAGAAATTTTAACGGCGCACAAGGCAAGGTTTGGAGTTGACAACAGGAACAACTGCACATTCTGGTTCGAACTGCCAATCTGCTCCAAACGACCTGCAAAAAATACTGCCTCTTGAGTAAGTTCTCCCACATAACGGCTAAAATACAGTTGATACATTAGATTGCTTTTTCATCTTTCAATTTTTCCTGCACCTTTTACTTTTTTCTTTTCCCATACACTCCAAGGCTCTGGCGGCGGTTTACATCCGCCAATCAGCACCGTAATAACCACATAAAATAAGGGGGCTTCCTAAGTCAGCGATTGACCTCGGAAGCCCTTTATTTCAAGCCTTTTTCGGCACTTCTGCGCCGGAGAGGGCTTTTTCTGTTTGTATCAAAATCAGCAGAAACATAGAACAGACTTGTTATTGAGGCAAACGATTTACTAAAGGGCGGCGGATTTGAGTACGCTTTTTGCGGCGGACAGGCGGTCGACCTGTTTTTGGGATATGAAAGCCGCAGGCACAGTGACATCGACATTTGTTCCTATTGGAACGACCGTGACAAAATCATTCTGTTTATGCAGTCGCAGGAATTTTATGTCTATGAAATGCTTGGCGGCGGCAGGGTACACCGCATCACCGATGTATCAAAGCAAATGCATAAAAAGAGTAATATCTGCTGCTTTAAAGATGGTTGTCCGCTTGTAAAGGTTTATGAGCCTGATGAAAGCGATTGCAGCTGGTTTGAGTTTTTTCACATCGGGCAGACCAAATTAGATTTTATTGAGTTTTTATTCAACGACAGGTCGGAAACTCACTTTGAATATGCTCGCAACAGGGAGATAAAGCGTGAGTTGGGCAAAGCAATCCTTTCACCAAACGGCATTCCTTATCTCTCGCCTGAAATATGCCTGCTCTATAAGTCCACCGATATGGAGCGCGAAGGCTATCAGCAGGATTTTGAGCTTGCATATCACGCAATGAACTCAGAACAACGGGAATGGCTGAAATCTGCGCTTAGCATAATGTATCCGCAGGGGCACAAGTGGCTAAATGACGAATGTAATTATGACCGTTTTGTAAAAAAGTGAAAAGTATATGAAAATTAGCACTCTCCACTTGACAGTGCTAATTTTTGTGCTATAATATAATCAGAACAAAGGAACAGACCAGATACCCGGGGATCTGAACCATCCGTCCCCTTGCTCAAAAGCATAAGGTTTATGTAAGCCGTCGGAAATATCTGACGACTACGCAGTTGAGAAAAGGAGGACTGACCTATGTTACTGCCTGCAATTTTTGGTGAAAGCTTGTTTGACGATTTTGACAGACTTATGGAGCTGCCTGTGTCAAGGGATTTCGACGACATCGATAAAAAGCTGTACGGCAAGCACGCCGCAAGAGTGATGAAGACCGACGTGCACGAGCATGACAACGCTTATGAGCTTGATATCGACCTGCCGGGCTTTAAGAAAGAGGAGATAAACCTCAGCCTTGAAAACGGTTATCTCAGCGTAAGCGCCGCGAAAAATCTTGACAAGGACGAAAAAAACAACGAGGGTAAGCTGATACGTCAGGAACGGTATGCAGGTTCTATGCAGAGGAGTTTCTACGTAGGCGAAAATATCACCGAGGAGGAAGTCAGAGCGAAGTTTGAAAACGGTGTGCTTAAGCTGACTATCCCGAAAAAAGACCCTCAGAAGGCTGTTGAACAAAAGAAATATATCGCCATCGAATAACGAATAAATATACGGCTGTCGTGCGGTTTGGTGCGGCAGCCGCTTTGTTTGGTGTGAAAAAACGCTTACAGAGTTTTCTGCAAGCGTTTTTATTTTTATTCTTCGCACTCTTTATACTCGTTCCACACGTCCATTTCTTCCCTTTTCGGGGGTTGGAAAAGACGGTCGGATTTGGCGAGCAGTCCTTCGTCCACGTAATATGCGGCGGATTTGCCGCTTTCCACTTCCCTGTTGCGGCGAAGTATGTTTATCTGCCGCTGCTCTGAAGAGGTCGCCATATAGTGCCATTTTATCTCAAGACCTTTTGACTTGAAAAAGTCGGTGGTGAAAGTGCGCTCGGCGGCGCTCCAGAAGCCCCAGTCAAGTATGACGGTAGTACCGCTTGCGGCGATCTGGGCGGCTTTTTTCAGAAGATAAGCCTTTATGCGGGGCGAAACGCTGTCGTACAATTCGCCTAAATCTTTGTTGAAGATGTCGTTTTCCAGCTCGTCGCAGGAGAGGATAACGGCGTTTTCGGCGGCGGCAAGGCGGTTTGCGTAAAAGGTCTTGCCTGTGCAGATGTTGCCGCAGATAAGATGTATCATCATTCCTCTTCCGTTCTGATGTGAAGCTCACGAAGCTGCGCCTCGTCTACCGTGGAGGGACATTCTGACATAACCTCGCTTGCGTCCTTTACCTTGGGGAAGGCGGTCACATCACGCAGGCTGTCTGCGCCGCAAAGGAGCATTGAAAGGCGGTCAAGTCCTATTCCCATACCGCCGTGAGGAGGGGCGGCGTATTTGTACGCATTGACAAGGAAGCCGAATTTTGCTTCTATCTCCTCGTTGGTAAGTCCAAGAGCCTTGAACATTTTTTCCTGTAACTCGGAGTCGGTGATTCTGATAGAGCCGCTGCAAAGCTCGATACCGTTGAGGACAAGGTCGTATGCCTTGGCGAAAACCTTTTCGGGGTCGCTTTCAAGATAAGGCAGGCACTCGTCGTTGGGCATTGTGAAGGGGTGGTGCATAGCGTCCCAGTGTCCTGTTTCATCGTTGTATTCAAAGAACGGGAAGTCGGTTATCCACAGGAAGCAGAAACCTTCGGGGATAATATCCAGCTGCTTTGCTACCTTAAGGCGGAGCGCACCAAGAGTGGGGAGGGTCACCTTGTTTTTATCAGCGACGATAAGGGCAACATCGCCTTTTTCACAGCCCAGTCTTTCCATTATCCTTTCAAGCTCGCCCTCCGCCATAAATTTGGCGAAGGAACAGCTTGGAGCGTCATCTACCCAACGGATATACGCCAGTCCCTTTGCGCCTATGCCTTTAACAAATTCGGTGAGCTTGTCTATTTCCTTTCTGGTGAGAGTTCCTGCGGCGTTCTTGGCAACGATTCCTCTTGCGCTGCCGCCTGCGGCGACTGCTCCCGAAAATACGGAAAAGCCGCTGTCAGCCACAATGTCGCTGATGTCGGTTATGGTCATTCCGAAGCGGATATCGGGCTTGTCGGAGCCGTACATTGCCATTGCGTCATTGTATTTCAGGCGGGGAAGTGGAGTTTCTACCTCCATTCCCATTACCTCTTTCATCAGGCGCTTTACAAGTCCCTCGCCCATAGCGAGAATGTCCTCCACCTCGACAAAGCTCATTTCCATATCTATCTGTGTGAACTCGGGCTGACGGTCGGCACGCAGGTCCTCGTCACGGAAGCAGCGGGCAAGCTGGATATAGCGGTCAAAGCCCGATATCATCAAAAGCTGCTTGTATATCTGGGGGGACTGAGGAAGAGCGTAGAATTTTCCGGGGTGTATCCTTGAGGGGACAAGGTAGTCGCGGGCGCCCTCGGGGGTGGATTTCATCATCATGGGCGTTTCTATCTCGATAAAGCCGTTCTCGTAAAAATAATCACGGGTCACCTTGGCTATCTTTGAACGGCGGATCAGATTATCCTGTAGGGTCTTTCTGCGCAGGTCAAGATAGCGGTATTTAAGGCGAAGCTCCTCGTTCACGTTGGTGTTGTCGGATATTTCAAAAGGAGGAGTCTGCGCCTTGGAGAGGATACGCAGGTCGTTTACAAGAATTTCCACTGAGCCTGTCTTTATCTCGGTATTGACGCTTTCACGCTGTCTTAAAAGTCCCTTTGCCATAAGGACAAATTCGCTTTTTACCGTCTTTGCCTTGGCGAATACTTCAGCGTCGGTGGTGTCGTCAAATACAAGCTGGACTATGCCAGTTCTGTCCCTTAGATCTATGAAGATAAGCCCGCCTTTGTCCCTTACACGCTGGACAAAGCCGCCTACCGTTACTTCGTTTCCCACGCCTTCAACCTCGCCGCAGTAATGGGTGCGGTGAAGTCCTGTCATTAAGTCTGCCATTTTGTTATGTCCTTTCGTTTTTGTTCGTAACTTTCAGTATAGCACATTTATATCGGATTTTCAAGAGGGAAGTTAAGGTCGGAGGAATTGAAAACAGCGGGTGGAAACAGCGATTTATTGACAACAATAAATTATAATGATATAATTAAAATGTCATTTTAAGGGAAAAGGAGAAAATTTATGTCGGAAAATAATGCAAATATCAGCGAAGAAAAGGCAAAACGTGCGGATACCGTGCTAAGGCTTATAGGAGAGGCACTTGACGATCTTGGTCTGAAATATGACAAGGACGACGAAAACCGCATTATAGACATTGAGTTTGTAGGAAACGATATACCTATTTCCATGCGTTTTTTTGTAAATGCGGCGATGGAAAATACGGCGCTTTACTCCATTCTTCCCTTTACCGTGCCTGAAGAAAAGGTGCTTGAAACGGCGTATCTTCTCAATCACATCAACAACAGGATACTGGACGGCTCGTTTGAGATGAACATAAGCAATAAAATGATATTGTTCCGCATAAACAACAGCTATGTGGGCTGTATGATAAGCAAGGAGAGCTTTGACGTTCTGTTCAGAAAAGCCGCAGATACGGTAGACATATTCAACGAAAAGCTGAAAGCCTTCGTTGAGGACGAAATGACGGCAGATCAGTTTTTGCAGGCTATCGAAGCGTAAGGAGGAGGAAAAAGCTATGGACGAGGAAAAAAAGAATCGTGACGCTATGGCGGTCTACAATACGATAATAGATAATCTTAACAAAAGAAACTGGGTATTCGACAGATACGACGACAGCCTTATGGTCAGATTTACCGTTGGCGGGGACGATCTTAACATATCATATCGGATAATAGTTGAGCCTGAATGTGGTCTGATAGTCCTTTATTCAAATATGCCGTTTTCTGCAAAGCCTGAAAAGGCGCTGGACATCACTTTAGCTATCGCAGCGATAAACAGCCGACTTGCTGACGGCAGCTTTGAATATGATATGAATACTTCCGAAATAAGATTCAAAATGACAAATTCTTATGTTGGCTGCAAGGTGTTCTCTGAGCTTATGGACTATATGATAGACTTTTCCGGTGTGGAAATAGACGACTACAACGATAAGCTGTATGCGCTGAATATGGGGTATGTGTCCATAAACGACCTGCTGAAGGAATGGACGCAATAATATACAGCTTCCGGCATTTATTCTTACTTTGAATAAATGCCTAATTTTAAAAAGAAGGTGAAAATAAACGATGGAAGCAGACGTTTCAACGATATCGTTCAGTAAGACGCTTAAAATAATAATAGACCGCACATCAACGCTGACGAAAAACGGTCAGAAGGTGCTCACCGCAGAAAAATTATTTGCCGCTGCCCTTTCCCTTATGGAGAACGAGGATTTCCTGCGGGAAAACAAGGACGAGCTGTCAACTCTGATACGATTACGGGAAAAGGGACTTGCGCTTAAGGATATAAAGGAGCAACTCCTTTCCTACATAAGTGAAAAACAGGATGGTCTTGCAATAGCGGATAACCTGTATATGCTGAAAATGCTTAACGGAGCAAAGGCGGAGGCGGTAAAATCAGGTTCACCTATTCTCACCGCGGATATGCTTTTCAGCTATCTGCTGGAAAATCCAAGTTCTTCCCTTTTGCAGTGCATTTACGAGAGCGACAAGGACAGTCAGGAATTGGAAGACGTGTCGGATACGGATTTAGATTTAGATTTAGATATTGATTTTGATTTTGATATTTTTGACGAAGACGATACTCCCGCTGAAAAAGAGGAAAAAACGCTTTCTCCCGCCGAAGCGAGGGAGTCCATGACTCTGCTCACAAACAAGGTCAGGGATACAAGAAATTATCTTATGAATTATATCTACGGGCAGGATAACGCTATCGGTGTTTTTACCACGGGATATTTTCAGGCGGAGCTGCTTTCCCTGACGGATAAGGAAAGAACTCGCCCCAGAGCGTCCTTCCTTTTTGCAGGCCCTCCGGGAGTGGGAAAGACCTTTATGGCGGAAAAAGCGGCGACAGCGCTTAAGCTGCCGTTCAGAAGATTTGATATGAGCGAATACGCAAGTTCTGACAGCACAGTGGATTTCTGCGGTATGAGCAGTATGTGGAAGGACTCAAAGTCGGGGATAGTCACCTCGTTTGTGGAGGAAAATCCGCAGTGCCTGCTGTTGTTCGACGAGGTGGAAAAGGCGCATATAAACGTTATCCACCTGTTCCTGCAGATACTTGACGCAGGCAGGCTGAAGGACAATTACACGGAAAAAGAGGTCTCATTTACAGACGCTATAATAATCCTCACTACAAATGCGGGAAAACAGCTTTACAACACCTCTCAGACGGGAGATTTCTCCAATCTTTCAAGAAAGGTGATACTGAAATCCCTGCAAAGGGACGTAAATCCCATAAACGGTATGCCCTTCTTCCCTGCGGCTATCTGCTCGAGATTTGCCTCAGGGAACGTTATAATGTTCAACCATATCGCTGCTCATGACCTGATAGAGATAGCAAAGCAGGAAATGCTCCGCCACGCACACAATCTTGAAAACACGGTGGGGATAAAGCTGAATATAGACGAACGGGTGTTTACCTCGATACTGTTTGCCGAGGGCGGATCCGCTGACGCCAGGACTATAAGAGGAAGAGCAGAAAACTTCTTCGACAGCGAGATATTCGAGCTTTTCCGCCTTGTGTCGTCGGAAACCGTAAAGGCTGAAATAAGCGGGATAGAAACGATAAATATAGGCGTGGAGCTTCCTGATGAGAATGACGAGATACTGTCCCTGTTTGAAAGCAAGGATAAGCATAACGTATTGCTGTTCGCCTCACCGCAGACAGAGGCGCTTTGCAAATCAAAAGCGAATGATTGCAATTTCTTCTGCGTTCAGCAGATAGCGGACGCCGATGAAATAATGCATAAAAACGACGTCAGCATTATCATTGCAGATCTGGGCTTTGGTAAAAAGGAGGAAAGCCGCTTCCTGAACATAGAGGACGCAAGGTCGTCGGGCAGGGATTTTCTGCGCTATATATGCGAAAAGCAGACCGAAATACCCGTTTACCTGCTGCAAACGGACAAGCTGAGCTTTAACGCCGAGGAAAGATTTTCTTTTATGCGCCAAGGTGTGCGGGGTATCATATCCTTGCATGAGAACGAGCAGGACGATTTTGCACAGCAGCTTGAAAGCATTTGCCTGCGCCTGCACCAGCAAAGCAGTATGATAAGTCTTGCAAAGTCGAACAAGGTCGTTACCTTTGAAACGGGACAAACGCTGTCGGCAGACGGAAAGCAGGCGGATATCACACTGTTTGATTTTAAAATGGGCGTTGCGGTGGACGCTGAGGATTCGGAAAATATCCTCAGCAGTATTTCAAAGCCCAACGTAAAATTTGAACAGGTCATCGGTGCGGACGACGCAATAAAAGAACTGAAATACTTTGTGGATTATCTGAAAAATCCCAAAAAATTTCTTGGAACGGGAGTCAAGGCGCCGAGAGGGATATTGCTTTACGGTCCTCCGGGAACAGGAAAGACTATGCTTGCAAAAGCTATGGCAAGCGAATCCGACGTGACCTTTATCACCGCAGAGGGAAATCAGTTTTTGAAAAAATACGTGGGCGAGGGTCCCGAAAAGGTACACGAGCTGTTTAAAACTGCGCGCAAATATGCTCCCGCAATACTGTTCGTAGACGAGATAGACGCTATCGCAAAGGAGCGTACGGGCAGTGAGTTCACCAATGCAAGCGAAGAGATCCTCACCTCGTTCCTTACGGAAATGGACGGATTCAACAGCGATCCCGCAAAGCCTGTGTTCGTGCTTGCCGCCACCAACTTCAATGCGGAGGGGCGTGGTGGAAGGTCGCTGGATCCTGCGCTCGTACGCAGATTTGACCGAAAGGTGTACATAGACCTTCCCGGACGAAACGACCGAATGAAGTATATGCGCATGAAAATAGCCGAAAATAGTGCAATTTGTTTAAGCGAGGAAAAGCTGGAAAACATCGCCGTGCGCTCCACGGGAAGAAGCCTTGCGGAACTGGAATCGGTGTTTGAGCTGGCTTTGCGCTCCGCAATACGGGACGGAGGTCTGAAGGTCACCGACGAGGTGTTCGAAGAGGCGTTTGAAACTTATTTCAGTGGAGAAAGCAAGAAGTGGGACGTTTCTCAGCTTGAAAGAGTTGCGCGGCACGAGGCGGGACACGCTTTTCTTTGCTGGCAAAGCGGTGAAACTCCCTCCTATGTCACTATCACGGCAAGGGCAAATCACGGCGGATATATGCAGCACGACGACAACGAGGGCAAGGCGATATTCACCAAGGAGGAGCTTCTGGCAAAGATACGCACCTCTCTGGGAGGACGCGCGGCGGAGATAGTTTATTACGGGGAGCAGGACGGAATCTCAACAGGAGCGTCAGGTGACCTTTCTTCCGCTACGGATATGGCTTATCAGATGATATGCTCATACGGAATGGACGAGGAATTTGGTCTTACCGCCATAAATCAGCGAATGGCGGAAAGTGGAGAAATGTCCGTAAGAATAAATCCGCAGGCGGGAAAAATACTCGCAGAACAGCTTGAAAAGGCGGTGGAGTTAATAAAAGAAAACAAAGCTTCCATTGACGCGTTGGTAAACGAGCTGTTTTCAAAAAATCATCTTTCGGGAAAAGAGATAGATGCTATATTCAGCGCCTGTGCTAAGGAAAGAGCGAAATAAAAATAACGCCTTCCATTTTGGAAGGCGTTTTTTTATTTGCCGAATTTTTTCTTCAATGCGTTTTCAACGGGAATTATGGTAAGGCAAATAACAAGCGTTTGCAAAGTTACGATAATAAGTACTGCAATTGCTGTCGTGTTTACGCTGCTGCCGAAAAAAGGAAGCATTGCGGCGGCGGAAAGAGGGAGCATTATCATTCCCGCTGTCTGCCAAAGCTTACCGCAATATATGTGAGCAAACTCCCATGCTTCCTTGCTTTGACGGGAACGCTTGGTGCGGTAGCCGTATATGCCGTTCATTTCCTTTGGAGGATTATTTTTAAAGCTGCGGCCGATAAACAGCATTGTCAACGGAGTCAAAAGCGAGCAGATAAGCATAAAAAGCCAGAAACCGTTCATTTTTTCCTCTGAATAAAATCATTTGGTCAGCTTTTCAGCTACTCTGTTCAGCAAAAGAGCGCTGGCGGTCTTTATGTCCCGTGAGGCGTAAATTCCCAGATCGGCAAGCTCGTCAGCCTGTTGGGCAAGATAGGCGGCTTTTCCGTAATCGCCGTCCTTCTCCGCCTGTACCGCCATTTTAAAATGACAGCGGGCGTTGAGCGCTCCCGCTTCATCGCTAAATCGGCTTTCTTCAAGAGTTTTCACTATCTGAGAGCAAAGGTCGTATTCACCGCTGCGGAAAAGCTGCTTTGCTTCCTGGAGCTTGTCGGCGTCGGTCTCAGTCTCAGCCTGCGTTTCCCTGCTGTCGGGGATAAGGGTCTGCACGGGAATGTCAAGTACTCCCGCAAGGTATTCAAGAGTATTAAGGGAGGGGGTGGCTACGCCGCTTTCTATCTGACTGAGCATATTGCGGGTTATGAAATTGCCCACCACCTCGGTCTGGGTCATTTTCTTCGCAAGGCGGGCTTCCTTTATCTTCTTCCCCAGTTCTGCACGGTCCATACTGCTCCCTCCTTTTAGGTAAATTTGAATTACCTATATGATAACACCTTTTTATAATAATAGCAATAGGCATTTTGCCTTTTCTACGTTTTGCACAAAAGAATTTTACCGTTTTATGCAAAGGGACGATTTTGACGGGAAGTGCGATTTTTGTATTGACAAGAAAATATATTATGATATAATGTATGTAAATAAAATTTACAATCTGGTGATGAAAATACCATAAAACTTAATTTTTCCCTGCCGCTTGCGGCGAAAAATGTGGGATAAACACGAAAAAAAGACAAATAACAGTAATGCTTTGAAAGGAAGAGGACTATGGAATGGTTCAGCGCATGGTGGGACGGACTTCAAATCACTGAACAGGTACTTTATTGTATAGCCGTTCCCGCAACACTTGTTCTGATAATACAGACTATCCTGCTGCTGGTGGGACTTGGCGACGGCGGAGGAGGAATAAATCCCAGCGACACCTCGGGGCTTGATATGCCTGACGGATTTGACGGCGCGGACAGCTTTGATACGAACGTGGGGGATATTTCCCAGCATGATATAAGCAGTCCCGCTGATATTGCGGATTTCAGGCTGCTGTCGGTGCAGAGCGTTATCGCTTTTCTCTGCATTTTCGGCTGGAGTGGCATAGCGGCTATCTCCTGTGGAGTCCCTGCGTTTGCGGCAATGCTTTTAGCGGCGGTATTGGGATTTGGCGCTATGATACTGGTGGCGAAGATAATCCAATGGTCGTCAAAGCTGGCGCAAAACGGAAACTTCAACATAAAAAATCTGCTGGGCGAAAACGGCACGGTGTACATTCCCATTCCCCCGCAGGGAAAAGGTATGGGGAAGATAAACATAAGCTGCGGCGAAAGATTTATGGAATTTGACGCAGTGTGCGAGGGAGAAAATTCCATTCCCACAGGCGTGACGGTCAGGGTGGTGGATATAATCTCAGGCTCCACTGTGGTGGTGGAAAAGGTTTGAAACGCAGAAAAAAATACTGCGCAATATATAAAATGACGGAGGAAATTTACAATGCCCGAAACAATCATCGTAGCGATCGGCGTAGGCGTGCTGATACTGGTAGCGCTGGTGATCGCAATACTTTCACGTTACCGCAAATGCCCTTCCGACAAGGTGCTGGTAATTTACGGTAAGGTCGGCTCGGAGAAAAACGGTCAGGCGCGTTCCGCAAAATGTATCCACGGCGGCGCCGCATTCATTTTCCCTGTGCTCCAGTCTTTTCAGTATCTGGACCTTACTCCTATCTCAATAAACGTGGATCTGAAAAATGCGCTGTCTAAGCAGAATATCCGTATCGACGTTCCCTCCCGTTTCACGGTAGGTATATCCACCGAACCGGGCATTATGCAGAACGCCGCAGAACGTTTGCTGGGACTGCGTATGAATGAGATACAGGAGCTTGCAAAGGACATAATCTTCGGTCAGCTCCGTCTGGTAGTCGCTACCATGGACATCGAGGAGATAAACACCGACCGTGACAAGTTCCTGCTGGCTGTTTCAAACAACGTAGAGATAGAGCTGAAGAAGATCGGTCTGAGGCTTATCAACGTAAACGTGACCGATATAAACGACGAAAGCGGGTATATCGACGCTCTCGGTAAAGAGGCCGCCGCAAAAGCTATCAACGACGCGAAAAAGAGCGTTGCTGAAAAGGAGAGAGACGGTGAGATCGGCCGTGCAAACGCACTGAGAGATCAGCGTATCCAGGTTTCTGCCGCTAACGCTCTTGCTATCAAGGGTGAAAACGACGCCAAGATAGAAGTTGCTCAATCCGAGGCCAACAGGCGTGAAAAGGAAGCGGAAGCGCTGAAGCTGGCTACCGCCGCAGAAGCTGTTCAGGAAGCTAAGGCGAAGGAAGAAGCCTACATCGCTCAGAGAGAGGCGGAGCAGACCCGTGCGGAGCTGGAGAGGGCTACTCAGCAGGCGGACGTTATCGTAAAGGCTCAGATCGCTAAGGAGCAAGCTCAGATAGCCGCTGACGCTGAGGCTGAGGTTATGCGCCGCAAGGCAAAGGGTGAAGCTGACGCTATCTTCGCTAAAATGGAGGCGCAGGCAAACGGCGCTAAGGAGATACTGCAAAAGCAGGCGGAAGGTCTGCGTGAGATAGTAAATGCGGCAGGCGGAAATGCAGACGACGCAGTTAAGCTGATAGTTTCCGACAAGCTGGAAGAGCTGATGAGGATACAGGTAGACGCTATCAAGAATATCAAGATAGACAAGGTAACTGTCTGGGACAGCGGCGCATCAGACGGAAAAAGCTCCACCGCGAACTTTATTTCGGGGCTGATGAAGTCTGTTCCTCCTTTGGGTGAGGTGTTCAAACAGGCGGGTATGGACTTACCTGCGTTCCTGGGAACGCCTGCGGACGATGAAAGCAAGGAAACAGAGGAAAAGGCTGAATAAGCAATCTATAACAATAAAAAACCGAGGTAAAATTTACCTCGGTTTTTTATTTTACTTATTTTCCGAAAGGGTCAATCCGTTTTCGTCACAATCTATCGTCAGCTTGTCGCCCTCTTTTAATCTGTCGGCGATTATTGCTCTTGCGATAAGAGTTTCCACCTTGCTCTGAATGAAGCGTTTCAGCGGTCTTGCGCCGTATACGGGGTCGTAACCATTTTCGATTATGAAGTCCTTTGCCGCTTCGGTCACCGTTACTTCAAGGCGCTTGTCCTCAAGGCGGCGGGAGAGGTCCTTTATCATCAGGTCGACTATGCTGCCTATCTCAGATTTGGCAAGGGGCTTGTAGAATACTATCTCGTCAAGACGGTTGAGAAATTCGGGACGGAACTGAGATTTTAAAAGCTGCTCCACCTGCTCTTTGGCGTCGGGGGATATCTCGTTGTTCTCGGTTATGCCGTCAAGGATAAGGCTTGAGCCTAAGTTGCTGGTGAGGATTATTATGGTATTTTTGAAATCCACGGTTCTGCCCTGACTGTCGGTTATCCTGCCGTCGTCAAGGACTTGCAGGAGAATGTTGAACACGTCGGGGTGAGCCTTTTCTATTTCATCGAAAAGCACTACCGAATAGGGCTTGCGGCGTACCGCCTCGGTAAGCTGTCCGCCCTCCTCGTAGCCCACATATCCCGGAGGTGCGCCGATAAGACGGCTTACACTGTACTTCTCCATATACTCGGTCATATCTATGCGCACTATGCTGCGCTCGTCGTCAAACAATGCCTGCGCAAGGGCTTTGGCAAGCTCGGTCTTGCCTACGCCTGTTGGTCCCAGGAACAGGAATGATCCTATGGGGCGGTTGGGGTCCTGTATTCCAGCCCTTGAACGGAGGATAGCCTCGCTCACCTTTTCCACTGCCTCGTTTTGTCCGATAACACGCTGATGAAGAATATCCTCCATTCCAAGCAGCTTGGCACGCTCGCCCTCCATCAGCTTTGAAACGGGTATTCCCGTCCAGCGGGAGATTATGCGGGCTATCTCCTCCTCAGTCACCTTGTCACGGAGAAGTGAAGAGCTTTTTTGTTCCTCCGCCAGCTTTTCTTGCTCCTTCAGCTCTGCTTGCAGCTTCGGCAGCTTACCGTACTGTAACTCGGCGGCTTTGTTCAGATTGTATTCGCGCTTTGCCTGCTCTATCTCGCCGCCTAACTGCTCTATCTCCTTGCGGAGAGCCTGAACACGGTTTATGCCGTTCTTTTCGTTTTCCCACTTGGCTTTCATCTGGCTGAACTGCTCGCGCATTTCGGAAAGCTCCTGCTGTATCTCGGCAAGATGCTCCTGTGACAGCTTGTCGTCCTCCTTTTTCAAGGCGGCTTCCTCTATCTCGTGCTGCATTATGCGGCGGGAAAGCTCGTCAAGCTCGGTGGGCATTGACTCCATTTCTGTCTTTATCAAAGCGCAGGCTTCGTCCACAAGGTCTATCGCCTTGTCGGGGAGGAAACGGTCGCTGATATAGCGGTTGGAGAGGACTGCGGCGGAGATAAGCGCCTGATCCTGTATCTTTACGCCGTGGTAAACTTCGTAGCGCTCTTTAAGCCCACGGAGTATGGAAACGGTGTCCTCAACGGTGGGTTCGTCCACCTGAACAGGCTGAAAACGGCGTTCGAGGGCGGCGTCCTTTTCAATGTACTTGCGGTACTCGTCAAGGGTCGTGGCGCCTATGCAGTGAAGCTCGCCGCGGGCAAGCATTGGCTTTAAGATGTTGCCTGCGTCCATAGCGCCGTCGGTCTTGCCTGCACCGACTATCAGGTGGAGTTCGTCGATAAAGAGGATTATTTTGCCCTCGCTTTTCTTTATCTCCTGCAAAACCGCTTTAAGGCGTTCCTCAAACTCGCCTCTGTATTTTGCGCCCGCTACCAAAGCTCCCATATCAAGGCTGAAAAGCTGACGGTCTTTAAGTCCCACGGGAACGTCCCCGCGGACGATACGCAGGGCAAGTCCCTCGGCTATGGCGGTCTTGCCAACGCCCGGCTCGCCTATCAGGACGGGGTTGTTCTTGGTCTTGCGGCTGAGGATACGGATAACGCTCCTTATTTCGCTGTCCCTGCCGATAACGGGGTCAAGCTTGTTCTGACGGGCAAGCTCTACAAGGTCCTGACCGTATTTTTTCAGCACGTCGTAGGTGTCCTCGGGGCTGTCGGTGGTGACTCTGGTGTTCCCTCTCACCGTTTTCAGTGCGGCGAGGAAGGCGTTTTTGTCTATGCCGTAGGTCTTGAACAAGTCGTTTACTCTGCCCGCCCCTTTGTCAAGAAGTCCCAAGAACAAATGCTCGACGCTGGTAAATTCGTCGTTCATTCGTCCTGCCTCCTCCTCGGCGGCAGTAAGGGCTTTGTCAAGCTCGGAGGTGATGTAAAAGCTGTTCAGCTCCCTTGCGCCGCTGCCTGTTACCTTCGGTTCGCCGTCAACTATGCGGGCGGCGGCGGTCGTTATTGCGGGAACGTCCTTGTTCATGGACTGCAAAAGCTGAGGGATAAGCCCCTCCTCCTGCTGTAAAAGGGCAAGGAGCAGGTGGCACTGTCCTATCTGCTGATTGCTGTTCTGCGTGGCTATGGTCTGCGCCTCCTGCAAAATTTCAAGGGATTTTTTGGTCAATTTCTGAGTGTTCATAGGTGTTCTCCTTTCCTGCTTTTGTTGTTAGGAAATCTCTCTATAATATTGGTATTCCTTTTTTCAGATATTCGCCATAACGCTCGACTACTGCTCCCGCAGCGTTCCCGCCGTCAAGATTTGCAAAATATACTTTCAGCACATCGTCAAACATATGAATGTATGAGGTTATGGCGGCGGCTGTTTCTTCGTCAGTCTTGGTTTTATAGCTTTCGGGGAGGGTGAAGGAACGGGTAAATCTTCCGTCCTCAATGACGTAATGAATGTCGGCGGGGAGCTTTTCTGCAATATATTTGTTTTCCAGCGCCGCCCATATCCTGAGAAAATCCTCCATCAGAGCTTTAAGCTCGGCGGACTGGGTGCGGAAGCTGACCTTCAGTTCCCCCTCGGTCTTTTCCCCGTCACGGAAAAGCTGTAAGCTGTAACGGACGGTGGGCTTGTATTTGTATTTCAGAGAAGAGCGAATGGACATCATCTGGTCCCCCGCCTGCATATTCTGCACGATAAACCCGCCCCGCTGTCCCATAAGTCGGCTTACGCTGTCGAATATGCTGTTTATGCGCATTTCGGGGGTGGTGTAGCTGACGTGTCCCGCTAAGATGCGGTCGATAAGGGCGGAACGGCTGACGCCCATTGTGTAGGCGAGGGCGTCTATCGCGTCCACCACCTGATCGGTGAGGACAAGACTGTATACGCTTTTGCTCATATTCTTGCTCCTGTTCGTGTTTACTTTTTGAATTTCTGTAATAATTATAGCAACATTTTAATAATTTGTCAAGTGTTTTATATAAATTTATTTACAAATTTTTAAAATAAGGGAAAAACATAAAGGTTGATTTCTGTAAGCGGGTGTGATATAATACCATTAAAATTAGCTGAGCGAACACGAAAAATTCATCAAAGGGAAAATAAAATCTTGGGAGGGCGGGAGTTGAAATGACCCAGCAGGAACGGCGGCTGTTTCTGATAGGACAGCTTTTGAGTGAGCAGGAAAGATACGGTGATGTAAAAATACCTGACGGAGAAGAGGAGAGAAAAATGCTACTCCGTTCGTTGATGAACGTGCGCCCTCCAAAGGCTGTAAATGAGGAATTTCTGCGGGTGCAGGACGAGTATTTGCAGGGGGAACTGAAAATCAGGGGAATTACAGATATAAAAGATATGTCCCCTGTAAGGGACGGAATTTACATATGGCAGGGGGATATAACGACGCTGAAATGCGGGGCTGTGGTGAATGCCGCAAACAGCGGAATGACAGGGTGTTACGTTCCCTGTCACAAATGCATAGACAACTGTATACACACCTTTGCGGGAGTTCAGCTGAGGCTGGAATGCAGTGAGATGATGAAAAGGCAGGGGCATTATGAGGAAACGGGAAAGGCGAAGATAACAAAGGCGTACAATCTGCCCTGCGAATACGTTATACACACGGTAGGACCTGTCATTTCGGGGAGCGTGACAGAAAAGGACAAGGAGCTGCTTTCATCATGCTATCGCTCCTGCCTTGAAATTGCACAGGAAAATAACGTAAGCTCAATAGCTTTTTGCTGTATATCAACGGGAGAATTTCATTTTCCCAATGAACAGGCGGCAAAAATCGCTGTAAAAACGGTTGAAAAATATAAGGGTGAAACGAAGGTGATATTCAATGTTTTCAAGGACATCGACAGAGAGCTGTACGAAAGACTTCTCAGATGAGATAAAAAGGCTGAAAGCGGCGCTTGACAGTGCGGACGCCGTTGTTATAGGTGCGGGAGCAGGGCTTTCCACGTCGGCGGGCTTTACCTATTCGGGGGAGAGATTTGAAAAATACTTCTCCGATTTCGGGGAAAAGTACGGCTTTAAGGATATGTACAGCGGGGGCTTTTACCCATACAAGACCTTGGAGGAATTCTGGGCTTACTGGAGCAGGTATATTTTCATAAACAGATATATGGACGCTCCTAAGCCTGTTTACAGCGACGTTTTAAAGCTGGTGGACGGAAAAGACTATTTTGTGATAACGACAAACGTGGATCACTGCTTTCAGAAGGCGGGATTTGATAAAAACAGGCTGTTTTATACTCAGGGGGATTACGGGCTGTTTCAGTGCAGCGTGCCCTGCTGTAACGAGACTTTTGACAATGAGGAAGCTGTGATCAAAATGGTGGAGGAGCAACGGGATATGAGGATACCGTCGGAGCTTATTCCACTCTGTCCTAATTGCGGAAAGCCTATGGTGATGAATTTAAGGAGCGACGACAAGTTTATTGAGGACGAAGGCTGGGTGCTGGCGTCGCAGAGATACTCCGATTTTCTGAAAGCAAATGAGGGGCGGAAGATACTGTTTTTAGAGCTTGGCGTGGGGTACAATACGCCTGTTATAATAAAATATCCGTTTATACGAATGACCTGGAAAAATCCCAATGCGGTTTACGCCTGCGTCAATATGGGGCAGGCGGAATGTCCCAAAGAAATAAAAGAGCGCTCGGTTTGTATAAATGCGGATATCGGCGAAGTGCTGAAAAGACTGCTGGAAAGCTGACGTTGCATTTATCTTTAAAAAGATTTATAATTTAATAAAAAAGGAGAATAGGTATGGAAAAGATAGTACAGACTGCGGGAAGAGAGCAGTTGGGCGAATTTGCGCCCGATTTTGCTCACTACAACGACGACGTTTTGTTCGGGGAAAACTGGAACAACACGGATATCGACCTGAAAACAAGGTGCATTATCACCGTGGTGGCTTTGGTGGCGTCGGGGATAACCGACAGCTCGCTTATACATCATTTGCAGAACGCTAAAAATCACGGGGTGACAAGGGAGGAGATCGTTGCCGCAATAACGCACACCGCTTTTTACGCAGGCTGGCCAAAGGGCTGGGCGGCGTTCAGACTGGCTAAAGAGGTGTGGAACGAAAACGCTCCCGCAAAGGACGGAAAGTCTGCTCACGCCGCTGAGATGGTGTTCCCTGTCGGTGCTCCCAACGACGCTTTTGCACAATATTTTTCGGGGCAGAGCTATCTTGCGCCTGTTTCCAAGGAGCAGGTGGGGATATTCAACGTGACGTTCGAGCCCGCCTGCCGCAACAATTGGCATATTCATCACGCAAAAAGCGGAGGAGGACAAATTCTTATCTGCGTGGCAGGAAGAGGATATTATCAGGAATGGGGCAAGGAAGCTGTGGAGATGAAGCCGGGGGATGTTATAAATATTCCCGCAGGCGTAAAGCACTGGCATGGAGCTGCTCCTGACAGTTGGTTCTCTCATCTGGCGGTTGAGGTGCCGGGTGAAGAGGGGTCAAATGAGTGGCTGGAGCCCGTGAGCGATGAGGAGTATGGGAAGTTGAAATAAGATTTTAAATAAAACAGGAGCGAGGTGTTCGCTCCTGTTTTTGTTATTATTTTCAGTTGAATATTTTTACGTCGCCTAAAAGGTGGATCTTGCCGTTGTGGGACAGGGACTGCACCTGGCTGTCACGGAAGGAAAAGGCAATAACCGTTACTGAAAGGTCTTTCTTCATATATTTTTTCAGGTGGGGATAAAGCCAGGGGGGCGTCTATGTCATAGCCTTCAAGAAGAATGTTTACCATTGTCAATCGCTGTCCAATGCGGTTCTTACTGACGTGATAAACTCACCGACAGGTTTTTCGGAAGCTGCGCCGTGTTCCTCCATTATTCCGACGATAGCGGAGCCGATTATTACGCCGTCGCAGTAGGAGGACATTTTCTTCGCCTGTTCGGGACCTGAGATACCGAAGCCGACTGCGTAGGGGCAGGAGGCGTTTTCCTTTATCAAGCCGAAAAATTCGTCAAAGTCGGTGCTGTAATCGCTGCGAACGCCTGTTACGCCCGTTGAGGAAACGCAGTAGAGGAAGCCTTTGCTGTGAGAAGCTATCTCCTTTATCCTGTCATGAGAGGTGGGAGCGACAAGGTTCACGGTGATTATGCCGTATTTTTCGGCGTACTCCTGAGTCTCCTCACGCTCCTCGTAGGGTACGTCGGGGACGATAACGCCGTCAATTCCCGCTATCTGGCAATTTCTGAAAAATCTCTCGGTGCCGTAGCCGAATATAGTGTTTATGTACATCATCAGCATAAGGGGCTTGTCGGTCTGCTCTCTTATTTTTACCACGGTGTCGAATATCTTGTTCAGGTTAGTTCCGCCTTTGAGGGAACGGATAGAGGCTTTCTGTATCGTTACGCCCTCGGCGACGGGGTCGGAAAAGGGCACGCCAAGCTCGATTATATCGGCGCCGCAGTCGTACATTTTAAGCACGGTCTTTTCCGTGGTGTCAAGGTCGGGGTCGCCCGCCGTGATAAAGGCGATAAGGGCTTTTCTACCCTGCGCTTTAAGCTGTTCAAAGCAGTTATCTATTCTGTTCATTTTACTGTTTCCTTTCTCAGTTCTCCAGATGTACTCCGCGGTATCTGGCGACGGAATAAACGTCCTTGTCGCCGCGTCCTGAAATGTTTATCACCATTATCTGGTCCTTTCCCATAGTGGGAGCGATCTTCAGTGCCGCCGCAACTGCGTGGGAGGACTCGATAGCGGGAATTATCCCCTCGGTGCGGGAGAGGTACTCAAACGCCTGTACCGCTTCTTCGTCGGTTATGGCGACGTATTCAGCTCTGCCTGTTTTCCACAGCTGGGCGTGCTCGGGTCCTATGCCGGGATAGTCAAGTCCTGCGGAGATAGAGTAAACGGGAGCTATCTGGCCAAATTCGTCCTGCAAAAATACGGATTTCATTCCATGGAATATGCCTGTGGTGCCTTTTGAAATAGTTGCGGCGTGCTTGTCGGTATCTATGCCAAGCCCTGCCGCTTCTGCTCCTATAAGGCGGACGGAGCTGTCGTTTATAAAGTCGTAGAAGGTACCGATAGAGTTGGAACCGCCGCCTACGCAGGCTACAACGCAATCGGGCAATTTGCCCTCACGCTCCATAAGCTGGGATCTTATCTCCTCGCCGATGACTTTCTGGAAGTCCCTTACCATTTCGGGATAGGGGTGAGGTCCTACGGCGGAGCCTATGCAGTAAAAGGTGGTCTCTATATTTGTAGTCCAGTCGCGGAAAGCCTCGTTTATTGCGTCTTTAAGGGTCGCGGTGCCGCTGTCCACCGATACTACCTCGGAGCCTAACAGCTTCATTCTGTACACGTTAAGGGACTGTCTTTCAACGTCGGTGCTTCCCATATATACGCAGCACTGAAGTCCCATAAGAGCGCATACGGTAGCTGTGGCAACGCCGTGCTGTCCTGCGCCTGTTTCGGCGATTATCCTTTTCTTCCCCATTTTCTTTGCAAGAAGGAGCTGACCCAGAACGTTGTTTATCTTGTGCGCGCCTGTGTGGTTCAGGTCCTCGCGTTTCAGATATATCTTGCAGCCGCCAAGATCCTTTGTCATTTTGTCGGCGTAGTAAAGCAGAGAGGGTCTGCCCGCATAGGTGCGGTAAAGCTCGGCAAGCTCCGCTTTGAATTCGGGGTCGTCCTTGTATCTGTCATACGCTTCTTCAAGCTCGTGAACGGCGTTCATTACAGTTTCGGGGATATACTGTCCGCCGTATTCTCCGTATCTTCCTACTTTTCCCATTTTTGTCCTCCGATTGAATTTATTTGATTTTTTATTCCTTTGTGAATATATCAAGCGTGTGGTTGGAACAGCCTGTCATATCCTGCCTTTCGCAGGTGGCAAGATGATATTTCAAGTACATTTCATAAGTCTTGTCGTCCATTTTATCCACAGTTTCTTTTATAAGCTGGGTCTGACCGTCTGTTGTTATGAAATGCAGACGCTTTACGTAAAAGCAGGACATCAGCCTGTCAATATCCTCTTTGCGGTACATCTCGAATATGTCCCACGGATTTGAAAAGGTGTCGAAGGTCACTGGGTCTATCATATGCTTTTCCATAAGCTCCCATATCGCTCCTTTTATAAAGTCGAGAGACAGTATTGCGGCGTCGCCCATAACGTATGCTGCGAAGACCGTTCCGCCCTTTTTTGTGACACGTATAGCCTCGGACAGGGCTTTCAGCTTTTCCTCCTCGGTAAACAGGTGATACATAGGTCCCAGCAGCAGGGTGACGTCATATGTGTTGCTCTCAAAGGAGGAAAGGTTGGTGGCGTTTCCATGGGTTATGGTGACAGGCTCGTTTTGAATGGTGTTTTCTTTAAACACCTCTATATTATGCTCCATAAGCTCCACAGCGTCCACCTGAAAGCCCTTTCGGGCAAGGGCGTGGCTGTATCTTCCTGTGCCTGCGCCTATTTCGATTATCCTCATTCCCTGTTTTAGATATTTTTCGATATAGGTCATGGTGGTGAAAAATTCCACGTTTCCGCTTTTTGAAGCAAGGCGGCTGTGTTCGTCATGGGAGGCGTAATATTCCGCAAGGTATTCCCTGACTTCCATATCAGCTTCTCCTGATGATTTCGATAATCTCTTTTATCTTTTCTTCATCTTTGCAGCCGTCGGTCTCCACCGAGCCTGAAAAATCAACACCGTAAGGATTTACCGCTTTTATTGCGGCGGCGACGTTTTTGCTGTCAAGTCCGCCTGCAAGGAAAAATTCCTTGTGAAAAACCGCTTTTTTGATAATGTCAAGGTCGGCGGTCTTTCCCGTGCCGCCTACAAGACCCTTGACGTAGCTGTCGATGAGCAGCTTATCGCAATTCAAGCTGTCGGCTTTCTCGATAACGTCGGGCGATGAGGCGCGGACCGCTTTCCATATCTCGCCGCTGAAATTTTTCCGCAGGGAGTTCACAAAAGCTGCGTCCTCGTCGCTGTGGAGCTGTATCACGTCAAGCTTTTCGGCGTAATGCTCCAGAATGTTTTCCAAAGGCTCGTTTACGAATACGCCCACTTTTTTTATGCTACTGTCAAGGCTTGCGGAGAGGGTCAGAAAGGTCTGATATCCTATGCTCCTTTTAAAGCCCGCTGACAGGATAAATCCCGCATAATCGGGGGAATATCTGTTGACGTATTCTATGTCCTGCTGACGGCGCATACCGCATATTTTTATCTTCACCATCGGGTATCACCCAGCGTTTTCAAGGTTTCGGCGATATTGCCGCTTCGCATAAGCGTTTCGCCTATCAGCACGGCGTCTGCGCCGCAGGAAAGGAGCAGCTTTATATCCTCGCTGTCGTTTATCCCGCTTTCGGAAACTATCGTATAGCCTTTCGGGACTTTTTCAGCAAGGCGAACAGTGGTTTCAAGGCTCACCTCAAAGGTCTTAAGGTTGCGGTTGTTTATGCCGATTATATCGCAGCCTGCTTCAAGAACGCTGTCAAGCTCCTCCTCGTTGTGGCTTTCCGCAAGGACGGAAAGTCCCAGCGAAGACGCTATCTTATTATATTCTCTTATAGTTTTCGTGTCAAGCATTGCGGAAATAAGGAGTATTGCGTCGGCGCCTATCACCTTCGCCTCGTATATCTGATAGGGGTCGATGATAAAATCCTTGCGGAGAATGGGGAGAGATATTTTTTCCCGTATCATTCGCAGGTACTGAGAGCTGCCCTGAAAGTAATGCTCCTCGGTAAGGCAGGAAACTGCTCTTGCGCCCGCCTGCTCGTACTGCACAGCTGTGGAAACGGGGTCGAAATTCGGCTGTATCACGCCTTTTGATGGGGAGGCTTTTTTCACCTCGGCTATCACCGAAAGCCCCTGCGCTTTCAGCGCTCCCGCAAAGTCCTTGCAGGGGGCTGACAGCTTTTCGGCGGCTTTTTTCATCTCCTGGGGAGGACAGGCGGATTTTTCCCGTTCAAGCTGCTGACGGCGGTATACCGCTATATCGTCAAGTATCATTGTTTGCTCCGTTATCAGAATTTATTTGTGGCGGCGATAAAGTCGTTCAGCTTTTGCAGGGCTTTTCCGCTGTCGATAAGCTCTGCCGCCTGCTTTACGCCCTCGGCAATGCTGTCCGCTTTTCCTGCGGCGTAAAGTCCGCAGGCGGAATTAAGCAGTACCACATCACGCTTTGCGCCTTTTATCTCACCTTTAAGTATTCCCAAGGTTATCTTGGCATTGTCCTCGCCGCTGCCGCCTGTTATCTCGGATTTGTCGGCAGTTGCAAGACCAAAGTCCTCGGGCTTTATGGTGTAGGTCTTGAAATTATTGTCCTCAAATTCGCATACTTTCGTAGGTGCGCTTATAGAAACCTCGTCAAGACGGTCTGTGCCGTAAACGGTCATTCCTCTTTTTACGCCCAGATTTGAGAGGACGTGAGCGAGGGGCTCTACAAGACTCTCATCATAAACGCCCATCACTTCCCTTTCGGCGGCGGCCGGGTTGGTGAGAGGTCCTAAGATGTTGAAAATGGTCTTTATGCCCAGCTCTTTTCTCACGGGTCCTACGTATTTCATGGCCGAATGGTATTTCTGAGCGAAAAGGAAACACATTCCACATTCTTCAAGCACCTGCTCCATCTGCTCCACCTCAAGGGCTATCTTCACGCCCAGAGCCTCAAAGCAGTCGGCTGCGCCTGATTTGCTGGAGGCGGCGCGGTTGCCGTGCTTTGCTACCTTTACGCCTGCGGAAGCTATCACTATGGAAGAGGTGGTGGAGATGTTGAAGGAATTGGAGCGGTCGCCGCCTGTTCCAACTATCTCAAAAACGACGTCCTTGTGCTTTAAAAGAGTTCCCGCCTTTCTCATTCCTTTGGCGGAGGCGGTTATTTCCTCTACCGTTGCGCCTTTTGCTTCAAGGGCGGTGAGATAGGACGCCATAAGTATCTGGCTCGCCTGACCCGTCATTATCTCGTCCATTACCTGCTCCACCGTTGAGGCGGGAAGGTCCTCCTTGTTTATCAGCTTTACTATTGCCTCTTTTATCATTGTGGTTTCTCCTTTCAATCATTTGCAAGAAAATTTTCCAGTATTTTTTTACCCATGGGGGTAAGTATTGACTCGGGGTGGAACTGTACGCCGTAAATGGGGTACTGTTCGTGCTGTACTGCCATTATCTCGCCGTCCACGGTGCGGGCGGTGACTTTCAGCGGGGACTTTACCGTTTCCTCTATCGCCGCAAGGGAGTGATAACGGGCGGCGTCTATTACTTTGGGAAGTCCTTTGAAAAGCGGAGCCGTGGTATCTATCTCCACTTTTGACATTTTCCCGTGCATAAGCTGTTTTGCATAGGAAACGGTGGCGCCGAAGGCTTCACATATCGCCTGATGTCCTAAGCATACGCCCAAGATAGGGATACTGCCGCCGCATTTTTTCACAACGTCAATGCAGACGCCTGCGTCGGAGGGCTTTCCGGGACCTGGGGAAAGGATTATTCTTTCGGGGGAAAGCGTTTTTATTTCCCCGGCGGTCATATCGTCGTTTCTTATCACCTTTATGTCGGGATCTACCGAACCTACAAGCTGATAAAGATTGTAGGAAAAGCTGTCGTAATTATCTATCAGCAAGATCATATCTTCACCGCCTTACTCCAAGCCTTCGCCTGCTGTTTCAAGGGCTTTCAGCACGGCTTTGGCTTTGTTTATGCACTCGTTGTACTCGTTTTCGGGAACGCTGTCAGCAACTATGCCTGCTCCCGAACGGACGAAAACCTTTCCGTTCTTCTTGAAGGCTATCCTTATGGCAATACAGGTGTCAAGGTTCCCCGTAAAATCAAGGTAGCCTATCGCTCCGCCGTAAATGCCCCGTTTGTTGTTTTCAAGCTCGTTTATTATCTCGCAGGCTCTTATCTTCGGCGCTCCCGAAAGCGTTCCTGCGGGGAGAACGGCGTTAACTGCGTCGGCGGCGGTTTTATCCTCCCGTATCGTTCCCCTGACGGTGGAGCCGATGTGCATTACGTGGGAGTAGCGCTCGATGGACATATATTTTTCCACTTCGACGGTGCCGAATTTGCTTATCTTGCCAAGATCGTTCCTGCCTAAGTCGACAAGCATATTATGCTCGGCTCTTTCCTTTTCGTCGGCAAGAAGCTCCTTTTCCAAGGCTTCGTCCTGCTCGGAGGTCGCTCCTCTCGGGCGTGTTCCCGCAAGGGGGAAGGTGTGGAGAACGCCGTTTTCCAGCTTTACAAGAGTTTCGGGGGAGGCGCCCGCTATCTCCACGTCCTCGCCTGAAAAGTAAAACATATAGGGGGAGGGGTTGGAGGTGCGGAGAACACGGTAGGTGTCCAGCAGGCTGCCCTCGTAATCCGCTTCAAGGCGGTTGCTGAGGACTACCTGAAAAATGTCGCCCTCGTAAATGTATCTCTTTGCCTTTTCCACCATTGAGCAATACTGCTCCTTGCTGAAAAGAGGGCGGAAATCCGATCTCAGCTTTCCCGCAACGTGGGGCTTGGGCGTGCCGTGGAGAATGAGCTGTTTTAATTCCTCAAGGGCTTTTACGCCGCTTTGGTAGGAGTTTTCTATATCGTCCGCCGAAACGTTGCAGATGAGGATAATTTTCTGGCGGAAGTTGTCAAAGGCTATCACCTTGTCAAACAGCATAAGGTCGACATCGTTAAAGTTTTCCTCGTCCTTTGCGTCAAGGTTCAGGGTGGGCTCGCTGTATTTTATGTAATCGTAGGAAAAGTAGCCCACAAGTCCGCCTGTAAAGGTGGGGAGAGAGGGTAAGGAGGGGCTGAGGTGGTCCTTTATCACCTGACGGATAATCTCGTCGGGGTGGTTCACCTCAAAGGTCTGCGTCACGCCGTCAACAGTGACTTTCATTTTCCCGCTGCGGCAGGTTATCTCTGACTTCGGGTCGTAACCCAGAAAGGTGTATCTTCCCCACTTCTGCCTGTCCTCTATGCTTTCCAGCATATAACAGTGAGAGCTGACGTTCTGAAGTATGGTCAGAACCTCAACAGGGGTCTTCATATCGGAATATATCTCGGTGCTGAGGGGGATACAGCGGTAATCTCCGCAGTATTTTCTCGCCTCTTCAAGCGTAAGATTTATCTGCATAGCGTTCTCCTTTTTCAAAACAATAAGCCCCGACAAAGCCTTTAGGCTCTGTCGGGGCGAAAATTCCGCGGTGCCACCCGTTTCACGGCTTTTCTAAATCAAAAACCGCCTTTAACAAGTACAAAGGCGGCAATCATCATTTATCCTGCAAGTACGCAGCGGTCGCCTTAATACTCTTTCACACTAACGCAGGAAGCTCGGCGGGGGATACTTGCTTTTTCAAGCGTTCACCCTGCTCCTCACAAATCCATTCGCCGATACCGTTTGTATCCCCTCGCAGCAAACGGGGACTCTCTGGGACAACCTTGCGTCGGTTACTTACTTTTGCTCGTCGGATTTAAACTTTTCAATTGTTATAAACAATATAGCACAATTTCTTATTTTTGTCAATAGGTATTTTTTATCCTTTTTGCGCTTTTATTGCTTCCACTACCTTTTTGAACTCAAAGGCTTTGTCGATACCGCCCTCTACCTTTAATTTTCCTGTGGTGAAGGCAAGAACTGGGTCCAGCTTGCCGCTTGCCAGCTTGATGAAATTCTCAGCGGTGGCGGTAAAGCGTATGTCGCGGTCGTTATAGGCGTAAGGCTGAACGTCCACCTTGCCGTCCTTTACTTCAATGTAAAATACGCCCTCGGCGTCGCCTTTAACTGCAACTTCCACCGCAAGGTGCTTTTTGTAATCTTTAAGCTCTACGCCGTCGCAGAGAGATCTTATTTTTCCTACCATTTCGTCAAAGGTCATTGTTTTTTCGTCCTTTTCTTTTTTATTTCACGCTAATTTTAGCATAATAATATGACAAATGTCAACATTTTTCACGAAATTATCTGCGGGAAAGTGCAACGGTGCCGTCGGTGTATTTTGCTATTATGCTGATATGCTCGCCGTTTTTGTCGGTGTATGAGGCGGTAAAGCCCGACATATCCATAAGCTCGCCTGCTCTCACTTCGGACAGGGGAGCTGAAAAGACGGTCTTTCCGAAGCAGACTATGGTGAAATCGTCGCCTATCACGTTTACTGCGCCGTTGTCGCCTAACTTTATTTCGGCGGCGGTTTCTGGGTCACGGCGGGTGACGTATTTCAAAGCGGTCTTGTCCAGCTTTCTCAGCTGCTCCACAGTCATACAGCCTTTGTTCTTCTTTTTGAAAAGCAATTTTTGTTCCTCCTGAAAAAAGAGAGTATGATAAAAATATATCACCTGCGGCGGAAAATGTCAATATTCGGCAAAGCAGACAGCACTTGACATATTTTATCTTTTATAGTAAAATAAATATGTATGTACATCTGCTGTATATATTTATCATGAAATTTTCAGCCGTTTAAAGGCTGTTTATACTTAAACCGAAAAGAGATTTTTTATGACAGAACTTGACCTTTGCATGGGGTGTATGAGCAAGCTGGACGAAAACGGAAACTGTCCAAACTGCGGTCACTTTGACGCTGACACGTACACCGGCGCTTATCTCAAACCCGCTACCAAGCTGGCCGGACATTACGTGGTGGGAAAGCTGATGAGCTGCTGCGGAGAATCCGCGCTGTATATCGGCTATGACCTGCTGGCGGACCGCAAGGTCACCATAAGGGAGTATATGCCCGACACGCTGTGCGTAAGAGAAAAGGGCGATACCGCCGTTATGGTGAGGAACGACAAGCTGCCCCTTTACAAAACGTATCTGGCGGAATTTATCGAACTGCACAGCACGCTGATGAATTCTACGGGGATAAGCTGTGTGCAGACCGTTCTCGACGTGTTCACGGAAAACGGCACCGCTTACGCAGTTATGGACTATATCGGCGGGATAACTCTCAGAGCGTATCTGGACAGCTGCGGCGGAGCGATGAGCTGGGAAAGAGTTAAAGAGCTGTTCCCTCCTGCTTTGACGGCGCTGAGCCAGCTGCACGAAATGGGTATAATCCACAGAGGTATAAGTACGTCTACTATTGTTATAAGCGAGAAAAATGAGCTGAGGCTAATAGGCTTTTCCATAAGCGCCGCAAGAACGGCGGACAGCGAGATAGGCTATGAGGTGTTCAGCGGGTATGCTCCCCCAGAGCAGTATTCCAGCACAAGGCGAAACGGGAGCTGGACGGACGTGTTCGGTATTTCCGCAGTGCTTTACCGCTGTCTTACGGGGATAACTCCTCCCTCAGCGGTGGAAAGGCTGGAGGACGATACACTCACCGACCCTATGCTGATAAACAGGAATATTCCAAAGAATGTTTCAAACGTTATAATGAAGGGTATGAGCCTTGAGGCGGAGGACAGGATATCCACCGTTACGGAGCTGGTGGACAGGCTGTTTGAACAGCCGAAGCCCTCGGATATTTCAAACGAGATGACGCTCCCTGTGGAAAAGCAGAGCGTTCCGCCTGTTCCCAAAAAAGCGCCCGCCGCAAATCACAGCGGAAGTCATTCCTCCTCCGCAAAGAAAAAATCCAAAAAAAGCAAGGCGGAAAAGGACAAGATAAAATTTATCGTGGGCGCGTCCATATTCGGCGTGATAATTATTATTTTCCTGCTGGCGATACTTATTCCCGCATCAAACGGGAGCGAGCCTGAGCAAAGCACTACGCAAAAGCCTGCGCCTGTGACTACTACACCAAGTGTAACAGTGAGCACCACTCCCTCTGCCTCCGAAAGCAGCGGAACGGATTCCTCAAACGTGGGGGACGGATATATACTTCCTGATTTCAGGGGCGGATTTTTCACTACTGTAAGCACAAGCCCGCAGTATGCTTATCTTATTTTCAATCCCACTTATGTTTTCAACTCGGAATATGCCGCAGGGCAGATAATCGACCAGGATATAGAGCCGCAGACGCCTGTTTTCTCAGGGACGGAGATAAACGTGACGGTAAGCAAGGGTCCTGAAAAGGTGCCTTTGCCGTCATACAGCGGAATGACCGCAGAAGAATATGCCGCAAAGCTGTCAGAGCTGGGCATAAAGTACAGAACTGAGGAAGAGGAAAGCTCCGAAGTGGAGGAGGGCTGTGTCGTAAGATGCAGCAAGAATGAGGGCGAAAGCGTGGACGTTGCGGGAAGCGAGGAGATAGTAGTCTACGTTGCGGTCAAGCCTGAAGAAACTACGACCCAGACCACGCCTGAGGAAAGCTCTCAATCCGAGACCCAGCCTGCTGAGGAAGAAACAAGCGATACAGCAGAAGAGCAGCCGTAATTTACTTCACGAAGGGAAAATGCAGATGGACCTTGAACAACTGAGAACGGATATAGACAAGCTGGACAGCGAGCTGCTGGATATATTTGCAAAAAGAATGGAGCTTTGCGGGCTGGTAGCGGAATACAAGGCGAAAAACGGTCTTCCCGTGTTTCAGGGAGGAAGAGAACAGCAGGTTCTGGACAAGGCGGAGGAAAATGCTCCCAAAGGGCTTGAAGCGGCGTCAAGGCTGTTGTTTTCCCAGATAATGGATATTTCCAAGTGCCTTCAGCAGGAACAGCTTACAGAATACAAAGAGGTCATATCCGAAAAAGCGGTGGAGGAGCCTGTGGTAGCTTGTCCCGGAATTGCGGGGAGCTATTCGGAGGAGGCCTGCATAAAGGCTTTCAGAAATCCCAAAGAGATAAGGTTTTACGATACGTTTGAACAGGTTTTCCGCGCTGTGGACAGGAATGAGGCGGACTACGGCGTCGTTCCTATCGAAAATTCCACCGCAGGCGGAGTTGACGGAACCTACGACCTGCTGGAGCAGTATGATATGTTCGTATGCGGCAGGCTTTCCATTCCTGTAAGGCATATACTTGCCGCAAAAAGCAAAAATACGGAAATAAAAAGGGTAATGTCCCACGAACAGGCGCTGCACCAATGCTCGGCGTTTATCAGGGAAAACGGATACGAAACGCTGACTGCTCCCAATACCTCCCTTGCCGCAAGGCAGGTGGCGAACGGCGGCAGCGATACCGCCTGCATATGCTCTGCTCACTGCGCTGAGTTGTATGGGTTGGAAACGGTGAAGGAGGGCATTGCGGACAGCGATGAAAATTTCACAAGGTTCATTGTTATCTCAAAGACCTTGCAGATAAGCGAAAATGCGGATATCGTAAGTATTTGCCTGTCTCTCCCGCATCACAGCGGGTCGCTGTACAGACTGCTCACCAGATTTTCTTACAGCGGGCTGAACCTGACGAAGATAGAGAGCAGACCTATGCCGCCGAGAATAAAAAAGAAAACGGGGACGGAGGGGTTTGAGTTCATCTTCTACCTGGATTTTGAGGGCAGTGTGAAAAATCCCTCGGTGACAAAGCTGATGTGCAATTTGGAGAGGGACTGCGGGTATTACAGGTTTTTGGGAAACTATAAGGATATGGATAAGGAAAAATAAATCGGATAAAAACAATTAAAATAAAGGGGCAGGTCAACTGTCCCTTGTTTTGAAAGGAAAGGCTATGAAAATAGGTCACGGGTACGACGTACATCTTTTTGCGGAAGGCAGAAAGCTGATCTTAGGCGGGGTGGAAATTCCTTCTGAAAAGGGACTGCTGGGTCATTCGGACGCAGACGTGCTGGTACACGCAGTTATGGACGCACTGCTGGGTGCGGCGGGAATGGGAGATATCGGCAGGCATTTCCCTGACAATGATGAGCAGTACATGGATATTTCAAGTCTGGAGCTGTTGGACAGGGTTATTGATATGATAGGAAAAGCGGGGTATACCGTTTCAAACATAGACTGCACCGTTGTTATGCTGAGGCCGAAAATAGCGGAGTATATCCCTCAGATGGAAGAAAATATCGCAAAGCACTGCAAGATAGACCTGCGGCAGGTGAACGTCAAGGCTACCACCGAGGAGGGTGTGGGTCTTGGAGAAAAGGCGGCGGGAACTCACGCCGTTTGCTTGCTGAACGGTGGAGATATGCTGTTCGGGGCGCTGTTTGGGGCGTAATCGAAAAAATTATAAAAATAAACCGTCTTTCGTTGGGAAAGGCGGTTTTTTGTATTGTCATACTATCCTGTACTGCGTGGAGGTGAGCCAGCGGGATCTTTTGTTTACGGGATAAAATCTGTCCGAGGTGCTGTTCCAGCCGTCAACTATGCGAAGGTACTTTTCGCCTTGTTCATATTCTCTCCAGCCTATGCACATTACCCAATGCCAGTTTGTCAAATTGCTGCTGAGAAGGATTATACAGGGATTTCCAGCTTGTACAGATTTTTGGAGCTTTGTGAAATTTGAGCCGAATGTGTTTGAGTGAAGCTTTATCCCGCAGGAGGAAAAATATTTTTTTGCCTTTCCTGCGGTGAAAGGGACAGGTCCGTTTCCCGTTAACTTGTGTATGGCTTTGAAAACATTTTCCCTGCCGCGCTCGGTCAGCTCCTTATGTCCCAAATTTGCAAAGAAAAGGGCAAGATTCATAACACAGACGGCGGCGCAGTGGTTTTTGGCCAAAGAGGAAAATTCTTTGGTGACAGCCCAGTTTATTCCCTCAAAAGGAATATTTCCCTCGGTGTAATTCCCTTTCGGCATAGCGGAAAGATTTACAAAGCCGTAATCGACGCTCTTTATTTTTTTATCAAGCATTTTGTACCTCGAAAAATGCCCTGCCTGTAAAAGGCGGGGCAAATCGCTGAAATTGCGGCTTACTCAGCGGTCAGCTCGTCGGCAAGCTCCTCTATCTGTCTGCGGCTCTCGTCGTTCAGGGCGGAAAGCAGCTTTACGGTGGTGTTGGCGTAGGTGATGTTCTTGCTGTTTGCCAACATTCCCGCCATTGTTTTTGCGGCGACAGGCGCCCATGAGCCGTTTTCAATAAACGCTATCGTGCGGTTCTGATAGCCGCGCTCGGTGAGATGCTCGATAAATGCCCTCATAAAGGGGAAAATATCCGCGTTGTAGGTGGTGGTGGCAAGCACTAACTTTCCGTATCTGAAAGCGTCCTCTACCGCCTCCGCCATATCCTCTCTTGCAAGGTCGGTGACTACCACCTTGGGACAGCCGTTGGCGGTGAGCTTGCTTTCAAGGAACTCTACTGCCGCTTTCGTATGGCCGTAAACGGAGGTGTAGGCTATCATTACCCCCTCGCTTTCGGGGCGGTAGGAGGACCAAATGTCGTAGAGATTTATATAATGCTCAAGGTTTTCTGTGAGTATCGGTCCGTGGGTGGGGCATATCTTCTGTATATCAAGCTGTGTTGCCTTTTGAAGCAGGCGCTGGACTTGAGCGCCGTATTTCCCCACTATTCCTATATAATAGCGTCGGGCTTCGCAGTCCCATTCCTCCTCTGTATCAAGAGCGCCGAATTTTCCGAAAGCGTCGGCGGAGAAAAGGACTTTATCACAAGAATCGTATGTTACTATGACCTCGGGCCAATGCACCATAGGGGCGGTGATAAAGGTGAGAGTGTGCTTGCCGAGAGGGAGAGTGTCGCCCTCTCCCGCAACTATGCGGCGGTCGGCATACGTTTCACCGAAAAACTGCTCTATCATAGCGAACGCCTTAGCGGATGCGGCTATTTTTGCTTCGGGATATGCTTTCATAAAGCCGTCGATACAGCCCGCATGGTCGGGCTCCATATGCTGAACGATGAGGTAATCGGGCTTTCTGCCGTTAAGGGCGGCGGAAACGTTATTCAGCCACTCGTCGGCAAAGCGGACGTCTGCCGTGTCGATAACGGCGGTCTTTTCGTCAAGAATAACATAGGAATTGTACGCCATTCCGTTGGGAACGATGTACTGTCCCTCGAATAAGTCGATATCGTGGTCGTTCACACCGATGTATTTTATATCCTGCGTTATGTTTTTATCCATTTTTTCCTCCTTGGGTATAAATTATTCCGATTTATTATAACTCTTTTGGGAATAAATGTAAAGACTTTGAGAGGGTAAAATTTTTTGCGGGTGATTGACCTTTTATGTATATTGTGGTAAAATATTATACAGTTATCTGCAAAGATGTTTGCAGGTCGCAAAAGAAAGGTAAGACTATGCCTTGGCGGTATGAGCCGCCCAAAATTGCTGTCAAAAAATTTTTAGGAGGTAGTCTGTATTGAAAAAGCTTAAACGTTTGTCGGCGCTTCTGCTGGCGGCGTGCGTGGCGCTTTCCTCAGTGCCCGTAACCGCAGCGGATATTTACAGCCCGACAAATAAGGGGAACTCGGTACATACTTCCGGCGGTGTTACCGTAACGGAAAATGAGGACCCCGACTCGGTGCTGGCGCACGGATCGGACAATTCGCTGCTGCTGCCCGACGCTCAGGTAGATCCTGACACAATTGTAAGAGCGATAATCGTTTTTGAGGAAAAGTCACTGCTGGACAAAGGCTTTACCGCTGACGAAATCGCTGAAAACGGCGAAAATGTGATCTCCGCATACAATGCGATAGATATTGCGCAAAGCAATATGATAGGAAAGATCACAAGCGCCGTGAACAAGTCAATGTCAAAGAACGGCATTGCAACAATTTCAAAATCACCTGTTGAGGTCAACTACCGATACAGCGTGCTGTTCAACGGTCTTTCCGTGGACGTGCCTTACGGCGCTCTTGCGGATATAAGACAGCTGGACGGAGTTGCTGACGCATTCGTTGCTAACCGCTATGACGTTCCCGAGGACGTAAGCGGCACGGCTCAGCCCCTTACCTATGCATCAGGCGGAATGATAGGCTCCCACGAAGCATGGGATATCGGCTACAAGGGCGACGGTATGCGCATAGCGATAATTGACACAGGTCTTGACACTGATCACCCCTCGTTCGCCGGCGATCTGCCCGACAACGAAAACTATCTTACAAAAGATGAAGTAAGCAATGTTTGCGGCGAGCTTAACGCCACCAACGGCTATGCGGGCAAAGCGGGAAACAAGCGTCTTACCGCTGACGATCTGTATATCAGCGAAAAGATACCTTATGCTTACTGCTACGTTGACGGCGACACCGACGTTACTCACCAGGACGGTCAGGGCGACCACGGTACTCACGTTGCGGGCATTACCGCCGCAAACGAGACGGAAGGCACAAACGTAGTAGGCGTTGCTCCCAATGCTCAAATACTTGTAATGAAAGTATTCGGCGATCAGGGCGGAGCTTATCAGGACGATATCGCAGCTGCTCTTGAGGACTGCTTCCGTCTTGGCGCAGACGCCGTTAATATGAGCCTCGGCTCCAGCGCAGGCTTCAGCACCGCAGGCAACAAGTGGGAGGACGATATTTACGCAAAGGTCGCAGAACACGGTATGATCCTTGCTGTGGCGGCAGGAAACGCTACCTCCGCTGCTCTCAACAATGCAAGCGGCACAAACAAGAACCTTACCAGTGACCCTGACAACAGTATTATCTCTTCTCCTGCCACTTACGCAGGCGCTACTGCCGTTGCCAGCAATAACAACACCTCTCAGATGGCGGCGTTCTTTATGCTGGGCGAAGAAAAGATACTCTACTCGGACGTATCGGCTATTCCCTTCTCCACGCTCTTGTGGGGCGAGGAAAGCGCAGAGCTTGAATATGTAGTTATCTCCGGCTCCGGCACTGAAGAAGATTTTGCCGAGGCGGACGATATATACGGCAAGATAGCTCTTGTTCAGCGCGGCGGCATAGACTTTGTTACAAAGCAGACTAATGCCGCAAATGCAGGAGCTATGGGCATTATCGTTTACGATAACGTGGACGGCTCACTGATGAATATGATGGACGCAGAGCTTATCCCCAACATATTCATCACAAAGGCAAGCGGCGAGGCAATGAAGGACGCCGCTGACGAAAACGGTATCGGAACGATAACCGTTCTTGCAGACAATCAGACCCCTGCTCCCATTGCCGACGCAGGCAAGATGAGCGAATTCTCTTCATGGGGTCTTTCTCCCGATCTGACTCTTACTCCTGATATAACTGCTCCCGGCGGAAATATCTATTCAACTCTTGACGGCGGAATGTATGGCGATATGAGTGGTACTTCAATGGCTACTCCTCATATTGCGGGTATGTCCGCCCTGGTATTGCAGTATCTGAGGGAAAACTATCCCTCAATGAGCGAAAGCGATCTTCACAACGTGGCTGAAGCGCTGCTTATGAGCACTGCAACGCCTATTATAGAGGACGATGAAAAGAATATCCCCTATTCTCCACGCTGGCAGGGCGCAGGTCTTGCAAATGTTTACAAGGCCGTTACTTCCCCTGTTTATCTGACGGTGAAGAAGGGCGATGAGCTTACTCCCAAGGCTTCTCTTGGCGACAGCGAAACAGGTGTTTACAGCTTTACATTCACGCTGAACAACCTTACAGCGGAAGAACACACCTACACGCTTAGTTCTACCCTGCTCACCGACCAGTACATAACTGTTGACGGTAAAAAGTATATGGGCGAAACAAGCCGTCTGCTCACAGACAGCGAAGTGAAGTTCAGCAAGGACAGCGTTACTGTTCCTGCAAACGGAAGCGTAAGCGTTGACGTTACCATTACGCTGGGCGAAGATGACAAAGCCTATATGGAAGACAACTACGAAAACGGTATATACGTTGACGGCTTTGTAAGACTGACGTCTTCCGATAAGGACGGCGTTGATCTGGGTCTTCCTATGGCGGGCTTCTACGGCGACTGGAGCGAAGCGCCTGTATTTGATACGGGCTGGTGGTATGAAGATGAAGAAACTATGGAATACAACAGATATCCCAATGTTGTATTCACTGACGTTTCTCTCCTTGGTATCAACCCTTATACTGATACTGAATACGACTCCAAGCACAATGTCGTTTCTCCTAACGGAGACGGCTATATCGACGGGCTTTCGGATATCTATGCTTCCCTTATGCGCAACGCTAAGGAGCTGTCCTTCACATGGACGGACGCAAGCGGAAAGGTTTTGTATAAGGTAGATTATCCTCATGCGGTAAAATCATACTATTCGGAAGCATACGGCATTTGCGTGCCGTTCCAGTTCAGCAGTATTGAATACTATGGACTGGGCGAGATGTATGATTTCTCAGGTCTTAAGAACAACGACAAGGTAACACTGACAGTTTCAGCAAAGCTGGACGACGGGGACGAGGTGGTTGACGATTCCTTTGAGGTCCCCATAACCGTTGATACTGAAAAGCCAAGCATTATCGATGCGGTGCAGGAAGGCAACACGCTGACCCTCACTGTAAGCGATAATCAGTACATTGCCGCAGTTATTCCCATAACAAAAGACGGTAATGCTTTGGAATACTACACAGTCGAAAATGAACCCGGCGGTTCCGCACAGGTAGTTATCGACACTACCGGCTTTGACTCCGTATTCCAGGTAGCGGTATGCGACTACGGCTGCAACGAGAAATACTATACAGTTGCGCTCAACCGCCCCGCAGAGCTTGATGAAAACTCCTGGTACGCCTTCAGGCAGATAAGCTGGGGTGATCCCGGATACGGATATCTTGTAAACACCGACGTTTACAACGGCTGGTGGACATTCAAGGATTCTGCCGAGGATATGACCTGGCGCTATGCGGATCAGACTATCGTGAATGCCGCTGAATACGTTGACGGATTTATAATCGGCGTTGACGAAATGGGCGATGTGTTTGCTATTCGTCCCGGAAGCTGGGAAAGACTTGACCTTGGCTGGCTTACTTACGAAGATTATTATCTGAAAGCTTTGGATATGACTCTGGATTATCAGAACAAGACGCTTTATCTGCTTGCTTCAACTGATACGGGAGCTCAGGTTCTGCTGACTATGGATCCCAACAGCGGCGAGATAACAGACGCTGTTGAGATAACAGGAGCAGAAACAGAACTGCTGGCTCTTGCCGCCGATGAAAGCGGAAATCTTTACACCGTGGACACCGACGCTGAAAATGCTTCGCTGTACAAGCTGGACGCTGAAACGGGCGCTGTTACCAAAGTAGGAGATACAGGCGTCGCTACCGGCGTTCTCGTTGAGGACAGCGAATATGATGAGGAGATCGGCGACTGGGC
The DNA here is from genome assembly GCA_947627695.1 of uncultured Ruminiclostridium sp. Taxonomy (GTDB): domain Bacteria; phylum Bacillota; class Clostridia; order Oscillospirales; family Ruminococcaceae; genus Ruminiclostridium_E. The sequence continues at coordinate 42,180 of CANQXF010000012.1, read as the reverse complement.
AATGGTCGAAACTCTTCAGGGCTTCTATCAGTCTATGGGCTTTGACCATAAGGAAAATCAGCTTTACTGGGCGACATATCGTTCTGAGACTGACCCGATGACCTACGCTGAAAATCCCACGGCAGGCTTCTACAAGGTAAATACCGACAGCGGCAAAGCTGAAAAGGTATCTGACGTGATGGACTATGCGGAGCTTACCGCACTGTTCAAGCCCAGCAGCGAATGTCCCGACGTTATAAAGGACGTTGACGCTGAATTTATAACCCTGTCGGAAGAAAATATCATTATGCTGGTAGGTCAGGAAGCGATACTGAACGTTATACCCGATCCTGTATTTGCGGATATTTCTGACGTTCAGTGGAGCAGCTCCGATACAAGCGTTGTTACCGTTGAAAAAGGTCTTGTTACCGCAAAGGCGGAAGGCTACGCTGTTGTTACGGCAAAGCTGGGCGATCTCACCGCTGAATGTTACTTCCGTGTTATCGACCCCCAGGGCGATCTGAGGCTCTTTGACGCATCAGGTTACTATCAGTTCATCAAGGTGGACGCTTCTGACGCTTCCGCAAGCGTGATGTTTGACAGTATCAGCCCGAGCTATGCGATAACCGCCGCCGCTTACCGTGACGGAAAGGTTTACGCATATGACGCAAGCGGAAGCTACTACAAGCTGGACGCTGATACGATGAATGGCGTAAAGGTGGGCAATGCCGAACCGATGATAACCGCAATGGCATTCAACTATGCAGACGGATTTATGTACGGTATAAAGGAGACCACTGTCGGCTCAATGTGGGAGAGGATCACCACATATGAACTGGTGAAGATAAACGTAAATAACGGCGAAACACAGACGGTTTCCCAGATCGACACCTCTGTCATAGGTCAGCCCTCTTACGGAATGGCAATAGATTATTCGGGCAATTTCTACTTCGTTTCTCTCAATGATTTCTATGAGCTGCAGATAGTAAAGGCGGAGCTGAATGACGGCGAATTCATCGCAACAGACTATGCTCCCATACCTGTGGAGATGGGTCCTTCAGGATACGCTTCTCTGGTTTATTCAGATGCAAACGACGCTTTGTTCTGGGCTAACGACTGGGGTCAGCTTGTTTGGATAGACGCCGAGACCTTTGACAGTGTATATATCGGCGGTATCTTGCAGATGGAGCTTGAAGGCATAGCTATGAATATGGGCTTGCTGGAGATCGTTGAAAACGAACCCGACGTTCCCGACGTAAAGGCGACCGACGCTTCAATGCCTGAGCTTATACAAGTTCTTGCAGGCGGAAAAGCCGCTGTAAGCGTTAATGTTGAGCCTTGGAACTCCAGCAGCACAATAACCTATGAAATAGCAGACACTTCTCTTGCTACTGTAAGCGAGGACGGCGTTATCAGCGGTCTGAAGCCCGGAAAGACCACGCTGACGGTCAAGGTGGGAGATATAACACTGACTGCTGAAGTAAAGGTACTTCCTCCCGCAGGAAATCTTTACGGCAATATACTTCAGGATTATTCAGGTTCTCCTTACGGACTGTGGATAAGCTTCAGCGATATTGATCCTACGTTCGCAGACGTTATAAATCAGGATCTCTTTGAAACGGAGACTTCCGTTTTCGCAGGCGCATATTATGACGGAAAGATCTATGCATACGTTCAGGACGCAGATGAAAACGAGGAATACTACACCTACCTGATGACGTTTGATACTGAGGCGGACTTTGCCGCTGAAACGCTTGGACGTATCACATACTCTATCCGCGATATGGCGTTTGATTACACAAGAGGAACTCTCTTTGCAGTTGAATCGGGCGGAAAGCTCCTCGAAATAGACACTGAAACAGGCGACGTTACAGTAGTCGGCGACACTGACCTTACGCTGGTGGCAGTTGCCTGCGACGATAAGGGTCAGCTGTACGCAGTAAGCGAGGAGGGCACGCTTTACAAGCTGAGCAGTGATACTGCCGACGCAGAGGAAGTAGGTCCGACAGGTCTTACTAACTGCACAGGCTTGCAGAGTATGCACTTTGATACCAATACAGGAAACACTTACTGGACTTATACCGACGTTGACAGCGTGACGGGCGGTCTGTATCTGGTAGACCTTGAAACAGGTGCTGCTACCGAGCTTGGTATGGTTGCAGGCGGCGCTATCGTTACCTCGCTGTACACAGTTCCCGGCGAAGCTCCCGTTATTCCCGAAAACGTTGAACCCGAAGGCGTTGTATTCGATAAGGATACCGAAGTTGTTCCCGTAGGTGAAAAGGCTGAGCTTAATGCTACCGTATTGCCTGTCAGCGTAAGCAGCGTTGACGACACTCTCGTCTGGACATCAAGCGATACCTCTATCGTCACTGTGGACGAAAACGGCGTTGTTACAGGCGTTGCACCGGGCGTTGCTACCGTAACGGTAACAGACAGCAAGGGTCACACCGCAACGATAACTATTATCGTTCCCTCAGTTAAACGCAAGGTATTTGCTTATGACGAGACTAACACACAGTGGGTAAGCTTTGACGAAAGCGGCGTTCCTACCGCCGTACGCAAAGACGCAGAGGGCGAAGAGCTGCTGAAGGCTTCCTACTATGTTCAGAGCGAAGACGTTATCTACGCTTACGGCGTTGACGGCGGATTCTACTCTATTGACCCGTACACATTCGAGAGAACAAAGCTGGGTCAGGTCGAATTCGGTGCATATGAAAGCTGGGACGGCGAAAGCTATCCTGTTATTCCCGTGGATATGGCGTATAACGCTGAAAACGGAAAGATGTATCTTGCCGCAAACGCAATGGCGGTTTCAGAATACGGATTCTACTGCGCATACTCCTTCCTCTATGAGGTGGACGTTACAACAGGCGAGCTTACCGTAATAACTGAGTCCGAAGAGCTTGCGTTCAGCAACCTGGTGGTCATAGACGGTCAGCTTTACGCTGTAAATGCTTTTGATACCGGTATGTTCACCGCTATCGACGTTGAAACAGGCGAGCTTACTTCAGTTGCACTTGTACAGGGCTACTGGAGCGAGCCTTCAAGCAGCCGCAGCTTCTTCGTGGACGAGATGACAGGTCTGATATACGCGGTGCGTGACTTTGCAGGCGGCGGAATTTACGGCAACGGCGATACGCCTGAGCCTTACCTGTACCTCTTTGACGTAAACGACGCAAGTCTTACGTCGGTTTATGCTATGGGTGACGCTTATTACAACGGCGTGTTCGTTCGTGAGCCTGTTGAGGAGCCTATTATGCCCGACTGGAAAAAGCCTGTTGAGCCTACTCCCAATCCGCCCACGCCTCCTACGCCCAGTGAGCCGGAGCCTCCCGTTGACGAGCCTACGCCTCCCTCTCCTGATGAGCCCGACGACAATCCCAATACCGCAAATGGGCTTCCTGTGTTCTGGGCATCGGCTATGGCCGCTTCCGCTGTGGGTATGTTTGTTCTTTCTCCTAAGATGAAGAAACGTTCAAAAAAGTAAACGGCGGATAAATGGATATGAATTACCGCCCCTCTCGTGGAGAGGGGCGGTGGTTTTTTCTTTGGTTATTTGTGTTGAGAGAATATTGGCGTTGACTGCTTTTTGTCTGTGATAATAAGTTTGTTATTTCAAATCACACGTTTTGTGTGGGGCGTGACGCAAAGCACAACAACAGGAGGCGCTGTATGGAAATTTCAACTCACACGCCCCGTGTGGGGCGTGACGTCAGGGGCGGTCAGAACGATGCTGCCAAACAAAATTTCAACTCACACGCCCCGTATTGACTGCCAGATTGTTCATATCTTCTCAATAAGCTCCACTCCCGCAGGCATATCATGATCCACGGTTACGGTGTAATCGGTGAAGCTTCTCGGCACGGAGCTGCCGGTTCTCTCCACCTTTATCTTGTCAAAGAGAGCTTGCGCGGGGGCGTTTCCCAATTCGGAATCATGTTTGAAAACGTATAACTTTCTCATGCACATTTTTCCCCTTGCGGCGCTCCTGTCGTATTCAAACATATTGATTATCGCAGTCCAGAGCAGTTCAAGGTCGTCTTCGGAAAACCCTGTTACCTTTTGAGCAAGCTTTGCGGAAATATATCCCTCCGCACGGTAAAGTCCGTAGGAAACTATGTTCTTCTTTCCCATTTCAGACTTCTTTTCCTTAAAATTTTCTTCAGTGGTCACCGCCTGACGCGTAATTGTAATATCCTGAAAATACACGGGGTCAAGACTCTTTGCAAAAGTTATCTGAACAGGACCTCGAACAACACCGCACTGGTCATTGCCCGTACTCATTACAGCGCCGAAAGTGCGAATGTCGTAATAATTCCTGCACATATACTCCTGCGCAACTTTAACGTCATCCGGCTTTTTGCCTTTCATACCTTTTTCAAGGCCGCAGACGTCATATGCTTCGGTAAATTTTGAATTGAGGGAACGGTCTGCCTTGACGAGGATATTATATCCTGGCTCGCCCTCCTTGCAAAGCTCTACGAAATTTCTTATCTTCCTTTTAAGGCAGACATCGGTAACAATACCTATTGTGGTTTCAGGGTCGATTCTGGGCATATTGCCCGCATCAGGGTCCCCGTTGGGATTTCCGTTCTCCACATCAAAGAGCATTACAAATTCGTATCTGTTTTTGATAGCGTTATCCATATCAATCTTTCCTTTCGTCTTTTTTGTTTGAAGTATAAAGCTTCTGGTTCATCTGGTAATATCCGATGATAAAACGTCCCTGGTCGTCAAGACTGAGAGTTTTGGGAAATTCTCCGTCCAGTCCGTCAACAATTTCCTGTATCATTTTTGAATAAAAAATAGTTGCATTTGTCTCCAGCTTTCTCATATGATTGTTTGACAGAATTGCAAGCCTGGGGAATACAACATAAGGTCTTGAGCATGCAGATGAAAAATATGAATCCTTGATGGTGGTGTTAAGTGTGCCTTCGACAGAATCACGCTGTATCTTTTCATAAATCGCAAACAGTCCTCCGCAGAGATAAGCAGGATTTTTATTCTCCATATTCCATGACATAGTGATCACCTCCTCCCGATGTTTACGAACAAGGCAGGCTTTTATCATTCCTACTCTTGTGTCGTTGAGTTTTATGAATTTGTTTTTATCGTCGTCGCTGTCCCTTTTTATCCTTTCAATGACGGTCGCAAGCATACCGTCGGGGTATTTTGAGCCTGTAAACGCAGCGTGCATTATGCTTGACATAATGGGCGGCGGAACGTCATCGTTTGAAGACTTGTCGCTTTTGCCGCCCTTTTGGGGCTGAAGAAGCTCTTTTTTTATTCCGCTGAAATATATCTGACGGTCGGAATCTTCTCTGATACGAAGGTCATCCTGATGCTTCCGCAGGTTCTTCACAATGTTTCCGAAGCTGTCTTTCAGAATAAATTTCTGGCATATGCGAGGACCGTTGGGAGTAAATCCCGCAATATAAAAAGCGGCGCTTTTATCAACGCTCTCTAACTGCTCCGTATCCGGGGCAACGCCTGATATTATGTGCTCTCCTGCGCCTTTAATGTCTCCTTCCGCTGCGCTGTCAACGGCGCTGTATCTTCCCGCTGTCAGGTTCAGCATCATATTACATTCTGAAGTGTCATTCTCTTTCATAGCAAAGAAAATAACGGTCATTTTTCCGATAATAAAATGGTGAGCCGGGTCGCTGAGAAGATACTTCAGCGCAGAAGTATACTTCTTCATAGCAAGCTCGGAAACGTTGCTGTTATAGGACTGGGTCTTGCCGTAGGACTCAAAGGCGGTATCGTTCATACTGACAAGCTGACTTCCTGAGGGTTGTCCGAACGGAAAAGTCACCTTATCGTGAAGTCTGGCAATAGGGAGCCTTTGTCCTAAGATCCCGCATACGGCAGTGTTGGCGCTTTCGCTTTGCCGCTTTGTTTCAGCGGACAGGATCGCATTATATTTTTCCATAAGCTGAGCGTCCTGCTGAAGATATGGCTTGCCGACGCCGAGTGAAAATGCGAAATACGCATTTTCAATATTCTTGCCCAGTTTCATAAGTTGGGTATTCTCGGTCTCATTTTCAGGGACCCAGCTTTCAATAAAGCTCCTGTAAGCGTTGCAAGCAGGAGAATCAAGCCCGTTCATAAATTCAAGCTCGTGCTTTACAAAAGCGCTGTGGGATTTATTTGCTTTGTCGGTTTTGTCTTCGGGAGTAAACTTTCCGCTTTTCTTATCATAATTCAGCCCGAATATGTAAAGGGCACGGTGTTCTACATAATTGGATTCAATACCCGACTTTTGCGAGCGCTTTGGAAGCAGAACGTCTTTCGGCTTGTAAGCCGTCTTTTCCCTGCCCTTTTTATCATGGGCTTTGTAAGGCGTGCGAATATCAAGAATGTTCGCTATCCTGCCATCGGAGGAAAGAATTATCAGATAATGCACAGACTGCTTTTCCCAGCCTTCGGGCGTAGAGTCGGTCTTTTCCCTTAAATTTTCGTATTCGCATAAGGCGTTTATCAGCATACTATACCTCCCCTGTAACGGGCAACGTCGATAACACCGTCTATCATATGCGGACGGTAGTACATCGCATCAGCTTTGTCGGAAAATATCGGATGCTCCCAGTCGCCGTTTATGGGAATACCGTTGTCCTCAAATTTCAGACCGTACAGCATATATCCCAGGTCGATATCGCCCTTGAGAGAATCGTCCACCTGCGAAAGGTCAAACTCCTCCACAAGCTCTATCCGCTTTACGGGAAATTCACGGCAGCCAAAGTAAGGCTGACGGAAAAACTGACCGTTCGTCAATCTGCGGAGCATAATGTTATAGTGCTTTTCCTCGCATTCGTCCTCCTTGTCGGATTTAAGTCCCGTAAGCTCAAAATGAAACTCAATGCCGTACTTCACGTCTTTAAGTATCATTGCCGAACGCTGACTGCGTTCCTCCGAGGTATATATCACCGGCGAACCCGTGCCTTTCATCTGCCCTTTTACAGCGGAAAGCGGTATCTTGCTCTTTACCTCATTTCTTCTGATGTTTGTGAATTTTATGGGATTGTAAACAACGATCTTGTCTATGACATAGCAAATTGGCGGTTTCCAGTAGACAGATTCTATCAGGCCTTTAAGGGCCGAAACGGTGGGCACGTCAAAACTGACACGCTCTGTTTTCATCGACGGTATGGTAAATAAGGCATAATCGCCTTCGGCAATGATCTTAAATCCATAGCTCATATAATCATCTCCTTTATTTGTGTTTATTATAACATCATATAATGTATTTGTCAATTAAGTCGCCTTTCAAAATTTTATATAAATATTTGTTAATTTTTTACAAGATAACTTCTTTGTTTGACATATAAAAATAAATATGGTATAATATAATTGTCAAAAGTTTGCGAAAAGCAGTGAGTTGAAATTATTTTTGTTTTTTATAAGACAAAAAGATGGACATTCCCGTATCGGGAATGTCCATCTAATTTATTAAGGTCTATCGTCAAATTATTTTGTCATCTGTCACATATGAGTCAAGCCCCGTTTCCGGATTATAATAATCGTTGTTGCCAAGAACGTATACTCCATCTGATAGCTCGCTTATCGTACCCTTTTCCGCTGCGGTTTTAAATTCATCGCGAATACGAAGCGAAACGGAATATTGCTGCAATTCACGCTTGTACTTCAAGCCGCCTGAACGTATTTTTTTCAGCGCTTTGTTTGCTTCGTCGCAGTTATTTATCACGACGCTGACGGTCTCCTCACTTATGAAACGGAAGTCTTCGGCGTATTTGCGGAAAGGTATTCTGTCAAACTCCATACCTGCTGTATATATGGTATTATCTTCTATACTGTCATAATAATTTTTGAAAAGCCTTTCATAATACTCTCTGACAGCTGCGTCAGAAGAAATATCATATCCCTCCTCCAGCAGTTCTCTCACGATCTCGGCGCGGGTTTCAAATTCACCGTTCATTTGATCGCCTGTATCAAATATATAGACGCTGCCGCTTTCGTTCCTGCCCTCACGATTGCACCGACCTCCTGACTGGAGGATACTGTCAAGTCCCGCCGTCTCTCTGAAAACCGCCTCGAAATCCAGGTCGACGCCCGCTTCGATAAGCGAGGTGGAAACAACAGTGACTTGCTCTTCGTTTTTAAGGCAGGTGCGGATCTTCTCAATAACGTCTGATCGATGTTTGGGAGTCATAGAGGCAGACAGGTGGAAACGGTTTCCCGACAGCAATTTGTATATCTCTGCGGCGGTCTTCTTTTTATTGACCACTATCAGGCTTGATCTGAAGCCTTGAGATTTTTCCACAACGCTTTCATAATCGGCGTCTTTTAAATAGGTGTATTTACATTTTTTAAAGTAAGCAAAATCCGACTTGTCAGAGATAAGCTCCGAAAATTCACAGCCAGGCATATATCTTCTGAATAATTCGGAATAATCAGGCATTGTCGCTGAAAGGAATATCGCTTCGCTGTTAAGATATTTTGTTACGCAGCCGATGGCTCTCAGGCAAGGCTGAAGCAGCTCCACAGGCAGCAGATGTACCTCGTCGAAAATTATTACGGAATCCGCCATATTGTGTAGCTTTCTTAACGAAGAGCTTCTGTAATGATACAAGGACTGAAAGAACTGTACGCTTGTGGTAACTATTATGGGAGCGTTCCAGTTCTCGGCGGATCTGCGCAGCTTTTCCGCTGTTGACACTTCCTCATCTGAGGCGTTTTCATCAGGCTCATAGCTGTAATTTGAATGATGCTGAAGAATGTTAACGAAATTGCCGAAAATATCGTTGATAAATTTTGCAGTTTGCTCGATTATGCTGGTGTAGGGGATGACGTAGATAATGCGCTTTTTCCCTGATGATCTTATCTTTTCAAAGGCAAGCTTAAGGCTGCAATAGGTTTTTCCGCTTCCTGTGGGCATATTGAGTATGCTTATGCTCTTTGAGTCTGCCGAATTGCGCAGCGCTTGCTCCAGCAGGCGTGGTCTTGCGCGCTGAAGCTCTGTGTCGGTGGGAAAATTTGTCTGCCATTCGTCAAGCATGGTATACGCCGTTTCAAAATCGCTTTTTAATTCCCTGTCGATCTCGGGAGAATATACTTTTTCGGTATCGAGATAATCAGCGTCCGTAAGGCAGGAAAAAATATATCGGGTAAAAAACGCGTATTTTTCGATCGACTCTCGATCATGGTTTTGAAAAAGCTTTTTCAGTCGCTTTTCAATTTTGGGAAATTCAATTTTTAGCTCATTTTTATAAGCGCTGTAATCATTTTTCCCTGTATATTTCCTTTTCAATCTTCCGTGAAGAGTGCTTTTGCAGGCGATATCGCTGTTTGTTCCGCCGTCGGGCAGTCCTGTGTGGTGACCCATAATGCAGTATTGCAGCATGGGAAGAACGGCTTTTTGCTCTTCTGTAAGAACTGCTTTTCCCAGCTCTATTGCGCCGGGAGAGGAATGTTCATATTTTACGCTGCGGTCGTTCTCCAGTATTTCCTTCTGGAAAGTCAGTCCGTATTTTCCCAAATCGTGATATTTCCCCGCCGCCCAGGCGATCGCTTTCATAGAATCCACTGAAAATTCCTTTGCAAGAGCTGCTGTTTGTTCAAGGTGGTCTTTTAGATTCTGCTTTTTGCCGTCCATTTTGTGTGCGTAATATTCCATCAAATTTTACTCCTTTCTTCGTTTTATCCGGCGCTGTTTATATGGTCTTAAGCAAGTGACGATTATTTTTTAATTCTATCATGTTGTATTTTATTTGTCAATATTTATCTATACCTTTTATAGGGCTTATATAAACTAATTTGAAAAAGCTCCTGCGGCAGTATATTTATTCTGCCGCAGGAGTTACGTTTTGGTCAATGTGTGTTGTTAAATCAATCTTCCGTCTTTAATGGCGATCTGTCTTGCGCACTGATTTGCAAGCCTGTTATCGTGAGTCACCATAATTACCGTAATGCCTGAGGAGTTAAGCTCACGGAAAATTTCAAAGATTTCATCGCCTGTTTTTGAGTCAAGAGAGCCTGTCGGCTCGTCGGCAAGAATTATTTCGGGCTGAGCGACTATGGCTCTTGAGATAGCGACACGCTGCTTTTCGCCGCCTGAAAGCTGGGAAACGTCTTTGTCAGCCAAAGACTTTATACCCAGTCTTTCTATGACTTTAAGCGCTTTTTTGCGCTTATCCGGGGCTTTTATGGGATACAGCGGCAGCATTACGTTGTCAAGCACGGTGTAATTTTCGATAAGCGCAAAATCCTGCTTTACAAAACCTATTTTGCTTGCCCTTAATTTAGCGAGAGCGCTTTCCTTTTCTCCCGCCGTGCTTTGCCCGTTTAGCAGGTACTCCCCTGAGGTGAAGCTGTCCAGCAATCCTATGATATGCAGGAGAGTGGACTTGCCTGAGCCTGACTCCCCAACAATCGCCACAAATTCACCGTCTTCTATCGTGACAGATACTTCACTGAGGGCAGTGAACTGATTGCGCTTTCTGGGGTTATAAACCTTTGTTATATTTCTTAATTCTATCATTTTGACCTCCCGACATATTCAATAGGTGTGGTTTTTGCGGTTTTCACGATAGGAATTATCATTGTGGCTATTACCAGGGAAATGCAGGTCAATATCAACACTGCGGCGTTCTCGCCTCCTGATGATATACTAATGGCGGAGCCGTTAAGCAGACTGTACAAAACAGTCAGAAATACTCCCGCAATCAAAGACAAAACTATAAGCACAAATACGCTCAACGCGTGTATCACAAGCATTTTAAAGCGGGAGTAGCCGCATATCCACAGTATTCCGTTTCGATATTGATTTTCATTAAAAATTGTCATAGAAATGCATACCATTCCGATAAGCACGATCATCAGAATACATCCTAAAAGAGGAATGAAGCTTTTCAAGTCTTCGTTCAATGCCGACGTTGTATTTTCTGCGATAAGAGCGCCTTCTGCCGCCTCTCCTTTGGAGCGCATCAGCGCTATATTTTCATTAACGTCGGTATCAAACTGTATCAAAAATCCTACCTCGCAGCGGAATTGCTCCTCAAATCCGTTTATTGAACTTCTGTTTGTGATGATAAAATTTTTCTCGCTGACAGAGGCGTTGTAAAAATCTTTCACCGTCATATCACTGCTTGAGAAATAAGACATTTGCGGAACAAAGGTGCTTTCGGTCAGATTGCCGCATATATCGAGAAGAAGAGAGCCGCTTGGCACGTCAACTGCATATTCTCCCATTCCCATACCGTATGCGGCTACGGCGCAATTCCGCCCGCTTTTGTAACTGCCTGCGCTCAGCGGAAGAGCGAGTTCGTCATAAATCTCGTCGCTTAGCGAATAAATCCTATAAGCGCCGTCATTATAAACCCATACGTCATAAATCGTATAGTCGCCGCTGATACCGTCCAACAACTGTTCCCGCGACTGTTTTTCAGTAAGATATGAATTTTCCATCAGATTGTCGGTATAAGCGGTGTCTATCACAAAGGCGCTGTTTTCGTTCAGAAGCTGCCTGTAAGGCACATAAAGCATTGAACGCTCCTTAAGCGCCGATACCATATAATTTTCCGCAATAAACAATACTGCAAGCTCCATTATTACCAATATCAAGGTCACTGCTTTTTTGCTGAGAGATAAAACTGCCAGTTTCAATAAATCCATATAAAAGCCTCCGTTTATATACTGCGCAATTTTTCTGCCACTGTTTTTCTGAATACAGGCGCAATGAATACAGAGAATAACAGGGCAAAAATCACGACGTACAAAAGCAGCAGAATACCGTAATATCCGATCGTAAACATTCCTGAGAAGGATTTGTAATGCTCCGCCAGTATCGGCTTTACCAAAAAATTAAATATAAGACAGCCGCCGATAGAAGAAATTGCCGAGATCAAAAGCAGTTCGATAAGGCAATATGAAATACAGGTCAGCTGCCCGAAGCCGCAAAGACTATATACGGCAAATTTCTTCGTTCTGTTTTCTATCATTTGTTTGAATATAAGGATAATATTAAAAGCTGACAGAATGAGCGTAAGTACGGTGACCACAATGTTTGTCTGATTCTTGCGCATATCCAGAAGATCTTGGACGTTGGGAACGGTATATTGAGTAATATGCTCTTCGTTAAAAATCTCAATTATCAGCTCGTGTATTTCATCGGCCTGTTTTTGTGTGATATAGTTCTTTGTTCTTATATCTAAAGCGAACAGCTTAGTGTCCTCGGGTTCGGTTCCGTACAGGATAAGCGGTCCCACTCCCGACCATTTTCCTACGACCTTGTACAGTTCTCCCTGTGGACCTATGGGAACGTACGTCCCGCCCTCGCCTTCTGTCAGTATCGGGTCGATCTTGTCGTTTTCATCGACGTAACCCGGCGTTGTAGACGTAAGAATGACTTTTTCGTGATTTTCGTACTCCTGTTCTGTCGGAACGTCGCGGACTTGAAAGTTATTATTAAGATAATCCTTCATAGATTGATAATCACGAAATACACAGACAGACGGAAAATCAGTATAATACTGCTTACGAAGATCATCAGATCTGCCCGCAATACTAAAACGCATATACTCATAATCAACAGGAAATTCTGCAAGAAGTCTGTCCAGCTTTTTCTTGTCGGAAGGGTCGGAGGTGTTTATGCTGTGTTCAAACGTATAACTAAAAAATCTTGACGTCCACTGGGGCTGCGTTCCTTCTGTAATTGCGTCCAGCATTATTCCGTTTGCCGAAAGGGCGATAATAAACAGAGCCATTTCACATAAGATTATTAAAACGTATTGAATGGGGGCGATTTTGATATTTTTTAAAAGATATTTTATGAACACGGTATGTCTCCTTTTTGACTGTATTATTTGAAATAATACAGTTATTACAGATAGTATAACACCAAAAATTTGATTTGTCAACAGGCGATAAAAAATAAAAGGAATTTAATTATGCCCCCGCTGCGTATAATATGCCGAAAGGCGGGTGATCTTCATTGAGGGATATTGAAAGAACGGTTTTGGACGCCGCAGATAAGGCGCTAATCTACAATATTTTTATGTATCTTCTCAGCTCTGAAAACGCAAAGGACAAGGATAGATTTTCGGATATTGCAGGCAGGCTGAGCACGGATACAGGCTACATAAGCGAAAAAGAAAAAGTTCAGTTTGAAAGGCGTGTAAGGCTTATACGGAATGCCTGCGCAAACGATGCCGTGCTTGCGGGGTCGGTGATAGGGAATATAGCTATTGACTACAACGACAAAAAAGGCGGAATGAAGGCCTGCACCTTCACTGATGAAACGGGGACGGTTTATGTTATTTTTGCGGGAACGGGAGCAGGAGAATGGATAGATAACGGGGAGGGCTTGTCAGGCATACCCGAATACAATCTGTACGAAAAATATGACAAAATCGGCAGGCTGCTGTACTCGTCCGCCGTTGAAAAGGACTATGCCACAGACCAGCAGGTTGAGGCGTTAAATTGGTTCAGACGGATATGCGGGGAGAACGGCTGGGGCAAAAATACCCGCATAATCGTTTCGGGGCACTCCAAGGGCGGGAACAAGGCGCAGTTCGTCACGGTAAATTCCGAGCTGGCTGACTTATGCATAAGCTTTGACGGTCAGGGCTTTTCGCCTGAGGCAATTGCGATGTTCAGGAAAAATCTCGGCTGGGATTTTGAGGAGCGCAGGAGGAAAATATACAGTTTTTCCGCTGATAATGATTTTGTAAACGTGTTGGGCGAACGGCTTGCTCCTGAGGAACAGGTTTGTTTTGTAAAATCCTCAGATATTGGCGGCGATATTTTTGCTTATCACTACGTTGAAACACTTGCGGGGGCTGACGGCAAGCTGAATCAGCAGACTGAGCAGGGGGATATATCGCAGTACGTGAAGAACCTGTCGGACACAGTGATGGCGATTGAGCCCGCAGAAAGGCAGTACATAACGCTGAGCATAATGAGTATACTGCAAAATATTTTAGGCGGCGGGACTGAGCCTGTCAACGGAGATCTTGTTTCAAAAAAGGACACGATAAAGGGCGTGATAATCGCATCAGCGCCTACACTTCTGGGGCTGCTTTTTACAAAGGACGGAAATGAGGCGGCGGCAGATGTGGTTGGAATTTATACGGACAATGTTACACGCTTTATTGATAAAGCAAAAAAGGAGCAGGGTGAGGCGTATGCTGCGGCGGCGGCTATTTTTTCGCAGGCAGCTGTTACGTTTCTTTCTCCTTTTCTGGCGCATAAGATGAAAACAGATACGTCCGTGTTGCTTAAGGCTTTGAATGCTTTGAATGAAAAGGTGGACGATATATATGTACCTGTGTATGAGAGGATAGCGCCTTTCTTTAAAAATATTGCGGGAAAAATAAAAGGGCGGTACTTTTGAGGAAGTACCGCCGAGGGGTGGGTATAAAAATAAATCGGGGTGGTTTATCGGTCTGTTTGCAGAATGCCGAAATACCTTGTTCTTTGACTTTTCGGAGGTTTTGTGAGAAATATCGTATCGGAAAAATTCTATATTATCAAGTCCTTGAAAAAACAGCTGGCAGATGGCGTTTATGAGGGCTTGCGGTTTGCTTATAGAGCCTTAGCTTTATCGTTCTTATGTTTGAATATTGCCTTGTATGCAAGGATAGCCGCAGTTACTATAAGAATAATCTCAACGGCGATAACTGCCCGATAGATCCAAAGGCGCGTTTCTGCCGCTTTCAATGCTGAATCTCTGTCCGATCCGGTCGTATCGATAAGCTCGCCATGGATCAAAAGCCTGTGAGATTCGCTGCCATATGGCGTGCAGGTCACAAGAGAACAGCGGTTTTTTCCTTCCTTAATCAACAAGGATTGTATTTCACTCGGCAACACGGTTTCAATACCATAGACCTGATACGTAAAGGAACTGTTGAGAACGTAAACCGTAAATTTATCACCTTTTTCCACTCTGCCAAGATCACAAAACATTCTTGCAGAGGGCAATGCTCTGTGTCCTATTATGACTGAATGGACGGAGCTGCCGTTGATCGGGAAAGAACTGCCCTCAACGTGTCCTGCGCCGTTCTGCATGGTTTTTTCATCTGCTCCGTGATATATCGGCAGTAAAATGCCTTCATCAGGGACGCTGATATAACCTATCATGCCATTCAAAATATCCAGACAAGAGCTGTACTCAGGAAGCAAATTCCTGGGAAGATACGTCGGCATTGGTTCAATACTGCTTAATTCTGAATTGAAGCTTTCTGCTTCTTCCAGCAGATCCGCCGTATTCGGTATTTTTTCCGCAGCAGCGATATACTCTTTTACCGCTTGATATTGTTTGGTTTCATTATGACAGAACGTGATCGAATAAATCAAAATGAGAAATAAGCCTGTTATCAGGAATAAAAATGCCGAAAGCAGAATAATTTGCTGCTTCGTATTTTCTTCTCTATTGCCGCAATGAGATCTCTCCCGTTGCGGCAATATTTTACGGCTGTTCATTCGTCGTCCTGCGCTTTCTCCGATCGTACCATAGCATTGCAACGAACAAGGTAGAAGCAATTGCAAACATTGTGCCGAAGAAGATATATCGGTTTATTCCAATGCTTCCTGTGGAGGGGAGCTCGTATGGAAATTCGTTGACGAAATCAACGTGAGACGCGGGATTTAATACGATATCTTCGTTTGTTTTGTTGGAAAATACATAATCATCAAATTTGTCCATGTTGTTGTGGGCGGAATAGAAGATAGTTTCTCTTTCGTCTGTTTCGGTTACTTGCCATTTGCCCTCTTGCAGACCGCTGATAATGACTTTTTCGCCGTGTTTCAGTTGGATTGTTGCAGTATATTTGCCGTCACTGTCCGGTCCTCCGAATTTGGTTGTTTTTTCGTGACTTCCAATTGTATCTAAATTCCAGCTGCCGTCTTCGTCAAGTGCATACCATGTCAAAGCAAAACCTGTTTCATTTTTATCTGTAAATTCTTTCAAGTTTTCCTCATCAGCATTCGGCGCAAAAGTAACGGTAAATTCCCACAAATGTCCAAAATCCTCCGTCTTGTCAGTATTCGTCACAACTTTTGAAATTGCAAGGCTGTTCGGGTCAACGGACAGCAGTATAATTCCAAGACGGTCTTTGGCGTAGTCTTTATCCTCTTCGTCAAATCTGCTATAGCCTTTTGTGTTTTGCAGTGTCTCTCCGTTGATTTCTTTGCTGTCCACAGTACCGAAATAAAATGTCAACGTTTGCTTTTCAGTAGTCTTTGTCCTGTTGCTGTCAGCGATATTCTTCGGAGAATTGTCATTTTCGCCGTTCTTGATTAGATATTCGCCGTCGCCTGTGCTTGTAGTAGCAGTTTCGCTGACTTTGTAAACGCTGTCGGGGAATTTGTCGTAGGAATAGCTCGCAGGTGCGTTGTCGGTTTTCAGGTAGATGAAGTTTACATCTGCACCGCTATCATTTTTTCCGATATAGTATTGAGAGGTAGGACCCTCCATTTCAGAATTATTTACCGAAATCACATATGTACCGATTGGGAGAGCATTTTCAACAGTGTAGCCGTCCGCTGTAGTTATAGTTTCATAATCACCCGTAGCGCTCTCTACCTCAACCTTAGTCAATGTCGCCCAGACTGGATAGAGTTGATTCTCATTCGGATCATCCGGCAGGGTTTTACTATCAACTTTAAATGTCAGCTGATATTTTTTACCGCCCAATACTGTGTCTGCATTAATTGAAGTTTTGTCACCATAGGGTAACGGGTCGATTGGGTCGTCATAGTAACGTGTGGCTTCAAAGGTAAATGTTTTAGTTTCACCTGTGGGATTGATTTGTGAACCTTTTTTCAGATACTTTCCGTCCACTACAAGTTCCAGCGCAAGCGCACCATTGACAACGTCTTTGATGTAGGTAGTGTTGGCTACGAGTGAGCATACATCTGTATCACTTTTACCTGTTATGAATACGCCTGTTTTATCGGTGATAGTATTGCCGTCTTTGTCAGTGAAGCCGACATTATTTAACGTGTCTGTGTAATATTCATCCAGCTTATCACCCTCTATCTGCGCGTTGCCTACAACCGGCTTGTACGAAGTATCCCAGTCGTATGTGTCTTCATTGGTTTTCTCAGTAGTTTCAGTCGATAATTGCCACTTTTTGGTACTTTCATTGTACTCAACGTGCGGCGTGTAGGTTTTTTCTTCCTTTACCATGGCTTGCAGATAGTCAGAACGTTTGGTAAATTCCCATTTTTTGTCAGTGCTCTCAGCAAATTCATTATCTGCATCAACTTCAAAGAAGATGTCTTCAGTGCCCGTTACTGACGTTATGAATTTTTCATCGTCAAGATCAAAACCTTTCAACTCTCCCTCATGCAGCGGAGTAAACTTCAATTGCAGATTGTACTTGATCTGATTTGTGTTCTTGACAATGTATTCTTTGGTGATGTCGGGCTTGCCTTCTTTGTTTTCCTGCTGTTTTTCGCCTCCATCATTACGCTTCCAGGTATAAGTGATAAAGCCGGTAACGTCGCGGAGGTTGAGGTCTGTAAAGTCGGTGTCACCGTCCTCTTTCCAGGACGCTCCGGTGCTGTTGCTTACTATGACTCTTTTTGTATATTCGTCAATTTTCAGTTTATCATTTTCGTAAATCGGGTCGGGCAAATACATATACGGTATGGTGAAAGTTTTTGCCGTTTCTTCTTTATTATTGATCTTCAGCCATTCATTCAGTAAGTCGAGGAGAGGCGTTTTATCCGTATCTTTGCCGTAAAGACGGTATGCATACCGTTCCAGATACTCCAGATAGTATGAGCCTGTCATATAGTCGTTTTCAAGGTCGGCAAGCATCATAGTCGGTGACACGACTTCGCCCATATAGATCACGTCATTCAGATTTTTTGCATCAAGGGGCTTCAATCTGACGTTTACAGTTACCCTTGGAAATCCTGAGGACGGAATGTCTATCCCATCACCGTAAACCGCTTGCGAAACGCCGTCCGCATCAACCGCATTGATCTTTCTGTTCGTGCCGGAGAGGGCTTCGAGCTTTTGGCGGTACGTAATCGTATCTCCTGCCTTATAATCCGCGAAATACAATTCGGGGTTCTTATCCATATTCTCAATAGTCGCATCGCTGTAAACGAGGTTTTCGCCCGCTTCGTTTCCGTTGGTGAGAATGTTGTTGCCGCCGATGAAATCGTCTTTTGCTTTCAGGCGAATGGTTGCGCTCCAGACGTCGAGATATTTTGTAGGTTTGCTTGTTGCTGTATCAAACGATTCATTTTCCATCGGAATGATCTGATCCGTCCAGCGCAGATAGTACATATCTTTTTCATCGTCGTAATAGATATAGCCTTTACCGTTTATATTGCAGCTTTCCTGCGGAACGTAGGGAATACCTATGGCTTTTTCATCGTCAATTATGTTGCCGACTTTTGTACCACTTGTAAAAGCTTCGCCCTTATATGTTAAAGCTATATCCGTAAGCGGATTATTATTTTCATCGGTAAACGTTATTTTACCGCCTGCGCCGAGATGGTAAATGACCTTATCAGATTTGCTGTTGCCGTTAAAATAATAAGAATTTCCTCCTATCAGGTCAAAACGCGGGTCGATATAGTCCTGAACGGTGTAGTCCTCACGGGGCTGTTGGATATCCTCGAGGATCTGCGCAAATGCAGATTCAAGACTGCTGGTGCCGGTCGTTGTGGTCGGGTCAACAATGATAACGTAATTATCTTTCAGTTTCTCAATTTCTCTTTGAACATCAGCGTATTCATCAGGCTTAGTACCTGATGACCAGCTATCCATATCCGCTTGCATTTCAGCTATTTCTTCATCAGCGTCTTTACCTCCGGAAAGAGATTTCAGGAAATTTTTAGCTTTATTATATTCATCGGCATTAGCTGTAGGAGAAATGGAACCTGTCGCCAACATTACGCAATAGATAGTGTAGCCCTCTTCTTTGAGCTTATCAGCCCAAGCCTGCGCAAGGTCGCCGTCGTGTTCTATTTTATGGACCCCTGTTTTAAATTCTTGTACTTGATACTCAGAATAAAAACTATCGTTTATTTCGCCCTTATAATCATCATAATTTACAATGCTGAAACCAACTAAATGATCCGGGTCGTCTTTATAAGGATTGTAAATATTTACATAATTAGTTCCCCTAAAGGTACTGCCGGTATCATAATCCGGAGAGCCTGCCAGATTAGTGTTATTCGCCGTGGACACAACATCTGAAACATTATAATCCTGCGTATTGTCACGGCCGTCTGTGAATATGATAAGATACTTGTCACGGGCGTCATTGGCTACGTTTTTAACCGTTTGGTTTTCCGTATTCTTTATCATATTGTCATAAAACGCTTTAAGACCCGTCCAGGTATACGTGCCGCCCGTCATGACGTAGGGGTATTGCTCCGTTTTATTTTTGGATTCTGTGATATCAGTAGATTTTTTATCACCAGAATCCAGAAGATCCTGCAAATAATTATTGGTACTCGGCGTAGCCGACAAGTCCTCAGCTTTCACTTCCTGATAATAGTCCGACCAGTTCGTCCAGTCTCTCATGAGGAGTTTTTGCAAATTTGTATTTGTATTTGCTTCTTCATCTTTATCCACCGCATTATTCGTGCTGAAACGAACGACCGAGGTGTTTGAAAGGTCGGAGTAATCTGCAAGATTTTTGTAGAACGTATTCAGCGCACTGTTAAGCTCCTCGTATTTGGTTTTCTGGTCAGCTTTCTTTTCGTATACTACCGAGCAGAACGTTCTTTCATCACCTTTATTTTTAGTAGTAGCTCCACTCCATACAAAGCAGCGCAAATGATTCTGTTTGTCAACATAGAAGCGTATACTGCGCTCCTTATCTGGCGCTGTGTATTTTTCTTCATTGGTATTGCTGTTTGTAATTTCATTTGCTATATTCTTTTGTTTTTCATCTGTGCTTTCTGCAAATCCGGAAGGTACTGTGGCTGTGTCTTTTGCCATATCGGAGAAATCTTTTTCAAGTCCGTCATCGGTAAAAATACCAATATACTGCTTGCCGCTTGCAAGGCAACCTGTTATATCCGCCCAAGCGGAAGCAGAGTTTACGTAGTACCAGCCTCTGCGCTGGGCAACATTCGTATTTTTGCCAAGGCGTTTGTCGTCGTTGCTTATTTGGGCTATCTCTATTACTTTCGGACTGCCATCTTCATTTTTGACGATATTGCCGTCGGCGTCCTTTACAAAAGATTGTGCATGGGTTGCGCCGTCAACATCGCAGGAAACAGCTTCATCGCTGAAATACAACTCAACGGTTTTGGCATCTAAGGCATCGTTGAAGACGTAGAGGTCGTCGAGGTATTGGTCTGAGCCGCTGCCGTTGCTTTCTAAAGCGCCAAGCAGGAAAACAAGACTGTCTTTATCTACGGATATTTTATCTATCTTAAAATTTTTTTCACTACCTGATTGATATTCCGCTTTACCGTTTATGTAAGGTGTGACAATATATTTACGATCATCTTCGGGGTCTGTTTCAAATACAAGGGTATTTGTGTACCAATTATTATTAGCCATACCGCCTTGATAGTAAACCATATCAGTCCCAGTAGGAGTTTTGTCCAAATCCTTTTGCTCACTCTTAGAAATACCTAAATAACCACCGGCATTGGCGGAACGGAAATATTGGTAATAATCCTTACTTTTGTCTTTATCACCAAAATAGAAGATATTTTGTTGATTGTTTGCATTTTTGTCAAGGCTTGCTGTTCTTTGCAGTTTCATTGAAATTGTAAAGCCGTCGTCAAGATTAGGCACAACGTCAAGGCTTACCGCGCCAAGTTGAGAGGTTGCTTTTACATCTAAGTATTTATTATCTATGATTACAGGATCAAGATAAACTGCTTCAATTTTCTTTGTGTGATCACCTTGCTGAACAAAAGTTGCGTTTTTATTATTCACGCTATTCTGCAAGGATTTGGTTGTAGTTGAAAATTCATATTTAGCAACACTACCTTTATTGTCGCTAATTTCAACGCTTTTGACGTATACGTCTGAAAATTTCTCTATTTCTTCAGGTTTATCTGTATAACCGAGAATTACCTTTAGATTACTGGTGTTTAATTTTGTTGACAGATTAATAGTGTATTCTTTGCTTATATTACTGCCATCCATTTTAACATCATCATCATTAGTAGTTAACTTCAACGTGTTAGTTGAAAAATCAAATTCAAACGTCCATTCATGATCGTCGCTATCGTTGAAAACATTGTTGGCATTTAAAATTCGACTTTTTCCAGTGTTGTCATAAATTCCCATGCGGTTTTTTGAACCAGCTTCACGGCGATAAAACTTATAAGAGTTTTCTCCGTCTGTAATATACAAAAAGGTTGTATCTCCATATTGACTTTGATTCGATGAATCAACAAGATGTCCAATACTGAACTTCATTTTTATAGTAAATTTATCAGTTGTTGGACTATCTAATAAAACACCGCCGATAGGTGCTGTTTTCATTATGTCAAGCCCTTTTTCTTCGGTTACAGGGTCTTCACCTTTTTTCTTTACATAAGTTTCAGTAGAAAATACTGCCTCCGGCTCCTGTCGTGCCGATTTTTCTGTATCATAAGCTTCTACACCTGTCGGGTGATTTATCAGCATACCAGTAGCGCCTTTCTCCGCATTCGGCGCTTTATTCTCCAATGTGCCGCTGAACGGATAGTAACCGATAAGAGAAGGATCGGTTTTCGGATCAGCACCGCCGTCCCAATACCCCAGGGGAACAAACTCAGAAACGGACGAGCGTGCTTCGTAGACGTAATACATGTATTTGTCATAGCCCAGTTTGGTGTTGTCGGTCTTGGTATTGTCTAAGATCTTGTCAACAACGTCCTGTGGGAGATAGCCGCCGTTTTCGTCTTGATACGTTATCAGGTCGTTAATATCTGCTTTACCGTCTTTATTTAAATCTGCTTCATTACTGTCATCAACACCGAGATAAGAGGCTATATCTTTCTCATCAGAGTTGACCACCAGCGGCTCAAGCGTGTTCACCGTCCATGCCATTGAACCCGAAGCGTCAAGAATCGTTGCAACGTCCACGGGGTTCTCACCAACGTACCAGGACTCTAAATTCACGTCAAACGTTCTGCCGTCGTCCAGCGCCGTGGCAGTCTTGTTCGTGTGCAGACCGTAGCCGGTATTATAGTATTCACCATCTGTATCCTGTTCAAGATTGGAAAATCCCGTTGATCTGCCGTTTTTACCGGTTGAAGAATCAGCAAACACGGTGAACCAATTTGTAAACACATCAGAGCCGACCGCAGACACAAACAGTGCCGCCGCTGATACTCCTGCGATAAATCTCTTCGTAGTTTCTTTCATAATATGCACGCTCCCTCACAGCTTTCCGCACATACTTGCAGAAAAAGTTGCATTTTATCTCGTGAATTGGGTACAATAAGGTTATTATATATGCGCAACGCAATTTACTTTGCGTAAATCATGCGCTATATGCAATTTCGCAAAAGAGGAAATTTTGAGAAGAGCCTGTACAGCATTTATTCATTTTTCATGCTATCAACTTTTTAAAAATGAAAGGCAATTTGTTTCATATACGCCTGTTTCTGCTCAAAAGATGAATGAACGTAGCGATTCAGCGTGATTTCAACTGAGCTGTGCCCCAAAAGTTCACTCAAGGATTTGACATCAAAGCCGAGCCTTATACAATTCGTGGCGAAAATATGCCGCAAAGCATGAAAATGAACTGACGGCAAATTTGCGTTTTTCAGGATCTTTCTGAAACGATACTGCATCGTTCTCGGCTCAATAGGTTTACTTGATCCGGTTAGCACATAATCGTCGGAGTTCCCTTTGAATTTCATCAAAAAACTCATCATACAGTCGGGAATCGGAATCTTTCTGCGTGAAGATTCACTTTTCGGGTCGGTTATGATGAGTTTTGTCTTTGCTGTATACGAGGGTGTCTGGATACGCTGCATAGTTTTTCTGACGGTCAAAATCCGTTTTTCAAGGTCAATATCCTTCCACTGCAGGGCACAAAGCTCCCCGATACGGATACCTGTTGAAACGGAAAGAGCTGTGCCGAGCGTACCGTGATCCCAATGGTTGGAAATATATGCTTGCAGCCGTTCCTGCTCCTCTTTGTCAAGAAGCATGATCTCCACGCCTTTTTTCTTTGGCAGCCGCAGACTGTCCAGCGGGTTAAAAATATGGTAAGAAACAGCGGCATATTTGAAAATGCTCTTCATAAGAACAACAATATCGGCAATATATCGTTCAGAAAAGCCTGATTTCTGCTTGTCGGCAATGAAAGCGCAGACGTCGTCCTGCGTAATACTGCTGATAGACTTTGCTCCGAAAACGGGGAGAATATGCTTGTCCGCTTTCATGGCATAGTTTGCGGCTGTGGACTCCTTGATACGATGTTTTGTCAAATTAAACCATTCCGAAAAAACGGTATGCAGCGTTTTGCAGCAGCTTGCGGCGGAACGTTCACGCAGGTATATCTCCTCCATCTTTTGCAGCACTTCCTCTTTTGAACGGGCGAATATATACCGGAATTTTCGCTTACCATCATCATTTTTTCCCTGCGGGATCCTTCCCTCCCAGCGACCGTCTTTACGATGATAAGCATTTGATCTCGACATAATAATCCTCCTTGTATATTTTGCACAACTTTCAACAAGAAAGTTTACTTCCAATTCTCATTTTTTTAGAAATTTCTCTTGACAAGACGAAAACAGAGTGTTATGATTGTATAAAAGGGTATCTATGTTTTGAGGAGTTTTTATAGCTCTTCTCAAAATTTCCTCTTTTGCGAAATACACTGAATTAGGTTGTGCTATACTATATTTTACTCAATTATTGAGTACGCCGCAACAGAAATATTCGCAGATGAAAACGTAAATTGCCCGTTGGACGGCTTGGCGTTCAGTTATTGAGTACAATATACCATTTTGAGGTGATCAGAGTGAAGGAACTGAAGCTGCGCTTGCGTGAGCTGCGCGAGGAGTCCAAGAGAACTCAGGAAGAAATGGCAAAAAACATTGGCTGCTCTCAGCAAACTTACTCACGTTATGAGCTGCACACAACCGAGCTTCCCTTACAAAAGCTGATTTTTCTTTCTGAATTTTACCATACAAGCACAGATTATCTGCTTGGCATTACCGACTGTCGAGAGCCTTATCCCGATAACGTAAAATGACCGTCAGAATATGAAAAACGGAACAGTATCAAACTGTTCCGTTTTTACTTATTTATTCATTTTTTACCGCCATATAATTACTCTTTTATTTTTTCATAGGAGGCGCTTTTTCTATCCGCTTAGTTTATTTTGGAAAAATAAAAATCCGAGCATTTGATAAATGCTCGGATTTGGGCGTTTGGCTCCCCCTACTGGACTATCTTGATTAACAGTCAAGCGCTCTAGGGGGTGGCAGGGATTATATAGGAAAGTCTTGCATCAGCTTTATTTATTACTTTGATATTTTTTATTTACAAATATACATAGTTTTGCTATTGTAAACGGTATGATCCTGCCAAGAAAAATAATAACGCTGTTATACGCTGAAGAATATAATAAAGAACCTCGTTCAAAGAAAAGTGCAAACGTATAATAAATTGGATGATCATGTCCGTTCCCGACCAAATCATAAGTATAACCGTTGTTGAACCAATCTTCCGGCGTGTAAACCATAAAACAACATATAAGTATTATTGGTGTAACAAACAACCAAATCAAAACCGCAGCTTTTGAAGTTGAATGATTCACATAGATAGCATCTGATACTATAAAAAAGATAAAGACGACAACAAGATTGATTAAGGAGCTGAATGCGCCAAGAGACAAAACTACTTCTTTTCGGGTAAATATAAAGTCGATCAGTAAAAGTAAAATATATACGGCTATATTAAGAAAAATACTTAACCCGATACTTGAAAGGAAAGGGTGCTTATCCATATAAGGGATTTTCTTCACGTAATATCTCCTCTTAATATTTTGCTAAAACATAATATGTAATCGGCGTATGTGGTATCCATTTCAACAAAATTATCATTATCTTCATCATACCATAAAAACAGTAAATTATCAATGCTTGTTGATAATTTATTTCGATCTAACATAAAAGTTATTGTAGCTGTATCGAATTTTGATGTTGTTTTGATTTCAAAAGGTTCTCCTATGATATTTTTTATCCAGCTCTTTTATTTTTGTAAATATGACCTTTAAGATTGGAACGATTATGCTGTTTCCCGCCAGCTTATACAGCTTAGAGTCGCTGAGATGCAATTTCTCTCTTAACTTATCATATTCTTGTGAATATCATCATAAAATTTCATACGCTTTATCACTCCCTCCTAATAATATTGCGTTCCAATATTTTACGGCATATTGGTTACTGCCGCCGCCAACAGGCGGAAATATGCTCTGGGAATATGCTGTGGAGCAATACAGTAGTTTGCTTTCACAGATCCGATGTAACGGAAAGCCATAACATACTGATCCTGAAAGATAGCTTTAGCTAAGAGAATCATTGCAATTTTTCCTTTCTAAAAAATAATCCGACCTTATTGGTCGGAGGATAGATAAAATTTTTGGTGGAAAATAAAAAAAGCGGATAGATTTTTCTATCCGCTTAATTTATTTTGGAAAAATAAAAATCCGAGCATTTTCTTTTGGATAAATGCTCGGATTTGGGCGTTTGGCTCCCCCTACTGGACTTGAACCAGTGACATCTTGATTAACAGTCAAGCGCTCTACCGTACGGCAGGGATTACGCAGGAAAATATTAAACGATATACTTTGAATTAAAATTCAACAATGTTAAATTACTTTTTCCCTTCACGAACAAAAATACATAACTTTTATGCATACATTATAGTTCCTATCGCTTTTGTCGATATTTTGTCCTTTATAGCTACATCAAATCCATACATTTTTAGAAGTTGATTTGCTGCTATCGTCACCCGCAAAACTGCCCATAATCCATATCCACCACGATCCTAACCTCATAATCACGACTGATCTCTATCCTATCGCACAGACTGCAGATTATCATCTTTTTCTGCTCATTGGAAGCTGTATCGAACTTATTTGCCCAGCCGAGGAACCTTTGATATAGGATCGGCACGTTGTCTGCTCCGCTTTTCGCTTCTTCAAGTTTATTTGTCACATCATCAAGTTTGGCTTTGGTTTCTTCCACAGTCTTCTTGGCAATCTTTATGGCAGCTGCAAGGTCATCAGGGGAATAAACGCTGTTCCCTATCAGGCTGTTTCCTATTTCCGCCTGCAAGGTTTCAAGCTGCTTGGTCTGCTTTTCCAGTTGCTGTTCAAACTGCCGCTTTTTTTATTTTGCAGTCCTCGGCTTGGTTTTTGAATTTATGCTCCAATATTTCCTGTTCGGGAGTTGTCTTTATCTTATCAAACAGGCTCTTTATCGCACTAAGTACCTTTTCTTCCACAATATCTGATCTGTACGCCGCTTGTCCGTCGCATTCGTTCAGTTTTCTTGAACGGTGGTAGCAGATATATTTCTTTGTGTGGTATATGCTTTTTGTACCGTCCGCTTTTACATATTCCTCATGATAGGTAGTAGATACCATTCTGCCGCCGCAGTGTCCGCAGAATATGTTACCCGACAGAAGCGACTCCCCCTTTGTTTTCAGTGCCACCGTGCGCTTGCCGTTATTCTTCTTTTCCCTCTGTTGTAAAATTTCCTGTGCCATATCGAATATATCCTCATCAATAATTTGAATCCTTTCAATAAACGGTGAACAAGCATTTTTGGTTTGGATATATCCGCAGTATATTCTGTTTTTCAGCATTCGTATAATGGAGTTGCACTGGAACTTTGCTCCGCTATGAGTCCTGAGTCCCATTTTATTCAGCCGATCTGCAAGTTGAAAGGAACCGTGTCCGTACTTTACCGTGCTTTCAAAGATCATCTTTACGATTTCGGATTCGGCGGGGTCAATTTCAAGGTCGTACACCTCGTTTCCCTTTTTGTTTAATCGTCCCCTTTTTACAAGGCGGTATCCGTAGGGTGCGGAGCCCCCTATATAATTACCTTCCTCAACCATTTGCTGCATTCGGGTCTTTATTCTTGCTGATGTCTTTGCGCTTTCTCCCGAAGCCTGCCAGAAGCGAATATAGTTTGTGAGTTTGTCCACATGGCTGTCAAACCGTTGCTCTCCCTCTTTTACGCTCCATACCTCTATTCCGTGATGTACGAACCATTCCACCACAAAGGGCGTTTCATCGTCTATTCTTCCGATTCTGTCGAACATAAAAACAAGCAGCACGTCGAACTCTTTGTTCAGTGCTGCTTGTTTTAAATCCTGTATGGCATCACGATCTTCGGCTGATACCTTAAATCCTGATATTCCTTTTTCCGAATACTCTTTTGTAATTGTCCAGCCCTGCCGTTCTGCAAATTCGTGGCAGGCAATTTTCTGCATCGGTATATCGTCCTTTGTGACATCGACCTGTTTTTTGGTAGATACTCGATACAGCGTATTTACACGTTTCATTTTCTTCTCCTTTCAGTGCAGTGGCTGTATAAATCATGGCGAGTTGATTATATAAGCCTTTGACCGATTACCGGATTTAAGATGTCGGGTAAGCGTGGCGAGATGCTTTTCCAACAACCCAAGTATACCATAATCAGTCTGCTGTATCTATCACGATATGCAACAAGAATTGTTCCGGCTGTTTGGGCAGTTTTGGGAAAGCTATTCATTTTCCCATTCGCTTGTTTTGAATATCTCACTGTCAATCTCCATTATATCATCAATGGAAATACTGAAATTGTCGGTGAATATAACAGTTTTAGCCACCTCGTCAATTCTTCGTACACTTCTTATTTTTGTGACGCATGATCCGCCACTTTTTCTTTCGTCGGGGACGAAGTAAGTTATTTTCACCGTGGGTCTTTCAGCTTTTAACTCATTTATAAGCCGCAGCTTGTCGCTTAACTCGGCGGCTTTATCCTCGCTGATTATCGGCTTTTCGTCTGTCAGTCGGGCGGTTTCCTCAATTGCTTCTTCGTGCCCCGTTATAGCGGCGAATGGGCTGAACTGAGCTGCTCGGTCATGAAGGGACATGTGAGGGTGCTTTGCCGACCGGTGATGAGGTAAGTTGATTATATCGTCGTAATTATCCGCCATGTATTTCCTCCCTGCTCAGGCCTTGTGTCCGCCTATCTGACCGTTTCTCTGTATTGCGGTAGAGCCTTCCTCTAAATTTATTCCTTTTATGATCGAATTCTTTCCATACTTTTTCTTAATGCCGATGATCGCTTTCTGGGCCTTGTTTTCCCTTTTCAGCATTCTTTCTTCCCTTGCTCTTGCTTGTTCCAACGCTTTATAATCTGTGAAGAAATCGAGTTGAGTATTTTCGTGTTTCTTCTGCTTTACCGTTGTTTCCTCAACAACTCTGCACGCTGCTATGGTAATTCTTCTTATCAGAAGATTTTTGTCCGTTATGCGGTCGAACAGTTCCATTGCAGCATTGGTTATCAGCCTGCCTGATGACGTGGGTTGCTTTAAATTTATTGTGCCGTGAGCGTGTTTTGGTACTTTTCGCCCATAATGGTCAGTGGTGACTTCACCAAAATATTTATCAGCTATTTCGGGATTTATGAGGTTTTCAATATCATAACCTATTGTAAGCTACGCTCTCCTTTCAGGTGATGTATCATATATTGTATCATAAAAAGTTTATTATGCAAGGTAATAAATGGTACAGATCTAAAATCCGGCTTTTACTCAGCATTTGTCATAAAATCACAAAAGTATGGCGAGTTTGCTTTTATGATTCCCGTAATATAACAATTACTGTTTAGTTTGAGAAATTCTTTCCTCAAACTGTTTCATCAGATGCCAGAGGATCTCGTCCATTTTCTTCTTGTTCTCCCTGCCTGTAAATATCACTGTTATTTTATCGTCAAGTTTTATTTCCTTTTCTTCGTTATTCATGTTATCCTCCTTTGGTGTGACAGCCCAAAGCTGATAGATAATGCTTTATCCATCTTTTCTATATAAAATTGATCAAGCGTTCCCACATAGTCTTGCAGCCTGTTTTTATCTATCGTTCTGACTTGTTCTGCAAGTATCAACGAATCTGTATGCAAACCATAGCATTGTATCGGCACATGGGTAGGAAGCCGCGGCTTGTCTGTGTTGCTTGTGATTGCTGCCACGATCGTGGTAGGGCTGTAGCGATTTCCTTTGTCGTTTTGTATAATCACCACAGGGCGCAAGCCGCTTTGTTCACTTCCCACAGCGTTGTCAAAACAGGCGTAATATATTTCTCCCCTTTTTATTTCCTGCATTATACTTCCTTTTTTATGTATAGGCGGCGGATTGCATGGGCAGTCCGCCGCATATATCATCATCAATCGTTTTGACATTTGCTAATTGTCAGTATTTATCCTTGATATCCCCTGACTTTGGGCAATAACGGACAGGCTTTGGCTTGCCTTCATGGGAATTTCACCCCGACCAGGTTCTCTGGTTGCCGCCCCCATTGTGTGAACTGTGGCTGGACGGAAGTATCATTGTACCCGTTATCTGTCGTCGCCTGCCGCAGATTGCTACTTCCACCGCTGATTTTATCCTTAGGCTTGTCCGTTTTGGGGACGATAACGAGAACGTATCCGTTATTGGTATATTATGTTTTCAATGAGCGTAAGAGAGATATAACAATTTCTCTCACTTGTATACCTCTCTTTTTTAGAAAATCAGCAAGGATTATTTTAAAAATTTTTTCAACTTTTTAAAAATTCTTTGTTTTCTCTCATTTATCGCCTGTCTGCTTACCCCTGTAAGAGTAGCGTAATCCTTCTCGGATACGCCGTCAAAAAACAACGCAATAATGAGTTCCTGCTCTTTCCCTGTCAACCTGGAGATTGCCTTATGTAAATCAGACACCGCTGAATTTTTCATAGCCTCTGATTCAGGCGTATTATCTGAATTTACAAATTCTCTGAAATTCTCGTAAGCCCCATCTTCGCCGCCAATAAGACTGCTCATTTGTATTTCATGTTTAAAAAAGCGCTTGTTATTGCGGTAGATTTTTCCTTGACCTCTGAGGTATTCTGCTCTGACTTTCTCTGACACCTCAATTAATTCATATTGTTTTGTAATTGTGTTGTAAACGCTCACGGTTAATTTATAATTCCTTTGCATTTTTATTTCCTCCAATCATTTTTTCAGTTTTTCGTCAAAACGATTGAAGGGCGGCGCACGGGAATTATATAATTGACTTATTCTGTTTTTTACAACAGAAAATACCGACAGTCTTATGTTGAAGACTATCGGTATTTGCATATCGTTGTTTAAATATGTTGAATAGAGTTTTATCGCAATTATAGAAACTTTATTAAAATTTTCTAACAATAAATATTTCTGTAATACGATAAATTAAACTTTAATATTTCTTTATAAAAACTGTTATGCCTGTTCAAATAAAAATGAGACTTAATCTGTGCCTTTTGTCAGGCTCGCCATGTCAAAAGGTTCAGGCGGGAGGAACAATGCTTTGCCTTTATATTTTCCAGAGCCAATGAGAAACTTTTCTCCGCCTTCAGTGCATTTTCAAGCTACTGCCTATTCCTTTCCGTTCAAGCTTTCAGCGACGATAGAAAAAGTATAAGGTTGTTTCTTATTTTTACTCTCCCGTTATCAGCTCTTCGCCACTTACCACATCAAAAGAATGATCCCTTTTCATCATTCTTTGTATAGCGGGAAACGCCAGCA
Organism: uncultured Ruminiclostridium sp.; assembly: GCA_947627695.1. Taxonomy (GTDB): domain Bacteria; phylum Bacillota; class Clostridia; order Oscillospirales; family Ruminococcaceae; genus Ruminiclostridium_E. The sequence continues at coordinate 11,498 of CANQXF010000012.1, read as the reverse complement.
CGTCGGTTATTATCATTAGATTTATATCGGGAAGCTCGCTGGATGTTCTCGCATAGCTTGGAAAAGGTAGCCAGTCCAGCTTGCCGTCCTCTACTATATATTTTACCTCAACGCCGTCTATCTCCTTTATTATCCCGTACAAAAACCTTCTAAGTTCCCCGTCGCCGTAAAACGCTACTGTTTTCACGTTCTTTTCAGCAAATCGTTGTTGTATATTTTCTTTCAGTTTTGCCCTGTCCAAAGCTTTTTCAAAAATAGCGGTGTATTTTCTCCACCTGTCAGTTAATCTTCCCTGATCGTCAAGCCTTCTTATCAGATTTTCTGTTGTAAATTCGGACAGGTACTTATCAAACTCTTCCCTGTTGGTCTTGTATAACACATCAAACGTTCTTTGCAAATAAGCATTTCCCAATATCTTTTGCTTGCATAAATTACGGTAATACATAGACCTGTTCTTTTTGTAGCCTTCTATGTCAAAAGATTCACTAAATTTTTCCAATGTTCCTGTCGCATCCATCTCCAACAGCGTTCTCATACATTTTTCGCAGTGCCCGCAGTTTACCTCTTTAGCGGTGCAGACGTGAAGATATTTGCGGGCCGGCTCAAAATCGGCAATAAACGCTACTTTATCATCTCTTATCTTTGACGCACCGTCCGAGTAAAGCCTTAATTGTGAGGTAGAAAAGCAGTTGAGCAGTAATATCTCAAAATGCGCAGGGTCAATATTCAAATTTCCGTCAAGTTCAAATCCGCCGTAATCGTAAGTGCTTGAATAATAATAGGTTTTCCAAAGTTTCTGCAAAGAATAGACCGCAAACATATCCGTGTACGTATGGGTGAGATAATGATTCTGAGGAAACATCTTATGTATGTTTGTATTAACAGTAATCAAAGGCAAGCCAAGCTCTGCTGCCACTGTTTTTGCTCTTTCAAACACCTTTTTCTGTACAAAATCCAGCCCGCTGTTTTTGTATACTGCGTTGAACGAGCCTGCATTATATACGGCAAGATGAGTAAGGGCGTTGTTCTTATACGGCGAGTTGTAGTGCTTAGCGACCGCATGAAAACTGTCTACTCCGCAGGATAATCCAGTTCCTACCCCCCCGCAACGATTTTTGAATACACGGTGCGGTGTCGCAGGTTATATGTACATTATAATTTTCGCTATCATTTGTCAGCAAAGCGGGAAGCAGAACTTCGTTTATATTATACAGCAACTCATCAGTCACAGGAGCTTCGCAGACGATATCATGCTTATGACGAAGAGCATAGGATAACAAGCCTATCACCACAGCGTCTGAGCGTTCACAGCAAAGATACGGTGCATACTCATTTTCCACACTTGCGGTTATCCGTCTAACATCTCCGTTTACATCAACATCAGTTATCAGCGTTGATATTCCGTCCTTTTCATCTATAAAGGGGGTTTTAATTGTAAGCATACTTTCTGTTACCTCTTTTTCATATAATCTCCGCTTTCAAAGCATTTTCAAGCCACTGTCTGCTTCTTTCTATCTCGGGCTTCATTCTGGCGTTTACCTGCTCCCAGTCGATAGGCTGGTTGTAGGTCTTTTTTTCAAAGGCTTCTTCAACGGTGGTTACGACTCTGTTTTCCAGTCCGGCTATTCCTAAAAGTGTTCCCAATCTGTCCATTCCAACTAATACATTAAGGGAGCCTTTTATAAAAACAAAAGGTATATTGTAAATTATTGCAAGCGAGGTAGCGTGAAATGAATCAGTGATAATAAGGTTGCTGTTGGTAAGATATTTTAGCCAGCTTTCAACTGTCAGGTTATCTTCAAGCGTGTACGGCCACTTAGCTTTATTAAATCTATCTTTTGAAAGCATATCCTCGTCTGCGTTGATAGTGTTGATATGCCCTAAGTTCAGCTCCTCGCATATCTTTTCCATACCGTATTTCGTTGAATTCGGGTGAATAAAATATGTGCAGATATAATCTCCGCCCACAGAACACTTTGCGGAGTCTATCAGCTTTTTATAATGCTCCTTTTGGCACAAAAAAACGGGGTCAATGACCTGAACGGCTTTTACACCCAATTGGTCGCAAATGTCTATTCCCGCTTTTTCTCTGACGGAAACCGCGTTAAACCTTCTTAATAATGCTCCGAATTCTTCCTTTTCCTTTTCCGTTCCTGTAAACTCTGATGAACCAAAGGAACTTGCATACGATATTTTCCGTCTGAATTCCTTGACATAATCAAAAGACCAACTCTTTATCGCATTGGGACTCATCAGTTTAAAGTTCCAAACCTGATCCGAGCCTAAAACAAACGTTTTTACCCGAACATTCAACTCCGCTTGGTCATTGAAATTTTTATGTATTCTGCAAACATCATAAAACGGGTAAGGATTTACAGCAAAATGACGCGGAACGGGAATGTCATATCCCGGAATATCTGCCCGTCTCTCTACCATAATCACAGAATATCCCATATCCTTGATAGTGTTGTACAAAGCATAATACGTCAGATCGCCGCCATAATTGGGTACAGTCCAGCAGCCGCTTACAGCTACGTCAAATTTCCAGTTAAGGGCGTAATCCACCGCTTTTTTAAAGTCCCAGCCATCCTTTATCAGACGGAAAAATCTTTGTCTGGCGAGGACAGGTTTGCGTTTTTCATTCATTCTGTTAAACCGTCTGAGGAAGGACAGGGGCATTCTTTTTACAAATTCAAACGAGCCCTTTATCTCCTCAAAAATTTCCATTGATTTTTTGTTGTTTGTAAGTATGCAGCTTATGCCTTTTTCCAGATCTACCGTTTCGTCATATTTGTCAAAGCTCCAGAAATCGCCTATCGTAAAGTCGCCAACTCTCGGAGTGGGAGCAAATTGGCAGTTGTCGCAGGATTCTGATGTTATCATAAATTTTAAATATGCTTTAAGGTAAGGGTCACGCATTGAGTGAATAATATGTTCCTCTCCGTTTGTAAATTCAATCCTTATTCCGTTTATGTACCAGCTGTATTTTTTGGAGCGGAAAGAAATGTTTTTTATTTCCCTGCCGTTTGCAACACTGTCCACATACTGACGGAAAAGCTTTTCGGGAGGATAGCCGCCGCAAAGCAGGTCAACTGTTATCAGCTTTTTAAAATCCTTGGGAAGATACGCTTTAAGCGCCGCCACCTGACAGGGGGCTCCCGAAAAGAGGACGTACGCTCCTTCATTCAACTTTTCATGCACCTGCTTGTAGATATTTCCGGGCTTGCTGTAAACGTATTTTGAGCCCCTCAGCTTATACATATCCGCTTTGTCGGAAATCATTATCTGGGATACTCCCCTGAAATCCTCGTCGTAAGCGGCTCCGCACACATATCCGCCTTTATCGAAAACATAGTTTGCAAGGGCGGTGAACGCTCCGCCCGATGAGCTTACCTCTAATACGTCAGGCGACATTTTTACAGCGTAGCAGGGCGGCTCTGCCTCGTTGGAAACAGCGTGATCAAGCTGGGGGCATTTCTTTTCGCATTTTTCGCAGTGAATACATTTTTCGCTGTCGATTTTCGGTCTTATAAATCCGTCCTCGTTAGGGAGCATTTCGATCGCTCCCACGGGGCAGATATTCTTACACAATGAACAGCCTGTACAGGTCCTTCCTATGGCTGATATTTTATCTAAAAGCATTTTGGTCCTCCTTATATCGTATCGTCCGTTTCAAAAACGGTATCGGTGAATTCATCTCTCCGGGTATTGACGGCGATAGAGGTCATCATTCCTGAGGGCTTTCTGTCATTTATCAGAATACGCTCCCCGTAAGGAAGATCGTAAATTATCGTATCGAAACGGATACCGTTTTCGGCAAGAAAGCTCTCGGTCATCTCCTTATATTCTCTTTTTCTTGACGTGATAAGAATTACCTTATCCTCCGGGGACAGCTTTTTGAAAAATTCCCTTGCACCTTCAAGAAGCGTATCTTTGCCGTCTGTCTTGTATCCGTTATGCTTGACGATCGTCCCGTCAATATCCATTATCCACGTTTTTCCCAAAGAGGAAACTTTGATCACATCAGCCATTTAATATCTCTCCGATATGTCCGCCGGGGTGATTCATTTTAAACTGGTCAAGAGTGATGCCCATCTTCTTGCTTATCTGCATCGCCAGCATCTGCAAAACGATGAGATTGAGGGTGGTGGAATTGTTGGGAACGATGTTCCACATATCCCCCTCATGCTCAAGGTGGATAACAATGCATTTGGATATTTTCCTTGTCAACGTGCTTTCATTTTCAAATGTCAGCAGCCACTGGGTGCAGTTTCTTTTGTCAAGAAGCGAGTTAAGATACACTGATTCTACCGTTTCGCCACTCTTTGTGAGCAGAATGACAAGGTCGCCGTCCTGTACCATTCCGATGTCCCCGTGTACGGCGGAATTGGTGTTCATAAAGCAGGCGTTAAGTCCCAGCGAATTCATTGTACCTACAAACTTGTCGCATACAGGCACGTTTTTGCCAAGCCCCGAAAGAATAATCTTGTGTCCCGAATTCAGGGTTTCGATGCTCTCGTCAACAAGCTGTGAAAAAGCATTCTGGTCAATGGATTTCAACGAGTCAGTCAGGATTTTTAACAGTTCTTCAAAATATGTATTCATGTTTTTTCCTTTCAGATGATAACATCATCATTTTATTTTTTATTTTAAAGTATCTGGGACAGATACAAAAGTCCGTTGTAGAACGCTCCGCATATAGAATCATAATCCTCCCAGGCGTATGTGGTGAGGGAAAGCCAGATGATGGCGTGTATCAGACGTATCTGTTCGGGCGTTACCTCGTCGCCTATAAGACGGAAAAATACATCTTCCAGCTCCTCCCAGCCTGACGAACGGACGAACAGCTCCACAGAATCCTCGTGAATATGCAGATCAAACCGCTTTAAATTAAATTGGTCGTAATTTCCCACAAGGGAATAGTACAGCTTTGCCCAGTCATACGCCACATCTCCGTAAAATTCGGTAAGTCCGAAATAACCTCGTGGGTCGATGAGGACGGGTTCCTTGTCGTTTCTCAGCAGAATATTTGAAAAAGTGCAGTCGCCATGGAGAAATACGAACCTGTCAGGCAGGTATCGTTCCATAGCTTTGGTTATCTCATCTATGTGAAAGAAAAAATTAGGACAGCGTTTACCGTTTATGACGATAGTTTCATCATTGGCAAAGGGGACAAGCTGTTTTACTTTCTCAAGTCGGGAGAGGGTTTTATAGATATATGCCTCGTTATAGCTTTGCTTATCAGCGGGAACGCTGCCGATAAGATGGACCGATTTCAGGCAGTTTACAATATCGGTAAGGATATTCACCCTGTTTTCATAGCTGATATTTTCATACTCATAAATATTGCTCCCTCGGATCTTTTCCATTGTGAGAGGCTCGTATGAGTATATTTTGGGTAAATTCAGAAACTGCTTGTCCATTACCTTGCGGTACCATGCGATCTCCCTTTTGGCAAGATCCTCGCCCTGCTTGGTTATAGGCCTTTTGATAATGGAATCCTCCTGTTCCTCAATGGAGTTAAAGGGACGACATTTTGCGGTGGGTATTTTCATATACTCGGAGATAAGCCCAAATTCCTTTACAGAATCGAGGGTGACAGTCTGAAACTCTATGTCTGTATCTTTCAGCCACCTGACAAACTCTCCCGATTCGGGTACGCCCTGCAAAGGTGATTTATCAGAAAAAATAAACATTCCCGCTACGCCGTATTCGACAGAAGAGTTCTCAACAAACTGATTATCCTCATACCTCCATCGGCAGGGAAAGCTCCCCGAAAGGCAGACATAGTTCCCGTTTGAAAGCCCATCGGTTTTGAAGGTATCGGGCAGGACAAGATCTGACCATATCAGCATAAAGGACGCTCCGTCGGGAATATTATCCACCGCTTCCTTTAACCCGCCGCAGGTACCTTTGCGTCCATTGGCGTTTACCAATGTGTAGTCGACGTTTGCAAAGGCGGCAAGATACCGCTTTAACACGTCAAACTTATAATCTCCTATGATTATGAATTTTTTGCGGGGATATTTTTCAAACAAATGAAAAATCATAGGGCGATTATTTACGGGAACAAGGGCTTTCGGCTTATTTTCAGTGAGATGCTCCATTCGTGTGCCTTTTCCGCCCGCCTGAACGATTATGTAATCAAATTCCATTTTATCCCTCCGATTTTAATTTCTCTATTTCTTCTTTTAAAGCATTTTTCAGCCAGTTTTTTGAAAAATCCTCCAATGCTTTCAGCTTTTCATAAACAGGACCGTAATCAATATCTGAGAATTTTTCGATGTTTATTTCAGAGCTGCTGTTCATCAGAACAGACGGGTCGGAAATGATCCTGTCTTCGAGTCCCAGTTCTCTCAGCAGCGAATACATTCTGCATGAGCCGTCGATATCAGGGTCTATTATACAAAGAAAATTCTTTTTAAAGATAATTGAAAAGCATATAGCGTGAAAGGAATCCGTAAAAACGAAGTCCGAATTTTTTATGTAACAAAGCCAGTCCTCAATAAACACATTGATCACAGGAACGCTCCACTTACGGTTTTGCTGAGGATCGCCGAGAGCTTCGCTGACGCAGACCAGCTCGTTCTTTTTCTTTTTTGCATAATCAATTATTATTTTTTCCGTAATATGATTTGACCACCGCATATAAGCAAACACATACGGCGAATAATGAAGAATGTTTGATTTGTCGGTCAGCTCATCAAATACGCTCGTCTCCGCAAGGAAAACAGGATCCAGCACCATAGCTGCTTCAAGGCCGAATTCCTTTTTTAAAATATTCTTTCCCGCAGCTTCTCTTACAGAGATAAATTGAAATGTTCCAAGACGTTTTTTGAACAGAGTATGGTGCTCCGCTGTTCCTGTATAATTATCAATGCCAAAGGACGTTGCATACGAAATTTTCTTTTTGTTGGGATTTACAAATCCTAAAGTGAATGTATCAAATGCATGGTCAAACAACTTCTGATTCCATACCTGATCTGAGCCTACAATAAAAGCGTCACAAATTCGATTCAGTTCTTGCTGTTCTTCAATTGAACCGTATAAACGGGATAATGCATTGGAAGGATAGGGATTTTCTCTGAAAAGAATAGGAGATGTCAGCGGAGGGAATGGAGATGTATTGGGCTTTTCCACCATTAAAGGCTCTAAGCCCATTTTCCTGATAACGCAGTATAAGGAATAATGCGTAAGCTGCGCTCCAAAATTGCAGGTACTCCAATTTGTCACCAGTCCCACATCAAATTTTGAATTTTCAATGTATTCTCTGATTTTTGAAAGCGTAATATTCCTGCTCATACAATCAAAAAATCTTGTCCGATTTTCATTCATTACATAATCTTCAAAAAATCGGTTGTTTTCAATTGCAAAGCGAATTGGTACTGGCGATATCAGGTCAAATTCCGCTTTTACCGAGTTAAAAAGCTTATTGCCTTTTTCAGAATTTAAAAGTATCAAGCTTATGCCGTCAGAAGAATTAAAAACATTTATGTATTTTTCAATTCCGTAAAAAATGCCCAGCGTTAGATCCGAATTGTGAGTAACAGGCGCATATTGGCAGTGATAGCACGACTTGCGCAGTGAAATGCAGGCATTGTGAAAATAAGAAAAGTCGTAATATGGTACAGACTTTTTATCCTTGTCAATAATTTCGATCAAATCAGGACGAAAGCCCCATTTCTTGCTGCTGAACTTCAGATCATCGATCTTGCTGCCTGCAATCTTTTCCTTTTTCAGCTTTTTAATAACTGCGGGAGATGAAACACCGTGACATACAAAATCAACAGTTATGAGCCGATCTGTTTCCGTGCCATCAAGATAAGCGTATAATGCATTTACATGGCAGGGTGTGCCGCAGAACAGAACAGTAATTTTTTCGTTCAGCAGCTTTTTTATCCTGCTGAATACCGAATTCAGCTCTGCCTCAATATACTTGGCGCCCAAAATCCTGTCAATGTCTTCAGGCTTATCTATCAGAACATATTCCGCTTTATTATTTTTAAATTCTACTCCGCATACAACACCGTTTTCTTTTAAAACGTGCTTAGCAAAAATATAGAATGCTCCTCCTGCCGTGCATTTATCGGAGATCGATTTTGACGTCCTTCCTGCAAAGCATTTAGGCGTTTTTTCGTTATGTTTTTCAAAATTCAGCTGAGGACAAACACAAACACATTTTTTACATTCAGTACACTTCTTGGGATCAACTTTGGCGGTTAAAAAGCCTTCGCTGTCGTATTCCATTGAAATGGCGGATGATTGGCATACGTCCCTGCATATTCCGCAGCCCATACAATTTTCATTTTTTTCTTTTAACACCTTTAAAATCATATTTATTTATCCTCTACACTATCAATTATTTTGTCTATCAAATCATAAAACTCAACGCCTTCATATTCCAATTCGACTGCGTCGTTACAAAAGCCGATTTTATTCAAACTGAAATAATCAAAGTTGGTCCCGGCTCCCCAGAAGAGATAAGGCTGATAAATAACGATCTTTTTGCAGGCGGCACTGCTTATAATATCGCAGAAGCCGCTTCTGATACCGATAAAATACCCGCATTTTTCCAAAATCGGCACAGAAATATCATATGGGAATGACAGAGGGATCGTACCGTTGACGGGAAATTCCGAAGGCGACCCTACGTTCGTGCAGACTGTATATCCTCGTTCCTTCAGCTTTTCCGCAATATTGCACCACACCCACCATGGCAGTGAAGGGAGCGTGTTGACAAAAGGAGAAAGCACCACGGTTTTTCCCGGCACCAATCGCTGTTCCTCAAAAACAGAGTAGAGCTTATTGCTGTTGTAGTCAAATGAAGGAAGCTGCTTGTCCTTCTCAGGGTCAAGGTCAAATACCGATTTAATATACAGGTCTACGAAATTAAGGCCGTTAAAATTTCGCATATTTTCAAGGATACCGCAATATGTCTGAGGGGGATGGTGATGCATTATCAATATATCGTCATTTTTTCCTAGAAAAATACTAAGTCTTACAAGCATATCCGCTTCGTTCTGTGATATCTTTTCAATATTTTTAAATCCGAAAAGATTAGCTACCTTAAAATTAGAGCCGCCTATGACTACAACTACAAAATTATCTATGCCGTTGTTTCTCGCAAAAGCATTGATATACATACCTGCGAGATAAACATCGCCTGTTCCCGCATATGGACATAAAAAGATCTTACATCCCTTGTATTTCCCCGCTATTCTGTTGTAAATATTAAGGCCACGCTTTATTCTGAAATTAAACGCCGCCGATAATGAAACTGCATCGTTTCTTCGTGCTATTAATTTGATTTGCTCAAAAAACGACATATAATTTTTCTCCCTGTGTTTTATACGATTTTTTTATTCTGAGGAAGCTGGCGAAAAGGAATTATTCCGTAAATTCCAATAGCAACTAACTGCTCTACGGTCGTCCCTTTATATCCCACAAGACTTGAACCGTTTCTGCTGAACGGCCGATCAAGAGAAACCACAACAAATCTGTTATCAAAAATATGAAGTTCATATAATGCGATCAGGCGTTCTGCCTGATCTGCCGAAATTTCAATTATTGACCGTACGTTATCCGAATAAAGCTGAATGTCCCGTTTCACATTGTTTTCGATGGTTATGATAATAGCTTTATCAGCGTTTACCCTTTGCAGATATGTATCAAGATATCGCATTCCCTGCAAATTACACTCCCAGTCTAAATTCGGAAACAGCAATATCCTGTCATTCGGTTTCGGTTTGGTCACATGGAGCAAAGAGTTCCATTCCTTCTGAGCTGTCTTTGTCAGCTTATACTTTTCTTTTATTGATTCATTGATATTCATATAACTACCACCTACAATTTCAGATTTGTTTTAAAGGAAGATACCTTATAGCCAAACCATTTTTTAGCAAATTTCATAATTATACGAAATCCCGTCTGTCCGCTGCTAAATTTTTCGTCCATTATTTCTGTTACGTTAGCATTTGATAAATATGTATTAAACAAGGAATAAACCACATCTTCCCAGAACGGCGTGCAGGAAGCATATTGAAAAAAATAGCGGGACAGCTTCGCTCCGTAAAACGAGTTCCACGGCTTATTATTTGACGTGTAGTGAATGATATAGCAGTTATTCAACGCTTTCTGATATTCAATAAGATCGTTGCCCTTTATATATTTTAGGTTGTCCAGATAATGACCCCATTGAAGGTTCCACCTGAGATCCAGACTTTTCACCAAGTCTTTGCAGCAAAGATTGAGCGCATCCTGGTCAGGGCATCTGAAAGATCTGTTATTTTTAATTAAGGATAATATCTTTTGGGACATTTCTCCTCTGAATAAATTTAAATTTATCAGTAAAACCCCCGAATTAAAATATTTCTGCGGGTCTATGCCGATTTTCTCAAGCTCCTTGCAGCGAAACACATTGGGGATATCGTACACTGCCCCTAATACATTTTGTCCTAAGTCGGTGTCATACAACTCTTTAATATCCTTCTTTACAATGGTATCACAATCTAAATAAAGCGCTTTTTTCTCAGCGGGAAATAAATCACCGATAAATATTCTCAGGTACATTTCCAGCTTGAAATAATCTACTTCATATAATCCTTCTATTTTATCGCTGTTTACTTCTATCATCTGAATTTTTATATTATACTGTTCTGATAGTTCCATAAACTTCAGATAATTCTGTTTTAAAAGATCCAAATATAAAACATAAAATCTGCATAATTCCTTGTGTTTGGTATTAAACCATACCGAATAGATCGAAGCTGCAGCAGCATGGGCGTATAAATCGTTCACGGCATACACAACATTTATCTTATCGTCCATATCGATCACAACCTTTTTTAATCAACAATCGTTTGATTTTTTCAGTTTTACCCTACTTCCTTCGCTATCAGATTTATTGCCTGTATTTTGCTGGTTATCGTGGGTTTCTCACAATATGCCGCTGCGCTTTGCACCGACGTATTTCCCAGAATGTCCGCCAGAACGGTCACGTCTGCGCCGTGAGAGATACACCGCTTGATGAACAGCTTGCGCAGTTCGCTGAAGCTGATGTCGGGGAGATATTCCTTTTTCAGGAACGAGCGCAGGCGGTACTGCATTGTGCGGGGCTCGATGGGCGAAGTTGTTCCCGAAAGGAGATAGCGGTTTGCGGGGGCTTTGTGCTTTTTCAAAATATCGCAGAGAAACTGCGGCAGTGGGATCTCACGGGCTTTCTTGCCCAGATCGGTTATCATCAGCACACTACCCTCCTCGGTGGATATGCGCTGAATAGTTTTGGCAACGGAAATCGTGCGGTTGGAAAGGTCTATGTCTGACCATTTCAAGGCGCAAAGCTCACCAATGCGCAAGCCTGTGTAAAGCGTCATAAGTATCCCGCATTTTGTCAGGTCGGTGTTGGTGGTGAGGACCTTGTTCAGCCGTTCGCAAAGTTCATCGGTGTAAATCGGCTGTTCGGGAGGATTTTCGCTCTCCCTGCCCGTCTTTATCGTTTC
>CANQXF010000011.1 GCA_947627695.1 uncultured Ruminiclostridium sp. | reverse complement strand
GCTTGTTGACGGGGAACAAAACGGAGAGACTGCCGTGAAAGGCAGCATCGAATTTAAGGACGTATCCTTTGCCTATCCGGGCGGTCAGACGGTGCTGTAGCACATTGATTTGAAGGTAGATCCGGGCGAAACGCTGGCGCTCATGGGCGAGACGGGCTGCGGCAAAACAACCCTTGTCAGCCTGATCCCGCGCTTTTATGATGTGACCGGCGGAGCCGTACTTGTAGACGGCGTCAATGTGCGGGAATACCGACAAACCGCTTTGCGGGATAAAATCGCAGTGGCGCTGCAGAAAAGCGAGCTTTTCAGCGATTCCGTTCAGGAAAATATATCCTGGGGTAACCCGGAGGCCGGAGAAGAAGAAATCAAATCCGCCGCTGTGGTGGCTCAAGCGGACAGCTTTATTTCCCGAATGTCGGACGGCTATCAAACAATCGTGGCGGAACGGGGCATGAGCCTTTCGGGAGGGCAGAAACAGCGTGTTTCTATTGCGCGGGCTGTTCTGAAGAATGAGGAAATTCTGATCTTCGATGATTCCACCAGCGCTTTGGATTTGAAAACCGAAGCGGATTTGTACGCGGCGCTCCGAAAGACCAGCCCGCATAGCACCAAAATCATCGTTGCACAGCGGATTGCCTCCGCGCGACAAGCGGATAGGATCGCTGTTCTGGAAAACGGTCATATTATCGCCTGCGGTCCCCATGAAGAGCTTTTAGCTTCCTGCCCGGCTTATCAGGCCATTTATCAGTCTCAGATCGGAGAGGAGGATGACAAACATGAGTGAACCAAGAGATCAGAAACTTGCCAATCGGAATATTCCCGGTATGAATCGCCATGAACGCTTTGTCGAGGTGCAGCACGCGGAGCATCTCGGTGCCACGTTGAAACACATTTTCGCATATTTTGCCCGTGAAAGAGGCATGGTCATTTTTATGCTTTCCGTTGTCATCTTCGGGACTCTCTGCGGCGTTTACGCGCCCAGTCTGCAAAGTCAGGCCATCGACACGATTGCGGGCGTGCGGGAGGGAAAACTGCTTGGAACCGTGGTTCTGATGCTTTGTGTCTATTTGCTGAACAGTATGTGTCAGCTGTTGCAGGGAGTCGTCAGCGCGCGGCTCAGCCAGCGGGTTGTGAAGCACATGCGGGAGGAACTTTTTGCCAAGCTCGTGGATCTGCCGGTGCGCTATCTGGATACCCATTCGCACGGCGACGTTATGAGCCGTATGACCAATGATATTGAGAACATTTCCACCACGGTTTCCCAATCTCTGCCCTCTCTCTTTTCCGGTGTGCTTACGATCATCGGCACCGTCGCCATTATGATGTGGTATTGCTGGCAGTTGGCGCTGCTCAGTTTTGCTACCGTACTGTTGACGCTGCTTGCCACAAAAATCCTTTCGGGCAGGGTGCGGAAATTCTCCCGAAAGCGGCAGCAATTATTGGGGCAGCTCAATGGAACTGTGGAAGAAATGGTCTCCGGCTACCGCACTGTGGTGGCTTATAACCGTCAGGAGAAAATAACAGAGGATTTCTGTCAAACCGCAGATTCCCTTACAAAGGTCGGCATTAAAACCGACATTTTCAGCGGCGTGATGGGGCCGGTCATGAACTGCATCGGGAACATCGGATTTGTGATCATCGCGGCTTTCGGAGGGTATTTCTCCATCAATGGACTGATCTCTATCGGCGTGATCTCCGCGTTTATTGTGTATGCAAAGCAATTCAGCCGCCCGATCAATGAACTGGCACAGGTGTACGGTCAGCTTCAAACCGCGATTGCCGGAGCGGAACGGGTGTTTACAGTTCTGGACGAGTTCGATGAGGATAAGTCCGGCGAAAAGCTGAAAGAAAATGAGCAGATGGCAGTTACCTTCCAAAATGTAAATTTCTCCTACGAACCGGGGCACTCAGTCATACAGGATTTCACTTTGACTGTTCCGTCCGGAAAAAAGGTGGCGTTAGTCGGCGCGACCGGCAGCGGCAAAACCACGATCGTCAATCTTTTAATGCGCTTTTACGATATTGAAAGCGGCAAGATATGCATAAACGGTCAGGATATATCCAATGTGTCACGGGACGACCTGAGAAAAAATATGGCCATTGTTTTACAGGACACTGTCCTTTTTTCCGATACCCTGCGGCAAAACATGAAATATGGGAACGAGGCGGCTTCGGATTCGCAAATTGTAAATGCCATGCAAATGAGCCGCTGCGATGATTTGCCAAGGAGACTGCCCCATGGATTGGAATCTGTTCTCGTCAATTCCGGAGAAAACATCAGTCAGGGACAGAGGCAGCTCTTGGCGATTGCCCGTGCTTTTGTCGCCGACCCGAAAATCCTGATTTTGGATGAGGCCACTTCCAACGTGGACACACGCACGGAAAAAGCCATACAGGACGCCATGCAGCGTGTGATGAAGGATCGTACCAGTATCGTCATTGCGCATCGCCTTTCTACCATCCGTGACTCCGACATTATCGTTGTTATGGATCATGGGAAAATCGTAGAAAGCGGCAATCATGAACAGCTTCTGGCACAAAAAGGAAAATACTACGATCTTTATATGACGCAGTATGCGGGATTCGCAACGTAAATGATAAGCCCGGTTCAAACATCTATGGTAATTTTACAATGTGTCAATGATCATAAAGGCTGCCGCTATTGAAATTTGGGAAAGAAAATGGTATAATTGTACCTGTTAGAATGCGTTTATCCATTTGCATATTCCACACAAATTTCAAATAACCGCCACGCGCATTTCTCACTCATGGTTTATTATATAATCACTGACGGAAGTCAGAATATTGAAAGGCGGTAATAAACCATGAAGAAGAAAACAATCGTTACAGCTGCCCTAGCGGCAGCTCTTGTACTGTCGGCAGGATGTGTGACCGCATTTGCGGCAGGCGTTGACGCCGAAACAAACGAGCCGAAATTACCCGAAACGGTTGTCACATCGGAAAACAAAGACGAAGGAACCCAAACTGAGGAAGCTGTACCGGAGCAAAGCGAATACAGCTATATTACCGGTCAACATAACAGCGCCAATCGCAACGATTTGTATGCACAGGCAGAGCAGCTGCCCGAAGACGAACAGGACGCTTTCTTAGCTGAAAACGGCATTGGGGAAACACCTTGGTCCGAAGAAGCGGCGAAATCTTACAGCTACGTCAGTGGACAGAAGAGAGGCGCGTCTTATCGGCAGGACGATGACAGCGAACGCACACAGGATATTTCCGGTTACGGTTACCTGACCGGGCAGGAGCGTGGCACAAGTTATCATAAGTAACAAAAGCAAAATGCACAAAATGGCAGACCGCCGCTTGGGCGGTCTGCCATTTTGCGCTGTATATGACAAACTGATGAGCTTTGAACCGGGCATTGACGATTATGCGGTAAAGTCATTTTCCGTGCGGGAACTGATGGCGCGGGTCAAAGCAGTACTTGCAAAACATACCGAGGTAAAACCGAAACAGGAAGTCGTGATACAGGGTATCCGCATTGACACGACGGCGCATGAGGTTTTCGTGGATGGAGAGAGAACCTATCTGACAGCAAAGGAATACAAACTGTGGCTTTTTCTTTTCAGCAGGTGTTCATAAAGTCAGCAGTCGGGAAAACCGCTGTTTGTGGCAGATTTTCTCACAATTCGGGTATATAATGGCAAGCGTCGGGGGCGAATGCTGGATAAACAGAGAAATTGAAAAATCTTTGGATATAGAGTAGTGTAAACGGTAATTTTCCCGTTTATTAGGGTGAAAGGTCTTTAAATCACACAAAAGGAGTGTAAGTCATGGAAGATAAGCAAATTGTAGATCTGTATTGGGCACGCTCCGAAGCTGCTATTGTCGAAACCCAGAAGAAATATGGGCGATACTGTCATTATATCGCATATCAGATCCTTTACAGCGACGAAGACGCAAAAGAAGTTGTAAACGACGTATATATGAAAACCTGGAATACCGTACCTCCGCATCGCCCCGACCCGCTGAAGCCGTACGTCGGAATGATAAGCAGACAGCTTGCGCTTGACGCTTACGAGGCGCAACATACGCAAAAACGAGGTGGTCAGGTACCGCTTGTACTTGATGAATTATCCGAGTGTATTCCCGATAATGCAAACGGCATAGACGTAGGAGAAAGCCTTGCCTTGCGGGACGCATTGAATAGGTTTGTTCGGTCTTTATCCGACAGAACGCAAAATATTTTTGTGCGTCGGTATTGGTATGCAAGCTCTATAACCGAGATCGCAGAGGAATATTCCATGAAAGAAAGCGGCGTTACCGTTCTTTTGCTCCGCACGCGAAAAAAGCTGAAGGATTTTTTAGATAAGGAGGGTTTTGTTGTATGACAAGCAAAGATATTTTCAGAGAAATGGGCGGTCTTGATACGGACCTTATCATGAAAGCGGCGCCGGGTATGCCGCAGAAGAAAAGCGTAAATAAGGCATGGATAAAATGGGGCGTCATTGCGGCGTGCCTATGCCTTGTTGCTGCAGGTGCTTTCCGTATTGCTGTCGGATTTATCCCAAGTCAGACCACCGATATATTCCGTGAGGGGATCCCTTATGAAATAGACAGCGTATATGCTCTTCCTGCGAAATATGACGGAAAAATCCTTGCGCAAAATCTGGAGCTATCCGAAACGGCTGATATTGAATTTTATTACAAAGAGGGCGGCAATGTAAATGATACAGATGATTGGTATTCTTTGATAATTGCGGACGATCAGGAGGACGGAAAGCTTTTAATGCACTGTATGTTTGGAGAAACTGACGTAGATGATTGGAAAGTGAGCAGCGTATTTACAAAAGATGCAACAAAGACAGAGGTAATAAACGGTGTTAGTGTGCAGATCGCCCGACTTGAAAATTCATTGAAATACGAATATTGGTATTATGCAATTTTTGAGTACGACGATATTGTATATGACGTTCGTGTGCAGTCAAACGATCCGAACGAAATTTATGATGTGTTAGGTCAGTTATTGGAGGAATAACGTGGTGCAGCTTTAAATTTACAGTTCAAATGCTTTTTGCGATAAGGGCAAATAATTAAAGCGAGATGGCGTTCAAGTGTAAAACTTGGACGCTTTTTTCTTCCCCAAACGCTCCGTTTTAAAGTCAG
Organism: uncultured Ruminiclostridium sp.; assembly: GCA_947627695.1. Taxonomy (GTDB): domain Bacteria; phylum Bacillota; class Clostridia; order Oscillospirales; family Ruminococcaceae; genus Ruminiclostridium_E. The sequence goes on along the minus strand of CANQXF010000011.1, from coordinate 81,413 downwards.
ACTACAATTTCAAGTGCTACACCTACGGGAAGCGTGGTAAGGTAGAATGCACGCCCCACCATATACGCGAGGACGAGTTGTGCGCCATCATACCGGATGACCTGCGTCGGGTGACACACTGCGCCCGAAAAGGCGATAGAGGAAGCGAGCAGCAAAGAGGCGAGAGTATAAGCATTCGTTTTTTTCATATTTTTTCCTTTTTCTGAAAAAAGACTTTATTTCCGCCTTTATTTTACCGCCAAAGGAAAATTTTGTCAATAGAAATAAGCGCGGCGGTGTTCAAATTTGACGTTTTGAGATATTTGTGCTATAATATAAAATTGAGTAATTATGAAAGAACGTATTTTGAGGCTTTATATATGATATATCTGGACAACGCCGCTACCGCAAAGCCTTGTGCGGATGCGGTAAAAGCGGCGGCAAGCAGCGCTTTCGGAAATCCCTCCTCTCTTCACGGACTGGGGATAGAGGCGGAAAAGGTAATTTCTGAGGCGAAAAAAACTATACTTAAAAAGTTGGGCAGAGAGGGAGAGATATATTTCACCTCAGGCGCTACGGAAAGCAACAATCTTGCTGTTTTCGGCACGGCAAACGCACTGAAAAGGCGGGGGAACAGGATAGTTACCACGGCGATAGAACATCCCAGCGTTGCGGAGCCGATGAAAAAGCTGGAGGAGCAGGGGTTTGAAGTGGTAAGGCTGTCCCCCTGCAAATATGAGGATTTTGAGCAGGCGCTCATCGACGCCGTTGATGAAGATACTATACTGCTGAGCTTTATGGCGGTGAACAATGAAACAGGGTTCATTACAGATTCAAAGCGGGTATACGGTGAAGTAAAGAAAAAATTTCCAAGGTGCGTGGTGCACGTTGACGGGGTGCAGGGATTTTGCAAGGTGCCGCTGTATGCCGACATCATCAGTCTTTCCGCGCACAAGATACATGGGCTGAAGGGCGTGGGCGCTCTTTACAAAACGAAAGAAACAAGGCTGCTCCCTATCGTTTACGGAGGAGGTCAGCAGGGCGGACTGCGCTCTGGGACTGAGCCCGTAGAGCTTATAGCGGCGTTTTCGGCGGCGGTAAAGGCATATCCCGACCTGTCGGAGAAATTTGCGCTGCTTAAGGAAAAGCTGGTGGGTTTACTGGCGGAGTTGCCGCAGGTAACGATAAACAGCAGGCACGCTGTTGACAATATCGTGAATTTTTCCGTTGCGGGGGTAAGGAGCGAGATAATGCTCCACTTCCTTGAGGAAAGGGAAATTTATGTATCAAGCGGCTCCGCCTGCTCAAGGGGAAAGGTAAGTCCCGTAACGGCGGCGCTGGGTATAAGCGCAAAGGACGCAGACTGCGCCGTAAGGGTCAGCTTCTGCGGGGAAAATACGGTTCAGGACGTGGAAATGCTGGTCGATGGGATAAAAGACGGGATAAAGAGGTTCAGGAGATAATTTTCAGATAATTTTCAGAAAGCGCATAGAGGATTTTAACATATGGAAGTTATAATGGCAAAATACGGCGAAATTGCTCTCAAGGGTCTTAACAGGAGCAATTTCGAGGATATGCTGGCGAGAAATATCAGAAGACGGCTGAAAACGCTGGGAAATTTTGAAGTTGACCGCAGGCAGTCCACTGTGTATATAAAGCCGCTGTCTGAGGACGTTGATATGGACGAGGCGGTAAAGAGAGTGAGCCATGTTTTCGGGATAGCGGCGGTTCAAAGATCGCTTGTCCTCCCGAAGGATATGGACGAGATAATAAGGCTTGGCATACCTTATCTTAAAGGAGCGTTGGAAAAGGCGAAAAGCTATAAGGTGGAGGCGAAGCGCTCGGACAAGAGCTTTCCTCTTACCAGCCCGCAGATACAGCAGGTGTTCGGAGACGCTGTTACAGACGCTTTCCCCGAACTTAAAGTGGACGTTCATCAGCCTGATATGACGGTGATGGTTGAGATAAGGGACAAGGCGGCTTACGTCAACGCCGAAAAGATACCCGCTGTGGGCGGTATGCCCGTGGGAAGCAACGGAAACGCTCTGCTCCTTTTGTCAGGCGGGATAGACAGTCCTGTTGCTGCTTATATGATGGCGAAAAGAGGACTGAAGGTGGACGCCGTGCATTTCCAAAGTCCGCCTTATACTTCACAGAGAGCGCTGATGAAGGTGGAGAGCCTTTGCGAAAAGCTCACGGAATACTGCGGGGACATAAGGTTTTACTGCGTTCCCTTCACCGAGATACAGGAGGCGCTGAGAGATAACTGCGACGGGGACTATTTCACCGTGATAATGCGCAGGCTTATGCTGAAAATCGCAAACGATATTTGCAGGAAAGGCAATTACGGTGCGCTTATAACGGGAGAAAGCGTGGGTCAGGTAGCGAGCCAGACTCTCGCCGCGATAGGCTGTACTGACAAGGCGGCGGATTTTCCTGTTTTGCGTCCTTTAGTGGGTATGGATAAGAAAGAAATTGTGGAAATTGCACGAAAAATCGATACCTTTGAAACTTCTATACTGCCTTACGAGGACTGCTGTACTGTGTTCACTCCAAAGCACCCGAGAACTAAGCCAAGATTGCAGGAAGTTATTGCCGAGGAGGAAAAATTTGACTTTTCCCCGCTGATAGAAAAGGCGATAAACGGCATTGTCATTGAGGATTTCAAGATCGGCGGAGAAAGGCGGACAGTCAATGCTGAATAAGGATATTGACAAACAGGCGGAGATTGTAGTAAAATTACTATCGGATATGGGCAGGAAGACCGCTTCTGCGGAAAGCTGCACAGGCGGGCTGATATCTGCGGCGATAACTACTGTCAGCGGCTCATCAGGAGTCTTTGATATGGGAGTTTGCAGCTACGCAAACGAGATAAAGGAAAAGCTGCTGGGAGTTCCCAAGGAAACGCTGGAGCAGTACGGCGCAGTTTCGGAGCAGACCGCAAAGGCTATGGCTTTGGGTGCGGCAAAGCTGGCAAAGGCTGATTTTGCCATATCTACGACGGGCATCGCTGGTCCTACGGGCGGAAGCAAGGAAAAGCCCGTGGGGACGGTATGGATAGGGGTGTACAGCTCCAAAAACGGAAGCAGGGCAAAACGCTTCCTGTTCAAGGACGAGAACTGCCCCGAAGATATGACGAAAAGAGAATTTATCAGAAAGCAGGCGGTGCTTGCCGCTTTGCAGATGATGACGGAAGAGATAAAAGGACAGACGGACTGAAAAGGAGGTGCGTTCGCCTTTTAAGGCGTTGAATATGAATTATCTTGACAGACCACCCGAGGCAAGGTGCAAGGGAAAAGAAAAGGGAGCGTTCACACGCTTTCTGATGTCCATATTCCCTGTAAAAGGGGACGAGGTTTTTGAAGTTATAAGGAAATTAGTGTTCATCGGTGCGGTGGTCGCTTTCGTGATAACGGGATATACGCTGCTCAGCGACGTTTTCGGCTCTCTGCACAACGTCTACGTCGTCGGTGGGCAGATGCAGAATGACAAAAGCAACGGCACTATGAACCTTACTCCTGAGGAAAAAGAGGAGATAAAGCAGACAAAGCCTTATATCCGCGAGGACCTTATGGGGCTTTACGCAAAGAACAGAGATCTGGTGGGCTGGATAAACGTAGGCGGCGAGGATAAGATAATCGACTACGCAGTGGTCCAGACCGACAACAACGACAAGTATCTTGACACGGACTTTTACGGCGGTTACAGCAAGTCGGGGACGATATACGTTGACTATCGCTGTCAGTTCGGCGCTGACGGAAGCGCTCCGAATTTCATAGTTATGTACGGGCATAATACCTATCTGGGCGATATGTTCTCAAAAATGACAAGATACTATTACAATAAAGACGACCCGAACGCTCAGACAAGCCTGATGAGCTTTTACACCGACCATCCCACCATAACCTTTGATACTCTGGCGGAGGAAGGAACGTACAAGGTGTTTGCGGTATGTCTGTTCAACACGGAGGAACAGTACGGCGAGGTTTACAACTACCTGCGCAGGGGCGCGGCTTTCAAGGACGCGGACGATTTCAACGACTACGTGCTGAACGTGATGGACAGGAGCGTTATTCTTACAGACGTGGATCTGACTTACGGGGACGAGATAATCTGCGCTTCCACCTGCTATTTCCCATGGGGACTGGACGTTGAAAACGTGAGGTGCGCAGTGTTTGCAAGAAAGGTAAGAGACGGAGAAAGCCCTGAGGTAGATACCTCAAAGGCAACGAGAAATTACTACTGGAAAGGCTGGCAGCAGGCGATAGACGGAAATCTGTGCGGCTACGGACAGAGAGTGTGGGATTATAAAACGTATCTGAAATCCTACAACGGATAAAAACTGCCACAAGGAGGTCATTATGGCTGAACATCTTAATGAAAAACAAAAAAATGTTTTCGTGCGCATTTTTGTTCCCTCCAAGGGGGACAGCGTGGGAACGATAGTAAGAAAGCTTATCTTCATCGTTTCCATAATCGTGGTTATCGTTTGCGGAGTGTATATACTCAACGATTATCTGACAAGAAGCGCTGATACGCAGATGAACAACGAGCTTGAGGAAAAGCTGGATCTGAACGCCTCGGGAAGCTTCTCCATCGACAAGGAAAAGGTAGAAGAGGTAAAGCAGGAGGTTCCTGAGATAATGGACAAATTCGTGGAGCTTTATGCTGAGAACAGCGATATTGTGGGCTGGATAAAGGTGGGACATTATATTGACTTCCCTGTTCTGATGAACGAGGAGGACACCGACTTTTACATCGACCACAACTTCTACAAGGAGGAAAGCAAGACGGGCTCTATATTCTGCGACAACCATGTGCTTCCCTTCACCGATGCGAACAATCTGGTCATCTACGGTCACAATATGGCGTCGGGAGAATATTTCGCAACGGTCACCTGCTATGACCCCTATTCTTCGTCAGGCGGCGGACTTAACTTCAACGGGGACTTTATCGGATACTACAAGCAGTATCCCACAATACAGTTCGATACGCTGTGGGAGGAAGGAACCTACAAGATATTCGCAGGTATATACATAAACACCGAGGATAAGGACGGCTATCCTTACCCCTATTACAAAAAAAGACAGTTCAAAAATGAATTGGAATTTATGGACTTTATGGGGAATATAATGGATAGAAGCACTTTCTATACAGGCGTTGACGTGGAATACGGCGATCAGATAATCACGCTGTCCACCTGCTGCTATACGATAGGAAAGGACGTTGACGCACGCTTTGCGCTTTTCGCAAGAAAGGTGAGAGAGGGCGAAAGTCCCGAAGTAGATGTGGACAAGATAATGATAAATCCTGACCCGCTGTTCTTCGATACTTACTATCAGAGAATGGGCGGCTCCTGGGGAGGAAGAAAATGGGATCTGTCTCTTGTCAAGGACTTTGACAAGTACAGCGACCAGATAGATAGCCTTGACGAAAAAGAGCCGTCGTAAAAACGGCGCTGTATCAGCAAAAACAAAGCTGCGGTCTATACATTTAAGGAAGGTGCAAACAACAAATGCCTGAATTTGAACCTGTAAAAAAGAAAGTAAAAAGCAAGAAGAAACAGACGGTTTGGCAGTCGCTGTTTCCCTGCAAGGGAGATCCCCCGGGAGAGGTAGTTAGAAAGATAGTTTTCATCACGGCTATCTTAGTTCTGATAGCGGCTACCGTCATAATCATATGGTTTTATTTCATACGCACCGACGAGCTGGAAAAGGAACAGCATAATATGCTGGATTACAGAGGCGAGCCCTCCAGCGACCTTATCTCCGTGCAGATGAACGTTACCAACTCAAGCGGTCAGACGGAGCAGAAGGAAGTTTCCATTCTTGAGGAATATGCGGAATACTATAAGGAAAACAACGACGTTGTGGGCTTTGTGGAGATATATCCGTGGATACAGTCGGCGGTGGTGCAGACTACCGACAACGAATTTTACCTCAGCCACAACTGGCGCAAGGACCCTACCGCAAACGGCACTATATTTGCAGACTACGAGGTTCCAATAACGGCTGACTCTATGCCTGCGAATACCATAATATACGGTCACAATCTGATAACGAGAAATATGTTCGAGCCGCTTTCATATTACAGAGCAGGGCTTGGCAGTCAGAGTGGGTTTGATTTTCTCAAGGAGCATTATCTGGTAAACTTCGATACTATCTACAAGAAAAATCAATACCTTATTTTCTCCGTATTTCTCACAAACACCACCGAGGATATGGGCGAGGTGTTTGAATATCAGAAGAACGTCAGCTTCCACAACAAAAGCGAATTTGACAGCTACGTGGCGGAATGTCTTGACAGAAGCTACTATTACACGGGGATAGACCTTGAGTACGGGGACGAGCTGCTGACGCTTTCCACCTGCGATTTTTCAGGATTTTCAAATGCAAGACTGGTAGTCGTGGCGAGAAAGGTAAGAGATGATGAAAGCAACGTGCTTGATACAAGCAAATTCATCGACAACAGCGGCTATAACGATAACGGTCAGGTCAAGCGCAAAATGTTTGACGCTTATTATAATATATACAACACGCAATGGGCAGGAAGGCAATGGGATACCTCTTGGATAAAGGATTTTGAGGGGTAAAAGACAATAAGAGAGGACATTTATGAAAAAATCAACACTGGTGCAGATAACGCTGGCACTGGTCATAGCGCTGGTTTATGTATATTTATTCGGCGTTACGGGCAGAGTACCCAGCGTTATGGAGGAGGAGAGCGACGAACAGCAGACCGAGTCCCAGACAGTGACGGCAAATGAAGAGACTACTCCTTACGAAACGGAAGACGGAGATATACCGACGTATACGATACCGCCTTATTCCTCAACAGTAACGGAGGGGCTTATTCAATCTATCGGACCTAACGTGGGACCTGAGCCTGATGTAATGTCGTCCCTGCCGTTTGACATAACGGAGCAGGACGGTTTCCCGCCGTTGGGACTGTTTGTCGGTACGACAGAGGAGACGACGGGGGAAGATTCGGATATTACCACTATCGGAGAAGCTGAAACAGAGCCTGAGGAAACGACCACAGAGGAAACTACCACAACAACTGCCGAGACGACAACGACGACAACAACTGCCGAAACTACTACCACTACCACGGAAGCTACCACCACTACGACAGAGGCGACTACAAAGCCGTCTGATAATGATCCTTCAGGAATGACCTTTAAAGTTTACGATCAGGTACACGGAGTATACGCCGAAGGGGACGGAAAAGACATTCTGGCGCAGGTAGTTATGGGCGAGATAGGCGATATTTTCGCTGATGAGGCGATAAAAGCGCAGATAGTCGCCGCCTATACATATGTAAAAAAATATAACGACCACGGCGAGATACCCAACGTAGCTATGAGGGACGCTTCCTCAAAGATGTACAGGCTTGTGGACGAGGTGTTCGGCGAGGGTATCTACTATAACGGTGAGCTGATACAGGCGGTTTACAGCGCGTCCACCGCAGGCTATACGGCGTCTTCGCTGAACACATGGGGAGTTGATTACCCGTATCTGCAAAGCGTGAGGTGTGAGCTTGACGACCTGTACGACCCTTACTTCGGCGTAACAAAGAGCTTTTCTTCAAGCGTTATGAAGGACAAGGTAAAGACAGCGCTGGGCATTTCCCTTTCGGGAGACCCGTCAGACTGGTTTGAGATAAAATCATACGTCGACCACGTTTACGTGGGCACCATAAGCGTAGGCGGTCACACAACGTATGTGAACAGCAGCGGAAGAACGGTCACCATTACAGGCAATACGATGAGAAACGTTGTAATGGGCTACGGAATAAATTCCACCAGCTTTAAGCTCGACTACGACAAGAGCACCGACAAGTTCACGTTCACCACCTACGGCTATGGTCACGGAGTGGGACTGAGCCAGTACGGAGCGCATTTCCTTGCAAAGTACAAGGGGTATGATTATAAGCAGATACTGGAGTTTTATTTCCAGGGGGCTTATGTAATGTAAAAACACAACTGCGTTCGGTGATGAGCGCAGTTGATTTTTTTCAGGGAGCAGGACGTGAAAAACAAAAAGTGAATAGAATAGCCGCCCTGACGCAGTTTTTCGTCAGGGCGGCTTTTGACTGAAAATTCAGTATAAAAATAATATCACTTGAACTGTATCAGAACGTCACAATGCTTGCTTTCGGGAGGGGCGATAATGCCGTTTTTCTCCCCGTATTCAAACAGCACGGAAAGCAAGCCGTCAAAAAATCCGTAGGAAAGACGTTTTGCATCGTCGGAGAGGTGAGAGGGTATCAGAGCCTCATAGCCTTCGGCAAAGCGGTTGAAAAGAGCGTTGTATTCGGGCATAAGGGGCTCAAGATATTTGTCCGCTGTTGCGTCAAACACTGCTTTCTGCTCTTTGGTGAAGGCAGGGGCGTTGACGTACAGTTCCCCGTTTTCAAGCCTTTTTATCAGCAGTCCTTCCTTTATAGCTTCGGCGGTGTTGTATTTGTCGTCTGTGGTTCCTGTTGTGAGAATATCCTCGCAGACATTTATGCGGGAATCAAAGGGAAGCATCGAGATGCTCTCGTATTTGCCGAATTGGTAAGCACGATATTCATAGCTCCCTCTTGAGCCTCTGTTGTTGTTTATATTTCCGCCTATTCCATACAGCTTTGCGTTTTCCGTCCGGCCGATATACCGGAAGCTATTCCCGTCATAATTGGGCTGTATTTGGGGATATTCGGTGCCACTCTGTCTTGCCTGCTTTATGAAGGCAAGCACGGAATAAAGGTAGAAAAGGTCGCTTTCGCTTTTTCCCGCTTTATAATGGTCTATCTGATATATTTCTGAGGTCATGGCTTTGAGTGTCGCAAGCAGTTGGTCTGCTATGGGAGCCATTGCTGTCATAGCGTTGTTTTCCCAGTAATCACTGTGCCTTTTGCTCCTTATTACAAAATCGGTGCGGTATTTGCCCTGAGGCAGGGAGATAAGGGCGCGGCGGTATGTTAAAGTGTTTACCTTATCCTCAATGTAATAGGCGGGAACGCCGCATATCTTTGCCAGCTCCTCTACTGTTTTTCCGTTTTCATAGCAATTGTAAAGAATATTTTGGGAAAGAGCGTCGTTGATGTATACGTTTGGAAAAGGCTCGTTTCCGTGGTAGTTGCCACTGCCGTATATTCCTATTTCCAATTTTGCAGGTCTTAATGCACTTTCGTTCATAGATTTGTTTCCTTTCTCGGGAGGAGCCTCGTAGGGCTCTAATTCCCGCTTCAGTTTGGTCCGTCCCGCTGATAAACGCCAGGTGACTGTTCCCTCGGGAATATTCAGCTTTTCGGATATTTCCTTTGTGGAAAGACCGTCGTAGTAATAGAGAATGATAATGTCACGGTAGGCTGCGGAGAGCATAGATATTCGGGTGCGCAAACGGTCGTAAAGCTCCTCGCTCTCCACTGTGTATTCATCGAAAATACTCAGGTCTTCGGGTATGTCATAGGAATACATCGCGCGCTGTTTTCCCATTCGACGCCGAAAAGTCTTGGCTACATTGTTGGCAACGCCCCAAAGCCACGGCTCAAACCTTTCCTCATTGCGGAGCTTCGGCAGCTCCTGCAAGGCGGTCAGCAGTATTTCCTGTGAAAGCTCGTCCGCTTCGTCACGGGAAAATGTACGGTTCACCGCATAGCCGTAGACACGTTCGGCGTATTCTTCAAGTATTTTTGAATCCATCATTCTCATCTGCCTTTCGACTGTAAAGTGCATTTTTGATGGGGGTCATTGGGTGGTTGGGAAAAATTTTTTCAGTCTTAACAGTGTACAGTGCATAGTGTAAAGTTAAAAGTTGTGGTGTCCGCTTTGCGGACGATTCAAGATTGCCCGAAATAAATAAACGGCAATTCAAATCTGCGACGTAGCCGCACCACAACTTTGTACTGTTCACTTTGCACTGTTCACTATAAAAAAATTGCCGACCAAAAGGTCGGCAAATTTTTTATACACAGCCTTGTGCTTTCATTGCTTCTGCTACCTTCAGGAAGCCTGCGATGTTGGCGCCTGCCATATAGTTGCCGGGAACGCCGTATTCCTTTGCGGCTTCGTCGCACTGCTTGAATATCTGTACCATGATGTCTTTCAGCTTTGCGTCTACTTCCTCAAAGGTCCAGCTGTAACGCATGGAGTTCTGGCTCATTTCAAGTCCTGATGTTGCAACGCCGCCTGCGTTTGCCGCCTTGGCGGGTCCGTAAAGGATACCGTTTTTCAGATATACTTCAATTGCTTCGGGAGTTGAAGGCATATTCGCGCCCTCTGCAACTGCGAAGCAGCCGTTGTCTACCAGCTTCTGAGCGCTTGCGCCGTCGATCTCATTCTGAGTTGCGCAAGGAAGAGCGATGTCGCACTTGATGCTCCAGATACCACTGCAGCCTTCGGTGTAGGTAACGTTCTTGTGAGAGGTGCGGGCGGCGTATTCCTTTATTCTGCCGCGCTCAACTTCCTTTATCTGCTGAACGAGAGGAAGCTCTATTCCGTCGGGGTCGTAAATGTAGCCGTTGGAGTCGGAGAGTGCAACTACCTTTGCGCCGAGAGCAGTGGCTTTCTGAGTAGCGTAAATTGCAACGTTGCCTGAGCCTGAGATTACTACCGTTTTGCCCTCAAAGCTCTTGCCGTTTGCTTTCAGCATTTCATCGGTGAAGTAGCAAAGTCCGTAGCCTGTTGCCTCTGTTCTTGCAAGAGAACCGCCGTAGGTAAGTCCCTTACCGGTGAGAACGCCGCTGAATTCATCTCTTATTCTCTTGTACTGTCCGAACATATAACCTATCTCACGGGCGCCTGTTCCGATGTCGCCTGCGGGAACGTCGCAGTCGGGTCCGATGTGTCTGCAAAGCTCGGTCATAAAGCTCTGGCAGAAACGCATTACTTCCCCGTCGCTCTTGCCCTTGGGGTCAAAGTCGGAGCCGCCCTTGCCGCCGCCCATAGGGAGAGTGGTAAGGCTATTCTTGAATACCTGCTCAAAGCCGAGGAACTTGATTATACCGAGATATACGGAGGGGTGAAGTCTGAGTCCGCCCTTGTAAGGTCCTATCGCACTGTTGTACTGTACGCGAAAGCCTCTGTTTACCTGTACCTTGCCCTTGTCGTCTACCCAAGGGACACGGAAGATTATCTGTCTTTCAGGCTCTACAAGTCTGTCCAGAACGCCCGATTCCACAAGGTCGGGTCTTCTTTCAACTACGGGCTCCAGAGATTCCAGAACTTCGGTCACTGCCTGGATAAATTCGGGCTCGCCCGCATTTCTCTTCTTCACCGTTTCCAAAAGGTCGATGAGATACTGATTTTTTAACGCCATTGTTAAATTCCTCCTGTATTTGATTTTTTATCGGACAAAGAAAATGCAGTACAATGCCGTACTGCGTGAATTTGCCGCAGGAAAAATGCGGCCGTGTTGCATTACTTCATTGTAATGAAAATATCTGTGTTCTATTTTACCATACTTTATACACTTTTTCAAGGGGGTAAGCAAAAATTTTTGCAAGTTTTGAAAATTTTTCTTGCAGGATTGTTACCGTTTTGTAATTGCATTATGCGGGGAATTTTGGTATAATGGGTTTATCAAAGGGACAAAAGGAAATGATTTTTATGTTGAGAAAAGTTTTTGCCGCTTTGACGGCGGTTTGCACAATGGCGGCGGCTTGCACGGCGGTTCTGGCGGACGAATACTGGAATCCTGATGTATACGTTCAGATATACGGCAATTTCATATACGAACCTGACGGGTACGGGGCGGCAAAGGTGACGGGATATACGAATATAGCCGCGGAGGAGATAATCGTTCCCGCTGAGATAAACGGTATGACAGTAACTGCGGCGGGAGGATTCAATGAGATGACAAATCTGAAAAGGGTGGTCATTCCAGACTGCGTTACGACGATATTTTCCTCGGCGTTTTACGGCTGTACAAGCCTGGAGGAGGTAGTTCTTCCCAAAAATATAGACGATATTCCCTCTTACTGCTTTTATGAATGTGAAAGTCTGAAAAAAATCGATATTCCCGACGGGGTGACTTTCATCGGAACGTACGCCTTTTCAGGAAGCGGGCTGACGGAGATAGTTCTGCCTGACGGGGTGGAGGAGATAGACAGGTACGCATTTTCTGAATGTGAAGTGCTGGAAAAGGTGGTGATACCTGATTCGGCAAAGGAGCTGGGCGGGTATATATTTAACAAAAGCGACAAGGTGAAGATATACTGTGCGGCGGGGAGCAATGCCAGAAAATACGCAAAGAGATATGATATTGAGTGCGTCGTAGATCCCAATTCGGCAAGGGACAGCGCTTTGACCTTCGGTATCATCGCAGGGGTCTGGTCGGCGGTGATAGTGGCGGTCGTGATATGCGTTATTGCGGCGAAAAAGCGGAATAAACAGGAGTGAAAAATGAAAAAGTTGATTTTTAAAGCGGCGGCTGTGTTTACGGCGGCGGTTTGTATGCTTTCGGCATTTAGTGCGAATGCTTTTGCGGAAGGCACTGAGGATTACAAGCTGTACAAATTCGATATACAGTATGACGGGACGCTGGAAATAACGGGCTGTTCGCAGGAAAATATCTCAAGGCTCGATATTCCCGCTGAAATAAACGGGAGAAGAGTGACGAAAATTTCAAACAACGCCTTTCGGGATATGGTGTTGCTGCAGGAGGTCACGTTCCCTGACGGACTTATGGAGATAGGGTCGCAGGCGTTCAGCGGCTGTATTTCGCTGAAAAGCGCAGAGATACCCGACAGCGTTGAAACGCTGGGATATGGCGCATTTGAGGATTGCGGCGCTATGGAAAGCGTGAAGCTGTCGGGAAGTCTGGAGATAATTCCGTCGTGTTGTTTTGAAAACTGCGTTTATTTAAAGAGCGTTGTAATTCCAGACAAGACGGCAAGCATAAGATCAGGCGCTTTTAACAACTGTATGAGGCTGGAAAGCGTTTATATCCCACATTCGGTGAAAAGTATCTCTTCAAATGCTTTCGCAAATTCGGACAACGTTGTGATACACTGCCGCAGAGGGTCCTACGCCGAAAAATACGCTGTGAGAAACGGTATTACATACGCCGCAGAGCCGCCCTCGCAAAAGGAGAGCGTTTCGGTGGCTGTGATACTGGGCGTTATGTGGGGAGCAGTGGTATTGGCTGTCATCATTTGTGTAATTGCGGCGAAAAAGCAGAGAAAATAAGGGCGTGACTATTGCAACAAGGGGAAAAATATTGTATAATGAATAGCGTTGAGTTATGCCGCCTGTAATTTAGGCAAGGCGGATATGTTGATTTGCAGGAGAAGATATGGCTGAAAATATAAAGACTATCGCTGAAAACAGGCAGGCGCGCCACGAATATTTCATTCTGGAAAGCATTGAAGCGGGTATTGAGCTTTGCGGAACGGAAGTGAAATCCATAAGAGCAGGCGGCGTGAGCCTGAAAGAGGCGTGGATAAGCATTGAAAACGGCGAGGCGTGGGTGAAGCAGATGCATATTGCTCCCTACGAAAAGGGAAACATATTCAACCGTGACCCGCTGAGAGAGAGAAAGCTGCTTATGCATAAGCGGGAGATAATGAGGCTTTACGGTCAGGTAAAGCAGGGCGGGCTTACGCTTATTCCTATCTCGATGTATTTCAAGGGCAGCAGGGTCAAGGTGCAGGTAGGGCTGTGCAAGGGCAAAAAGCTGTACGACAAGCGGGAGGACGCCGCAAAGCGGGACGCTGACCGCATGATAAGACGGACGCTGAAGGAGAGGAACAACTGATGAGGCTGCTTGGATTTGCGGCGGGAACGGTGGCGGCGCTCGTTCTTTCAGCGGCGATTTTTGCTGAAGATATCAATATTACGGCGGAATATAACAATATAAGCTGGCAGGGTGATACGGTAGCATACGACGAGATGAGCCAGTCTATATATTTTGCTCAAAGCGAAAAGACCGAATATCAGGCGGTTTATGAAGCTGACGTAAGCGAGGGAGCGACAGGCTTTCTTTTCCGTGTGGACGGAGGAAACGGCGTCAATGTAAAGGACAGCGGGAGCTGCACGGTGGAATTTGCCGATGAAACTGGAGAAATGCTGTTCAGCGTTTCCACAGGAGAGATAAGCGGGCGGGAAAACTACTCAAGGTTCAGCATAGGAACGGAGGAGGAATACTACCCTGTCCCTGAGGGAGCGAAAAAGGTAAGGATAACCCTTAAAGCACAGCAGAAGGACGAATTTCAGAAGATAGGCGTATATTTCAGGAATATGGCGTTGTTTTTCAGCGGTGAAAAAATGCTGAGCCTGCCTGACAGCGACGGTCTGATGAAAGAAACTGCGGGGCTTACAAGAGTTGAGGCGGGGATAAATCCTGCTACAAGATGGATATGGGTAGGGATAGTTTTCTTTGTGGCGCTGGCGTTTTATTTCATAAAAATGTGGAGAGACAAGTATAAGAGCGCCGAGCTGCTTAAAGCGGGAAAGAAAAAATAATGATAAATTGCGTGCTGCATTGAGCGTCACGCCGCAGATTTTACGTCGGCGGGACTTTTTTGCGGCACGCTGTTTTTATATTTTATAACGTCATATATTGACAAATTATGCATAAAAATGTAAAATTATTATGCATAGTATTTTTTAAAGGAGGGAAAAGCTGTGAAGCAAGGCGTTAAAATCGTTTCTGTACTTTGTGTATGCGCCGGGCTGTTTCTGGCGGGCTGCTCGGAGAACAGCGAAAACGTGCAGGGCACAAGCGACGCTCCTGCTGCCATAGTTTTTCCCGAAGAAAGCGAAACGAAAATAACGGAGGCCACCACCACCAAGGCTGACGACGAAGATGCGAAAGCTGACGGCGAAGAGAAAAGTGAAACGACGACGGCTGTTACAACAACCATAACTGTGGTCACTACTACCGAGCCTGCTCCTGAGTGGACGGAAACGGAGATACAGTCTTGCGTGATGTACGTCAATACCAACTGGATATGCAGTCGAGTCAAGGCGATAATCGGCAGCACAAAGGTGAATTTTTACAAGATAAACGACGCTGTGACCGTAGTTGCGGTAACGGATACCGATTACTGCAAGCTGGACGACGGGTACTTCATTCACTCAGACTATCTCAGCGATGAAAAAATCGTGGTAACTACCACGACCACTGCGGCTCCCACTGAATCCCCAGTCCAACAGCCGCCGCAAAACAGCGGGAAATATATCTCCAGCGGCTATAACGAGCTGGACGACGTGATAGAGCCTATACTTGACAGCATAATCACAGACGGAATGACGGACGTGCAGAAGCTGAGGGCGGTGTACGACTATGTAATGCAGTTCAGCTATTTTGAACGGACTTTGCTTATTCCCGATTCCCTGTCGGGTTACAGAGAACAGCTGTATGCCTTGCAGCTCCTGAACAAGGGCTATGGGGTGTGCTATGACTTTGCGGGGGCGTTCAAGTACCTTACAAGAGCGCTGGGGTTTGATACGCAGATGATATACGGGTGGCACACAAATCCTTCGGGAGGAGCAGGAGACCACTGCTGGAATCAGCTGTACATCGGCGGTATACCCTACATATTCGACGCAGGTATCGAAAAGGTGATGATGAAGCAGGGGTATCACGATTCCCGCTTTATGAGGACATACGGTGAGATAGGACATTTTTACATATGGTAGACAAGATGAAAAAAGCAATTGCGTTTATTATGGCGGCAACGCTCCTTTCGGGGTGCGCGGACGAAAACACACAGTCCTCCCAAACGAGCAATTCCTCCCAAAGCGTTTCACAGCAGAGCGAAATTCCTGCCGAAACGGAAGAGGCTTTTGACGAGGAGCAGGCGCTGGAAGTCATAAAGGAGATAATTCCAATTGCAGACAGGTTTTACGCTATATTCAACCGCTGCGAGCTGCCTGTTGACGATAAGACGGTGTATGAGGACGCAAACGGATTCAGGTACTCCCCCGTAAAGGGCAGCTATCAGACGTTGGAGGAGCTTAAAGAGGACGTTGAACATTACTTCACAAAGGAATGGCTGGACGGGAATTTTTATCTGAATTTAGATGAGGATTTTGCGTTCTACAAGGATATTGACGGCGTGCTTTGCAAAAATATCGACGCTGAATCCAAGGGGGAAAACGTATGGTCCCCCGAAAACAGCGAGATAACGGCGGTAAGCGATGAGGAATTTACCGCGGTAGTTCCCTACGTCGACGTGTACGAAACGCCCAGAACGGCGGAGGTAAAGGCTGTTAATGAGGGCGGGGAGTGGAAGATAGAGGAATGGGTGTTGGAAAGATGAGAAGGGTTGGAGAGTAGACTGGATTTAAAAATATATATATAAAAAAATAACCGACCTGTAATTTAACAGGGCGGTTACTTTTATGTTCGGTTGGGCGGTATGCCGATAAAAGACTGAATTGTTCTCGTTTTATAAGTTCTTTTTAATAGCAAGGATATTTTTGCCGTCCTTGTATTCGTAGGCAATGCTGTCCATCGACTTTTTCACCATAAAGATACCAAGTCCGCCTATCTCGCGCTGCTCGGCGGAAAGAGTCACGTCGGGGTCGTCCTTTTTAAGCGGGTCGTACGGGACGCCGCCGTCGATAAAGGTTATCTCCACCGCAAGCGGGTCAGAAAGGACCTCCACCCTCACCGTTGCGGGACCGACGTCAGGGTTATACGCGTATCTTGCGATATTGCCGAAAAGCTCGTCGATGGCTATGTCTATCTGCATTTGCGCTTTCATAGGGCAGTTGCAACTTTCAAGCTCGGCGTCCACAAATTCCGTGACAACAGGGATATTTTCTATCGTCGCGGAAACGTTAAGCTCCTTCATGAATACCTCTCCTTACGTCCTTCAGTTCATAACAAAGCTGAGTGGAGAAACGCTGTCGGTAACGATCTCGCACCCGAATGTGCCGTTCTTTTCGCCTGCGGATTCAATAGAAATACGGTATACCCACTCGCCGTCCTCAAAGCCGCCTGCGTGGATAAGATAAGAATTACTCTCGGGGTCAAGCTCGACCGGATCTCCCAGCCTTTCCCCGACGGTAAATTCCATGCCGTCGGCACGAAGCGTCTGCCCCGGACTTACCTTTTCGGCGCTTTCCTCCGAAACGTATACTGCGGAATTTTCACCGTCGAAAACCACAGCTCCGTGTACCGTGGTCTCCAGTGTTCCGACTACTCCCCATACTATCATTCCCATGAGGAAGACGACTATCGCGAGAAATATCAGCCACATTCCCGGGGTAGCGACCTTGATATAGTCGTTGAGCTGCTCGGGAGAGGAAACGCGGTCAAGGCTCTTTTTTCTGAAAATCGTGTTCTGATCAGCCATAAATTTTACCCCTTAAAAGATTTTTTGATAACGAGGCGGACCTTGCGCGACTTTACTCCTACCGTTACTTCATCTGCAAGAGAGGCGACTATCGACTTTTCCAGCTCGTCCCACTCCTCTTTAGCCTCAGTGGTCCCGTCCATATTTTCCAGCTCGTTTCTCATGGCCGCAAGCGACCACATCTTTTCGTAGCCGAAGTTCGTAACGTCGTCGTACATATAATCGAAATAGCCGCCGCTGTACTTTGCGGAGGTCTCATAGGACATCAGGCAGTATTCAAATATGCCTGCGAGCTTGCCCATAAAGCCCTTGTGCGCCTCGTTCCTGCCGCTTGTGGATACCTTTAAGAGCGCGTCGTACCGTTCGCTGTCAACGTTGCAGTCGGCTTCAAGGCAAAGGGATACTGCGTTTTTGTCGCCCTCGACCCAGAACCTGCCGTCGAAATTGCCCACAAGGTTTTTAACAAGCCCTGTCATTTCCTCCGCCAGAAGCCTCAGGCGAAGGGCTTCCTTATGGCTGAGCTTCTGGTATTCCGCAAAGCGCTCTGTTTCGTTTACGGCCTCGATAACGCCTGTGCCGTCGTTTTTTACTGAAATAATATCTGTTACCATAGCACCACCATCATTCTATCGTAAGTATTTCGCTGAAACCTGTTATCTCGAAAATTTCGGAGATGGTTTCATTGACGTGTATGACCTTCATTGAGCCCTGACGGTTCATGACCTTCTGTGCGGAAAGAAGAACACGAAGTCCCGCCGAGGACATATATTCAAGGTTCGCAAGGTCCAGGACAAGCTCCTCAATGCCGTTGACAGAGGTCTTGAGTTCCGCCTCAAGCTGCGGGGCGGTTCCTGTGTCAAGTCTGCCCTCAAGGGCGACAGTAAGTTTTTTGTCTTCAAGATTTTTTGTGATTGTCATTTCATTATGCCCTTTCTTTATTATGAGATATTATTTGCTGATTTAAACGTCAAGCCGCTGGCGTTCTACCAGCTCGGCAAATTTTCCGCCCAAGGCTATCAGCTCGTCGTAGGTGCCGTCCTCAACGATATGTCCCTTTTCGAGGAAGATTATCCTGTCGCACTGCTTTATCGTCGAAAGGCGGTGGGCGATGACTATTCTTGTGCATTTGAGCTTGTCAAGCGACTCGGACACCTTTTTCTGGGTCAGATTGTTAAGGGCGGAGGTGGCTTCGTCCAGCATAAGTATCTTCGGTTTAGGCGCTATTGCTCTCGCTATCATCAATCTCTGGCGCTGACCGCCTGAAATTCCTCCCGAGCCCTCCGAGATGAGGGTGTGCATTC
This sequence comes from uncultured Ruminiclostridium sp., assembly GCA_947627695.1. GTDB lineage: Bacteria > Bacillota > Clostridia > Oscillospirales > Ruminococcaceae > Ruminiclostridium_E. The sequence continues at coordinate 62,841 of CANQXF010000011.1, read as the reverse complement.
CCATCGGCATTGCTCTTATGTCGTCGGCGATGCCCGCAAGCTCGGCGGCTTCCCATGCGGAGTCCATAGTAAGCTGCGGGGCGGAGATGGTTATGTTGGAGAAAACGTCGCCTGTAAAGAGCTTGCCGTTTTGCATTACGACGCCTATCTTGCGGCGGAGGGATTTAAGGTCGACAGTTGAGATGTCCCTGCCGTCGTAATACACAGCGCCTCGCTGCGGGGTCTCAAAGCCTAAAAGCAGTCTCATCAGCGTGGATTTTCCGCAGCCTGTGGAGCCGACTATCGCAACGTACTGACCTGGGGTTATCTTAAGGGAAAGGTTGTCGAGTACGTTGGGCATATTCTCATTATACCTGAACGTCACGTTGTTGATCTCAATGCCGCCTGCAAGCCTTGTTATGACCTGCTTGCCCTCAGAGACCTCGGGGACGGCGCCAAGTATCGGCTTTGCCATATCGAGTATCGGCTTTATGTTCGCAACGGTAAGGGCAATACCCGCAAGCGCGCTGAATGCGCCTGACACCATACCGTAGGCGGTGTTGAAGGCGTAGTAGTCGGCTACCGAAATGCCGCTTTCTACCGAAACATAATACATCACTATCATACCGATAGAAGATATCAGCATGGAAAGAACGCTGTTGTATTTTATATATGCGGGGGGATTGTATTCGATCTTAGCCTCGCGGGCGTGCTCGCTTGCCCACTTTGCAAATACCCTTTTTTCCGCCCCCGCGAGCTTTATCTTCTGTATGCCTGATATCATCGAGTAGCTGAGACCGCTTTCCTTTGCGCCGAGCTCCATTGACATCTTCGAATATTTCATCTGCACCATAGAAGATACCACCGAGAACACGACGGTCACTATGATAATTACCAGCGCAGGGACGACGAGGGCGGGCGCATACTCGAAGATCTGCCCTATGTAAATGAGCGAGAAAACGGAGGTAAGTCCCGTGGAGAGGAGAGTTGACACAAGCATATTGCACAGCGAGCTTACGTACTGCGCACGGCTGGAAAGCTCGCCCGAGCTGTACTCCTTAAAGAAGCTGTGCGGAAGGCTCATCACCCTCATCATCGTGGCTGACTGAACATAGATGGACATTTTTGTGTTCATTCGTGCGAGCAAAAGCTCCTTTGCGGCGGATATCATCATCTGCGAAATGCTGACGCAGATCAAAAATATCGCTACCGACCACAAAAGACGTATGCTCTCAGCCTCGATAACGGTGGAGAAAATGAAGTTCTGGAGCTTAGGGGTTATAAGTCCCACAGCGGTGACGGCGATCGTCGCTATGCCGTAAAGCGCAAAGTCGGATACCGACATCGTTGAAAGAATGTATTTCAGAAGGTCCGCTATCGAGAGCTTCTTGAGGGGAAACGGACGGTAGAAGGCTATTGCGTCGGGGTTGAAATCGCCCTCGTTTTTTGACGTGACCTTTACCTTTTTGCCCGTTGCGCTTTCGGTAAAGCAGTAGCCTGTGAGCTTGGCGGGTATCATTGCGACGGTTGCGCCGTTGGATCTTCTCGTGACAAGATAGGGTCCTACTGCTTCCTTGTACCAGCCCTTGTCGAGCTTTACGGGTCTGCGCATAATGCCGTTTGGTCTTAAAAGATATTCAAGCTGCTCGTTAAAGTCCTTAATGGTCTCGGGGACTTCACGGGGCTTTATATGATAAAACCTTAGCACTTCGGCGACGGCGTTTTGTGAAAGCTTGAAATTGCCCGAAAACACTGCCGCCTCGTTTTTGCCTGTGACCGCGTCGGAAAGCTCTAAAAACGCTTCCTCAAAGGTTTGCTGATCGCTTTGCTTGCGCTCTCTTATCTGTTCGTCAAACCAGCCCATCAGATCACCTCCCTATTCATTGGTGACGAGCTCGGTATAGTAGCCGCCCTTGGCGTAGAGCTCGTCATGAGTACCGCGTTCAACGACCTTGCCGTTGTTTAAAACGATTATTTCATCGCAGTCGCGTATGGTGGAAAGCCTGTGCGCCACGACTATGCAGGTTATTCCCCTGTCCTTTATCGACTTGACGACTTCATATTCGGTCTTTGCGTCCAGCGCAGAGGTAGCTTCGTCAAGAATTATTATCGTGGGATCCTGCGCCAGGACGCGGGCGATCTCCATTCTCTGGCGCTGACCGCCTGAGAAGTCCTTGCCGCCCTCGGTGAGCTTGTAATTATATCCGCCCTCACGCATCATTATGTCCTCGTGGAGCTGTGCGTCCTTGGCGGCGAGTATCACCTCAAAGTCCTCGATGGAGTTGTCCCACATTCTGATGTTGTTGGCAATGGTGTCCTCAAAGAGGATTATGTCTTGATCTACCACAGCAAGCGACCCTGTGAATACCGCGCGGTCTATTTCGCTCATCTGCTTGCCGTCAAAGAGTATCTCGCCACTCCACGGGTGATAAAGCCCTGAAATAAGCTTTGAGAGCGTGGATTTTCCGCAGCCCGAGGTGCCGACGAACGCTACACGCGAACCCGGCTTTAAGCTCAGGTTGAAGTCCTCGATAAGCGGGTCGGCGAGCTTTGAATATCCGAACGTAACGTGCTTCATTTCAAGCGCGCCTGAGAGCTTGTCATACTCTTTATCTTCGTCTATCGTTTCGTTTTCATAGTTCACGTCGGTGGGGTACTGCATAACGTCCTCCACGCGCTCCATCTGAGTGCGCATTTCCTGGAGGGTCTGCCCTGCGGAGATAAGGGTCATAGCAGGACCTGTGAAGGAGCCGAGAAATCCCTGGAACGCCATTACCATACCCACGGTAAATTCGCCCTCTATCGTGAGCCAGACTCCGAGTATCATTACCAGAATGCCTGTTATCTGGGAGACAAGCCCCGGGATCGTGCCAAGATACTGATTTAGCTTTGCAAACTTGACGCTTTGCGAGTTTACTCCCGCCTGATATCCAGCCCAGCGCTCAAAGTAGCCGTTCTCTGCGCCTGAGGCTTTGATAGTCTCGATCATCTCGATACCAGCTACCGTTGCGGCGGCGAGCATTCCTGAATCACGCATCTGTACCCTTGTCAGGTTCACACGCTTTTTCGAGATTATCCTGGACATAAAGAGGTTGACAAATATAGAAGCGACGCCGACCAGCGTAAGTATCCAGCTGTAACGGATCATGACCACGAGGTAGAACACCATCATTACCGCCTGCAGAACAAGCGGCGCAAAGGTGTTCACAAGGCTGTTTGCAATTGAGGCGTTTGTGAACTGCCGCTGCTGGATATCTCCCGCCATTCTCTGGGAGAAAAACTCCATCGGCATTCTCAGCACCTTCCACATATAGGAGCTTGAGCCGTATACCTCCATTTTGCCGTTTATTTTAAAGGACATCGACGCTTGTATCAGTGAGACCAATATTTGCACCGCTGTTATCAGCGAGAGCGTAACGATAAACGGCATGAACCAATCAGGGTTTTCATGCGTTAAAAGTCGGTCGAGGAATATCCTCGAGAACGCGGGGTTTATTATACCGATAAGGGAGGATATGAGTGTTGCGAATACTGTAAATGCGATAGCCGCGCCTGCGCCTTTAAGTCTGCTTTTTGCAAAGTCTATTACGCTCTTTTGCTTGCCGCCCGGCTGAAAATCTTCACCGGGCTCGAATATCATACAGATACCGGTGAAGGAGTTGTCAAACGTTTCCATAGACACAGAGTAGCTGCCCTTTGCGGGGTCGTTAAGGTACGCCTTGCCGCCCTTGAAGCCGTCAAGAACGACAAAGTGGTTGAAATTCCAGTGGATAATACACGGGAACCTGCCCTCTGTGCGAAGCTCCTCGGGCTCATAGCGGTAGCCCTTTGCAATAAGACCGTAGCCTCGTGCCGCCTTTAGTATGTTTCTTGCGTTTGAGCCGTCGCGGGAAACGCCGCAGTCGGCTCTTACCTGTTCAAGAGGTATCCATTTGCCGAAGTATGCAAGTATCATAGTCAGCGACGCTGCTCCACATTCAAGAGCCTCAAGCTGCATGACTACAGGCACCTTTGCAACGCCCTTCTGTACGGTGCTTTTAACTTTCTTTTCGGTTCTCACTGTGCTGTAACACACCCTTTATCTTTTGAATAACACTTTAATTATACCACACTTGCCGCACCTGCGCAATGTTGTTTGCGCTAAATTCAGACCGCATAAAACAGGCGGCGGGGTAACGGCTTATGTCGCAGGTCGCGTTTTAACAGCGCAGATTACACAGCACGGTCGGATATTATGTGATATAATTATAGATAATTTCTGTTGAACTAAAGGAGAAAAGTATGGACATAGATTATCTTTTGCTACTGCAAAGTTTGCGTGAGGCGACGGGCGGGATATTGGACGTCTTTATGGAGGTCGTTACAAAGCTGGGTGAGGCTTCTATCGTTACTCTTCTTGTGGCGGCGGTGTATTGGTGTATAGACAAGCAAGAGGGGATATACCTTATGCTCACCTTTTACTATAACAGGGTCGTAAATGCGTTTTTTAAGATAACCGCCTGCGTTTACCGCCCGTGGATACGGGACGCAAGGGTGGTTCCCGTTCAGGGAGCAATGGCAGACGCCACAGGATATTCTTTCCCAAGCGGACATGCCGCAAATGCTTCCAGCTTCTTCGGCGGGCTTGCGATGAAAAAGGGGCGGAACAAAATTTTCAGGGTGATCTTAATAGTCCTCGTCCTGCTGATAGGCTTTTCACGCAACTATCTGGGCGTTCACACTCCGCAGGACGTCATCGTGTCGATAATTCTTGCCGCTGTGCTTTTGTTTGCGTTTCGGGCATTGCTCGGCTGGGTGGACAAAAATCCCAAAAAGGACTGGATAGTTCTTATTTGCGGGGCGGTGCTCTGCGTTATACTCGTCGTTTATGCCTCTGTGAAATCCTACCCTATGGACTACGACGCCGCGGGAGAGCTTATAGTCGATCCTGCAAAAATGTCTGCCGACGCATTTAAAAATGCAGGTATGGGGCTGGGGTTCATACTGGGGTGGTTTTTGGAAAGGAGATTCATCAAATTTGACTGCGGGGGCGGAATTATCGCCAGAATAATACGCTACGCTGTTTGTGTGGGGATATACTTTTTGATGAAGGAATACGCCGCACCGCTTGTATCAGAGCTGATAGCGGGCGGGATAGGAAAGGCCTGCGAGCAATTCGTGCTGATACTTTACATAACCGCCGGGGCGCCGCTTATAATAAACGGTCTGAACGCGATCGGAAAGCGGATAAAAAGGTCGGATCAGCCGAAAATATAGGGAAAAGCCGTCCAGGAGTGTTATCTACGGCGTATTTTTGCCGCGAATTACATTTATCCCATTTTCGGGCAGTTGAATTTTTTTCGTCTGTATGTTATAATTAATGTGTGTTTTTTGTGTTAAACGGACACATAAATACTGTTGGTTATTATGTTCGGCGGCTGCCTGACATTCCGACACAGTCCTGGTGATCACTGTGAAAAAAATCAAATTTTTTATACTGATAACAGTCTTTATCGCTGCGTGCATTGCGATAGGCGGACTGTTTTCGTTTTTTTCCAATACTACCGATATTTCTGACGAGATACTTTACGAGACCGCTGTCAGCTTTATTCTAGACGACGGCAGCGGGGGGAACCGTTATTCCCGGCGACAAAATATATGAGCAGGAGATACGCTTCGATGGAGTTTACAAAACTGTGTACGTCGTCGACGGCGATTTCAAGGCCCTGAGTATAAGCATGGGCGCAGGAGAGGCGGAGATAATGGTGGACGGCGAGACGGTGTTTTGCGGCACGGTCCCAGGCGGGCAAAACATTTCCAGTCCCTCGGGGATAAGCTTCTCGGTGTCGCCGCTTGAAAAGGAAAAGACAGTGACGGTGACGGCGAGATATACCGACCCGCAGAACTATATTTTCCCTGTGATGATATATGTGAGCAACTCCGCGTCGCACGATCTTCAGGTCGCAAGGATAGCGACACCGTCGGCGATATTCGCGGGGATCTCAGGGATATGCTTTCTGCTGGCTATCGGTCTGTTTCTGATGAGCATATATTTTTCATCACCCGATTTCAGCCTTATCTTCCTTGCTGCCGCAAGTATTTCCTTCTGCCTATGCCGATTAAAGGAGACAGGCACCTTTGAGCTTGACTGGAGCTATTCCGAGCAGATGTTTTAGGTACTTCGCTACGCCATAGCGCCGATGATGCTTTTGTTTATCATATTAAACCTTAAAAAGCCTGTGCTTCGGTATATACTTATATTCTTAGGGGTCATTGCGGCGCTGATAATCGCTGCGAACGTCATAACCATCATATTTGACAATGTGCCTTCGGTATTTCTGGAGCTGCAGCTGCTCGGTTCGCTCATTTACTCCCAGTCGTTCTCAAACGCAATAATCGTCGTCTCAAACTATCTGATACTTGCCTGTGCACTTGCGGTGACGGTATACCACGTCCGTGAATCGGTGAAGATACAGGCGGATAAGATAGCACTTGAAAGTCAGAACAGGGCGATACTCTCGGCGTATAAGAATATCGTCGCTGGGGTGCGGCGAACTGCCGAGGTGCGGCACGAATGGAAGCACGATCTGATGACCCTTTCGCTTTTATACGAGCAGGGACGTACAGAGGAGATAGGAAAATACTTAGACGAAAAGAGCAGCTTCATTAACAGCGGCGAAAGGCTGAGCTACGCCAAATCGGCGGTACTGGACGTTATTCTTAACTCCGCTTCGGCAAGAGCTGCCGAGGAGGGAGTTAAGCTCACTGTGCAGGTGAGCGCACCTGCGGAGCTGGGCATACGGGACGAGGACCTTTGTCAGCTCATTATGAATATGTTTGACAACGCCTTTAACGCCTGTATGGCAGTAAGCGAGGAGAAAAGATATATCGACTTCTCCGTTTCGCTCAAAAACGGGTATCTCAACATTCGCTGTGCAAACAGCTATATTTTGCCGAAGGACGAGCCGAAAAAGGACATCACCAGCCACGGTTTCGGCATTCTTACAATGAAGAAAATATGCTCACGCTACGGCTCGGAGCTTGTGATAAAAAGAGAAAACGACGAGTTTATCGCCATGACTGCTCTCGAAACTAACGGTCAGTAAAGGAGGAAGCGGTATGCCGTCATATAAATATACCATCGCCATCTGCGACGACGACAAGGAATTTGTCCGACAGATGGGAAGGCTTTGTATGAACGCAATGGAAAAGCTTAAGATCCAATATGTCCTGAAGGAATATTACAGCGAGCAGGAGGTCCTTCGGTACGTCGCGCAGGGCGTAAAGCTGGACCTGATGTTTCTGGACATACGGCTCGGAAACAAAAGCGGGATAGACCTGGCTCGGATACTCAAGGAGCGAGGCGAGGAAATATCATTCGTTCTTATGACGGTGGACGACAGCTTTTTGCTGGCGGGATATTCCGTCCAGCCTGTATATTTCCTGATGAAGCCGATAGATCCCGCTGAGCTTGAAAAAGCGATCAAATCGGACCTTAAGCGGAGGATATGGACGAAAAACGTCTTTATCAAGTGCGACAGAAAGCAGATACCCGTGCCTGTGGAGAGCATACTTTATCTCGAGGTGATAGACCACCTGACGACGGTACATACCAGAAAGGCAGACTACGTTTCACGAACGACCTTTACCGAACTGATAAACGAGCTGCCACAGTCCTGCTTTGCAAGATGCCATAACTCGTTTGCGGTAAATCTGGCGAGGGTGACGCATATCTCACGTCTTGGAGGAGTGGCGCTTGACTGCCGCGTGACGCTTCCAATAGGAAGAAAATATTACGACAGCTTGAGAAAAAGCTTTATTGAGTATATGAATACGTTCTGAACAAAAACCGACTCGTAAAGTGAGATATTCTCAAAGAAGTTTTCACCCCAAAATGTTTTGGGCAATCGTCTGATAATGTAAAAAGAAAAGAGCAGTATCGCTTAATTGCGGTACTGCTCTTATTTATGTATAAATAATATTGTTGTTTATTCAAGATATTATATCTAAAAAAATGCTTTCAGTATAATTCCTGACTGACTATGTCAATATTATTTAAGTGTCTTTGTAAGGGCATTGTGGCGACAAGATACAAGCTTTCAGCTATAAAAAACGGTATCGAAAAATCCGATCTTCGACTGTTTGACAGAGGAAACAAGTGATGAAAGAACGAGGTTCATTTTGAAATATTTATATGCTTTGACAAAACATATTATTTATGTTGTCATTTTTGCTGATTTTTTTCTTTTATATTTATTCAAAATAACGATTTTTTGATTTACAGTCCCAAAAATTGGACACCTATAAAAACTTCGGTTGACAGAGATACAGTAAGGTATTATAATTTTAATATCACTTATGAGATAAAATAAAAACCTTGCTTAAAAAGCAAGGTCAACGCACAACACTTGTGCGAACGGTTTTACCGAACGATTTGAAAAAATTTTTATTTGAACTCGTAGTGTAAATTTATAGGGTAGTATATCCTATGAATATATTATATCACATTTATGGAGGAATTGTCAAGTGGTGGACGAAAAAAATTTTTTGGGTCTTGATATCGGTACAAATTCTATCGGTTGGGCTGTTACTAACGAACAATATAATTTAAGAAAATTCCATAACAATCTTATGTGGGGAGTGCATCTTTTTGATGAAGCGGAGCAATCTGCGGAAAGGAGAACATTTCGTACTGCGCGCCGACGTCTTGAACGGCGCAAGCAAAGAATTTCCTTGCTTCAGGAATTTTTCGCAAAAGAAATTTTGAAAGTGGACAAAACTTTTTTCATGAGGTTAAAGGAAAGCTCTTTGCTCCCTGAGGACAGTGAGCATCGCACCAATAATATATTTTTTGATGACGAAGATTTTACAGATAAGGAATATTTTGAAAATTACCCTACCATACATCACCTTATATGCGAGCTTATGCAGGATAAGAGTGAACACGATGTAAGGCAGGTTTACCTTGCATGTGCATATATTCTGTCGCACAGAGGACATTTTTTGTATTCCGTCGATAAAGACAGCGCAGAGAAAATAACCGATTTTACTCCATTGCATGATGGTTTTATAAACGCTCTGACAAATATTTGCGAAACAATTCCGTTTGACAGCGATCCCGATAAAATGTCGGAAATTTTAAGATCAGACCGTTCTGTTACAGAGAAATCAAAATGCCTGACAGAATTATGGTTCACAAAAAATAAGCCTAAAAATGATTTGTGCAGCGGCCTGCGCTTTGACTGCCTGATAAAGCTGTTGAGCGGCGGTACAGTCAAATTGTCAGACCTTTTTTTGAACGAGAGTTACAAAGACCTTGACAAAAACTCCATATCGGTATTGTCTGCCGATTTTACAGATACGCTGGATTCGATGTACGGCATATTGGAAGATGATCAGTGGGAACTTCTTGATGCGGTAAAAAAACTGTGCGATCAATCGCTGCTCGTGCGGTCGCTTGGAGAATGCAGCAGCATTTCGGCTGCCAAGGCTGATGTTTATAAAAAGCACCAAAAAGATCTGCATAATCTGAAATACATATGCAAAAAATACCTTACCCAAAAGCAGTATTGCGAAATTTTTAAGGATACACAAGAAAAAAGCAATTATTCCACATATGTTTATAATGGCGCTGTTAAAAATAAAAAGTGCAGTCAGGAGGACTTTTGCAAATTTGTTCTCAAATTCCTTGAAAGCGTCAAATCTGAAAGTTCAGACAAACCTTTATTAGATGAACTGATAGATAAATGCAAAAATTTCAAGCTCTGCCCGAAACAAAAAACCACGGACAACAGAGTCATACCTTATCAGCTTTATTATGCGGAATTGAAACAAATACTTGAAAACGCGTCAGCTTATCTTCCTTTTCTCAATGACAAGGACGAATACGGTACTGTTGCCGACAAAATACTGAGCATAATGGAGTTTAGAATACCGTATTATGTCGGGCCTCTCGTAAGCAGTGAGAAAAGCAACTTTGCCTGGATGGAAAGAAAAGCCGAAGGCAAAATCTATCCGTGGAACTATCACGAGAAAATCGACCTAGACAAGACGGAAAACGCCTTCATCAGAAGAATGACCTGCAAATGCACATATCTTGCAGGAGAGGATGTTTTACCTAAAAATTCTCTGCTGTATTGCAAATTCAGCGTTCTTAACGAAATAAACAATATTACCGTTGACGGCAGCAAAATTTCCGTAAGTGCCAAGCAGAGGATCTTCAACGAGCTGTTTATGAAAAAGCAGCGGGTCACTATAAAAGCAATTGAAAATTGTCTGAAAGCGTGCGGTGAATTTAAAGACGGACAATCCATAGGCGGAATAGATGTAAGTATCAAATCTTCTTTAAAGTCCTATCACGATTTTAAAAGATTGCTTGAATCAGGCGCTCTCAAGGAAACTGACGCTGAAAGGATCATTGAAAGAATAACTGCGACCACAGATACCGCCAGACTTAAGAAATGGCTGAAAAACAATTATATCGGTTTAAGCGATGCAGATCTGAAGTATTTGTCAAGCCTTAATTATAAAGATTACGGCAGGCTGTCCCGAAAGCTTCTTGAAGAAATATGGGAGATCGACACAAACGGTGAGGCAAAAAGCGACAGGAATATTATAAATGCACTTTGGGAAACCAATGATAATTTGATGCAGATACTCGGCTCAAAATACAGATACGGGAACGTCATTGAGAAATACAACGCTGATTTCTATTCCGACCCCACTAATCATAAAACGATCGAAGAAAGAATGAAGGAAATGTATATTCCCACAGCCGTAAGACGTTCAGTAACAAGAACACTGGATATTGTAAAAGAAGTAAAAAGCATTATCGGAAAAGACCCCGACAAGATCTTTATAGAAATGGCGAGGGAAAGTAATCAGAACAACAAAGGAAAACGCACGAAATCACGGCGAGAGCAGATAAAAGAATTATATAATTTAGCAAAAGATATGGCGGATAAAGAGCGTCTGAACGAATTGTATTCGCAGCTTGACCGCACCGACGACGGCAGGCTGCGGAGCGAAAAATATTATTTGTACTTTATTCAGCTGGGAAGATGTATGTATACAGGACACGCTATTGATTTTGAAAGGCTGGGAAACGATACATACTACAATATCGATCATATATATCCTCAGGCAAAGGTCAAGGATGACAGCCTTGAAAATAAAGTTCTTGTGGAATCCGAGGCAAATGGCGCAAAGGGCGACAAATACCCTATCTCTGCTGATATAAAGCAAAAAATGCGCATTTTCTGGAACGCTCTGAGAGATAAAGGATTGATAGGCGAAAAGAAATATCAGCGTCTGACAAGAAGCACGAATTTTACTGAAGAAGAGCTTGCAGGATTTATTTCAAGGCAGCTGGTAGAAACAAGGCAATCGACAAAAGCTGTTGCAGAGCTCATCAAGGAGATATGCCCCAACTCAAGGATCATATATGTAAAAGCAGGTCTTACATCTGAATTCCGTCAGGAAATGGATATGCTCAAATGTCGGGAAGTGAATGATCTTCACCATGCAAAAGATGCATACCTCAATATAGTCATGGGGAACGTATATAACACACAATTTACCGAAAATCCGCTTAATTTTATAAAAAGCGGAGAGCAATATTCACTAAAGATATTCAAGCGCTCTCAAGGCGGCAAGGAAAGCGGGCTGCTTACCCGCAGAGTTGCACGCGGAGAAAATATTGCGTGGGATCCGTCCGTTTCTTTTGACATTGTAAAAAAGATGATGAGCAAAAACAGTATAAGATACGTAAGATACTGTTACAGGCGAAAAGGCGGATTGTTTAACCAACTGCCTGAACGAAAAAGCGAGGGACTTGTTGAAAGAAAGCAAGGACTTGATACCGCAAAATACGGAGGTTATAACAACACAACTGCATCATATTTTTCTTTGGTGAAGTATGGCGGAGCTATTACTTTTATTCCTGTGGAGCTTATGTATGCGGAAAAATATTCTTCAAGCAAAGAGTATGCTGAAAATTATGCTGCAAAACAACTTTCAATCATTTTAAATCAGGAAATCAATGCAAACGAAATAATATTTCCGTTGGGCGACCGTGCTGTAAAAATCAATACTCTGATTGAAATTGACGGATTCAGGGCAAATATTACCTGTAAATCTTCAGGCGGCAAAAATTTAGGTATTTCTTCTGCCGTTTCACTTATACTCGATAAAAAGCATTACGACTATGCAAAAAGGATAAGTTCATTTACGGAAAAGTACAAGACAGATAAAAGAAACAGCGCTGAAAACAGTATCGGAATAAGCTGCGAAAATAATATTGAATTATTTGATGTTCTTGTAAATAAAATGCTGTCAGTGCCGTTTAAAGTAAAACTTGGCGATACGGGCAATAAAGTAAATTCCTGCAGAGAAAATTTTGAAAAGCTTTCTCTTACTGAACAGACCGTAACGCTCGCCAACATATTATCTTTGCTCAAAACAGGCAGATCCACGGGCTGCGATCTTAAATCTATCGGAGGAAAGGATAACGCAGGGGCCCTGACTATCAACTCTACCATTTCAAAAATAAAAGGCATAAATTCCATATACATTATAGATCAGTCGCCGACAGGTCTTTATGAAAAAAGATCTCCTAACCTTTTGACGTTATGAGCTGGAGAACAGTAATCGTTACCCAAAGGGCAAAGCTTGACCTTAAAACAGGGTATCTTGTGATAAGAACAGAGGAATCCGTCAAAAAAATTTATCTTGATGAGCTGTCTGTTCTTATCATTGAGGATCCTGCTGTTTCAATTACAGGATGTCTGATTGCTGCCCTTAATGAGAAAAAAATTAAAGTAATTTTTTGTGATGAAAAACGAAGCCCCTCATGTGAGCTTGTATCTTATTATGGCAGTCATGACACGGCAGACAGGATCAGAAAGCAGATAAAATGGAACGACGAAGTCAAAATGTATATATGGACAGAGATAGTTGCTGAAAAAATAAGGCAGCAATCGGCGTTCTTAGCGGAAAAAGAAAAGTATGATGAGTCACAGCTGCTTAACAGCTATTTGACACAAATAGAGATTGGCGATATAACAAACAGAGAGGGTCATGCCGCAAAAGTATATTTTAATGCTCTTTTCGGAATGGATTTTACCAGAAGCACGGATTGCGTTACCAATGCCGCTTTGAATTACGGTTACAGTATTCTGCTTTCGGCATTTAACCGAGAAATTGTCTCGCATGGATACATAACACAGATAGGCTTGTTCCATAATAATATGTTTAATCATTTCAATTTGTCGTGCGACCTTATGGAACCGTTCCGCGTGCTTGTTGACAGGATTGTGTATTCTGAAAGGTTTACTAAGTTTACAAGCGATGAAAAACGCCTGCTTGTAAATGTACTCAACAATACCGTCAGAATAAATAATAAGCAACAGTATGTGAGCAATGCTATAAAAATCTATTGTCAGAGCGTTTTTGACGCTATAGAAGATAATGATATTTCAAAGATAAATTTTTATTCAGTCGGAGGGAAAGGTGAGTTATAGATTCGTGAGGATAATTATATTTTTTGATCTTCCCGTATTGACTGCTGAAAACAGAAGAAATTACAGCAGATTCCGAAAGTTTCTTATAAAGAACGGATTTATGATGATGCAGGAATCTGTTTATTGCAGATTGTCTCTTAATCAGAATATGGCAAACAGTATCATCAGTAATGTAAGAGCAAATAAACCGCCGGAAGGTCTTGTTCAGATACTTAGTGTTACAGAAAAGCAGTTTTCCAAAATGGAATTTCTGACGGGAAATTATATAAACGATATAGTAGACAGCGACGAAAGGTTGATCATCATATGATGTTAGTATACCCGCCGATAGGCTTGGAGATCAATATACAAAATGATAAGGTTCAAACTATCGTTATAGAGAATCAGAAAATGTTTTATGAAATTGCTGATGATATTTATCGTCAGATAAACGGAATCAATGGCGATACGGTGATATCTGAAAATTATGTTCCGTTGGATCTAAGCAAATTTGCAGATATTATCACACAGTTTATACCGTTTACATCTAACAGGAAGGACATTCTTTCCGCAATTTGTTCTGAACTTAAAGAAAAGGCTGTAAATGGCGCACTTTATAATGCCACGCAGGAACTATATACATATATTGAAAAATATTTGTTTGATCTTCTGGAAGATATAGATATTGAAACGGATATTTGTCAGCCAAATGATATAACAGGCATTTTAAAAGCCTTTGATCTTCACATCGTGGAAACAGATAAAAAGCTCACCGAAAAACTGTTTGAATTTATCATGGCTTCGATGAAGTATAAAAAACGAAAGGTGTTTATAACGGTAGGTCTAAGGGATTATATAACGGACCGTGAGGCTGAAGATTTGTTTCAAAGCGTTTTGCTTAACGGCATAACACTTATATGTATAGAAAGTAAAGCGACAGCATTGCTGAAACATGAGACTCGCATTATTATTGATAAAGATTTGTGCATAATATAAAGGTTATTGACTTTATTGCAAAATATGCTATACTGATTATATCCTGTAGATTTTCACTGATGAGTAGTGTCATTATCTCAAAATTTGAGGTTTGAGAGTAGTGTAAATTTATAGGGTAGTAAAACCCGCAATTCCTCGGCAAGCTCGAAGGGCAAGTTTGAGAGTAGTGTAAATTTATAGGGTAGTAAAACTCCAGTGCTACCCGAAAGCTGAATATTGCAGTTTGAGAGTAGTGTAAATTTATAGGGTAGTAAAACAAAAGTACAGGCGGCATATAACAGCGCAAGGTTTGAGAGTAGTGTAAATTTATAGGGTAGTAAAACCATAAGTAGTTTGGCTGCACAATTCCTTCGGTTTGAGAGTAGTGTAAATTTATAGGGTAGTAAAACGAAAATCAAATGAATAACATTGATTGGAAAGTTTGAGAGTAGTGTAAATTTATAGGGTAGTAAAACAAATACGGGGCTTGTCCACACTACCGTGTGTTTGAGAGTAGTGTAAATTTATAGGGTAGTAAAACAGAAACGCAATAATAATAGCTTCCTCCATGTTTGAGAGTAGTGTAAATTTATAGGGTAGTAAAACCGTCATGGACGACGACCGACTGACCACACTGTTTGAGAGTAGTGTAAATTTATAGGGTAGTAAAACTATTGTCCGTATCATCTACCCACGCAAATGTTTGAGAGTAGTGTAAATTTATAGGGTAGTAAAACAGTATAATGTCCATTGTATCAGGTTTAACCGTTTGAGAGTAGTGTAAATTTATAGGGTAGTAAAACTCTCCGCAGCATATATAGTGCCGTCCCAAGGTTTGAGAGTAGTGTAAATTTATAGGGTAGTAAAACAGGAAGATCCTTAAAGACTTTGTGCTGGTAGTTTGAGAGTAGTGTAAATTTATAGGGTAGTAAAACAGGAAGATCCTTAAAGACTTTGTGCTGGTAGTTTGAGAGTAGTGTAAATTTATAGGGTAGTAAAACTTACAAACGAAATAAATCACGTTATTCTTGTTTGAGAGTAGTGTAAATTTATAGGGTAGTAAAACCGCTGGTGGGCAAAGGCTATCGGAACTATGGTTTGAGAGTAGTGTAAATTTATAGGGTAGTAAAACTTTTCTTTGTGCTCATGCTTTAGCCTCCTTGTTTGAGAGTAGTGTAAATTTATAGGGTAGTAAAACCGATACAGAAAGAAATAGACACTGCCACAGGTTTGAGAGTAGTGTAAATTTATAGGGTAGTAAAACAAAGAAAAAACCGCTATAACCCTCACTAACGTTTGAGAGTAGTGTAAATTTATAGGGTAGTAAAACAAAGAAAAAACCGCTATAACCCTCACTAACGTTTGAGAGTAGTGTAAATTTATAGGGTAGTAAAACTTTCATCGGCGGCTCCGTCGCCGCTGTCACGTTTGAGAGTAGTGTAAATTTATAGGGTAGTAAAACAATCACACATCATAAAATGTCCGTTTAATGGTTTGAGAGTAGTGTAAATTTATAGGGTAGTAAAACGGGCTTATCATTCCCCCGGCTTGCAGGACAGTTTGAGAGTAGTGTAAATTTATAGGGTAGTAAAACCACGTTTGCACAGTGCGGTTGTCAAACAACGTTTGAGAGTAGTGTAAATTTATAGGGTAGTAAAACTGACAGCTATGTCCCGCGCCGCATTCTGCGTTTGAGAGTAGTGTAAATTTATAGGGTAGTAAAACCGCCCCGCTTATGCAGACTTTGACGCTCCTGTTTGAGAGTAGTGTAAATTTATAGGGTAGTAAAACTCTGCCGCCGATGATATATGCTCACGATTTGTTTGAGAGTAGTGTAAATTTATAGGGTAGTAAAACTCATCATAAATTTGTCAAAGCTCATACATTGTTTGAGAGTAGTGTAAATTTATAGGGTAGTAAAACTCCACTGTACATATGGCAGATCATAGGCTGTTTGAGAGTAGTGTAAATTTATAGGGTGGAAAAATTAGCATAACATAATCAATGACAACACATAGAGAGGCAGTCATAAATAAGTTTTCACCCTAAAGATTAAAGTTAATCGGTTGCTGATGTAAAAACAAACAGAGCAGTATTGCTTAATTGCAGTACTGCTCTTATTTTTATATATAAAAAATAGTTGTATTGCTTGCACAACGAATGTTGAATTTTAAAAAAATACACCCAAATTCCGGGCGTATACAGCAGCAAGCAAAAAGGTGATCATTAACAAAAGCAATTTTTGCCTTCACCAATAATCAAACACAATAATGACTGACCATATGAAACAAAACAAGACTTTTTGAAAAAACTGGAGCGCTTTTGGTCCGATTTTTAAAATGTATAGTGTTATCATTACCGTGTCGGCAGAAATTTCGAAATAAAAAGGTGGAAATATGGATAATCAAAACCTAACAGATACAGGACAAAGCCATTCTTTAATCCCATCAATGTTTCTTCCCTTGAGGCAAGGGCACACTTATATACCATCTTCAATGGTATGTGCAGTTTCTGCGGAAACAAAGAAATCGGCACATTTTATCGGAATAGTCCGCAAATATTCGGATATTCCAAAAGTTAACTCCCATTAACGTTTTGACAGCAACTGTTACGGTTGAACGTGCTGCCTTATGACAAAAAGAGAAAGGCTGCATAGAGCCAGCTATGCAGTCTTTTGTACATAAGATAAACTTCTTTAAGGAGCGCCCGATAATGAGTCGGGCTTTTTCTTGTTTCGTGCAATTGCGAAAGGATAATATCCTGCCGTAAGCTGTATTTATTTCGTTTCGCCGTCAAGCTTTATCTGCTTTAACACCGCGATAAGGAAGAGGACGGGAACGACAAGTCCCAGCGCCAGAGTTACCCAGTCGGCGACAGAGGAAAGCTCAGTGGCGGTGAAAACTTCGCTTGCTATCATCGTGATTATGCCTATTTTATAGACGATGTTGAGGTTCTTGTGCTTTAATGCCATAATTCCCAGAACGACGTCTATTATTGCGCAGATAAGAGATACCGCAATGCTTATGTAGGTAAGCGGGGTTACCTCGAGCGCAGCTTCGCCTGCTTCCGCCATAAGGTCGGTAAGACCGGGAAGAGCGATAAGCGATACGATTGCAAGCACTCCGACGATGGCAGACCATACTCCGATTATGACGTAAAGGCACGCCGTGAACCTGAGAAACTTTGTGATAGGTTTGTTTTCCATTTTTTCATTACTCCTGACTTATGTGATATATGATAAACCCTTGCGGGAATTATCCAAAAATTGTTTTCTGCCGAAGCGGGGGCTGTATTATTTTGCGTCGCACGTTCCTACGGCAGTGACCCCCGGCATTTTTACGTAATGAACACAGTGTCTGCAATAATACTTTTGCAAATGATAATACGGTATCGGTTCAAATTGGTCGCATATTTCTTCATCGTTGCCGACGGTATAGCCTCCGCCGACGTTTTCCAGCTCGCTGTCATCAAGAGCGTTTTTTTCGTTATCCATAATATTCCTCCGAAATCGATACTTATTTGACGCTGCATTTTCCTGATAAATCTGTTATTGAACGCAAAACGAAATGTATGCAGTGTCTGCAATGAAAATTGTCCATTCCGATACAATACGAGATCGGCTCAAACCGATCGCATATTTCATCGTCTCCTTTTACAGTATGCCCTTCCCCGACGTTTTCAAGCTCGCTGTCATTAAGAGTGTTTTTTTCGTTATCCATAATATTCCTCCGAAGTCAATACTTATCTGACGTCGCATTTTCCTAAGTCTATGCCTATGCCAGGTATACTAACGTAATGTACACAGTGCCGACAGTAATATTTGGACGTTGTAGAATACGGTATCGGCTCAAATTGGTCACATATTTCGTGGTTATTTCTTATAGTGTACCCCCCCCCCGATTTTTTCCATATCCTCATCGCTCATCAGATGCTTTTCCTTTTCCATAGCGGTTCCTCCTGTTATTTTTTCCGTCAACGCTTTGTCTGTGTCAGATAAAAGAGTGACCTAATCTGCATACTTCTCCTGCCAAATCATAATTCAGGCAATAGCGGCAGACTGTCCGTGAAATGCCGCCGTTATTGCATAAGTGTATCTTATCGGTGCAGGGGCAGCGGCAGGACGCACAGATCCAGTCACCGCAGGAGCTGTAATTGGAGGATATGTCCTCTGTATCAGCACTGTCAGTTCCTCCCGAAACATTAAACAGCTGGTCATCTGATAAAATACCGTTTGCCACGTCGCACCTCCTTTTCCCTTTACATATATTATAGCACATTTGAAACCGCCGTGACGTGTTATCTGCGCTGTTTTTATGCCGATTGCGACATATCGGCATAAAGCCTGAAAAAAGACCCATTGTTTGCGGCTTGTAATTTCCGCAGACAACACGTCGGCAGGTCGAAAAATATGGTATAATAATCGAAGGCTGTTATTATATTTTAAGCCGCATTTTGCTCCCTGACTGCGTGTGGAACAGAAAAAAAGACGGCTGATCATATACAAAACTTTCATTTTATGATATAATATGATATAATAAAATATACTCTGATATTTGTGGAGATGATCTTTCTGCACGTTAAGGACGGTTTTACCGGGAAGATGTTCCGCCGCCTGTGGATCCCCGCAATGCTGTCGTCGCTGGGCTGGGCGCTGAGCGATATGGCTGACGCGGTAGTAGTCGGGCAAAAGCTGGGCGGAGTGGGGCTTGCGGCTATCGGGCTGATACTTCCCGTATATATGATAAACTGTATGTTCGCCCACGCTCTTGGACTGGGCGGCTCGGTGAAATATTCAAGACTGATGAGCGAGGGAAAGAGAGACGCCGCTAAAAAGGGTTTTAACGGCGTTTTCTGGCTCGCTCTTATCTTCAGCATATCTACTGCGATATTTGGAAATATCTTTATTGAGCAGCTGCTGAACCTTTTGGGCACAAAGACTGCTGACGGTGAGCTCTACCTTGCTACAAAGGGGTATCTGAGGATACTCGTTTCCGCCACGCCTCTCTTTTATATGTCCAACATATTCAACTATTTTCTTCGCAACAACGAGAGTCAGAAGCTCGCGGGGCTCGGCTCGGTGGTGGGAAACGTATGCGACATAGCTTTAAACGTTATACTGGTCATCTTTCTCGATATGGGCGCGCAGGGTGCGGCTCTTTCTACCGCTTTGGGGCAGATAATCGCAATAGGCATATATCTCCCGGGGTTCTTCCGAAAGGGCAGCTCACTTCGCTTCACCTTGCCAAGCGGGTATGAGATATTCGGCTCTTTCGCATCAATGAAGGCGGGGCTTGCGACCTCGGTGCAGTATTTATATCAGATGATATTCTTCCTGATATGCAACAATATGCTTATTCGCCTCGGCGGTGAGGAAGCAGTAGCGGTATTCGACGTTATCCAGAACACGTCATACCTTATACTTTATCTGTTTGAGGGGACTTCACGGGCAATGCAGCCGATACTCTCAACGTATCAGGGCGAGCATAACTCAAAGGGCAAAAAGAGCGTCGTTTCCCTCGGCTTAAAAAGCGGGCTTGCGGTCGGCGGGGCATTGATAATTCTGGTGGAGGTGTTCCCCGGGCTGATGTGTTCCCTTTTCGGCATAGCGGGCTCAAGCTCGGAGGCGCTTGCTTATGTTGCGCTCAGAATTTACGGAATAGCGGCGCTGTTTGCGGGACTGAATATACTGATATGCGGATACTATCAGGCCTGCGGCAACGAAAAGCCCTCCTTTATTTTAGAGACGCTCAGGGGTGCTGTGCTTTTGATACCGCTGACGTTTTTGTGCAATATGTTCGGACTTCAATACTTCTGGCTGCTGTTTCTTCTCACAGAGGCGGGGTCACTCGGCGTGTTCCTTCTGACCTCGCTGGGCGGGAGATACAAGGGCGAAGGAGTGTCGGAGGACAGGATATACCAAAAGACGATATTAAGCAATTCCAGCGACGTTATGGACGTCAGCCATGAGCTTGAGGAGTTCTGCGAAAAATGGGGCGCCGATATGAAGCAGAGTATGCTGGTGACGATGACCGTTGAGGAGATAGGTATGGCTATCTTAAACAAAGGCTTCAGCGGCAGGACCGACGGATATATACAGATAACCGCAATTATGTACGAAAGCGGCATTCTGGAGCTTCATATGCGCGACGACGCCACCTCGTTCAACCCGTTCGGACTTGAGACCGAAAAGGCGAGCGTCGACGGCGATTTCGATATGGACAGCATGGGCGTGCTGGTCATAAAAAAGCGCGCGAAGGAGTTTTTCTATCGGCGCTATCAGGGCTTTAACACACTTATAATAAGGATTTAGAGGGATAATATGAAAGTCGTATATTTCGGCAGCGACGTGTTTTTGTCCTGCTTTGAATATTTTCTGCGGGAACACGAGATATTGGCGCTTTATACATATCACAATGATGAGGACTACTTCACCGAATACTCAATAACAAGGCTTGCAAAAGAGCGCGGGATACCCGTTTATTACGAGGCAATAACACCTGAGGCGGTGAGGAAATATTTTCGTGAGGACGGCTGCGAGATGTTCTTTGTGGCGGAGTATAACCGCATTATACCCATTCCCGAGGGCGTTCCCGAGTTCAAAGGCATAAATACTCACAGCTCGCTTTTGCCGCAGGGGAGGAGCTATTACCCCATTGAGGCGGCGATGGAGCGCGAGCTGTCTAAAACGGGAGTTACAATGCACAAGCTCGCCCCGAAGCTGGATAAGGGGGACGTTATATTACAGCGGAGCTTTCCGATAACCCCCGACGTTGACAGCGTGGATATATATCTTGAGTGCGCAAAAAATGCCGCTGAAATGGTAAGGCTAATTTTCGGCGATTTTGAAAGATACTGGAACGAAGCAAAGCCGCAGACCGAGGCGCTTCCCTACTGGAGCAGGCCTGAAAGAGAGCTGATGAGCATAAATCACACTATGACGCGGGGCGAGGCGCTTGACAGGTTCAGAAAATACAACGCAATGACGGAGGTCGAGCTGGGCGGCAGGAGGTATTACGTCACCGAACTTACAGCGGGTATGTCGCCTGTTTATCGCGAGGAAATATACCTTTCACCCGACAGGGTTTTATACCGAGTAGCCGACGGACACCTTCGGCTCCACATACTTTCCATGGAGGAAACGAAATGAAAAAGACCCGAAAAATCACTCTTCAGCCAAAGCTGATACTTGGTCTTGTAACGATGGCGGCGGCGCTTGCTCTGGCGCTTATCCCGTCGATAACGGGGCTGTACCGTATGAGAATGGAGGAATATTACAAGAACTTAGCGTTCGGCCTTGCCTCTGCTGCGTCGGAGTACATAGACGGCGACAGCATTGCAAAATATTACGAGACGGGAGAGAAGGACGACTACTACTTTGATGTGGCGGACTACCTGCTTTCCCTTAAGAAAAACATCGAGCCGAAATACTTCTACGTCGTGGTGCCTGAGGACGACGTTATGGTCTACATTTGGGACGCAGGAGTTCCGGGTGAGGACGGCGTGTGCGAGCTGGGCGACGAGGACGCCTACTACGGCGACGGCGACAGGCTTATGCACGAGGCTTTTGCGGTCAACGCCCCGCAGACTATTCTCGTCACAGAAAACGAGGAGTACGGCTATCTTGCCTCGGCATACGTTGCGATACTTGACAGCGCGGGACAGCCTGCCGCCCTTGCA
This sequence comes from uncultured Ruminiclostridium sp., assembly GCA_947627695.1. Classification (GTDB taxonomy): domain Bacteria; phylum Bacillota; class Clostridia; order Oscillospirales; family Ruminococcaceae; genus Ruminiclostridium_E. The sequence goes on along the minus strand of CANQXF010000011.1, from coordinate 40,732 downwards.
AGCGTTGATATCTCGATGGATATGATAAACGCGCAGATAAGACAGATCATGCTTCTGACTATCTGCATAACACTGGGCGTTCTTATCGTGTCGGTGTTTGCGTATTACTACTACGTCAGAAGAATACTTATCCGCCCGATCAAGACCCTGCACGAAGCGGCAACGGGGCTTGTTGAGGACAACATAGAACACCTTGACGAATTCAAGCTCGACGTTAAAACGGGAGACGAGCTTGAGGATCTGTCAGGTTCGCTGAATTATATGGTGAGCGAGCTTGACGAGTACATCAAGAACCTGAGCCGTGTTACGGCGGAGAAGGAGCGCATTGGCGCTGAGCTGGATGTTGCAAGGCACATTCAGGCATCAATGCTGCCCTGCATTTTCCCCGCTTTCCCTGAGCGACACGAGTTCGATATTTACGCCTCGATGAATCCCGCAAAGGAGGTGGGAGGGGACTTCTACGACTTCTTTATGGTCGATAAGAACCACCTTGCCATCGTTATGGCCGATGTTTCGGGCAAGGGCGTTCCTGCGGCGCTCTTTATGGTAATCGGAAAGACGCTTATCAAGGATCACACCGAACCTGGAGAGGACCTTGGAGCAGTGTTCAGCGAGGTCAACAATATGCTCTGCTCGTCAAACTCGGAGGGGCTGTTCATCACGGCGTTTGAGGGAGTTCTGGACCTTGTTACAGGCGAATTCAGGTACGTCAACGCAGGACACGAAATGCCCTTTATCTCCCACGCGGGCGGAGAATTCAAGCCGTATAAGATAAAGCCCGGGTTCGTTCTGGCGGGAATGGAGGATATGCGTTATAAATCGGGCAGTATGGTACTTGAGCCCGGCGACAAGGTATTCCAATACACCGACGGTGTTACTGAGGCTACAAACGCTGACAAGGAGCTGTACGGTATGGAGCGTTTGGAAAAGGTGCTTACTGAAAATTCGGATAAGTCCCCGCAGAAAATACTTGAAGCGGTCAAGACAAACGTTGACGAGTTTGTGGGCGAGGCAGAGCAGTTCGACGATCTGACTATGCTTGCGCTGGAATTTAAGGAAAAAATGGACGAAGAATGATTTTTATAAATAAATATCCCCGAGAGATTTCTCGGGGATTTTTTCGTTTATTGTGTAGCTGTAAAAGCCGACTGCGGTATGCTCCAAGTCCTTTTCGTCGATCTCTTTCATGATGTTTGCTCCTTTCTTTATTTCAGATCGCATTTGCCGAGGTTCGGTGAAGACCCGCCGCCTCTGTGGAAATGCGCACAGTTTGCGCACATATGCTGATTACTTGAAAGGTTTCTATACTCCTCGCTCGACGGCTCATATTTTTCGCAGGTGCTGAAAACATAAACCAGTTCTCTGTCGGTTCCTGATGAAAACAGACCGCCCACTGCATTTTCCATGTCCTTTTCGTTGATCTCTGTCATAATAACATCTCCTTTTCAAATTCTTCTATCGGGGTCACGCAGACAAATTTTCTGCCGCATTCCTCCCCCGCCTTGTCGAATGCTTTTCTTGCCTTCTGATAATAGCCCTTTCTGTAAAACACGCATTTTGAGGGGTCTGCCGCAAGAAAATCGTTGGTAAAAGCAAGCGCGATAGCCCTGCACCCGCCCAGGCAGTAACCGAAGTATTTACATACCGAGCAGAGCTTGTTCTCCCCCACCTTACCGCAGGAGAGGGTTATGGTATCCATATATCTGCTCTCCTGCAAAAGGGGCTGAACGCCGTTTTTGATATTTCCGATGTCAAACCCGTTTTTGGAGAAATAGCCTGACATCTGGTTGCAGGGCGAGACCTGCCCCTCAGAGGATATAGCCATTGAGCCCCGTGCGCCAACGCAGGTAGGTCGCCGCATATCCCGTTCACGGTCTTTCGAGCAGTCCACAGGCACGAAGCGGTATCCTGAGCAGTTGGGGTAATAGTCGGCGAACTGCCAGAGTATAAGCTCTGCCTTGAGCCCTGTTTTAGCGTATCTTGTGAGGATATCTATTGAGACGTCGTAGTATTCCTCAATTCCAAGGCTTGCGTCGGGGGCGTTTTCCGCCCATCTCGGCGACTCTGAGGTGCGTATGACGCGTATCCACTTCACGCCCTTTTCCGCTATCAGCTTGACTGTGTCGAAAAGCGTGTCCAGATTGTATTTGTGTATGCATATCTGAACGCCTGTCCTAACTCCCTCGGCAACGCACATATCTATTGCCTCAAGGGTCTTTTGCTCTGCGCCTTCAACGCCTCTCATCCAGTCATGGTGAGTAAGACCGTCGAAGGATATTTTGAAGAGTGGGTTGAAACCGAGGGCTTTTATTTCCCGAAGTATCTCGGGGGTCAGAAAAGCGCCGTTAGTGAGTATAACGTCGATGTCCATTCCCCTGCGGCTGATCTCTCTGACAAGGTCCATAAAATGCGGGTGGAGCATAGGCTCTCCGCCTGTCAGCTCGATCGTCTGTATGCCGCACTTGTCAAACTCGTCCAGCGCCGCAAGCATTTCTTCCCAGGAAAACTCCTTCATCATCTTGGCGTTGTCCCTTGCCATAAAGCAGTGCTTGCAGTTGTAGTTGCACTTCCCTGTTATGGACCAGTTCACCCCGGGCATATAGCGGTTGTCGCAAAAGCGGGCTTTTTGCCAGTCGCTGAGAGCTTCTCCCGCCTTTGCGGGGCGGATAAGTCCAAGCTCCGAAAAGCGCTTTATACAGTCCTGCTCAGGGTCATGCTCGGTTTTGCCGTCGCAGGAAAGAAGAAACAGAAAGTCCTCCGCCGAGAGCTTTTGGGCGCGTCTTACGCCTTTGATGTAATAGGCAAACGGCACGAGCCGCCAGCTTCTTAAAGCGATGTTTTCATTAAGTATGTATTTCATAATGTTTCCTTAAAGAGATAGACCTTTTATAACAGGTGTCGCTTTATTATCAGCAATAAACGACGTTGCAGCTGTAACAGAATTTGCCTTTTTAATTATCGCATTGGTGGTATAATTTGTTTGCCGTCATTGCACACCGGGCATCGGCACGACCACGTCGCTATCGCAATTATTGCAGTGGACGGTGCTGGTAACTCCGTCGGGGTTCTTCGCAGTCACGGTGGAGAAATTGCCTACGCCATGGCAGTTCGGGCAGACTGTCTTATTGAACAGGAAGCAGCCGCCTGCGGAGGCATCGATCTCTGCGCCTGCGGAAACGTCCAGTTCTTCGTCGGTAAGCTCTTTTGAAGAGTGCAGCACGTTAAAGAGCTTTTCGGCGGTTTCTGTGGTAATTTCTCCCATACCTGAGTCTTTTAATATCCCGGCGAGCTCTTCGGGGTCTTTGGCGGTTTTTGCTTTTCGGATCATTTCTTCACGTTTCATGGTAAAGTTCCTCCTTAAAAAATTTTGCGGAAACGTGATCGTCTGTAATAATTATAGCATATAAATGCCCTCAGCGCTGTGTAATCTGCGCTGTTTAAACGTAGTTTGCAACAATCATAAATTTGCCTTCTGAACTCTGATTTTTGGTTTTCACCCGCTGAAACGCCGTAAACGACACAAATACAGCGCAGATTACAACGCACAGTGGGTAAAAAAATGGTATAATTGAAGCATAAGAAAAAGCCCGACAAATAATTTCACGGAGGAAGATATTATGACAAACGACGAAATGTACAAAAAGGCAGTGGGTGCGGGTTCACCCGAGGAGCTTCTGAAGCTCGCGAAGGAAAACGGTATTGAGGATTTTACTGAGGAAAATGCAAAGGCGTATTTTGAGGCTATGCACCGTTCCGGCGAGCTCTCGGACGAGGAGCTTGACGTTTCGGCCGGCGGGTGCAAAAAGGGCGGCAGAACGGTCGTTACTCACCTTAATTCCTGCGATGAATTTGTATGTAAGTCCTGCGGCAGATACATGGTGGGGACCTATGACGGAGGGTTCGCGGTCCACGGCGCTTACATATGGGGGCCTTTGGATTGCAACAAAGGTCTATTCTGTTGCAACTGCAAATACTTTATCTACGAAGGCGGGCTGTGGCTTTGCGATAACCCCAAACATAACTCGCCAAATGATTAAGGAGGCCAAAACTATGAACGAAGAAATTTTGGCAAAAGCCCGCACGGCCAAGTCCCCCGAGGAGCTTTTGAAGATAGCGCATGATAACGGCATGACCGACTTCACCGAGGAAAATGCAAAGGCGTATTTTGAGGCTATGCATAAGTCGGGCGAGCTTGCAGACGAGGAGATGGACGTCTCGGCAGGAGGCTGCGGCACACTTCGCGCTCACGGTCAGATAATGGTCAGTATATTCAACTCTTGCGGCCATTACAGGTGCGGGGCCTGCAACTCAAGCTACTCCCTTGGGAAAAAAGCTGCATATCGTGATGAGGAAACGCTTAACGCCTGCGACCAGAAAGTGTTCGATCCGAATAATGAATACGGTCACACAGGGCGCTGCGGCGACTGCTACTATTGCAGCTACGAACGGGGCGCATGGTGGTGCAACAACAAGCCGCATTACAACGAATAAATGAGAGATTCCCATAACAGAGATAAATGAAATTAGAACAAATCACCAAAACACTGCTTTAAGTTCGGAGCGAGTTCAGTCCTGCGACAATTGTTCAGCAGGCTGCTGACGACCGATGACTTATTACTGCAAAGAAATAATCTAAGAAAAGGAGGGATAATTATGTCTGAACTGAACGAAAAGGAGCTGGAACAGGCCACAGGAGGGACTATGTCCACTATGAGCTTCGGTAAAAAGACCTGTGCCGAGTATGAGCAAAGCGGCTTGACCAAACATTCCGCAAAAGACGGAATGAACTGCAAATGCTTCCACGCAAAAAATTCATCTTTAAACGCATCTGCATCTTTGAACTCAGCGCAGGTCCAGTCCTGCGACAATTGCTCAAGCAGCTTGCAGGCTGCTGACAACCCAATGGCTTATTACTGTCAAGAACTTATTTAAGAAAAGGAGAAATAATTATGTCTGAATTAAACGAAAAGGAACTGGAGCAGGCCACAGGTGGTACTATGTCCACTATGAGCTTCGGTAAAAAGACCTGTGCCGAGTATGAGCAAAGCGGCTTGACAAAACATTCCGCAAAAGACGGAATGAACTGCAAATGCTTTCACGCAAAAAATTCATCTTTAAACGCATCTGCATCTTTGAATTCGGCGCAGGTCCAGTCCTGCGACAATTGCTCAAGCAGCTTGCAGGCAACCGACAACCCGATGGCTTATTACTGCAAGGAGCTTATGTAAGAAACGGAGAGAGAATATGTCTGAATTAAACGAAAAGGATATGGAAAAGGTCGCCGGAGGCGGTCGATACAGCGACTCGAGCATGTATAATGCGCATGTGGAGCCTGACACTCCTTCGTGCGGCGGATACAGCCCCAAGGCGTTTGCGGCAGATGCTATGCCAGATCCCCCGCCTCAGCCCTTCACCTGCGGCTACTGCGTATACTTCAACGCCAGCAGCGGCACTTGTATGTGTACTCTTATCTGATTACATATTCCATAAATTTTCATTAAAATTCAGCCGTACAAAAAAGGCGTACACAAACAGCAAACCCGCTTGAATTCACCGTTCAAGCGGGTTTTTATTTGTGATGTCGTTAAATCAAACAGAATTTAAATTTGCAGCTTAGCAGCAGCCGCTGTCATCGCCGCCGTGATCTGATTTTTTCTTCTTTACCGCAACGAATATCACAACGCCTGCAACTATAACTACGCCTACTACCGCAACTATTATCTTCGGCAGGACGTCGTTTTGATCCTGAGCTTCGGGTTCATTCTGTGCGTTGCTGTCGGATCGATCGTTCGTTGAGGAGGTCGTGTTATCGGAATCGGTGCTGTCACTTCCGTCGATGGTTTCTCCCGAAGAAACGCCCGCTGTTTTATAGCTGTTTATAACGCTTTCAGCCGCCGTAGTATAATCCTCGTGATTTTTGTCGTTTCCTATGTAATCTTCGCTTGTTTCATCAAGCACATACATTTTCTCCACATAGCCGAGAATGGGAGCGTCATGCCCGTTTTCGTCAACGGTGTCTTTGTTATAGGCAAAGAAATACGGAACTTGGAGCTTGTTTGCTATGACCTTTGTATTTTCATCGGCGGGGTCGGAAAGGTAGTAAATATAGTTTCCGCTTTCAATCGTGTATTCGGTTTCAATATTGTCAAGATACTCGTTTACAAGGTCGACGTATAAATTCGCAAATACATTTTCGCTGTCACGGATATGAACGTCGCCCGCATAATTCCAGAATTTCTTTGCATATCCGCCGTCAAGCTTGGTATCAAAATTATAAACGGTCACGTTGTTTTCGACAGCGTAATCATTGATAAGGTCAATAACAGCCTGCGTATTTCCGCACCACGAACCGCCGAACAAGATGAGATAATTCCCGCTTTGATTTAACAGCCATTGGAGCTGTTTATAAGTAAGCGTTTGAATGTTGATTTGGTCACCTTCTTCAAACAGCGTGCTGCCTGATTTTTCATTGTACGCAAGGCGGATATAATCGGCGTCGGTAAACGAGGAAAGCTGAGCCTTGTCGTTCCCTGTTCCGATGTGGCTGAAAATCGCATTGTTGAGCTGCTCTGCGTAATCTGTCACACGGGTAGTGTCGTCCTGTGTTTTGCTGTCGGTAAAGAGATCCTTGCCGCCGTTTGCGTCACGATAAAGCATTTTTTCAAAGCCGTATACTATCGGATATTTTTCGCCCTCTACGGATTCTCCCGCATTATTGACGGTGTTGTCCTTGTTATAGAGGAAAAGGAACGGAACCTGAACCTTTGGAACAGTAACGTCCTTGCCCTCGGAATTTGTATAGGTAAGCGCACTTTCGCTGTCGACTTTATACTCTACCCAGTCATTTAAATTCGTAAGATAGCGCGTTACTAATTCGCCGTAAAGGTAATTGTAAGCCGCGCCGCTTTTGTCCGAACCGTTTGTTTCACGGATATGGGTGTCGCTGTTCGTACCGTCAAGGCGAAAATCGAGATTGTATATCGTATCAACGCCTGCCGCTTTTGCCGCGTCGTTTATGTAATCAATTACCGCTGTTGTGTTGGGGCACCATGAGCCGCCGAACAGTATAAGATAGTTGCCCTCCTGCTGGAAAAGGTAAACGGCTTCTTCCCATGTAATGCTTTGAAAAACCGAATTTTCATCGCCGAGATTAGCATAATCGGCGTTGTAATAGGCTTTTCCCGCATTGTATTCTGCGCTTGACGAGCCGTCAACCGCCGCATAAACGTGCGGGAGCTCGGCGGCAAGCACCAGCGCCGCTATTGCCCAAAACAGTACCGCAAGCCGTGCAGCGGACTGCTTCAGTGATTTTATTTTTGACATTTTAATTCCTCCTGAATGATGTTGATAAGTCAACAAAGCTCTATTTCTTCTGCGGGTTCGGGGCTGCCTGCACTCTGCGAAGCGTCCGCACCGCCCTCTGAATATTTACTTTCAAGAGCTGTCAGGTCATCGTAATTGCTGACATTTTTACATTCGCCCGTTGAGCAGTATTCATCAAAGCTCTCGCGGGCAAGCCCAATATATTCTTTTACTGTCGCCTCGTCCTCTCCGTTTTTGTCGGCAAGATAAGCGTTTTTGATGGCAAGCCGAACGTACTCGAATTTTGCAGCGGTAAGCTCATCGGCGTTTGTGACCTTGCTTTGTAAAGAAAGATCAGGGTCAAGCTCACCGTAGTATTTCAGCGCAAGGTCTATCTTTCCCTTGCTGTCGTCAGAAAATTCAACCGTGCCTATCGTGTCGATAGCATTTATTGTTCTGCTTACGGAAAGGTTTGCGGAAACGATGCTCAACACTAAAAATACAGCCGCCAGAATTATCAATACTATCGTGAATTTTACTGCTGGACTTGTTTTGGTTTTGCCTGCCATATCTTTTTCTCCTCCTGATCAAATACACTGTCGTCAAGCTGCCCCTCCTTGCGGGCTACGATCGCCGCCGATACTGCCGCGCAGGTCGCATTGTTCAGCGTTCTTGCCATATCCGAGATAGTGTTTATCGGGATAAGCAGAACGACTGCCGCAATCGGCAGATCCAGCGCGCTGAACACGGCTACTGATGATACTATTGCAATTCCCGGAACGCCCGCACTTCCGAGCGACAGCACAAGCGTTACAACAGCGAGCAAAATGTAATTGCTTACTCCCCAGTCAAGCCCCGTTGCGTTTACAAAGAACATAACCAGCAGCACGGGCCACACGCAGGTGCAGCCGGGCATTCCTATCGTGGTGCCAAGTGGGGCAGTAAAGTTTGCTACCTCCTCGCTTACGCCGACTCTGTTTTCCAGCGCGTCAATTGTCACGGGGAGCGTTCCTATACTGCTTTGAGTTGTAAACGCTGTCGCCTGCGCGCTGAATATCTTCTTGAAGAATTTGATAGGATCAAGCTTTGCGACAAATTTAACAAGTACGCCGTTAAATATATATGCGTGGAAAAACGCAACTGCGTAGATGATACCCACTAAGAGCAACAATTGCAGAATAGTGTCAATATCCGAGAAGATCGCAGCGGCGCTGGACGCTATCAGGCAAAGCACTGCATATGGCGTAAGGTCGATAACGAACCTGAGTATTTTGAAAATGATCTTCTTCGCTGCTTCTACAAAATCCTTGAACGAAACGACCTTTTCTTCTCCCTCGCTTGAAGCTACCCCGATATAAGCCAAGGCAATTGCTGCGGCGATAATGATTATTGCAACGATATTGTTGTTTGCTATATCGCTTATGATATTTGACGGGAAAAGTCCCAAAAGCGTCTGGTCAAACGATTGCTTCAAGTCGCCGTATGCCTCAACGATCGAATCGCTTACAGCTGCTATGCCGTCAAACACCGTCGATTTTTCCCAAAGTCCGAAGACCGATCCTGCCGCAAGGCTCAGAACAATTGCTCCTGCCGCTGACGCTAACAGCCAGAACACGGAGCGAACTCCTATTGATCTGACGGCTTGTTTGCTTTTGAGCGACACAAAGCTCGAAATTATAGAAACTATGATTATCGGCGCGGCAAGCGCGGTTATCACGTTTACATAAATATTGCCTATAAGCTCTACCCAGACAAGGTACGAATTGTTTTCGGAAGCGAAAATTATTCCGACAACTGCGCCGAACACAAGAGCAACAAGCGTTACGACCGTGCGGTTCGTTTTCTTTGAAAGAAGATGCAGCAGCACAAACAACAGACCTACTATTGAAAGCGCAAACAGCGCTATCCAGTTAATGCTTAATAAAAAATCCATATTGCACTCCTTACAGAAAAGTTATCTTATAGTCCTGAAATTCAACATCGCCCAAATCTGAAATTAGACCTTATGAGCATTTCAAAGTAATTTCTCAATTTGTCATCTTCCTTTCTTGCAAAATGATTATACCGCCCTTTGTGTTTTTTGTCTAATACAAAACTTATATATTGAGTTATAGATTTTTTGTATAAATAAAAGCGGCATTGCTTGTTTGCCGCAATGCCGCTATGCATTTTATTTTAAATATTCCGCCGCCGCCATTGCTGCATTTGCACCGTCGGACGCCGCTGTTATTACTTGCCGCAGCTTCTTTGTTCTGACATCTCCTGCGCAAAACAATCCCCGCGCTCGCGTCACTCCCGTTTCGTCAGCTTTGATATAGCCGTTATCATCTAAATCAACGATATTCCTCACTAAATCGGACGCAGGCGACATACCTATCGCTATAAAAACTCCGTCGACGAAAAGACTGCGCCCGTTGTCGAGCGTTATTGAGCTTACGCGGTTTTCACCCGCGATCTCGGTGACGTTAGCGGGGGTTATTACCTCAATGTTTTCATGCGACCTTATTTTGAGAACGCTTTTCTTTGAGCCTCTGAATTCGTTTCGCCTGTGAATAAGATACACCTTTTTGGCAATGTCGGATAAATACAATGCGTCGTCAAGAGCCGTGTCGCCGCCGCCGATAACGGCTGCGGTTTTGCCGTGATACAATGCGCCGTCGCATATAGCGCAATACGATACGCCTTTGCCGATAAGCTTTTCTTCGCCGCTTACATTCAGCCTTTTATGAGCCGCCCCTGCGGCATAGATAACAGCTTTTGCCTCTATGATATCTCCGCTTTGGAGCGTGATGATCCAGACGTTGTTTTTTTGTTCAAGGCGCACTGCCTCGCCCTCAAGGAATTCTGTGCCGAAGCTTTCCGCGTGTTCTCTGAATTTCTCGCCGAGATCAAATCCGCTTATTCCGCAAAGTCCCAAGTAATTATCCACCTGTGCGCTTTCGGCGACCTGACCCGTACCCTGAAATTCCTTTTCTATAACGATAACGTCAAGGTTTGCTCTTTTCGCGTACAAAGCCGCAGATAATCCCGCAGGTCCGCTGCCTATTATCGCAAGATCTTTCATGGCTCTCTTTCCTTTATGACTAATTCCTCGCACTCTGCTTTATCACCGTCAATATGAAACGAATTAAGCACGGGATTATCCTTGTCCATAAGCGACAAGATAAGATAACTCGCCGTTTTGTCATAGGCAAGGCGCTTGTCCTCTTCGGACGGTCTTGACGGCGATTCGGGGTGGGAATGCCAATTGCCGAGGGGAGAAAGCCCGCGCTCGCGCATATCACGAACGGCGGCTAATTGCTCTTTCGGGTCGAGCGAAAAATGCTCGTTAGACTTATCAATATTGTTGAGCAAGTAAACCTTTTCGATGATCTTGTTATTTCCCTCTGTTCTGCCTGCGATAAGCCCGCACGCCTCGTTCGGGAGTTCGGACAAAGCGTGATCGACTATCTTCTGAAAATCGTCATTTGATATTATTATCATAAGCCTTCCTCACACGCCGTTACATTCCGCTTGCTCGTAATCCACAAGCTCGGTTATTGTAGGTTCGTCGCCGCACACCGCACATTTTCCGTTCGGCTTGGGGAGTTTGATTTTACGAAACTCCATTTTCAGCGCGTTAAACGTCAGCAAATATCCCGTAAGCAACTCGCCTGTACCAGTTATGTACTTTATTGCCTCCATTGCCTGAAGGCTGCCGATAATGCCGCCCATAGCGCCGATGACTCCCGCCTGCTTGCAGGTAGGCACGGCGTCCTTTGGCGGAGGATTTTTGAACACACAGCGATAGCAGGGTCCCTCTCCGGGAACGTAGGTCATAAGCTGCCCCTGAAAGCGGATTATTCCCGCATGGCAAAACGGTTTCTTTGCCATAACGCAAGCGTCGTTTATCAGAAATTTCGCGGGGAAATTATCAGTGCCGTCTATAATGAAATCATAGTCTTTGATTATTTCCATTATGTTTTCGGAGGAAACAAATTCGTGATAGGTATTGACCGTGACATCGGGGTTCATTTTGTTTATCGTTTCCTTTGCGGACTGCACCTTGGGCTTTCCCACGTCCTCTGTCGCGTGAATGATCTGCCGCTGTAAATTGGACAGATCTACCTCGTCTGCGTCTGCAATGCCGATCGTTCCAACGCCTGCGGCGGCAAGATACATAGCGCAGGGCGCGCCCAAGCCGCCCGCCCCGATTATCAGCACTTTTGCGTTAAGGAGCTTTTTCTGCCCTTTTACGCCTACTTCCTTTAAGATGATGTGCCGCGAATACCGTTCCAACTGTTCGTTAGAGAATGCCATAGCTTCCTCCTCCCATAAAATACAAAAATTCCACGACATCGCCGTCGTGCAATTCAATTGATGAAAAGTTTTCGTTATCCGCAAACTCGTCATTTACCGATACCGTGATATAATCGGGATTTTCAATGTTTTCCTGTTTGATGAGTTCGGCGATCGTCAAGCCCTCGTTAAATTCCTTTGTTTCGCCCGCTACTGTTATTTTCATCTCATACCTCCTATTTGTTTTCGTCAATAATGCGCTCAAGTTCTTCCCTTTTTCGCGTACCTATAAACCGTCCTACCTCCCCGCCGTTTTTAAACAGCAAAAACGTCGGTGTAGCGCCGATGTCGTATTTCTCGCAAAGTTCAGGCTCATACGCCGCATTTACTTTCGCTATGAAAACTTCGTCGGAGTATTGCTCGCTGAGTTCGGACAGTATCGGCGACATTCGCTTGCAGGGAACGCAGGTATCCGTGTAAAATTCCACAACGGAAAGCCCCGAAAAGCTCAGGACCTTTTCGGCAAAATCGTTGCTTCCTATTCTTTCCGCCAAGCTAATCACCGACCTTTCTGACTAAAAGATCATATGTTCCGTCATCGTTCTGGGTAAACTCCAGGATCTCGTGACCTTCCTCTTTAAGGCTTCTCGGTACGTTTTGCGCAGGCTCGCCGCTGTTCATGTGGACTTTAAGGATATCCCCATCGTCCAGCTCGTCCAGAGCCACCTTTGTCTTTACAAACGTGATAGGACAGTTTACATCGGTTATATCTATCGTGTCGGTTATTTCGTATTCGGGCATTTTTATCATTCCTTTCCGTTTATGCTCTCGATCGCTTGGGTAAAATCCTCGATAAGGTCGCAAGCGTCCTCAATTCCTACGCTTATGCGGATAGTATCGTCATACACGCCCGCGTTTATTCTCTGTTCTTCGGTGCTGTTAAGATAAATGGTTGAAGCGGGGTGAATGACGAGAGTTTTCGTGTCTCCGACATTTGTTGCATTCAGCGCGTATTTCAGGGCGTTCATAAGCGCATAGGCTTTTTCCCTTGAACCCGCCCTGAGGGTCACTATCCCGCCGCCCTTGCCGCCGAATTGCTTTTGGACTAAGGGATAATACGGATTGCTTGGAAGAGCAGGGTAGTTTACCTTTACGCCGTTTATTTTCTCCAGCGCCTTCGCCAGCGCCAGAGCGTTTTCGCAGATACGTTCCATTCTTAACGCAAGCGTTTCAATGCCTAATAAATTCAGATATGCGTTCATCGGAGAAAGACAGCCGCCGATGTTTCGCCATGTGTCGTTTTTAAGCCGTGCGGTAAACGCAAGGCGACCGTATTTTTTATACGGCGCAAGCACGGGATATTTATCCAAATCCCACTTGAAATTCCCACTGTCTGTGATTATTCCGCTTATTGAGTTCCCGTTTCCGTTGATGTATTTTGACGAGGAATGTATAACAATATCCGCACCGTATTCAATGGAGCGTATAAGATACGGCGTGGCGGTAGTAGCGTCAACAAAAAGCGGGATATTACTTTCGTGTGCAAGCTCCGATACACTGCGGATATCCATAACGTCAAGCCCCGGATTTCCGATTATCTCGCCGAAGATCACCTTTGTTTTGTCGGTGATGTGCTTTTTTATCTCGTGGGTAGTCATATGCGTTACAAACTTAGTTGTAATGCCATATTCTTTAAGGTCGCGGAACAGATCTACCGTTCCGCCGAACAGCCCCGCGCCTGCAATTATCTCATCGCCCGTGCCTAAGATATTCAAAAGCGCCGACGATATAGCCGCCATTCCCGATGAACAGGCAGTCGCGGCGCGTCCGCCCTCAAGCTCACAAATGCGCCTTTCAAAAGCGTCTACCGTCGGATTTGATATCCTTGTGTAGGCAAAGCCCGCCGCTTTCCCCGCAAATACCTTTTCGAGTTCCTCTGCGCTTTCATATGAGAACGCGCAGACCTGGCTTATCGGCGGGAGAGTTGCGCCGTTTTGAAATCTGCCTGCCGATTTGCCGTGCAATAATTTTGTACAAAATTCCATATCAAGTCCCGTCTTTATATTGATCTTAACACTTTTACCAAAGTGTCAATGTCTTCAAAGGTGTTATACAGTGCCAAAGTAGGGCGCACAACTCCTTCAAGCCCGTAGTGCCGAAGAACAGGCTGTGCGCAGTGATGACCTACGCGCACGGCGATCCCGTTCTGATCAAGGATTTGCCCTACGGTATCATTCGATACGCCGTCTATTACGAAAGAAAGCGCGCTTGATTTAGAGGGAGCAGTTCCGACAAGATGAAGTCCGTTTATCTTGGCAAGTTCTTTCATTCCGTAGCTTACAAGCTCGTGTTCATATGCGCTGACAGCGGGCATACCGATTGAGTTCAGGTATTCAAGCGCCGCGCCTAAACCTACCGCGTCTCCGATACTGCCCGTTCCCGCCTCAAACTTATTCGGCGCGGGATTGTATATCGTTCTTTCAAAAGTAACATCCTTTATCATATTGCCGCCGCCGTGATAGGGCTTAGCGGCTTCGAGAACGTCCTTTTTGCCGTAGAGCGCGCCTATTCCTGTGGGAGCGTAAATTTTATGTCCTGAGAAAACGAAAAAGTCAGCGTCAAGCGCGGAAACGTTCACGGGAATATGCGCCACAGACTGCGCTCCGTCTATCATTATCCGAACGCCGTGCCTGTGCGCAATTGCAATAAGCTCGGCTGCGGGCGTTATCGTGCCTAATACGTTTGAAACGTGCGTTACGGACACAAACTTTGTGCGTTTCGTAAACAGCTTCTCGTATTCGGAAAGTATAAGCTGTCCCGAATCGTCAACGGGAATTACCTTTATTACTGCGCCTGTTTCCTGTGCTACAAGCTGCCACGGAACGATATTGGCATGATGCTCCAAAAGAGAAACGATTATTTCATCGCCCGGCTCCAAAAGCGGCTTTACATAAGCCTGTGCTACAAGATTTATTCCCTCGGTAGTGCCTCTTACAAAAACAATATTGTCTTTAGACGGCGCACCGATGAAATCCGCGACAGTCTGACGAGCCTTTTCATATGCGTCCGTAGAACGCGCTGCCAGCGTATGCGCGCCTCTGTGGACGTTTGAGTTTTCATGCTCGTAATAATAGCTAAGCCTGTCTATAACGGCTTTCGGGCGCTGGGTAGTAGCGCCGTTGTCCAGCCATATAAGCGGATTGCCGTTTACCTTTTCGCGAAGTATAGGGAAATCCTCACGGATCTGTTCGAGAGTTTTCGTGCCGACAACTATCCTCGTGTTGTTTTTCTGACCGCCGACGGTTTCAAAACTCACGCCCTTGCTGTCCTTTTGCGGGATAACGTTGTTATCATTCGCCGTTGTTCTGACGTTTATGCTGTTATTTTCATCAGCCTGCGCCTGCGATACTACTTTTGGGGAAAATCCTGCGTTATCCGCGTCCTTGCTCGTATAATCTGCGGTCAGGTCTTCAAGCTCGCGAAAAGCTCCGCCTATGTCGTTGAAAACGGGAAACTCGCTGCTCACACCCGAAAGGCTGTCGAAATTCAGTTCCCTGCCGAGTTCTCCAAGAATATTTTCATAATCGCTTATTCCGAGCACGGAGACGGCTTTGCTCGCGGCGGTATTGATAATTCCCGTATCGCCCGTTGTAACGAGTTTTTGAATGCCGTCGGCGCATACGTCGGGTTCAAAAATGCTCCCGCCCAGATCACCGAAAAGGCCGTTGACAAGTGTTTGCAGCTCATATTCCGAAGGCAATCCCGAATAATCTAAAGCTTCAAAATTATTCGTAGTCATAATACTCGCCCACCTCAACATCTTCCAATACTGCAATTGCGTCGTCCGCTAAGATAGCCGCAGAGCAGTAAAGGCTCAGCAGATAGGACGCCACGCCTTTGTCGTCAATGCCCCTGAAGCGCACCGACAGCCCTCTTGACTGTTCGTTTTTCATACCCGCCTGATAAAGTCCTATAACGCCGCGCTTAGCCTCTCCCGTGCGCAGCAGAAGAATGTTGGTCTTGCCGCTTTGGCTCTTGGGATTTTTCAGCCCGTCTACAAGGAGCTTATCGGTAGGGATTATCGGTATTCCTCTCCAGACTACGAACGTGCCGCCCGCAATATTTGTTGTTACGGGAGGAACGCCGCGTTTCGTGCATTCTCTTTCAAATGCTGCGATGGCTCTCGGGTGAGCGAGGAAGAAAGACGGTTCTTTCCATACCTTTGTGATAAGCTCGTCAAGGTCGTCGGGAGTGGGCGCTCCGTTGCTCTGAACAGGCTGTATCCTCTGCGAATCTGCAACATTTTTGAGCAAGCCGTAATCATCGTTATTGATAAGCTGGCTTTCCTGACGTTCGCGCAGGCTCTCAATACCGAGCGCAAGCTGTTCCTTTACCTGATCGTAGGGCGCGCTGTAAACGTCCTCTATCGCAGTATTAACGTTGATGATGGTGGAAATGGAATTTAAACGATACTCACGAGGTTCTTCCTCGTATTTTATGTAACCGTCGGGGATAATGTCGGACTTTTTTGTCTGACTGCACAAAACGTCAAGCGGAGTATCGCCCTCAACGACCTTGTTCACACGGTAAATACCCGTCGGCAAGCCTTTAAATTCCAACAGCTTTGTCAGCCATTTCGGGGTAATTGCGCCGTACTGGGGCTTTGTTTTGTTTACGTCCGCCAGATTGTAGGCCGCGCGTGCGCCTAATGCCTTGATCGTCTGTTCTTCATTTGCCATTGGTTTATTCTCCTTAAATTATAATTTTTTATTTGAAAGCTATGCTTTCTCATTTGCAAAAAATAATTCCTTTGCGGCGTTCACGCCGCCGCTGAGGCTTAACATACGCCCTGTATATCCTCCGTCTCTGAGCGTATTTATAGCCAGAATACTGCGCTTACCCTCAGTACAGATGAAAACGGTATCTATATCGGGGTCAAGCTCCTTCTGCCGCCTTACAAGCTGCCCTATCGGAATAACAACGGCGTTGGGGAAACGGCGAATTGCTCGCTCATGCGGTTCTCTGATGTCAATTATAGTTAGCGGCTCGCCGCTGTCCATTCTCGCTTTAAGCTCGGCAGGCTCAATAGTTTCAACGGAATTTTCTTCCTCACACGGTTTTAGTCCGCAGAAATCCTCGTAGTCAAATTCGGTTATTTCTGTGATAGACGGCGATTTTCCGCAGACAGGACAATTTTCGTCCTTGCATATATTCAAGACCGACGTGCGAAAATTCCAAGTATCCATAAACAACAGCCTGCCCGTCAGAGTTTCCCCGCCGCCTATAAGGAGTTTCAGGACCTCGTTTGCCTGTATACTGCCGATAATTCCCGAAAGAGGACTTATAGTTCCGCCCGCCGAGCAAGTGGGAACTAAGCCTGCGGGCGGCGGAGCAGGAAACTGACACCGAAAACACGGACTTCCGTTTTGCACGTCGAAAACGCTTACCTGTCCCTCAAATTGATACATTGCACCGAAAACCAGCGGCTTTTTGCAAAGCACGCATGCGTCGTTGATAAGATAGCGGGACTGATAATTGTCCGTACAGTCAACTATTACATCATAGCCGTCTATTATCCCCGCTATGTTATGGGCGGTTATACGCTCGTTTATCGCTTCGATTCTGACATTAGGGTTTATGGCTTTTATCTTATCCCTTGCAGACGCGGTCTTTGGTCTGTTCACGTCCTTCGTCATGTGGATTACCTGACTTTGCAGATTGCCCAAGGAAACCTCGTCAAAGTCGGCTATGCCGAGCGTTCCCACTCCCGCCGCCAGATACTGAACGACGGGAGTGCCGAGCGACCCCAAGCCTATGACGAGAACCTTCGCCGCTTTAATGCGTTTTTGCCCCTTTACTCCGATATCCCGCAGCATAAGGTGTTTATTATAGCGTTCAATTTCCTTGTCGTCAAGTGTCACCGCCTTGCGCCGTTCGTCGGAAATAACGCCGGGTGCGCCTCCCGCGATTACAGGCAGCAACAAAATGCGGTCGCCCTCTTTTAAGTCCGCATCGTTATGTACTCGCCTGTCGTTTACAAAAATGCTGACAAACGGCTTAGTGCTGCCGTTTTCCTCGAATATTTTCTCACATTCGGGATATTGTTCGCGCAAGTCGCAAAGCGCCTCGCGGACGGTATTTCCCTCAACCTCGACTTCGGCTTTATGTTCTGCGAAAATGCGCAGAGTCGCCGAAATATACAACGTGTTCTTCATGCTGTTTCCTGCTTTCTGTTAAGAGTTGTTCTTCCCTACAGATATTTGTACCGATAATTTTTTCAAAGCTCGCAATTTTAAAATACAACCCGTCTGCTCCCTCGTTTGCCGAAACTATCAGATAGGAGCAATCATAAAGCATATAACGCTCGTCTGTTTTTGAGAGAACTGCGACGCAGTTTGGGTGCGAATGATAAAATCCTATTATCATAAGATTCTGAGCATTTGCCGATAGTTCAATCTTATGAATATCAAGCGGATCGATCGCAAAATGCGCTGTCTTATCCCATGCGCTTTTATTTTCCAAACGCAATGCTCGCTTTGCAAAACGTTTTTCGTTTGACTGCTCGCCAAGCAAAACGCCGCAGCATTCGTTCGGGTATTCGCTCTTTGCATGAGATAAAAGCTCTCTTGTTACTTCATCATTAAGTACGAGCATAAAAATTACCTGCAACAAATAAAAAAGCCCGAGTTTTCCACAGAACACGTTCTGTAAAAACCTCCGGTTTTCCGGTCAGTTTAATCTTATTTTATCTGTTTTCTCTACTTGAATTACCTTACCGTCTTGAATTATAGCAGTCACGGTCCCGTATTTCGTTTCCCTTATCAGCCTGTCTATAATTTCAAGGTAGTTATCTTTTTTCACTTCATCGGACCTTGGCAAAATATCCACACCCCCTGAAGCCCGTTGGCTTTCATTATATTTAAATTATACCATCGTCGGGAGTGATTGTCTAATACATAATAGGTATTCCGAGTTATAGGTTTAATTTATAACTCCGAGCATATTTTTAAGCCTTGCCGATAGCCTTATATTTATCAAGATAACCCCGTATTTCCTCAATATAAAGCCTTCCCATTGCGCTTACAGGCATATTTTTCCTTGTGATATAGCCTATGACCATTCTGTCGGCGTCATCTGGCGTTTCGTATTCAAACGGAACAGCGACAAAATCCGTGCCGTTTAATTCCTCGCAGATTATCCCCGAACACAGCGTATATCCGTTCAATCCTATCATAAGGTTGAGCATGGTGGCTCGGTCGTTGGCTTTTATCGTCCGTGCATAATCCTTTGTGCCGAGTATCTCCTCCGCAAAGTAGAACGACCCGTTGTCGCCCTGTTCAAATGACAGGCAAGGATATTCGTTAAGCTCCTCAAACCGTATTGAACTGCGCTTTGCAAGAGGGTGCTCCCGCCATAGATATACATACGCGTCGCAGACAGCAAGCTCGTGAAATTCCAGATCCTTTGTATGCAGAAGCTTCGTTATCACCGCGCGGTTGAAGTCGCTGAGGTAAATTATCCCGATCTCGCTTTTGCCGGTATTTACGTCGTCTATTACCTCTTTGGTCTTGGTTTCTCTGATGGCAAAATCGTATTCTGCGGTATTGAATTTCTTTGCTATCTCAACAAAGCTCTTTACGGCAAAAGAATAATGCTGCGTTGAAATGCCGAATTTCTTCTTGAGATTTCCGAGCTTTCCGTACTTCTGAAGGATCTCTTCATACTGCTGATATAACTGCCTTGCGTACAGCAAAAACTCCATACCCTCGTTTGTAGGCGTAACGCCTCTGCCGCTGCGGTAAAATATCGTTATCCCAAGCTCCTTTTCAAGCTCCTTTACAGTGCTTGTAAGCGACGGCTGCGACACATACAAAATTTCCGAAGCCTTATTGAGAGACCCTGTTTCGGAGATCGTAATAATATAGTGCAGCTGTTGTAAAGTCATAACATCCCTCCTTTTCAAACGGCTGTTTATTATTATAATACTATTTATAATACTATTCACCTATTATGTCAATAGGTTTTGTAATTTTTTTGTTAAATTTATTTTTGAAAATTTCGTTGTAATATCCCGTTATAAATTTTATGTATTATAGATCTAATGCTGACAGCTTGACAAAAAAATCCCCTGTTGTTATAATTTACTACAAGTTATTTTGCTTTAACAGAAAGGAGATTTTATGGAAACACTTACAAGAGACAAGGCATGGGGTCTTCTGACAGAGTTCAATAAAGAGCATTTTCACTTAAAGCATGCGCTCACTGTCGAAGGAGTTATGCGTTGGTTCGCAAATGAATTGGGATACGCCGATGAGCAGGATTTTTGGGGCATTGTAGGACTGCTGCACGATCTGGATTTTGAACAATTCCCCGAACAGCACTGCATTAAAGAACAGGAGATCATGCGTGAGCGAGGGATCGACGAACGTATAATCCACGCAGCGGCAAGTCACGGCTATGCGCTTACAGTCGACATCAAGCCCGAACATGAAATGGAAAAGGTCCTGTACGCCGTAGACGAGCTCACAGGACTTATCGGTGCGGTCGCGTTAATGCGCCCGTCTAAGAGCGTATCAGACCTTGAACTTAAATCTGTAAAGAAAAAATATAAGACTGCTAATTTTGCCGCAGGCTGTTCAAGAGAGGTAATTGAGCGCGGTGCGGAAATGCTCGGCTGGGATCTGGATACGCTTATAGAAAGGACTATCCTTGCAATGCGAAGCTGTGAAGACGCTTATAATAATTTTTCTGTTGATGGAGAATAACGCTTTCACAGGTTAAAATTCGGACTGAAAGTTGTTTCCCGCATTGAAACAATTTTTGCTATAAAAAGAAATAAGAGGTAAGGGTTTATGCTCTTACCTCTTATTTCTGCCGAACAAACAAAAGAGCCTTGTTTTCTCAAAGCTCTTTTTCTCTTATTTGACAACTTGACAAAATATTGCTATAATAAACTATTGAGGGAAGCCAAACGGTAGGCGGTCAATCCTGCCCCCGAAAGGGGGTATGTGTATGTATGTATCTTGGTCTGAACTGATACAATGCGGCATTTTGATTTGCGGCATAATTTCAGTAGTGATTAAAATCATATCTGTACATAATAAAAGGAAATAACCGCCCTGCACTCCAATAGGGCGGTTATTTCTTAACCAACTTATAGGGGGCGACCGTTTACCGGCTTCCCTTGCTATTTATATTATACACAGCTTGTCCTTATTTGTCAATACTTTGTTTTTGCCTGACATCTTTATTGTCCGTTTTTCTTTTTCCTGCTGACTATAAATGACAAAACAACCTAAATTTATGTTCCTGTTACTGCCCCCATATTTCATAAATTTTCATTAAAATTCATTAAAATTCAGCCTTGAAAAAAAGTTATATGAAAACAGCAAACCCGCTTGAATTCACTGTTTAAGCGGGTTTTTGTGTGGAGCTGGTGAACGGACTCGAACCCCCGACCTGCGCATTACGAATGCGCTGCTCTACCGACTGAGCTACACCAGCATATTCTGTTCACAGTTTTTATATTTTACCACTATTTGCGGAGATTGTCAAGAGGGGCGGAGGAAAAACATATCCCACTCGAAAATAAATATTGACTTTTTACCGATGATATGGTAAAATGAACCTGCGACACAATTTAACAATCCTCTAAAAGTTACACTTTTGCCATTGGTAAAAGTGCAGGCTCTTTTTCCCATGTAATTTTTTAGAGGATAGAATTGTGTCGCAGCAATCGGAGCTTTGCATTTTTCGGTGCGCAGCTTCGGCTGCGCACTTTTTTGTTTATGAAAGGAAGAAAAAAATGAATATCAAGAAAATAACAGCGGCTCTGATAACCGCAGCTATGGCGTTATCAATGACAGCGTGTGCGGAAAACGGCGAACCAAGCACCACCACGCCGTCAAATTCAGGCGGGGATATTTTCGATAACAACGAAACTTCCGTTTCTGAACCGTCTAAAGAGGTCACAATGTGGGACGTGATACCCGAAATCCCCGTGACGGACGCAAGTGCGTTTGAGTACAAGTACGACAGCGAGTTAGGCGGTATGGTGATTACCAACTATCTTAGGGAATCGCCAAAGGTGCGTATACCCGACACCATTGAAGGTGAGCCTGTTGTAGGATTAAATTTGTCCAATTGTGAAAAAGAACTGACTGAAATTGTAATGCCGGATACAGTTAAAGAATTTGATTTCAGCAGCGCAACAAAACACGCGATTACATTTATAAATATTCCTAAGAGCGTGACCGAAATCGGCTATGGTGCTTTCTCTGACTGCACAAGCCTTACAAGCATAACCATTCCCGACAGCGTGACCGAAATCGGCGAATATGCTTTCGCTGGCTGCAGTCTTACAAGCGTAACCATTCCCGACAGCGTGACCGAAATCGGCGAATATGCTTTTTCTGTCTGTAGAAGCCTTACAAGCGTAACCATTCCCGACAGTGTGACATCAATAATCGGCGATGGTGCTTTCTGGGCCTGCACAAGTCTTACAAGCGCCACCTACAAGGGCAAAACATACAGCTATAACAATATAGATGAGTTGTATGACGCTATAAACTATGGAGATGACATGGTTCAAGTTATTGATGGAGTACTGACGGACTGCTCAGAAAAGGCAACAGAAGTTGTGATACCCGACAGCGTGACCAAAATCGGCGCTTATGCTTTTCAGGACTGCACTAGCCTTACAAGTGTAACCATTCCCGACAGCGTGACCTTAATCGGCGAGAGTGCTTTCGACGGCTGCACAAGCCTTACAAGCATAACCATTCCCGACAGCGTGACCAAAATCGGCAGTTGGGCTTTCTGGGATTGCACAAGCCTTACAAGCATAACCATTCCCGACAGCGTGACCTTAATCGGCGAGAGTGCTTTCTCTGGCTGCACAAGCCTTACAAGCATAACCATTCCCGACAGCGTGACCAAGATCGGCGAATTTGCTTTTGACGGCTGCACGAGCCTTACAAGCGTTAACTACAAGGGCAAGACTTACAGTTACGACAATATAAACGACCTTTACGCCGCAATAAACGGCAACTGACCCGAAGCTCCAAGCAAAAATAACTCAAAAGCCGACTCAGCGTCGGCTTTGTTTTTTAGCGTAAAATTATCGCTTGCAATAACTGGGGTTTTATGCTACAATGATTTTATACGCATAATTCTTTTTCGTTTGTTTGTAATGGGGTGAAAAAAATAAAAGGGATATCTAAATTTTTTTATGCTGTTTTCATAACCATAGACGTTATACTGCTCGTGGCTGCGGCAGTTATACTTATAACCACGCTGGTGTTCGGCGGGGGCGGCTCTGATACTTCCGTTTTCGGGCATAATATCATTCTGGTGGATACGGACGAATTTCCGCTGTTCAAAAAAGGCAGCGCAGTTATCACCGAAGAAATATCCGCTGGTGAACTGAAAGAAAAAAATATCGTCATTTTCAAAAATGAAAACGGCGCTCCTGCCATAGGAGAAATTTTATCAGCGCAGGAGGAGATCACTGCTCTTTCAAGAGGAGAAACGATAACGCTGAGCGCAGACAGGATAATAGGCAAGGCGGTGTATTACTCGGAAATTCTGGGAGGGATCATCTCGTTTGCGGTATCTCCCGCAGGGGTATGCACTATCGCTATTCTTCCCTGTCTGGCGTTCGTTTTGTTCCAGCTTGCGGCGGCGTCAAGGGCGAAAATGGCGGAGGAAGACAAGGAGGATTACCGTGGGTTCGGCTCTGAGAGGAAAAAATCCGCTGAGAAGGACGACAATGTTCCTGTAAAGAAAAGCAAAAAAGATGAAATTTCGCAGAAGCACGCTTCCACAGGGGTGAAAAAGGCGGAGGAGGAAAAGGAAGATCACCGCGGCTCCGAACTTAAAAAATCCGCTGAAAAGGGTGACAATGCTCCTGCAAAGAAAAGCAAAAAAGCTCCCAAAGAGGAGGATAACGGCGGCGAGAAAATAACCGACTACAAGATAAAGACCGCTGAGTTCAAGGCGGCAGGTACCGCAGAAGAAAAAGCCGAGGAGAAGGCTGCCGCTGCAAAAGCCGCTGAAGAAGCAAGGCTTGAGGCTGAAAGGCGTGCGGCGGAGAGGGCTGAGAGAATTGCGGCGGAAAAAGCCAAGGCTGAAAGGCTTGCCGCTGAAAGGGCTGAGGCGGAGCGCAGAGAAAGAGAAAAGACCTCCGCTGTGGAGAAGCAAAAGCTGTATGAGGCGGCGGGGCTGTTCAATCCGATGATGAAAAAGCGCAGCAGTGAAACTGCTGTGATAAAAAAAGACAATGAGGAAAAGGCTGTTCCCGTGCTTGTTTCCGAGGGAAAAAAGGCTGAAGTGCCTGAGGTAAAAGAAGAAGTAAGGACGTACGAGCCGAAAAAAGAGGAAAAAGACGCCAAGACGGGTGAGGAAAGGCTTGACAGTTTGTTTACCGAAGAGGACGACAGCGACAGCGATTACGATATCGACGAGATACTGAGGAGCATTGAGGAGAAAAGGAAAAATAAATAAAAAAAGACCGTAAAACGGTCTTTTTATTTTACGTTTTTATTTTGCCATTACCTTGCTAAGTTCCTCGCTGAACTTTACGGGGTCGTCTATCGCCATTCCCTCTATCAGCATTGCCTGAGTGAACAGCAGGTCGGCGTAAGTTGCAAGCATTTCCTTGTCGTTGTCAAAGAGATATTGCAGCTTGTCGAAAATGGGGTGGTTGGGATTTATCTCCAGAGCCTTGTCCGCCTTTGCTTTATGATCGGTGGGCATTGAGTTCAGCACCTTTTCCATCTGGGCGGAGAGAGCGCCGTCGCTGGTTATGCAGACGGGGTGAGTTTTCAGCGTGTTGGTAAGGCGGACTGCCGCAACCTTGTCGCCGAGAGCCTCCTTGATAGCGTCGCAAAGCTCCTTGCTGTCCTCGTTCTTTTCCTTTATCTCCTTCTTTTCCTCCTCGGTCTGAAGGTCAAGGTCGCCTGCCTGAACGGACTTGAACTTTTTCTCGTTGTAATCCGTCATCATCTGCACGCAGAATTCGTCAACGTTGTCGGTGAGGTAAAGTATCTCGTAGCCCTTGTCCTTTACGCTTTCAACGACGGGGAGCGCGTCTATGCGCTCAATGCTGTCGCCTGAGGCGTAGTAGATGCAGTCCTGTCCCTCTTTCATTCCCGCAACGTATTCTTCAAGGGTAACTTGCTTTTTGTCCTTGCTGGAAGTGAACAGGAGCAGATCCTGCAAAAGCTCCTTGTTCATTCCATAGCCGTTGTAAATGCCGAATTTTATCTGCAAGCCGAAAGCTTTCCAGAATTCCTCGTACTTTTCACGCTCGTTGGTGAGCATTTTCTTCAGCTCGTTCTTGATAGTCCTTTCAAGAGAACGGGCGATTATTTTAAGCTGACGGTCGTGCTGGAGCATTTCACGGCTGATGTTGAGCGACAGATCCTCGCTGTCCACAAGTCCCTTTACAAAGCTGAAATGGTCGGGGAGCAGGTCGGAGCATTTGTCCATAATAAGAACGCCGTTGGAATAAAGCTGCAAGCCCTTTTCATACTCCTTGGAGTAATAATCGTAGGGCGCTTTCTTGGGGATAAACATAAGGGCGGAATAGGTCGCCGTTCCCTCGGTCTTGCTGTGGATATGAGCAAGCGGCTCGGTGTAGTCGTAGAATTTCTCCTGATAGAAGTTGTTGTAGTCCTCGTCCTTGAGCTCGCTCTTGTTCTTCTTCCAGAGAGGTATCATACTGTTGAGGGTCTCGTCCTCGGTGTGGACTTCGTATTTTTCCTCCTCAGGAGCGTCTTCTGGGGCGTCCTCCTTGGGGTGGCGGTGAGTTACCTCCATTTTAATGGGGTAGCGGATATAATCGGAATATTTCTTGACAAGATTTCTCAGCTTATAATCGGTGAGGAACTCGTCGTAATCCTCGTCGTCGGTGTTTTCTTTCATATAAAGGGTTATTTCAGTGCCGTGAGAATCCTTTTCACATTCCTCTATTGTATAGCCGTCAACGCCCTCGCTGGTCCAGAGGTAAGCGGTATCTGCGCCGTAGGCTTTTGATCTTACGGTCACCTTGGAGGCTACCATAAACGCGGAATAAAAGCCTACGCCAAACTGTCCGATAACGGAGATATCGTCGTTGTTTTCGGCTTTTTCGTCGCCCTTTACTTCCTCCTTGAATTTAAGAGAGCCTGACTGAGCGATAACGCCCAGATTGTTTTCCAGCTCCTCGGCGGTCATTCCTATGCCGTTGTCGGTTATGGTGAGGGTCCTTGCGTCCTTGTCGGGAGTAAGTCTTATCTGAAAATCTCCCCTGTCAAGTCCCAGATTTTCGTTCAGTGATTTAAAATACAGCTTGTCCATAGCGTCGCTGGCATTGGAGATGAGCTCGCGGATAAATATTTCCTTGTGAGTGTAGATGGAATTTATCATCATCTCCAGAAGACGCTTGGATTCGGCTTTAAAGGCTTTTTTTCTTGACATTTTATATCGTCCTTCTTTCTTTCGTCCTCAAATTTTAGCACTCTCACCCTTTGAGTGCTAACTGTAATTATAGCACTTTTTTTCAAGTTGTCAATAGGTAAAAACAAAAAAGAATACAAAAAAATAAGGGGACTCTGATGAGTCCCCTCACGGGTTTAAAGCTCATACGTTATTACTTCATAATCAAAGGGGGAGAGGCTCAGCTTGCGGCTTTCCGCAAGGGGACGGCGGTTCGTCCTGAAATCCGCGGGGAGAAAGTCAAGAGAAATGCTCTTTGACTTTGAGGAACGATTAAGGCAGATAACTGCCGCCGCTTTTTTATTCTTGTCCTCTCTGCGGAAAACACAGATATCCTCGGTCACTTCTATAAATTCCACCGTTCCCTCGGCAAAGGCTTTGCTTCCCTTGCGTATGCGGCTAAGCTCGGCGGTGAAGTCGATAAGGTTCCTGTCCTCTGCGCCCCAGGGGTAGGTGCGGCGGTTGAAGGGGTCCTTGTAGCCCTCCTGCCCCGCCTCGTCTGCGTAATAAATGCAGGGAACGCCCGGGAGGAAGAACTGCAATACCATAGCGCATTTCATAAGAGATACGCCGTAAGCGTATTCCTGCGGGGAAAGGCTGTTTTCGGACTGCCACCTGCGGTCGTTCCAGCCCACGTCCTGCCCTGCAAGGCGGGTTATAGCACGCTCGGTGTCGTGAGTGGAGAGAAAGTTCATCAGTATGTCGGTGCAGGGCTTTGGGTAATGCTCAACGATAGTCATTATCCCGTCGCGGAAGGAATTGGGGTCGCCGTACTTCACATAGTTCAATATACATTCCTTGAAGGGATAGTTCATCACGCTGTCAAGCTGTCCGCCTATCAGATAGCGGCGGCGTATGCCGTAACTCTCCTTGTTTGAGGCGTCCTCCCATACCTCGCCGTAAATTATCTTGTCCTCGCCCTTGCTTTTTACCGATTTGCGGAGATTGTCGAGAAATTCGTCGGGAAGCTCGTCGGCAACGTCAAGGCGCCAGCCTGCCGCCCCTGCGTCTATCCATTTCTGCAATATACCGCCCTCGCCGCAGATGTAATTCGTATATTCGGGATTGTTTTCGTTTACGTTGGGAAGTGTGGTTATGCCCCACCAGCTTTCGTATTCCTGGGGGTAATTGATGAAGCTGTACCAGCTTCTGTAAGGGCTTTCGGGGTCACGGTATGCGCCAGTATGGTCGCCGTAGCGCCCGAATTTGTTGAAGTAGACGGAATCTGCTCCCGTGTGGCTGAAAACGCCGTCAAGAATTATCTTTATACCCATTTCATCAGCGGTTTTGCAGAGATGGCGAAAGTCCTCCTCATTTCCCAAAAGAATATCTATCCGCTCGTAGCAGGCGGTGTTGTAGCGGTGGTTCTCGTGAGCCTCAAAGATAGGGTTGAGGTAAATACAGGTGACGCCAAGCTCCTTTAAATAAGGCAGCTTGCTTTCGATCCCCTTTAAGTTGCCGCCGAAATAGTCGCTGTTGGTTATCATTCCCTTGTCGTTGGGCTGCCAGTCGGGTATATCGCTCCAATCGGTATGGATATGCCTGTCAACGGGAGGAACGGGCTCGTCATCGGCAAGGTCGGTCTTTCTGGCAAAGCGGTCGGGGAATATCTGATACATAACGCCGCCCTTTATCCAGTCGGGAGTGGTCATTCCCTGCTCGTATACTGTCAGCTGGAACAGCTCGGTCCCGTCAATGCCCGCTTCTGAAGCGTTCTTGCGCTTTAAATACCTGTGTCCGCCGTCGGTCACTACCTGAAAATAATAATGGTGAAGTCCCGCGTCGTGAGGGGTATAAACGCAGTCGAAAATGTGGAAATGCTCGCCGTTTTCCTCGCCCTCGCCCTTATGCTCAAGCTGTACGAACTTTTCCTTAAACCCCGGGCGGAACATTATCAGATAACATTCGATAACGTGGACGTAATCGGGAATGTTCAGGCGGAACGTAACGCTGCTTTCCCTTTCCACTGCTCCGAATGGGGATTTATAATAAGTATCAAAGCAGTTGAAAACACTTCGTTTCATAGTACCTCTCCTAAGTGAAAATCAAAACGGAGAGCGCAAGGGTGCGCCCTCCGCATAAATGCTTGTTTGTGACGTTATTTGTGTAGTTTTATATAAGGTTCCATATCTCGCGGGCATAGTCCATAACAGCTCTGTCGGCGGAGAATACGCCTGCTCCCGCAATATTTTCAAGGGACATCTTGTTCCAGCGGGTAACGTCACGGTAAGCCTCGGACGCCTCTGCCTGCGCTTTGCGGTAGCTGTCAAAGTCCGCAAGTGCCATATACTGGTCAACAAATTTCAGGGCGTTCGCTACCTCGTCGAACTGAGCGCCGTTTATGCCGTGGTACATTCTGTTGATAGCGCCCGCTATGCGGCCGTCGCTGAGATAATAGCCCTCGGGAGAATAGCCGTTGGCTTTCATAACGTTCACCTCATCGGCGTTCATACCGAAGATGAAGATGTTGTCCCTGCCTACCTGCTGGCATATCTCAACGTTTGCGCCGTCGTACGTTCCCATAGTTATCGCGCCGTTGAGCATCAGTTTCATATTGCCCGTACCGCTGGCTTCGGTCCCTGCAAGGGAGATCTGCTCAGAAATCTCGCTGGCGGGCATAAGTATTTCGGAAAGGGTAACGCGGTAATCCTCAAGGAAAACTACGCTGAGCTTTTCGCTTATCTGAGGATTTTGTCTTATCTCCTCGCCGAGGCACCAGATCATCTTGATTATCTGCTTTGCCATATAGTAGCCGGGGGCGGCTTTGGAAGCAAAGATGTAGGTCTTGGGCACAAAGTCGGCGTTGGGATTTTCCAGCAGATAGTTGTAATCCGCAAGAATGTTCATTACGTTCAGCTGCTGGCGCTTGTATTCGTGCAGGCGCTTTACCTGTACGTCAAATATGCTGTCAAGGTTCAGCGCTCTGCCTGTGGTCTTTTCAACGTATTTTGCAAAGCGCTCCTTGTTCTCTCTCTTTATCTTTGCAAGGCTTTCAAGCACGCTCTTGTCGTTTTTGAACATTCTGAAGCGCTCAAGCTCGGCGGCGTTCTTCTTGAAGCCTTCGCCTATGCAGCTTGACAGCAGGTCGGTAAGCCCCTGGTTTGACTGGAGCAGCCATCTTCTGTAAGCTATGCCGTTGGTGACGTTCTTGAACTTGACGGGCTTGTCGTCGTACTCGTCCTTGAACACGCTTTCCTTGATTATCTCGCTGTGCAGCTTGGAAACGCCGTTTACAGAGTGACAGGCGTCAACGCATAGATTAGCCATTTTTATCTGATTGTTGCTGACAATGGACATTCTGGCAACTCTGTTCTCGTCGTTAAGACGGGCGCTGAGCCCCTCGCAGTAGCGGCGGTTTATCTCACAGATAATGGTGTAAATTCTGGGGAGAATGTTGCGAAGCATCGTTTCGTCCCACTTTTCAAGCGCTTCAGCCATAACGGTGTGGTTGGTGTAAGCGAACGTGTTGGTAACGATATGCCATGCCTTTGACCAGCTGTAACCGCAGTCGTCCAGCATTATCCTCATAAGCTCGGGGATAGCGAGAGTGGGGTGGGTGTCGTTTATGTGAATTGCAACTTTCTCGTGGAGATTGTCAAGCGTGCCGTAAATGTTCATGTGACGCATTACTATATCGCCTATGGATGCGGCGCACATAAAATACTGCTGTCTTAAACGCAGAGCCTTGCCCTCAAGATGGTTGTCGTTGGGGTAAAGCACCTTTGTGAGAGAATGAGCAATGTCGTTTGCGCCCAAAGCAGTGGCGTAGTTGCCCTGGTTGAATGCGCTCATATCAAAGCTCATACCTGCGGCGCTCCAGAGCCTCAGCTTGGAAACGCCCTCGCTGTCGTAGCCGCTGACGTACATATCGTAAGGAACGGCGTTTACCGTGCGGTAATTGACGTGATTTACCGAATGATAGTTGTCCGCCCAGCTTTCCTGTATCTCGCCGTCAAAGTGTACGGGGATAGCCTGGTCGGGAACCTCCGCCAGCCATATCTCACCGCCCGGGAGCCAGTTGTCGGGAAGCTCGGTCTGCCAGCCGTCAAGTATCTTCTGCTTGAAAATGCCGTATTCGTAAAGAATGGAATAGCCCGTTGCGGGGAGGGCGCAGGTAGCAAGCCCGTCCATATAGCAGGCGGCAAGACGCCCCAGACCGCCGTTTCCAAGTCCTGCGTCGGGTTCTTCCTCGTAAATTTTGTCTATCTTTGTGTCGAACGCCTCTTTTATCGCCTTTTCAGCCTCTTCGTTCATTCCCAGATTGTAAAGGTTGGTCTTTAAGGAACGTCCCATCAGAAATTCCATTGAGATGTAGTAGACCTGCTTTTTGCCTTGGGAATTGCACTTGGTCATAAATTTGTGGCGCTTTTCCTTCAGATGCTGTGAAACTATCTTGGATAAAGCCTTGTATATCTGTTTGTCGGTGGCCTCCTTGGGAGATGTACGGAAATCAAATTCCAGTATATGCTCCATTTGCTCTCTTATTTCTTTCGCAGTGTAGGGTGACTTCATATTTGTTCTTTCCTTTCGTAAAGTGATGACTTCCGATAAGTTAATGCGATAAAATAATTAGGTTTTGCCGTTTCATATTCCATATTCCTATTCATTATACCTCAATTTTTACCAAATATCAAGAAGCGAAACAGCATAAAGCGCAAATTTAGTCAGGAGTTACTAAAACTTTCTTTTTTTTGACTTTTTTTTAGGGCGTTTTGACAGGAAAACCCTTGACTTTACTATGCTTTGAGTATATAATAAAAACGGCAAAAAGCCTTTATTACAGCCAAAAAGCGAGGTAATGACGTAATGACTATTGTTTATTTTGTCCGTCACGCTCAGACGAATTACGATAATCACGACGACGTAAGCCGTGAGCTTACGGAAAAAGGGCTTGCGGACAGGCGGCTGGTGACGGGATTTCTTGAAGGCAAAGACATTTCCGCCGTGCTGTCAAGTCCTTACAAAAGGGCGATAGATACAGTCGGGGAGTTTGCGGAGAAAAATGGGCTTGAAATAGAGATGATCGAAGAATTCAGAGAGAGAAAGATAGACAAATGGATAGAGGATTTCGACGGATTTTGCAGAAGGCAGTGGGGTGATTTCAGCTATAAGCTGACCGACGGGGAAAGCCTGGGCGAGGTGCAGGAGAGAAATATAAGCGCGCTGAAAAAAGTGCTGAAAAAATATGAGGGGAAAAATGTTGTCGTGGGAAGCCACGGAACGGCGCTCAGCACTGTTATAAACTATTACGACCCCTCTTTCGGCTATGAGCAGTTTCAGGAGATAAAGGGGCTTATGCCGTGGATAGTGAGGTTCAGGTTTGAGGGGGAAAAGCTGATAGATATAAAAAAGTATGATTTGTTTCAAAATACATAATAAAAAGGACAGGCGAGCGTTCGTCTGTCCTTTTATTTACTTTTTCAGCTTTAACATTCGGCGGACTTCGTTTGCCGCCCCTGCGGTGGATACTATCAGCAAAACGTCGTTGCTCACCAGCTTTGTGCCGCCTCGGGGTATCAGCAGCTCGCCGTTGCGGGTTATGCTGATGATGTTGCAGTTTTCGGGGAGCTTTATCTCGGCGATCATTCTGCCGCTGTAATCAAAGTTTTCGGGGAGGGTGACCTCAAACACGGAGGCTTTTTCGCTGATAGGCATAAGCTCCTTTATGCGGCTGTTGTCCACTTCCCTTTCCATTTGACGGATAATGTTGTCGGTGCCTGAAATGGCGATGTCAACGCCCAGATTTTTTATCGTGTCCACGTTTTTGGGGTTGTTTACCTTGGCTATCGTCTTTTTCACCTGATAAAGACGCTTTGCCATCTGGCAGATGATAAGATTTACCTCGTCCTCCCCCGTTACGGCGATTATGTTGTCGCAGCGCTCTGCTCCCGCCTTTTTAAGCGCTCTTGCAGTGGAGCCGTCGCCCCTTACCACCGTTACGTCAAGGGTGTTGGCGAAATACTGACACACGCTTTTGTTTATCTCTATAACAGAAACGTCGTAATTTCGCTCGATCAAAGTTTTCGCAAGGTAATAGCCTACCTTGCCTCCGCCTACTATGATAGCTCTCATATGCTTTTAACGCCTCAGTCCACCAGCTTGGAGAATATCAGCGTGTCCCCTTCCTTCAATAATACGTTATAATGCTCGATAAGGTTGAACTTGCCGCCTTCGTTTATTATGGCGTAAAGCACCTCGTCTGTTTCATACTGTATTTCCATAGCTTTCATTCCTATAAACTCTTTGGGAATGGGCATTGAGTAGAATTTTACCCTGTGGCTGCCGAATTCCAGCATTTGTTCCTCGTTATACCCTTCCAAAGCGGAAATAAAAGCGTCAAGTGTCAGCGTGGTGGAGCAGATGGGGTTCAAGCCGTCCTGCTCGTATGCCACCGATTTTTCGGGGTCCAGCGTCTGGGTAAGGACGAGCTTTACATGGTGTACGTTTTTGGCTATCTGCGCTACCATAAGGTTCACGTTGTCGTCGTCGGTGACTGCACAAACCGCATCGCATGACTCGATACCCGCCGTTATCAGATCGTCGTTATCAATGGGAAAGCCCTTGAAGGTCAAGCCCGAAAACCTGTCGTCAAGGCGCTCAAAGGAATCGCTTTTTCTGTCCATGACCGAAACGTCGTAGCCCCGTTCGCTCATTTCAGACGCAAGGGACGCGCCCATTCGGCTGCACCCCACTATAAGAATATTCATAAAAATTTACCTGCTTGGATTACCTTTCTGTCTGTGCTGATGATATTGTATTTTCATATGGGTAATTATATCACACTTCTTTCCATTTATCAACAAGGAATTACAAAAGAATAAAAATATTTTTCAAATTTTTGCAAAAGGGTATTGACTTTTCGGAAAGTTGCTGATATAATAATAAAGCTGTATTTTGTAGACCTGCGGAGGTGGCGGAACGGCAGACGCGCTACTTTGAGGGGGTAGTGGGAGTTTTTCCCGTGTGGGTTCAAGTCCCATTCTCCGCACCACAAGCGCCGGATTATTGACAGTCCGGCGTTGTTTTTATATAATTTGCAGACGTATCGAAGTGGTCATAACGAGAACGACTCGAAATCGTTTGTACTGTGAAAAGTACCGTGGGTTCGAATCCCACCGTCTGCGCCAAGTATTTAAGAGCCTGATAAACATTTGTTTATCAGGCTCTTAAATACGTCCAACCCCGTTTGGATTGCCCTTAAGGCAATCCATTTTGCTTGCGCAAAACCACGGGATTGGACACCTTGTGCGGTCAGATAGCGGCTGCGAGAATATTCATTTTTCTTTGCAAAACCGAAAAATCGCAATGTGATTTCAAGGAGGAAGGAGCATTTTTTGTTCTTCACTTAAATACGTCCAACCCCGTTTGGATTGCCCTTAAGGTAATCCATTTTGCTTACGCAAAAACACGGGATTGGACACCTTGTGCGGTCAGATAGCGACTGCGAGAATATTCGTTTTTCTTTGCAAAACCGAAAAAACGCAATGTGATTTCAAGGAGAAAGGAGCATTTTTTGTTCATCACACAAAAATCTGTTCGGTAACGGCATTACAGCGGATACGCGGTTTAAATACGCTCCCGGATAATGGTATATCTGAGTTCAAAATTCGTAATTGAAATACGCCAATGCGCTATGCGCTCAGCACGTCTATGCTCTCATACATAAAGCGCATTTTGTCGATCTGCTTTTCGGTGTGGTAATGTCCGCAGTACCAGCGGCGGTAATCGAGAGAGCTTTCGATTTTTCCCAGCCATTGTTCGGTGCTTTTATCTACAAGAAGTTGATTGACGTTGGGAAGGAAGGTTTCCCTCGGCTCGTATTTCAGCGGGCAGGTGTGAGATAAAACGACGTCTACCTTGTTGTTTCGGCGGGAAAGCTGTTCTTCGACATACGCCTTTATCTCATCGGAGGGCTGTTCGTTGGCAAACCACGCAAAGCCGTTCATTATGCGGTAATGTTTGTCAACGCTGTATGCTCCTCCTATAACTATGCAGGAATATCCGTCAAAATCATATATCTCACCGTCTTTTGCAAAAAGAATACGGGGATATTCCTCCTCATACCAGACAGTCCCGCCGCAGTATTCAGCGGTTTTGTAGGTGTTGATGTCGGTGGGACGCATTTCGTGATTTCCGTGGATACAAAAGGTGGTAAAGGGAAAGCTGTTCACAAACTCTTTGCGGGCTCTATCCTTTTTGCCGGTGTAATAGTTAAGTCCTGCGTCGCCAAGCACTATCATCGTATCCTTTTCGGTAGGTACTATTCGCTCGTTAAAGCTGTCGTAACGGCTGAAATCGCCGTGTGTATCGCCTGTGATGTAAAACATAAGCTTCTCCTGGATTATATTTGGTGTAAATTTCATATTACATTATATCACAAAAGAAAATTTCTGCAACAGACTTTTTAAGCCGTTGATAAAATATTGAAAAATGGCGGAAGGTATGATATAATTATGTAAAATGCAGGCAGGAGGCGGATGGGTTGAAGCTATTATTCAAACAGCGTATTTTTTCATGGTTCGACAGCTATGATATTTACGACGAGGCGGGAAATACTGTGTATGAGGTCAAGGGGCAGTTATCCTGGGGGCATTGTCTGAAAATATTTGACAGCAGTGGGAACGAGCTTGGAACGGTGCAGGAGAAGATACTCACTTTTCTGCCGAAATTCGAGATATATATCGGGAACAGCTATGCAGGGTGCATAAGCAAGGAATTTACCTTTTTCAAGCCGAAGTACAACATAGACTTCAACGGCTGGCAGATAAACGGCGACTTTATGGAGTGGGATTACTCGATAATCGGTCCCGGCGGAGCTGTGGCAACGGTCTCAAAGGAGCTATTCCACTGGACGGATACATATGTTATTGATGTTTTTAACCCGCAGGACGCATTGTGCGCTCTGATGTTCGTACTGGCGATAGATGCGGAAAAATGCTCGAGGGATTAAACAAAATAAAACGTCGGCTGTTTTATCAGCCGACGTTGTTTTATATCACCAGTACATAAAGGCAAAGCCTGCAATAGGCGATAACACTATCATTATCACTGAAAACGTGAATGATTCAACAGATGTGAGAGTTGCCCGCTGTTCGGAGGGGAACATATCCTGTATTATCGCATTTGTCCGCACCTGAATGACATCGTCTCCCATTGCGGACAAAAATCCTCCCAAAGCCGCTATAAGATATAACGAGGAATGCTCCGCAAAAATACCTGTCAAAACAAGCAGGAGAGTTACTGCGAAAACGTATTTGTAGCTGAGCTTTTGGAATTTCAGTATCAGCCTTGCGCCAACTATTCCGCCTGTTTCCATAAACAGCAGGGCAAAGCCCAGTCCCCACTCGGGTATTCCCTTTTCTATCAGCTTTGCCTGGAGGAAAAACAACAGCAGGGTATCAAATGCGCCCACAAGAGAATTGCACAGCATAAGAGCGATAACTTTTCTGATACTTTTGAGGAAAACAAGGCTTTCCTTAAAGCAGGAAAAAAGTCTTTCAAGCGCTCCTTTTGCGGCGTTTTGGGGTTTGGCGGCATACACTTCCTGCAAAGATGAGAGAACAATGATTTGGATTATCCCCGCTATCAGGTCTGTTGCGTATGCCAACCGATACCCGATGAAAAGGGCGAAGCCTGCACACAGGGTGGACAGCCCGCCGCAAATGCGGTATATTATCATTTGATTTGACTCGTATCTCTCGAATTTACTCTCCGCTTCTGCCAGCTTCAGAGAATCGTAAGCTAAAGCGTCACCCGTTCCTGATGAGAAATTGTAGCTTAGAGCTTGAAATGCGATAGAAAGGCATACTGTAAAAAGGTCAGCCGAAAATATCATTATGATATTTGCCAACATTCTTATAATACTGCTGACGATAAGCATTTTCTTCCTGCCGAAAACGTCTGCCAGCGCGCCTGAGGGTATCTCAAATATAAGGCTCGTGATATGAAAGACAGTCTCAGCTATGCCTATTTCTGCAAGTGTATAGCCTCTTGCGGCTAAAATTGCTACCCACGCTCCTGTGAGGGACAAATTGCCCAGGACGGAGGAGGAATATAATTTTAAAAGCTGTTTTTTGATTTTAAACATAAAAATATCTCCTTAACTTCAATTTAAAAGCAGTTAAGGAGATAGTGCGCCTGTTTTATTTACAAAGCATTTATATTCTGTTATGCCTGCGACAAGCTTTCTTAAAAAAGGGCGCACTATCCCCATAGGAGGGAAAAACGTATCCTTTTGTAAGATGTAAATTTGTCGTTTTCCAGAACATAAATATTACCTCGTATGATATTTTGCGTTACCTGATTATAGCAGATAATCTGCCCCTTGTCAACAGGAAATGAAAATTAAGCCGCAGGATTTTGCGATTTTGATTGACAAGTCGGTAATTCTAATGTATAATTATGTTAAATTAACCGTCAATATATGGAGGTCACTTATGAGATTTGTAAACGATAACAATGCGTTGGTATGCTATAATAGCGGCGAAATGCTGAGGATAGAGGCGTGGGGCAAGGACTCGCTGAGAGTCAGGAGCACCATGCTGGGACAATTCACAGGCAACGACTGGGCTTTGACCGAAGCTCCCGAAAAGACGCAGGCGGAGGTAAAGACTGAGCTTA
Organism: uncultured Ruminiclostridium sp.; assembly: GCA_947627695.1. Taxonomy (GTDB): domain Bacteria; phylum Bacillota; class Clostridia; order Oscillospirales; family Ruminococcaceae; genus Ruminiclostridium_E. The sequence continues at coordinate 4,054 of CANQXF010000011.1, read as the reverse complement.
TCGACCACTGGGCGGGCAACGGCGACATTGACAAGCGTGAAATTGCCGTGATAACAAACGGCAGGGTAAAGGCTGTCGTAAACTTTGTGGGAATTATTTCATTCTATAAGGACGATCAGCTTGTGCTGAGAGAATATTTCCGTATGTACGACGGGACTCTCTCGCAGAGCAGCCGCTGTCTTAAAATCGCTAACCGTGAATGGAAGGGCATTTTCGGCGGAACTGAGTACACGCTGAACGTGAAATTCGACCCCAATAAGGACGAAAAGATATTCGGTATGGGGCAGTATCAGGACGGCTGTCTTGATTTGAAGGGCTGCACGCTGGAGCTTGCTCAGAGAAATTCTCAGATATCCGTTCCCTTTGCGGTATCATCGCTCGGCTACGGATTTTTGTGGAACAATCCCGCCGTGGGCAGAGTTGCTTTCGGCAAAAACTATACCGAATGGGTAGCGCGTTCCACCCGTGAAATGGACTATTACATAACCGTCGCTGACACTCCCAAGGAGATAATTGCAAACTACACAAAGGCTACCGGTCACGCAGATATGTTCCCCGAAGACCTTATGGGACTGTGGCAGTGTAAGCTGAGATACAGAACGCAGGACGAGGTCCTCACCGTGGCGCGTCAGTACCAAAAGGAAGGAATAAAGATAGACCAGATAGTTATCGACTTCTTCCACTGGACCGTGCAGGGCGACTGGAAATTTGACAAAAAATACTGGCCCGACCCCAAGGCTATGGTGGACGAGCTGCACAGTATGGGAATAAAGGTCATCGTTTCAGTATGGCCGTCTGTTGACAGAAAGAGCGAAAACTTCTGGCCGATGATGGAAAGAGGTCTGCTGATAAAGACCGAAAGAGGCGCCGCCCAGACTTACGACTATCAGGGGGACTGCGTGGAGATAGACGCGTTCAACCCCGAAACACGCAAGTATGTGTGGGAGGTCTGCAAGAGAAATTATTACGATCTGGGGATAGACGCTTTCTGGCTGGATAACTCCGAGCCTGACTTCGGCGTTTACGATTTTGAGAATTACAGATACTCGGCAGGTCCTGCTCTTGAAGTGAGCAATATGTTCCCTCAGATGTACAGCCGTGTATTCTATGACGAAATGAAAAAAGAGGGCAAGCCTGTGGTCAATCTGCTGAGATGCGCATGGGCTGGCTCGCAGAAATACGGAAACGTGGTCTGGTCAGGCGACGTTCCCTCCACGTTCGAGGCGTTCTACGATCAGCTCCAGTGCGGACTTAATATGGGACTTGCGGGCATTCCCTGGTGGACTACCGATATCGGCGGCTTTATGACGGACGACGTGAACGACCCCAATTTCAGGCAGCTGCTCATAAGATGGTATCAGTTTGCAGTCTATTCCGCTGTACTGCGTATGCACGGGGACAGAGGTCCTTACAACATTCCTCCCCTTGACGACCGCGACTGGGGCGGCGGATATCTGAAAACAGGTCAGCCTAACGAGCTGTGGAGCTACGGCGAGGAAAATTACAAGATAATGAAGCATTACTACGATATTCGTATCGGTATGCACGATTATATCAAAAAGCTGTACGAGGAGGCTCACACAAACGGCTCTCCCCTTATCCGCACGATGTTCTACGAATTCCCCGAGGACAGGAAGTGCTGGGAGCTGACCGACCAGTATATGTTCGGCGACAAGTATCTGGCTGCGCCTATCTTCCACCTCAATCAGTTTGAGAGAGAGGTATATCTCCCTGAGGGCGAATGGACGCTGACTTCAACAGGCGAAAAGTTCAGCGGCGGACAGACTGTCAAGGTTGCCGCACCTATCGAGTATATGCCTGTGTTTGAGAAAGTATAAGACAAAAATCAAATGCGCTCACTTTGGGTGGGCGCATTTTTTATACCGTATTTTTATCAGGCGAGAGAGTGACTATTCTGACCTTTTTGTTCAGCTTTCGGCAGGAGGATATCACCTGCGCTGTGCCTTTGGAAACGCCGTCCCAGAAAGCTATTACCTCGTCGGCGTATTCTACGATCTGTCGGTTGCGCTTTAAGGGGGCGGCTTTGCCGTATTTTTCGTATTCGGGGAGAAATTCGGTGAGCTTTATGCGGTGGGAAAGGGCGTATTCACGGGCGCAGGCGTCTATTCCTTTAGCGCCGCCCGAAACTATTTCATCTGTATCGGACGGAAGATAGTCTTGAAGATTTGAAACCGTCAGGGTGCGGGAACCGATTATTGCTACTTTCATTTTTTGCTCCTTGTTCATAGATATATTTTAACTATATTTTATATCTATTTTTTACATTTTTGGGGAAAATAGATATATAATGAACACAAAATATATCGGAGTTTTTTACATATATGAAAAGTTTGTCAATCCGTATCGATGAAAAAATGCTTGATAAACTGCATACTATTGCAGACTATGAGGGGCGAAGCGCTAACAGTCAGATACTTATTCTTATACGCAACGCAATTGAAAAATATGAGGCTAAACACGGCGAGATAAAAGTTGACAGAAAATAAGGACGGTGGCTGACCGTCCTTTATTTTTATTCTTTTACCTCTAATGTCAATGCGGCGTTTTCCTCTGCGGCGGCTTTAAGCACGTTGATTATTCGCTTGCCGTAGCAGTATTTTTCCTGACAAAGCTGTGAATTTTTTACAGTCACCTTTACGTCGTACAGCTCGCCAAGGCAGTCATACAAAGCGTCAAGGTTCTTCCCGTAATAATCGGGAAAGGAAAATTGCTCCATAAGGTATTCCTGCGCTGTTTCCCGCTGGAGCAGCTTTTTTCCGTCCAGAATTATCTCTTTCATATCAGTTCCCTCCTTACCATATAACTTTGCCGTCGGCGGTTATCGTTACTTCGTCAAAGCTCTCGTAATGGTCGGAGGTGTAGAAGTAAAGTCCGTCATTGGAGAAGACCAGCCGCCTTGAACCCCGTGAGGGGTAGCCGTCGGTGTCGATGTCACATTCGGTGTAGGCGCGCCCGTCAGCTTCGGGGAGAAGTCCCTCGTAGTTGCCGAAACGGTCGCCGCCTATTGCCGCGCCCTCGAGATAATCCTCAACGGAGCCGCCCTCCCAGCCCAGATCTCTCGCCTCGTTCTTGGTGATGTAGTTGGGCGGGAGCTCGCTGTAAGCGTCAAGGTAAAGCACTACGTTCTCCACGTCGTAGTAATACTTGCCGTATTCGGGGAGGTCGTAGGGCGCTTCCGACTGCGCTTCGGTATCAGGTTCAGCGGACTGCTCCGACGATTCGGTCGGCGATGCTTCTTCGGAGTTTTCGGTTTCCTCGGGCTGAGAAATTTCCTCAGACTGAGAGATTTCTTCGGAGGAAACGGGAGTTGTTATGTTTTCGGTGGGCTGAGGGGATTTCCCGCAGGAAGTGAAAAGCAGTAGAGTCGTGAGCAGGAGGGCAAAATATTTTGTAAATCTCATCTGTTATGCTCCCGTTTATCAGACTTTATCAAGCGCCTGTGAAATGTCCGCTATAAGATCGGCGGAATTTTCCAGTCCGCAGGACATACGGACAAGGTCGGGGGTTATCCCGGCGGCGACAAGCTCCTCGTCATTCATCTGGCGGTGAGTTGCGGAGGCGGGGTGCAGACAGCAGGTGCGGGCGTCGGCAACATGTGTTTCGATAGCGGCAAGGCGAAGGTGTTTCATAAACGTTTCTGCCGCAGTTCTTCCTCCCTTAAAGCCGAATGAAACTACGCCGCAGGTGCCGTTGGGCATATACTTCTGCGCAAGGTCGTAATATTTATCCCCCTCAAGCCCGGGGTACGTTACAAAGGATACTTTGGGGTGATTTTTCAAGAATGTGGCTACCGCAAGACCGTTTTCACAGTGCTTGGGCATACGGACGTGAAGGCTTTCCAGTCCTAAATTCAGGATAAATGCGTTCTGGGGGGACTGAATGGAGCCGAAGTCACGCATAAGCTGGGCGGTGCATTTTGTGATGAACGCTCCGCCAAGCCCGAATTTTTCAGCATAAGTCACGCCGTGGTAGCTGTCGTCGGGGGTGGTGAGCCCGGGGAATTTGTCCGCATGAGCGAGCCAGTCGAATTTTC
>CANQXF010000010.1 GCA_947627695.1 uncultured Ruminiclostridium sp. | reverse complement strand
TGATGGCGGCGGCGCATATGGACGAGGTTGGATTTATCGTAACCTATATCGAGGAGGACGGAAGTCTTTGCTTTGCCCCTGTGGGCGGGATATTGCCAAGCGTGGTGTTCGGCCGTCAGCTGGTGTTTAAAAACGGAGTTTATGGCGCAGTGGCGGGAAAGCCCCTGCACCTGCTGAAAGACGAGGAAGAAAGCGCTCAGCCGAAGATCTCGGAGCTGAGGATAGATATAGGAGCTGAAAACAAGGAGGAAGCTGAAAAGCTGGTGAGCGTGGGAGACTGCGCATACTTTTCCGGCGAACAGCTTGACTTCGGCGACGGCTTTATGGCGGGAAAGGCTCTTGACGACAGGGCGGGCTGTGCAATAATGCTGAATTTGCTGAACAGCGAGCTCCCATACGATATGACCTTTGTTTTCACCACACAAGAGGAGATAGGCACGAGAGGAGCTACTGCGGCGGCGTTCTCGGTGAACCCCGATATTGCCGTAGTGTTTGAAACTACAACTGCCTGCGACATAAACGGCGTTGAGGACGAACAGCGGGTCTGCGCTCTTGGAGAAGGTCCCGTTGTTTCGTTTATGGATCGCTCCACCATTTACGACAGAGAATTATATAAGCTGGCATTCGATACCGCAAAGGAAATAGGCGTAAAGTGCCAGACAAAAAGCGTTGTTGCAGGAGGAAACGACAGCGGCGCTATCCACCAGTCCGCAGGAGGCGTTCGCACCATGGCGGTATCGCTGCCCTGCCGCTGCTTACATTCCCCCTCCTGTGTGATAAAGGAAAGCGACCTTGAGGACACGATGAAGCTGGCAAGGGCGCTGATGAATAAGTTAGGCGAGGTACAATGATAACAAAAACAGATACAAAGACGGCGGAAAGACTGCTGAAAGGCGCAAACGATATTTTTGCCCTGAAGATAGCCTCAAACCTTGCGGCGTATGACGGGTATGATTTCTGCTCCGTTTACGGCGGAAAGAATGTGCTTATCGGTCGGTATTACGATGACCTTGTGATACGCACGAAGGGCAGTCTTACCGACGAGGGGCTGGAGGAGCTTTCCCTGTTTCTCAGGGTATGCGGTTTCAAAAGCGCGCTTTGCGGGCTTGAAACGGGGCAGAGGCTGATAAACGACGGCTGGAGCAACGCCAAGGAAAGCGTACTGCTGAAATTTGCGTCACAGCTTATCCCCGAAAACGAAAGCATTATCCCATTTGAGGAGATAACCGCCGACCCGCCGCTGAACGAGGTCTTCCCAATTGTAAAGGACGGATTTCCCGATATAGACCACGACGGGTGGTACACCGACATAAATCACAAAATACGCCACGGTATCGCTCACGTTTACCTGTACGGCGGGGCAACGGCGACGCTTATTGCGGATATGAACGGAACGGCGTATCTCACCCTGCTTGCCTCTGCAAAGGCGGCGAGGGGAACAGGTGCGGCTAAAAATCTGCTGAGAGCCTTGGGTACGCAGTTTGAAAAGCAGGGGAAAGAGGCCTGCGTGCTGTGCCGTGAGGAGCTGGTGCCGTTTTATAACAAGGCGGGATTTTACGTGGCGGGAAAGGCGATAACGATAGAAAACTGATAATGAGAATTATAGGTTTTTAACTTCAGCTAAAATACGGAATGGCGGGTATTTATTGCCCGCCATTTTAAATTCTTTTTGTGGAGCGAAAATATTACGGATCTATGCTTTCACTGTACCTTTTAACTGAACATCTGCTTGTCCGGGGCGGCGAAGCCGCAAACGAACGCTTTGCGTTCGTTTGTTCCCGTCGGGCAAAGCCCGACGGGAACCGTTTCTGCGGGCTGCGCCCGCAGAAACGGCGGCTTCGCCGCCCCTCTCATCGCACAACACCGCTGAATGACCTCAACACGCTCCCACAATAGTGAGATATCCACAAAGTCGTTTCCACCTTAAAGGTTTAATGCAACCGTTGGCTGATGTAAAAAAGAAAAGCGCAGTATCGCTAATTGCAGTACTGCTCTTTTTATGTATAAACAAATTTTTTTCAGATATGATATAGCCGCTTCTTTTCCATAAGAAACGGCATATTTTACAACTGCATTTTTAAATACAGATCTGACTGTTATAAAAGTGTGTTACAATCATATGATGTCTTTATTTCGGAAAATGACGCTTTTCTGTCGGATTACGGAAATGATAGCTACCTGCTGTGCCGAATATATGACGGATACCTGTTTCAAGTTACCGGCAGTTTAGACAGAAACGAGATCTTAGATTTAGCAATGTCTACAAAAATCATTGATTACCCGAAATATTTTAAAAAAACTGTAACCTTTTGCCTGCCTGAACCGCTTTCTTTATAAAACGGGAAAAATTTGTTGTTCCCGTAAGAGGTAAGGAGAAAACAAAATGAGAAAATTAACAGCATTCTTTATATTAATATCGTTCCTGATTTGTTGTCCTGCCTGTAGCAAGCAGGACGGAAATCCAAACGCTTCCGCCGACATTTCCGACGGAGAGACTTCGGCTGTCGGCAGTTCCAAAACGCCTGTTATAAAGCACGACAATCCGCGTGTGGATTATACAAGTGACGAGGCGCGAGAGATAATCGAGCGCAACTCAAACCTGAAAGTAAGCAGCGATTATTTCTACGTTTCCGCACCGAAAACGATAGATCATTTATGCGAATTTACCTACGGCACGTCTTATCAGCTGGAGCCCGAAAAGGAATTAGAAGAATTCAAACGCATTTTCAAATATCTTTTTCCGTCTCACGAGCTCGACGAAAACTGCCTGTACGCTTACGCCGTAGTGAAGGACGAAAACTCCGAAGAGCAGGATCTATTCAAAACACATTTTCACTCGCTTAAAAACAGTGACAATCTGGACGCGTATTTAGACGGAACGCTCGGCGACCCGGATTTAATGCGGCATTTAATGTATACCGAGGAACAATTTCCGCGCGAGGACAGCGTTTCCTTGTTTTACCGCAGCCCGTTCGGAAACGATTATTGCGTATTTAATAAGGGCGTATGCAACAGGTTTACCGCCAATCAGAATGGGGAGGATAAATACTACGCATATGAACAATTCAGATTGAACGACTCCGATTTCGGGTTTGAATTTGTCGGCTCCTATCCGCCCGACAGCGAGGAGACATTTATGCTTCTCGATAAGGAAATTTCAATAAAAGATGCGGTTTTATTCTTTGAAAATTATGTTGCTTCTATCCCCGTTTCGGAAGAGCCGATATTTGGGATACATGTGAATAATGTGGACGTTTACCAGCTTGACGAGGAGCATTACGGGTTTGAATTCATAAACTCAAGAATTTATGACGGAATACATTTTAATTTCGTTTGGGACGGCTGCAGCATTGACGGCCTGAACAGGGATATGTCATACGGCGTAATGGTGCAAAGCAAAGACGTTGACCATATCTACGCTCCGTTTAGCGCATACAAGGCATACGACGAGACGCAATATTCGCAATTTGTTCCGTTTGAGGAAGCCGTTATAACCGTTTCGGAAAAGATGACCGACTATGTTGGGTTTGAAGTAACAAGAGCAGAGCTGATCTACCGTTATAAGCCCAATACGGGCGCGGGTATCAACGTTGGCGAAACACTGTATCCCGTTTATCCGTCGTGGAAATTAACTATGCTCAACCCGAATGATAATTTTATTTACGTTGCCTATGTTAACGCGCTTACGGGCGAGTTTGAGGGAGGGCGCTGAGGGTAAGGATCATGAGAGGGCTTGTGATTTCATTCAGAAAAATAATAACCTCGCGCGGCTTTTGGCTGTGCGTGATAATGACGGTCCTGCTGTTGTTTGCGGCGGAGGTACATACGGACTCCTCCACGCAGAACCGCTATTCGGTGATCCGCGCGCTTATGGATTTTTCTGCGGAGGAGCTGGCAGAGGAATTCGATTTTTGCAACATTATGGTCGTACATTACTCTCGGAATGGCTGGTTTATGCTGTTTACGCCCATCATCTCGGCATTCTGTTTCGTGCCGCTGATGACTGAGGAACGCGAGAAAAACGCCGTGCGTTTTCAGATATTCCGCACGTCGAAGCTGAAACATTACATCGCGGAATTCTTCGCGGGAATAATCTCCGCGGGAACCGCGACGGCGTTTGGCTATGGGGTTTTCTCGGCAATTGTTTACCCGCTGTTCCCGAGCGTTTCCGAAATGAGCGAATTTGCAAAAAATATGCTTGAGGGAACGACATTCAATTTCCCGAAGCTGCTGCTCGAAATGTGGTGCTGCGGCGCATTCTGGAGCGTTCCCGCAATGCTCCTCACAAGCGTTCTCCGAAACAAATATCTGATAATGTGCATACCGTTTTTTATTAAATACGGGCTTACGCAAACATATCAAAAAATCACGCAAAATATTTACGCGGGGGAGCTCCAGGACGCAAAAATGCTGAGGATCTTAAGCGCGGTAAACCCCGACGGAATTATTGGGATCAACGAATTTAACCGGGTTTCCGTAATAATTTTATTTTTGATTTCGGCATTGATCCTGTTCGCGGTTTATTTGATGATCTCGATGAAAAGGAGCGATTGCGGTGCGTAAAATATGGGGCGTTGCAAAAACGGAATTCGTCGGCTGGATAACCAATCCGCGCGTGATAATTTTGGGAATTCTGCTGATATTTATTAAAACGCTCGCTATTGACACGCTTGCGGCACGCGCGGAAAAATTCGGCGACACAATGATAATCTTCGAGCCGTTTATAGCCGTAGGGAATTCGAGCGCGTTGACACTTTTTATGCCGCTTGTTTTTTTGGTTTTGTTATCGGATTATCCGAAGCTGGGCGGAAGCTCGCTGTTTAGCATTTCGAGAACAGGAAAAAAGAACTGGCTTTGCGGGCAGATTTTGTTTCTGATAATGGCGATAGTTACATTTCTGGCGGCGATTTTTGCGGCAAGTATGCTGTTTTCGAGTGGACATTTCGGAACGGAATGGAGCGAAGCGATCCGCAAATACAACGCACGGTTTCCGGACGAAGCAAATAGCTTTGACAGCAATCTTTTGCCTTCAAATCTGTATAATCAGATCCCGATGATGACGGCTCTGTGGCAGACGAGTGTGCTTTTAGCGGCATATTTATTGTCGCTCGCGCTGATAATTTATCTGTTTAAAATTCTTTTTGGCGGCTCCTCGGGACTTGCGGGCGCGGTGCTCGTTATGGCTCTCGGTACGGTCACAACGGCGCTTTACTCGCCGACAAAGTGGGCGTTTCCGACGGCGAACACGATAATCTGGCTTCACTACACAGAAATTTTAAGCGAGCCGATTTATCCCATGTGGGCATCGTTTTTGTATTTCGGATTACTCTTGACATTGCTTGCAGCGGCGAATTTTATAGCGCTGAAAAAGCTAAGATTTACTGAGGAAAATTAAAGTGATTGAAATTAAAAATGTTAATTTAACTCTGCAAAAAAATGAGATACTGAAAAACGTTTCCGCGCATTTCGAGCGTGGCAAGATCCACGGACTTATCGGCAGGAACGGAAGCGGGAAAACAATGCTGATGAAATGTATCTGCGGCTTTGTGAAGCCCACGAGTGGTGAAATAACCGTTGACGGAAAACGGATAGGAAAAGACGTTGATTTTCCTAAAAACACGGGAATTATCATTGAAGCTCCGGGTTTTATCCCATACTATTCGGGCTTCAAAAATCTGAAGCTCCTCGCCGATTTGCGCGGGAAAATATCCAAGGACATTATTAGAAAAACAATGGAGCAGGTCGGTCTTGATCCCGATCTGAAACGGCACGTCCGCAAGTATTCGCTTGGTATGCGGCAAAGGCTCGGGCTTGCTCAGGCAATAATGGAAGATCCCGAACTGCTTATTCTCGACGAGCCGATGAACGGCTTGGATAATGACGGCGTAAAGGATATGCGGCAGTATCTTCTTGATTTGAAGTCGCAGGGCAAAACGATACTTATCGCCTCGCACTTCGCCGAGGATATTGACGTACTTTGCGATACCGTCTGCGAGATGGATAAGGGAGTGTTGATGGTTTTGAGATAAGCATTAATGCAAAGGCTATGCTTGCTGTCCATCACCTGCGCCGCAGCGCTTGAACAATTTTTTCAAAGACTGTTCTTTTTAAGAGCAGTCTTTTTTCTATATTCAGATATTTTTCACAGGTAGAGATTTCATTAAATTCTGCAAAAAGCTTTACGTTTATTAGCCCATCTTTTTTTGATGAACGTGGAATAAAATTTGCACAACAAGAAATTTAAACTTTTGCTATAATTTTAAAAAAATAATACACACTTGTAATTCTTATAAAAAGATGATATAATAAATGAAGTATACCTTATTTTCAAAAAGTCAAAACATCAACTTATACCGAAAGGAAGAAAAAATTATGGAGATCACAAAGGAAACAGTAATCGGCGACGTTCTGGACTTTAACGCAGAAGCGGCTGCACCTTTCTTTTTTGAAATGGGAATGCACTGCCTTGGCTGCCCCTCCGCAAGAGGAGAGAGCATTGAACAGGCGTGCGCCGTACACGGCGTTGATGCGGACGAGCTTGTTGCAAAGCTGAACGAAGCGGTAAACAAGTGAAGGTCCGTCTTGACTCAAGACTGAAAACAGTGGCGGAAATGGTGAGAACAGAGGGCAGGATCGCCGACGTCGGCACAGATCACGCCCTTGTTCCCTGCCGCCTTTTTCAGCTTGGAGCAAGGGACATCATCGCCACTGATATTGCCGACGGACCGCTGGAAAGGGCGGCGCAGTCGGTGAAATTATACGGTGCCGAGGAATGCGTCAGGCTGATGAAATGCGACGGACTGGAGGGAGTTCCCGTCCGTGACGATGTTATCATAGCGGGAATGGGCGGAGAGATGACAGCGGACATAATATCCCGCTGTGATTTTCTGCGTCCCGGACTGCATTTTATTTTACAGCCTATGACAAGGGACTACGTCCTGCGGGAAAGGCTGTATGATATGGGAATAAGCATAATTTCCGAAAAAACGGCGGTGGCTTCAAAAAAGGTCTATACCGTGATGCTGTGCGAGTACACAGGTAAGCGGCGGGAAACGGACCTGCGGTTTCGTTTTTTAGGCAAGAACACCGACGTTGAATACCGCATAAAACAAATTTGCGCCCTGAAAAAAAGGGGCAGGAGCAGCGCCGACTTTGCAGGGCTTGCAAAGGAGCTGGAGTCGGAGTTGACGGAGGAAGAAAAACTGCTTTTGACAGCGTGGGAGGATAGTATATGAAAAAGCTGAAAGTAAGGGACGTATACCGTTTTATCGACAAGTTCGCCCCATTTGACACACAGGATAAATTTGACAATTCGGGCTTATTGGTGGGGAGCATGGATTCTCCCGTATCAAGGATAGGCGTCTGCCTTGACATCACCTGTCAGGCGGCGACGGAGGCGGCGACAAAGGGCGTACAGCTTGTCGTTTCACACCACCCTGTGATATTCCACAAGCTGAGTATGCTTTCTTCCGACGACCCTGTTTACATACTGGCGAAAAACGGCATAAATGCAATTTGCGCCCACACCAACGTGGATATGGCAAAGGGCGGGATAAGCGACATTATGCTGGAGCTGCTGGATTTTAAAGGAGACACCAAGGTGCTGGAGCCCGTACACCCCAACGGCGTGGGCTACGGCAGGATAATAGAGGCGGACTTTGCCCTTGAGACAAAGGCGCTTGCCAAAATGTGCAAAAAAGCCTTTGGCTGCAAGACCGTGCGCTACTACGACAGCGGAAAGGTTTTGCGCCGCATAGCGGTCTGCTCAGGCGCAGGCGGCAGCGAGCTTAACGTCGCCAACGCCGCAGAAAAGGGCTGCGACGTGCTGATAACGGGCGACGTAAAGCACAGCGGCTTTATCGAGGCGGCGAACAGAGGCATTTCCGTTATAGACGCAGGGCATTTCCACACGGAAAATATAATCTGCCCTCAGCTTGCCGCAAGGCTTGAAACGCTGGGAGCTGAAGTGCTGGTGCTGGACAGCAGCATAGACGTAGTGAGTTACGTCTGACAACTTACAGTTGTCAGACGTAAGTTGACAGTGTACAGTGTACAGTGTACAGTTGTGGAGTCCGCTTCGCGGACGGATTTGAAATGACAGGTAGAAATTTGTAGGAGGCAATCCTGATCCATCGCCGCAGGCGATACCACAACTGTCAACTGTCAACTGTACACTGTACACTGAACAGCTGCTTGTCGGGGGCGGCGAAGCCGCGCTTGCCCGCTTTGCGGGCAAGCGGCAAGCCTGCCCTCGGCAGGCTTGCCCGACGCCTGCTCCGCAGGCGTCGGCGGCTTCGCCGCGCACAACCTTCTCTCCTCGCACCACCTTCCATTAAGCACAATACATCAATCCAAATCCATTTTTCGGCTCCGCCGAAAAATCACCACAACTTTTCACTTTACACTGTACACTTTTTAACTATCATCGGGGGTTTTTATGTCGCTTGACGGCGCATTTCTCAGCCTTGTCCGCAAAGAGCTTTTGAGCAAAGGGCTTATCGGCTCACGGGTGGACAAAATACATCAGCCTGCAAAAGACGAGCTTGTGATCTCCCTGCGGGGAAGTCAAGGCGGCGTCAGAATTGCTATGTCCGCAAATCCGTCAACTGCACGGGTCTGCATAACCGAAGCCTCGGCGGACAACCCCCAGTCCCCGCCTATGTTCTGTATGCTTCTGCGAAAGCATTTAAGCGGCGGGCGGCTCCTCGGCATAGAGCAGGACGGATTAGAGCGTGTGCTGAGCTTTGATTTTGAGTGCGTCAACGAGATAGGCGATATCGTGCACAACCGCCTTTCGGCAGAGCTTTTGGGACGGTGCAGCAATATTATCCTACTCACCGAAAGAGACGGCATTCTGCGGGTAGTTGACAGCATAAAGCGTATCGGCGACAACGTTTCGGCGGTACGTCGCATTTTGCCGGGGATAACCTACGAGCCGCCGCCAAAGGAGGACAGGCTGGATCTGCGCCTTTGCACCGCTGACGAGGCGGCAAAGCGCCTGCTGACCTGCCCCGACAAAAAGCTGGAAAAAGAACTTCTGAAAACATTCGAGGGAATTTCCCCCATAATATGCCGCGAATGGGCTTACTACACCGCAAGGGACGTTGATGCCCCCTGCTCGGCGCTGGAAGAAAAGCGGGAGCGTTTCGCCTTTTTTCTGGGAAAACTGAAAGCGGCGCTGACCGAGGGTGAGGCGAGGTTCTTCACCATTTCGGACAAAAACGGAAAGCCCCTTGATTTTACTTTTATAAATACGGAGCAGTACGGCCCCTCGGCGGTGCAAAAGGAATTTGACAGTCCCTGCCGCCTGCTGGACGGATTTTTTTCGGGGAGAGCCGCCGCAGAGCGTATGAAACAGCGCTCAGGCGACCTGCTTAAATCAATTCTTGCCATATACAACCGAACTGCGAAGAAGATAGAGCTGCAAAAGGCGGAGCTTGCCGCCTGCGGTGAACGGGAGGTATTTCGAGTCAAAGGGGACATAGTTTCCGCCAACATTTACCGAATGAGCAAGGGTATGAACAGGCTGGAGGCGGAAAACTACCTGACAGGAGAAACTGAGGTGATCCCCCTTGACGTAAGGCTGACCCCTGCGCAAAACGCCCAGAAGCTGTACGCCGAGTACAGAAAGCTGGACACCGCCGAAAAAATGCTAACTAAGCTGATAGAGCAGGAAAAGCAGGAGCTTGTCTACCTTGACAGCGTGTTTGACGCCGCCGCAAGGGCGCAGACGGACGCCGAGCTTCAGGAGATACGCTTTGAGCTTTCTCAGGCGGGATACTTGAAAAAGGGTCGCGACAGGCGCACCGACAAGGACGTAAAGCCACTTCAGCCGCTGAAATTCAAATCATCAGACGGCTTTGACATATGGGCGGGGAGGAACAACCTGCAAAACGACAGGCTGACTTTTAAGACCGCCAAGGGCGACGACCTGTGGCTCCACACAAAGGACATTCCCGGAGCGCACGTGATAGTGTTCGCGGCGGGAAAGGAGATACCCGACAGCACCATTCTCGAGGCGGCAAGGATAGCCGCGCAGAACTCCAAGGCGAAAGGCTCCACGAGGATACCCGTGGACTACACAAAGGTGAAATACGTCAAAAAGCCGTCAGGAGCAAAGCCGGGAATGGTGATATTTACGAATAATAAGACGGTCATTGTGGACGGAACGTGACGGTTGAGAGTTCACGGTTGTGGACGTCATTTTGCGGAGCTTGATAAAAAGCGGAGGAAAACAAAAAGTGCGCCTTTGCGGTGTAATTATTACATAAGGTATAAATTATGTACCGATGGCTGATATATGTTGATTTACCCATATTTTTGTGATAAGATTTATTAAAAGCCGAGCATATCCGCTCGGCAAATCGGCAGTGAGGAGGACAACTAATGGACAGACCGATAACCACTTTATTTTTGTTAATGTCTTTAGACGGAAAAATCAGTACCGGCTCAACGGACGAAATGGATGTAGATAAAGACTTCCCAAAGATAGACGGAGTGAAGGAAGGGCTGCATCAGTACTACGAAATTGAGAGGACGACCGATCTCTGGTCATTTAATACCGGCAGAGTTCAGGCAAAAGTAGGCGTAAATCAAAAAGAGATGCCCGAGAAAACCCCGGTATCTTTTGTTCTTTTAGACAACAGCCACCTGACAGCGCATGGTATTCGTTATTTCTGCGCCTTGGCAAAAGAATGTGTATTGATTACTTCCAATACGGATCATCCCGCATTTTCCGTTGAGGAAAATAATCTGCATATCCTTGCACAGGAGCAAGTATCCCTGCGGGAAGCATTTAAGCGGCTGAAATCTGATTTCGGATGTGAACGGATGACAATACAATCGGGCGGGACTGTAAACGAATTGCTTTTAAGAGAAAAGCTGCTTGATTATGTTGATATTATCGTTGCGCCGATTCTTATCGGCGGAAAAGACACTTCCACGCTGATTGACGGCAATTCTTTGACTTGCGAAAGCGAGCTCCCCGGATTGAGCGCACTAAAACTTATCGAATGTACGCCGCTTTGTGATTCGTATGTTCGTATGAGATATAAAGTGATCAGTTGATACGGAAAAATATGATTTCCCCGCCGTATCAAAATCGGCAGAAATATAGACCCGCCCCACACCCCCTCCCACAAGCAGTTGACAATTGACATTTGCCAATTACCAGTGTATAATTAAAACAACTCTTTCAAATAAACCATTCAAATCCATTTTTCGGCTCCGCCGAAAAATCTCCACAACTATCAACTATAAACTATAAACTAATAACTATCAGCGGAGGACACCATAAAAATGAAGAAAGAACTCGCCAAAACCTATTCTCCCAAGGACTTTGAGGATAGGATATACAAGGAGTGGACGGAGAAAAAATACTTCCACACAAAGATAGACAAGAGCAAAAAGCCCTTTACCATCTCCATGCCCCCGCCAAACATCACCGCACAGCTCCATATGGGGCACGCTATGGACAACACCTTCCAGGACATAATGATACGCTACAAGAGAATGCAGGGCTACGCCGCCCTCTGGGTACCCGGGACTGACCACGCCTCTATCGCTACCGAGGCTAAGATAGTCGCCGCTATGAAGGAGGAGGGCGTCACCAAGGACGACATAGGCAGAGAGGGCTTTCTGGAACGTGCCTGGAAGTGGAAGGACACCTATTCGGGCAGGATATGCGAACAGCTTACCAAATTGGGCTGCTCCTGCGACTGGGACAGGCTTAGATTCACCCTTGACGAGGGCTGCTCAAAGGCGGTGCAGAAGACCTTTATCGACCTGTATAACGAGGGTCTTATCTACCACGGCGAAAGAATAATCAACTGGTGCCCAGGCTGCAAGACCAGCATCAGCGACATAGAGTGCGAGTACGAGGAGCAGGCAGGACATTTCTGGCACATAAACTATCCCCTTGCGGACGGCAGCGGCTTTGTTGAGATAGCGACCACCCGTCCCGAAACGATGCTGGGCGATACCGCCGTTGCGGTAAATCCTGAGGACGAACGTTACCAGAACCTTATCGGACGTACCGTCATTCTCCCCCTTGTAAACAAGGAGATACCCGTTATTGCCGACGAATACGTCGATATGGAGTTCGGAACGGGCGTTGTAAAGATAACCCCTGCCCACGACCCCAACGACTATGAGGTAGGTTTAAGACACCGCCTTGAAGTAATAAACATAATGAACGACGACGCCACCATAAACGAAAAGGGCGGCAAATATGCGGGAATGGACAGGTACGAGGCGAGAAAGGCGGTAGTTGCCGACCTTGAGGCTCTTGGACTGCTGGTAAAGGTGGAGGAACACGTTCACAACGTAGGCACCTGCCAGCGCTGTCACACTGTTGTTGAGCCACGCTGCTCAAAGCAGTGGTTCGTCGCTATGAAGGAGCTTGCAAAGCCCGCTATCGACGTTGTAAAAAGCGGGGAGCTGAAATTCATTCCCCAGCGCTTTGAAAACGGCTATCTTCACTGGATGGAGAATATCAGGGACTGGTGCATTTCCCGTCAGCTGTGGTGGGGACACCGCATACCCGCTTACTACTGTCAGAACAAGGACTGCGGCTATGAGATGATATCCGCCGAGGCTCCTCACAAATGCCCCAAATGCGGCGGCGAGATGAAGCAGGACGAGGACACCCTCGATACCTGGTTCAGCTCTGCCCTCTGGCCTTTTTCGACCTTAGGCTGGCCTGAAAAGACAGAGGATTACGAATTTTTCTATCCCACCAGCACGCTGGTAACAGGCTATGACATAATCCCGTTCTGGGTAGCGAGAATGATTTTCAGCGGCTTGCACTACACGGGGACAAAGCCCTTTGAACACGTTTATATCCACGGACTTGTCCGCGACGAGCAGGGTCGGAAAATGTCGAAATCCCTGGGCAACGGCATTGACCCGCTGGAGATAATCGATAAGTACGGCACCGACGCTCTGCGCCTCACCCTCGTTATCGGCAACGCCCCCGGCAACGATATGCGCTGGTCTGAGGGCAAGCTGAACAACAGCAGGAATTTTGCAAACAAGCTGTGGAACGCCTCCCGCTACATTCTGATGAATCTGCCTGAGGATATGGAAAAGGCGGAGCTGCCCGAGGTTCTCCCCATAGAGGACAAGTGGGTGCTGTCGCTGTACAACGACCTGATAAAGGACGTCACCGCCAATCTTGACGCTTATGAGTTTGGTATAGCCTGCGGCAAGGTGTACGACTTCATCTGGGATATCTACTGCGACTGGTACATTGAGCTTACCAAGCCCCGCATAGCCGAGGGCGGAGAGACCGCCAAGGCGGCGCAGAACGTTCTCGTTTACGTTATGGCGGGACTGCTGAAGCTGCTCCACCCCTTTATGCCGTTCATCACCGAGGAGATATGGCAGTCAATGCCCGTTGCGGATCAGCCCGAAAGCATTATGATATCCGACTGGTGCAGATATGACGAAAAGCTCCACTTCCCCGAAGAACAGGAAGCTTTCGGCAAGGTAGTTGACGCTATCAGGGCGGTAAGAACGCAGAGGAGCGAGCTTAACGTTCCTCCCTCAAAAAAAGCCGCTATGGAGATAGAAACGGCGGAGAAAGAGCTTTTCACCTCCTGCATACCGTTCTTTGAGAAGCTGGCGGGAGCGTCAAGCGTTCTGGTTACCGACAAGGTGACCGACACCGAGGGCAAGATGACCGCTGTTACCGCCGCCGCAAAGGTGTTTATGCCAAGAGGCGAGCTTATTGACCTTGAAAAAGAGGCGGCAAGGATAGAGAAGGAGAAAAAGGCGGTACAAAAGGACATAGACTTCCTCACCGCCAAGCTGAACAACCCCGGCTTCCTCGCCAAAGCCCCCGCCCAGCAGATAGAAAACGAAAAGTCAAAGCTGGCGAAAGCCCTTGAAAAAATGGAAAAGCTGAAAACGGTGGAGAACTGACGGCAAGGTACGGAATATTGTCGCCCAAAGACGACCTTCACCCGCGCCGACCGCAGACAGGACGGGCATATTGCACAGTATACTGTCGGGATAGAGGCGCGATATCAGTTGACGTTTGATATTCCAAAAACAATAAAAAATCTGACAGCTCCCGTAAAGAAGCTGTCAGATTTTTTAAAATAATGTTTTTTGATTTGCAGTCCCAAAAATAGGACACTTATAAAAACCGCGCTTGACAGGGGTAATAAAAGACATTATAATTTAAATATCGCTTATGAGATAATCTAAAAACTGCTTAAAAGGCGATGCGATTTCGTCTGCAATACATTTTTTAATTATGTTGACTACAAATAAGGTTGACATATATTGCAAAAAAGTGTACAATATTCCATAAAGAGCGAATAATTCTGAAAGGATAATCGGATAGAGTATGGAGAGCGATATAGGATACGTAGAATTGGCTTTGATCGAAAAAGTGGCGGAAATATTTGAATATGCAGTAGAAAACAGAGGATATGAGCCGTATTCGTTTGCGGAAAAATGGCTTACGTCTGATGTTTGTCAAAAAACATTGGAATTTGATGTCGCATTATGTTCGCAATCAAAAACCTATATTTTGCTTGCTTTTGAAGATGAATACAGAGAGGATCTGCCAACCGTCAATAAACAAAGCATATTTTTCAAAGAAGAAATGTATTGGTTTGGATATGTAACAGCTTATTGGATCGTTACCGAAGGCATAACCGGTAAAGAAATATCCGCAAATTATAACATTCGCAAAATCATAAACGAATATGATGTTTTGCATACTGTCAGCGTAAAAACCGCTATTGATTTAATCAAGGAAGACGATGCTTTATGATAACTGTTTATCCTTTGAAATATATCATAAAAATTTGATTTTGGCACAGGATTTTACGTAACAACAGAACTCGGAAGCTGCGAACAAGGCTTGATGTATATCAAGCATAGGAAGAAAGGATAATCGTTATGTCGTTAGATGACAAAAAAATTGAAACGAACGAATTTGAAAATGATGACAATGAAGAAACAGCTGAAGAACTTGTAAAAAGGCTGTGTGACGCAGGTAATGCATGGAACGCCATGAATAGAGCGCAAAGGGAAGAACAAGTCATTTATTTTGAAAAAGCAGTTGAAGATACTGCTATTCACCCAATAGCAAAAGAGAATAATTTAGACCGTAGTAAGACCACAGATTATCTGAAAGCCTGCGGAGCTGTTGAAAAGCAGAAGGAAATAGGTTACAGCGTCAAGAGAATGCTTGAATCTATGTCTGAAGATTTGACGGCAGACCACTATATCGACTCGGAATGGGACAAGCCGATATACAGCGATTACAAAATTTCAGGTGGGTGCATATGGCTGTCTTTAAGGGCCGGAGCGTTTATAATGTTCGGATTCTGGCTTTATATCCTCATTGCTTCAATAGTACAAAACGGCATTGCCGCCACCGTACAGGACAGATTATTCGGTGGCGCTGTAGCTGTTATCCTTGTAAGCGGAGCTATCTCTTTCAGTAAAATAATAATCCAACGAATAAGGTACGGAAAAGCAAAAAGGCAATTCAAAAGGCATTGCAAGGCAAACAAGGCACGAGCAAAGATTGTGTCGATAAAAAAAGCGAGAATATTGAGAGTTATTTCAAAAATACCGCCTGAACTGGACAAACTGAAAAGCCTGTCGGAAAAGCTGTATGCAAACGGTCTGATATATCCCAAATACCGCAACGCTTCCGCACTTTTGTATATGGCAGAGCTTTTTGAAACGAACAGAGTGAGCGACTTTAACGGTGCAAGAGGAGCATACGCCTTATATGAAACATATCAACTGAATCAGCACACATCAGATGAAATACTGAACGAAGCGGCCGCTATCGCACAGGACGTTGAAAAATACGTTAATGTAAAAGTGAACTCAATGCCGCTTCTTCAGAAATATTTCGACATAAATCAACAGCTCTTTTCTGAATTGAATTAAAAAGCAACCGTTTCCCCTCTGAAATACAGAGGGGAATTTCTTTAGCTACACTTAATTTTCCTTGTTGACGTTGCTCTTGTCAAAGCCCTTATACACGCATTTAACTGACAAAGTCAAATTTTCGAAAATCACTTTATTTTTTATTGACATCGGCAGGAAATAGAGATATAATAATAATGTATAAATATGCCATTTTTAAATCCGTCCGCGAAGCGAACACAATAAAAGTGCACAGTGCAAAGTGAAAAGTACACAGTTGTGGAGTTTTCGCCTTTGGCGAAAACGGATTTGGATTGCCGCCTGCGAATTTGTACCTGTCATTTCAAATCCGTCCGCGCAACGGACACAATAAAAGTTCACAGTGCACAGTGCACAATACACAGTTGTGGAGTTTTCGCCTTTGGCGAAAACGAATTTGGATTGCCGCCTGCGAATTTGTACCTGTCATTCCAAATCCGCGGCGCAGCCGCTCCACAACTGTCAACTGTCAACTGTACACTGTCAACTGTCATCGGGGGTTTTATGAAGTATAAATGGGATAAAAAGTATCTTTACTGGGGAATAACCGCTTTCTGCGTGCTTGTGGCGGTGGAGATATTCAACGGCATAGTCACAGGGGACATAAACGTAGGCGGCTTTTTCGACAAGGCTATGGCGGTGCTGTCGCCTATCATTTACGGCTTTGCAATTGCATACCTGCTGAATCCCGTGGAGAACTTTTTTGAGAAAAACGTATATATGAAGCTGTGTATGCGCCGCAGGGCGAAAAATGACCCCACCCACGGCTACGGCAACGAGGTGATGATAAAGGACAAGAGAAACGCCCGCATTTTCGGCGTGGTATTTTCTATGCTGACCTTGTTCGTGGTGGTGGCGGGTATGATGCTCATCATACTGCCTCAGCTTTTCACCACACTGCAAAAGCTGGCGAACAATATGCAGGGCTACGTTGACGGCGTGACAGGCTGGGCAAATCAACAGCTTGCCAGCTATCCCGACGTGCAAAAGTGGGTGAACGACGCTCTCAGCACCGTTTCCTCCAGCTTCACCGACTGGCTGACGGACACCCTTATGCCTCAGATGTCGGAGATAATCGTCACATTCTCAACAGGCATTATGTCAGTGGTTCAGGTATTTTTGAACGTATTTTTCGGCATCGTCATCGCCGTTTACTTCCTTTACAGCAAGGAGCTTTTCGCCGCACAGCTTAAAAAGGCGCTTTACAGCCTTACCGCCCCAAGATACGGGAACGCCGTTATCCGCAATATGCGCACCATTCACCGCACCTTCGGCGGCTTTCTGTCGGGAAAGATAATCGACAGCCTTATCATAATGATACTGTTCTTCATTATACTGAGCCTGTTCAACTTCCCTTACGCAATGCTTTGCAGCGTGGTTATGGGCGTGTTCAACATAATCCCCGTTTTCGGTCCTATCATAGGCGCAGTTCCCTGCGCACTGCTGATACTGCTGGAGGACCCGCTGTACTGCCTGTACTTCATCATAGTGGTCATAGTCGTTCAACAGCTTGACGGAAACGTTATAGGTCCCAAGGTACTGGGAGAATCCACGGGACTTTCCAGCTTCTGGATAATCTTTGCGCTTCTGGTGGGGCAGGGGATATTCGGCTTTATCGGTCTTATCGTGGGAATACCGCTGTTCGCCGTTATTTACTCCATACTCAGGGCAAGAGTGGGAATGAAGCTGGAGAACAAGGGACTTCCCTCCGACTCCAACGTTTACCGCAAGGTGGCGTACGTTGACGAGGACACCGGCGAGCTTATCTCCCTTTACGAGATGAACAGGGACAAACAGGTGAAGGAGGAGCAGGAAATGCTCCAAAAACAGACGAAGCACGGCTTCCTGCGCCGCCATTTTACAAAGCACAAGCACAGACACGCCGAAGCTGAAAAAACCGAAGCAAAAAAGTGATTTGCAAAAATTTCCTTTAATATGGTCTCCTTTTCTGCGGAAAATAAATTCAGCGGAAAAAACGCAAAAAGGAGAAAACAATGCTTACACACGACGACGAAAACGAACTGCCTCTGGGATTTGGGATAGCGCTGGCGAAAAATCATTCCGCAATGGAATATTTTTCCTCGCTGACCCCCGCTCACAGGCGGGAGATAATCGACCGCACGCATACCCTCCGCTCAAAGGCGGAAATGGAAAAATTCGTGGCGGAACTGGATAAAACGCAATGGCAATAGTAACAAAAAGGGCTCTTCGAGCCCTTTTTGTTAGTTGACAGTGTACAGTGTACAGTTGACAGTTGTGAAGTTTTCGCCTTTGGCGAAAACGGATTTGGATTGCCGCCTGCAAATTTTTACCTGTCATTTCAAATCCGTCCGCGAAGCGGAACCAAAACGTTTTTTGTTTTTCTGTTGTGATAAAGGGAGGGTGGCGGCGATGAGAGGGCGTTGTGCGCGGCGAAGCCGCCGACGCCGAAGGCGTCGGACAGCCTGCGAAGCAGGCTGTCACTTGCCCGCAAAGCGGGCAAGTGCGGCTTCGCCGCCCCTGACAAGCAGCAGTTTTGTAAAAAGGTACACTGAAAAATCAAATCATTCAGCACAACATACTTTTCAGCGCATACGCACAAACAAGCACCCGTCATTCCAAATCCGTTTTCGCCAAAGGCGAAAACTCCACAACTGTCAACTGTCAACTGTACACTGTCAACTTGTTTGCCGCTTGCACAACACCCTCTCAGCGCCCCACCTTCCCTTTATCACAACAGAAAAATGAAAACTTTGTGACATCTGTTGACAATAAAAATTTTTTATCTTATAATTAAAGGATAGGAATAAAATAGGAAGAAACGGAGGAAACGACTATTAACAGCGTAAAAGAGAAAAAAGAAACGCAGGAAAAGATCAGCCGCGGTGCGATAAAGACCCTTATGGCGTCCATAAGGGAGTACAAAAAGCCCACTGTTATGACGCCTATTCTGGTTTCCGTTGAAGTGGTTATGGAATGTATAATCCCGTTCATCACCGCACAACTCATAAACCGCATACAGGCAGGCTGCGAATTTGGAGAGATAGCTATGTACGGCGCTATTCTGGTGGTAATGGCGCTGGTTTCCCTCACCTTCGGCACCTGGGCGGGGCGCACCTGCGCTACTGCGTCCGCAGGCTTTGCCAGAAATCTGCGAAAGGATATGTTTTACAGGATACAGGGATTTTCCTTTGAAAACATCGACGCCTTTTCCACCTCCTCGCTGGTGACACGTCTTACTACCGACGTCACCAACGTGCAGATGGCGTTTATGATGATAATCAGAACGGCGGTGCGCTGCCCGTTCATGCTCATCTTTTCCTTTGTTATGGCATTCGTCATGGGAGGAAAAATGGCGTGGATCTTTGTGGTGCTGCTGCCCCTGCTGGGAACAGGTCTGTTCGTTATCATCAAAAAGACAATGCCCCTTTTCAAGCGGGTATTCAAAAAATACGACAACATCAACAGCTCCATTCAGGAAAACATAAACGGTATGCGTGTGGTGAAAGCCTTCGTCCGTGAGGATTACGAGAGCGAAAAGTTCACCGCCGCCGCCGAGGACGTGCGCAGGGACTTCACCAGGGCTGAAAAGATACTGGCGTTCAACGGTCCTATGATGCAGTTCTGCCTTTACACGGTAATGGTGTTCGTGCTGTCCTTCGGCTCTTATCTGGTAATTTCCACCACAGGTGCGGAATTACAGGTAGGTCAGCTTTCCGCTTTGCTTACATACAGCTTCCAGATACTCAACAGCCTGATGATGGTATCTATGATATTCGTTATGATAACTATGGCGGCTGAGTCCTCAAGGCGTATCACCGAGGTAATAACCGCGCAAAGCACACTGACTTCCCCCGAAAACGCCGTACACGAAGTAAAGGACGGCTCCATAGATTTCGAGAACGTCAGCTTCAGCTACGCCTCACGCTCTGAAAAGCCCGCCTTGTCCGACATAGACCTGCACATCAGGTCGGGCGAGACAATAGGCATAATCGGCGGCACGGGCTCTTCAAAATCCACCCTTATCCAGCTCATCTCCCGTCTTTACGACGCGACGGAGGGCGAGGTCAAGGTTGGCGGCAGGAACGTTAAGGAATACGACATCGACTCCCTGAGAAATCAGGTTGCGGTAGTGCTCCAGAAAAATGTGCTTTTCAGCGGCACGATAAAGGAAAATCTCCGCTGGGGCAACAAGGAGGCGACTGACGAGGAGCTTGTGGAAGCCTGCAAGATAGCCCAGGCGGACGAATTTGTGTCCTCCTTCCCCGACGGCTACGACACCTACATAGAGCAGGGCGGTACCAACGTTTCAGGCGGACAAAAGCAAAGGCTGTGTATCGCAAGAGCCTTGCTCAAAAAGCCTAAGATACTCATTCTCGACGACTCCACCAGCGCCGTTGACACCAAGACTGACGCTATGATTAGGCAGGGTATGAAGAAATTTATGCCCGACACCACTAAAATAATAATCGCTCAGCGCACCTCCTCCGTTGAAGAGGCGGACAGGATAATCGTTATGGACAACGGCAGGATAAACGCCGTAGGCACCCATGACGAGCTTATGAAGAGCAACGCTATCTACCGTGAGGTCTACGTTTCCCAGAACAAGGCGGACAGCGACGAAAAGGCAGGTGAGCTGAATGGCTAATATGAAAATGGGTCCCGGACAAAAGCAGATGCGCGCCCCCTCCATCAAGCCGAAAAAAGGCGTTATTGGCAGAGTCATCAAGACTATGTTCGAGTTTTACCCCGTAAGACTGCCCCTTATGCTGTTTTGCATAATCTTCAACGCCGCCATAAGCTCCATTCCCTCGGTATTTATGCAGAACATAATCGCCGTTATCGAGGAAAACTGGGAAAGCGGCGACTGGGCGGCGGCAGGCGGACAGATACTGCAATACGTTACGATACTGGCAGTGCTGTACGTTTTGTCTTTGATAGCGGCGATCATCTTCAACCAGATGGGCGCGACCATAACCCAGGGCATACTGGCAAAGCTGCGTGTAAAGATGTTCAAGAAAATGCAGTCCTTGCCCATAAAGTATTTTGACACACACAACCACGGCGACGTGATGAGCGTTTACACAAACGATATAGACACTCTCCGTCAGCTTGTTTCACAAAGCCTGCCTCAGCTGCTGGTCACTGCCATAACCGTGACTGTGGTAGTGTGCATAATGCTCTATTACAGCGTATGGCTGACTTTGGTGGTATTTGCGGGAACTGCGGTAATGCTGTTCATCACAAAAAAATACGGCGGCGGCTCCGCCAAATACTTCATCAAGCAGCAAAAATCCCTTGGTAAGACCGAGGGCTACATTGAAGAGATAATGAACGGTCAGAAGGTAGTCAAGGTATTCTGCCACGAGGACGAGTGCAAGGAGCAGTTCGACAGGTTGAACGACCAGCTTTGTGCCGATTCCGAAAAGGCGAACTCCTACTCCAACATTTTAGGACCCGTGCTGAACAACATAGGAAATATTCTGTACGTTGTGATCGCGCTTGTAGGCGGCTTCTTCATTATCGCTGGCGTTCCCAACCTGAGCATTTCGGGGCTTGCATTCAGCCTCAGCGTCACTGTTCCTTTCCTTAATATGACAAAGCAGTTCGCAGGCAACATCGGTCAGGTATCGTTCCAGATAAACTCCGTTGTAATGGGTCTTGCGGGCGCAGAGAGAATTTTCGACCTTATGGATCAGGAGCCCGAGGTGGATGAGGGCTACGTTACCCTTGTGAATGCAAAGGAAGAAAACGGACAGCTTGTTGAATGTGAGGAGAGAACGGGTATCTGGGCTTGGAAGCACCCTCACAGCGAGCAGGGCACCGTTACCTACACAAAGCTGACAGGGGACGTAAGACTGTTCGACGTGGATTTCGGCTATGTTGAGGACAAGATAGTGCTGCACAACGTAACGCTTTACGCCGAACCGGGGCAGAAGGTGGCGTTCGTTGGCGCGACAGGCGCAGGAAAGACCACTATAACCAACCTTATCAACCGTTTCTACGACATTGACGACGGCAAAATACGCTACGACGGCATAAACATTAACAAGATAAAGAAAGCGGATCTGAGGCGGTCGCTGGGCATAGTTTTGCAGGACACCAATCTGTTTACAGGTACGGTAATGGACAATATCCGCTACGGCAAGCTGGACGCCACTGACGAGGAGTGCATAAATGCGGCGAAGTTAGCGGGTGCGGACAGCTTTATAACCCGACTTCCCGACGGTTACAACACCCAGCTTTCCAACAACGGCGCAAGCCTGTCACAAGGTCAGCGCCAGCTTATCGCAATCGCAAGGGCGGCGGTAGCAGACCCGCCCGTTATGATACTCGACGAGGCGACCTCCTCCATAGATACCAGAACGGAGGCTATCGTTCAGCGTGGAATGGACGCTCTGATGAAAGGAAGAACGGTGTTCGTCATCGCGCACAGGCTTTCTACTGTAAAGAACTCAGATGTTATTATGGTGCTTGACCACGGTCGCATTATCGAGCGTGGCAGCCATGAGAAGCTGATTGAGGAAAAGGGACAGTATTACAGCTTGTATACAGGTGCGTTTGAACTTGAGTAACTTGAGAAAGAGTTAATAAAAATAATTTCCCCGCCGTTTTCAGGCGGGGAAATTTATTTTGGGCTTCGCCCAATGCTCCGCAGGCTTAAGAAACTTTTTTGGAAAAAAGTTTCTTAAGAATTTTCAAAAAACTTTGACATTAGCCTTATTATGAAAATTTCCCGTTTCCTCTTGCAACTTTCCCCCACTTGTGCTATAATAGGTAAGATATAAAATAGAGTGGTATGCACAAAAACAGTTGACAATGGAAAATTGACAGTTGACAATGTCAATTCCACCCGCAGGATAATCAACATCAAACCCACAAATTCCCACCCGACAATTCAGATAACATTTCGCCAACGGCGAAATGAACCACAACTATGCACTATTAACTGTAAACTATAAACTATCAGCGGAGGTTATTATGAAGGAGCAGCTAAAAACCATACAGGAAAAGGCTCTTGCGGAAATAAAAAATGCGTCCGACACCAAAGCGCTTGACGATCTGAAGGTCAGGCTGTTGGGCAAAAAGGGCGAGCTTACCGCCATTTTAAAGCAGATGGGCGGACTTTCCCCCGAGGAGCGTCCCCAGATAGGGCAGCTTGCCAACGACGTAAGGCAGTCCATTGAAAACGGCATTGCCAATATGCGCGAGCAGCTCAAAGCCGCCCAGACAGAAATGAAGCTGAAAAGCGAGAGAGTCGACGTGACTCTTCCGGGAAAGCATTTTTCCCAGGGCAGACGCCACCCGCTTAACACCGTTATGGACGAGCTTAAGGATATATTCAGGGGAATGGGCTATTCGGTAGTTGACGGTCCCGAGGTGGAGGAAACGAAGTACGTTTTCGATATGCTGAATACCGACGAGGGACACCCCGCCCGTGACCCGCAGGATACTTTCTATATAACAGACAGCATACTGCTCCGCACGCAGACAAGCTCCATACAGGTAAGGACAATGCTGGAGCAAGCTCCGCCTATCGCCATATTCAGCCCGGGCAGAGTTTACAGGCGTGACGCCGTTGACGCCACTCACAGCCCCATTTTCCACCAGTGCGAGGGGCTTGTCGTCGACAAGGGGATAACTTTTTCGGATTTAAAGGGAACGCTTGAGCTGTTCGCAAAGCGGCTTTACGGAAATGATGTAAAGGTCCGCTTCCGCCCCCACCACTTCCCCTACACCGAACCCTCCGCCGAAATGGACTTTCAGTGCTTCACCTGCGGCGGCAAGGGCTGTCCTCTCTGCAAGGGCGAGGGCTGGATAGAAATGCTGGGCAGCGGCGTGGTTCGACCTGAGGTGCTGATAAACTGCGGTATCGACCCCGAAGTATACAGCGGCTTTGCCTTTGGTCTCGGGCTTGAGCGTATCGCTATGATGAGGTACCAGGTGGACGATTTGAGACTGTTCTACGAGAATGACCAAAGATTTCTTAAACAGTTCTGAGTGCAAAGTGCAAAGTTAAGAGTTAAGGAGTTTTTGCTTCGCAAAAACGGATCAGAATTGCCGCCTGCAAATTCGCACCTATCATTTTTAAATCCATCGCCGCAGGCGATACCACAACTTTGCACTGTACACTTTACACTTTACACTATTATTTGGGGGTATTATTTTGGATCTTTCAATGAAATGGCTTGGCGACTATGTTGACGCCGATATGCCCATAAAGGATTTCGTGGCGGGAATGACTATGAGTGGTTCAAAGGTGGAGACCTACCGCGACCTGTCCCAGCCGCTGAAAAATATCGTTGTGGGAAAGGTTATTTCCATAGAAAAGCACACCGACAGCGAAAAGCTGTGGATATGTCAGCTTGACATCGGCAAGGAACAGCCCATACAGATAGTCACCGCCGCGCAAAATCTTTATGTCGGCGCGGTAGTTCCCGTCGTGCTGGACGGCGGCGTGTGCATTGACCGTCACAACAAGACCGTGATGAAGATAAAGAAGGGCAAGCTGAGAGGAGTGGAAAGCTGCGGCATGATGTGTAGCTTTGATGAGCTGGGAATGGAAAACAGCGATTTCCCCTACTCATCTCCTGACGGGATACTCATCTTCAACGACGACCCCGAATTTGAAAAGTTCAAGGTTGGCGAGGACGTGATAAAAGCGGTGGGACTTGACGACATCTGCGTGGAGTTCGAGATAACCAACAACCGCCCCGACTGCCTTTCGGTAATAGGACTTGCAAGAGAGGCTCACGCCACATTTAACAAGCCTTTGAAATTAACTCCCCCCACGTTCAAGGGGATAGACGCCGACATTAACAAGGAATTGTCCGTTGAGGTGCAAAATCCTCAGCTTTGCTCCCGCTATATGGCGGCAAAGGTGAAGAACATAAAGATCGCCCCCTCTCCCCGCTGGATGGCGGAAAGACTGAGGGCAAGCGGCGTGCGTGCTATAAACAACTTAGTTGACATCACCAACTTCGTAATGTTGGAATACGGTCACCCTATGCACGCCTTTGACGCAAGATTTGTTGAGGGGAACAAGATAGTAGTCCGCAATGCAAAGGACGGCGAGGTGCTGAAGCTGCTGGACGAATCCACCCCCGAGCTGAAATTAAGCTCTGATATGCTTGTGATATGCAACGAGAAGGAGCCTATGGCTTTGGCGGGCGTAATGGGCGGCGAGCACAGCGGGATACAGGACGACACCACGGAGGTCATTTTCGAGGCAGCCTGCTTTGACGGCGTGAATATCCGCAGGAGCGCAAAGAAAGCGGGCGTAAGAACAGAATCCAGCTCCCGCTTTGAAAAGGGACTTGACCCCGACAACGCTAAAAATGCGCTTTACAGAGCGTTGGAGTTAGTGGAAATGTTAGGCTGCGGCGAGGTGGTAAATACCGTCATTGACGTTTACACAACTCCCAAAAAGCCAAACAAGCTGAAACTTGACTATCAGTGGATAAATGAATTTTTAGGCGCAGACATTCCCGAAGAGGAGCAGATATCCATACTGAAGCGCCTTGACTTCACCTACGATGAAAATACCAAGGAAGTTTCTCCTCCAAGCGTGAGAATAGACATCGTGCGCCAGTGCGATCTTGCGGAGGAGGTAGCGAGAATTTACGGCTACAACCGTATTGCCAGCACCGTTCCCAGACTTTCCTCACACAGCAAGCAGACCCCTATGGACATTTTGCAGAAAAAGCTGATTGGAATTATGCTGTCACAAGGCTGTCTTGAAACTATGACCTTCAGCTTCATCTCCCCCAAGGGCTACGACAAGTGCAGGATAGAGGACGCAAAGAGCGTAAAACTGCTCAATCCTCTGGGCGAGGACACCAGCGTTATGCGCACCAGCCTTATCCCCTCTATGATGGAGCTTACCGCGTTCAACATAAACGCAAGAAATATGAGTGGGCGTTTCTTTGAGATAGGCAGGGAATATCACCCTGTCAGCGACGACGTGAACGTTCTTCCCGTGGAAAAGGACGTGCTTATCTGCACCCTTTACGGCGAGAACGAGGACTTCTTCACCGCCAAGGGAATTGCCGAGGAGATAGCGGAAAAATGCGGCGTGGATATAAAGTTCACCGCGCTTCATTCCGACAAAACGTTCCACACGGGGCGCTGTGCTGAGCTTACCGCCGAGGGCAGAGTTCTGGGCGTTTGCGGCGAGATACACCCACTTGTCACCGAGAATTACGGCATAGGAAAGACAAGAGTATATATGCTCGTTATCAGGCTTGAGGAGCTTTTGGAGAGCATAAGCGGCGAAGTTAAGTACAAGTCCCTGCCCAGATTCCCCGCCTCCGTCAGGGATCTGAGCCTTGTATGCGATGAGGAGATCTCAAGCGGCGAGATAGTTGACACCATAACCGCCGCCGCAAAGCACCTTGAAAGCGTCCGCCTGTTCGATATGTATATGGGAGAACAGATTCCCGAAGGCAAAAAGAGCCTTTCCTACAAGCTGACCTTCAGAAAGTCGGACGGCACCCTCACCGATGAGGAATGCGACAAGGCTGTTGGAAAGATAATCAGTTCACTTGCGGCAAAAAACATTACTTTAAGAGTTTGATACCGCTTAAAATACAAAATAAAGGAGACAGAATATGTCAGTTAAAAGAAAGATAATGTCGGCGCTCACCGCCGCGGCTCTGGCTGTTACTTCAATGTTCAGCCTGACAGGCTGTTCCGACGTGAGCTACGCCCTTACGGTTGACGGCGAGGCGATACCCTCAGGGGTGTATATCCTTTACAGCGGCTATGCGCTGAACGACGCACAGTCGAAGGTAATGGAGGAACAGCCCGATCTGGACACCTCAAAGGAGGATTTCAGCTTTTACGATCAGACAGTAGGCGGCGTAAAGTTTGCCGACTATGTAAAGCAGGAAGCGATAAGACTTTGCAAGCGCTACGTAGCTGTAAACAGGCTGTATGACGAGCTGGGGATCGAAGCCGACCCCGTCGAGGAGGACGACCTTAACGACAGCATAAACTCCCAATGGGATTACAACGTCAAGGGCTGGGACAGCACCCTCCCTTACCTCAAGGGCTGTGACACCTTGGGCGCATACTATGAATCAATAGGCGTTTCCAAGTCCTCATTCAAGGCCGTTATGACCGCCTCCTACAAGGCGAGCAACATTTTCAAGTATTACTACGGCGAGGGCGGCAAGGAAGAAGTGCCCAAGTCCGAGATAGAAAGCTATCTTAAGGAAAACTACACTCTTGCCCGCTATTTCGGAATTTCTCTGAGAGACGGCGAAAACGAGTTGATCGAATCCAAGACCGAGCTTGCCGTTCTGGAAAAGCTGGCGGAGGATTATGCAAAAATGCTTAACGACGGCGATTCCTACGCCGAGGTATACGAGCGTTACCAGAAATATCTGGACGACAACAAGGAGGACGACAGCAGTTCAACTACTACCACAACTACCACCACTGCCGCCACAACTCCCGCCGACGATGAGGGCATAGACGCTCAGAACGACGAGCCTGACGAGGAGGGCACCACCACCGCAGGCACCGAGGAGGAAGTTCCTGAGGAAAGCGGCGAAGATACCTCCGAAACCGCAGGCACTGAGGACAGCGAGCCTGCCGAAGACACCGAGGAAACAGGCGATACCTCCGAGACTGAGGAAAGCACTACCGCCGCCACCACTGCCGCAGACGACGAGGACGAGCACGAGCATGACGACAGCGAGTACGACCGCATAATCAGCAAGGAGGCTACCTCTCCCAGCGAGGAATTTGTAAAGGCTTTGTTCGAGCAGAAAATAGGCACCGCCGACGTGTTCAAGGCGGACACTTACTACTACGTGGTTCAAAGACTTGACATCACTGAAAACGACGAATACGTTGAGGACTACACGGATATAGCGCTTGACGGGCTCAAGGGCGACGATATGGACAAGGTGTTTGAGGATATGTACGCAAACTACACCGTCACCGAGAACTCAGGCGCTCCCGACTATGCGGCTCAGCAGTGTGAAAACGCCAGCAGCGCGCTTTCCACCATCTCGATGATTCAGTATTACAGCCAGTATTATTCTTCACTGCTGGGCGGCGGATATTAAGCCGTTCGGGAAAATAAAATCAAGGCGCCCTGCCCGCACGGACGGGGCGCTTATGAATTTTCAAAGGGGGGGTGAAATTGTGATAATCCTTCAGGGAAAGGACATTTCAGTAAATTTTGGGGAACGGGTGCTGTTTTCAGACGTAAATTTTTCCGTGGACGAAAACGACAAGATAGGTCTTGCGGGAGCAAACGGCGCGGGAAAGACCACCCTTTTCAAAATGCTTTCGGGGCAGGAGCCTGAGGACTGGCAGGGGCAGATAACAAAGCAGGCGGGGCTTTCCGTGGGCTTTATGGAACAGCATGTTCTGAGAAACGACGACATTACCGTTTACGAGGAGGCGTTATCCGTTTTCGCTCCGCTTATCGAGAAAGAAAGAGAGATAGAACAGCTCCACGACAGAATAGACAGCGGCGAGGTGAATGACGAGCTGCTGGAAAAGCAAATGCGCCTTACCGAGGAATTTCAGCGGGACGGCGGGCTCACCTGCCGTTCAAGGACTGAAAGTATGCTGGCGGGAATGGGCTTTCCCGCAGAAACCTTGTCAAAGCCTGTCAGCGTCCTCAGCGGCGGCGAGCGCTCCAAGCTACAGCTTGTGAAGCTGTTGTTGTCGGGAGCAAAGCTGCTGCTCCTTGACGAGCCCACCAACCACCTTGACATTGACGCCTGCGAGTGGCTGGAAAACTTTTTGCAAGAGTTCAGGGGCGCATACATCGTGATTTCCCACGACAAGTATTTTCTGGACAAGGTGACGAACAAGACCTTTGCCCTGGATAACGGCACGCTGGATACCTACAAGGGGAACTACACCGAATACCTCCGACAGTATGACGAGAGGGTGACCTATCTCACCAAGAAATATAAAGAGACAAGCGAGGAGATAAAGCGGATCGAGGGCATAATCGAGCAGCAGCGCCGTTTTAATCAGGAGCATAACTACATCACCATACGCTCCAAGGAAAAGCAGATAGAGCGACTGAAAAAGGAGCTTGTCCCGCCACCGCCCCCAAGGAGGAAGATCCACTTTTCCATTCCCTGCAAAACTGCTCACGGCACTGACGTTATCACGGCGAAAAATCTTTCCTGCAAAATAGGGGAGCGCACGCTGTTTCAGAACGTTGATTTCGAGATAAAGCACGGGGAACGGGTGTTTTTGTTAGGGGCAAACGGCTGCGGAAAATCCACCCTGATGAAGCTTATTTTAGGGGAAAAGCGGGGCGAAACCGCAGGGTATTCCGACATAGCCGACTGGCTGAAAATAGGATATTTCGACCAGCTTCAGGAGCTGAGGCTCACAAGCAAAAAGTCGGTGATGGACTTTGTGTGGGACGATTTTCCCTCGCTGAACCGAACGCAGGTGCAGTCTGCGCTGGCGCTGTTCCGACTGTACGGGGACGAGCTTGAAAAGCCTGTGAACACCCTGTCAGGCGGCGAGGCGGCAAAGGTAATACTGCTTAAAATTATGCTGGAGGGACCCAACCTCCTGCTTCTTGACGAGCCCACCAACCACCTTGACCTTGAGGCGAGAGAGGGGCTGACAGAGGCATTGCAGGACTATCAGGGCACGATGCTGATAATCTCCCACGACAGGGGAATGATAAACGCTCTTGCCACCAAGCTGATGTTTTTGCATAAGGACGGAATGGAGGTTTTCGACGGCGACTACGACCTCTGGAAAGAGAGCAGGGCGGCAATTGCTCCCGAAAAGTCCGTTCCCAAGGCGGAAAAGCCAAATTCCTACAAGCAGCAGAAGGAGCTTCAAAGCCGCCGCCGCAAGGCGGAAACTGCGGTCAAGCGCATTGAGGCGGAGATAGAGGCGGCGGAGCAGGAAGCTGCGGAGATAAACGCCCGCCTTGCGGACGGCAGTGCGGATTATCAGAAGGTGATGGAGGATACTGAGCGTCTGGGAGAGCTGGAGGAATTGCAGGCACAGCTTATGGAAAGCTGGGAACAGGCGATGGAAGAGCTGAGCGAGTTGGAGGATAAATAAAAAGGAGCGTTCTGAACAAACGTTCCTTTTGCTTTTATTATTAGTCAACCTTGCAATCCTTGATTTCAAGCCAATTTTCGGGGAATCCCATGTAGTTATATAACTGAGGCTTCTGAATGCTGTTTGTATGGTCGAAAAGCTCTGTTACCGCTTTATTTACGTCATCGATCAGCAAGCCGAAATCATCTTGCGGCAATAAGTATTTTAAGGCGATTATAGCGGCAAACAAATCCGATTTTCCTTTTGTATACCGGTTTTTATTTTTAGGAATATTCAAATTTAAATGTACATCAGTATCAACTATCTCGTGCTTTATATACCTATGGTCAAACACTCGTTCATTATGAGCGCATACATTTCTGAACTTTGTAAGTATGTCCAGGAAGGTTTCCAGTCCGTGTTCTGTAATTCCTTTAAATTCCTTACTTATTTTTGTTTGTATTTCAGGCTTCTGAAAGCTGTACATTTTTGAGGCGTTTCCTAAAGTCATAACCTTTACCAAAACCCACAACGGTATATTTCCATATTTTGATTTCTGATGCTTCATATATAAAAATGAATCGCTCTTATTCTGAAGGTCGGTAATTATGCTTATCAGCTTGTTTATTTCGCTTTGATTTGAGGTTATGGAATAATTGTAATTATTTACGTTGAGATAGCCGGCTTCTTCATCGCCGAATTGCTCGCAGAATGAATAGGAGAGAAGAGATTTGATATGGATCTCCACCTCCATAATTCTTTTTATCAAAGCGTATCTCAGTTCATCATCAAAGCAGTAAAGGCAGTAAATATCATCAAAGGATATATTTTTCTTGTAATTTCCGTCTTCCGCCTTAAACGGTTTTTTATATCCGTTTATCAAATCAAAATAGCTGTGCTCTTTTAAAAGAGTGATCGCTTTTTCAGGGTCAGGTATGTTTAACCCTTTGTTTTTTAACAAGTCTATCTGTTGTTCATAGGTGAGAAATTTTTTTCTGTCCATTTTTTTCCTCTGAATTGTTAAAATAGTGAAAAGGGGACTCCCGCAGGAGCCCCCAAGGTTATGCGCCTCGCAAGCAACATAACACGATCACTGGGATTATAATACCATATGTGTTTTGATTTGTCAAGCATAATAAACAAAATTTGCATATATTTTCACTTTTTTCAACATATGAGGCAGTGAACCTATCAGAAAAATGTATAAATGTTTAGGGTGCTGAATTATTTAAAGGGACTCCCTCAGAAGTCCCTTTCGGTCGTGCGCCTCGCAAGCGTACACAACACGATCACTTAAGCATTGATAAACAATGCTGATAATATTATATGCAAATATAAGATAATAATGCAGATTTTTCAGTTGAGAATTTTTCCGCCGCCCTCTGAAAGGATTTCTTTTGAAAAAGAAATCCTCTCAGACTCTCCTTAGAAAACTTTTGACTGGGGGATTATTGAATTTTGAGCTTATCCAACAGCAAGAAAAAATTCTGGTAAAAAATAAGCGCTTATTTTTATAAGCGCTCTTTTTTTATTCTACGTTTTGTATTTGTTCTCTTATTTTTTCTATCTCGCTTTTCATATCTATGACTAATTTTGTTATTCGCAGATCCTGAGCCTTTGAGCCTATGGTATTGGATTCGCGGTTAAACTCCTGAATGAGGAAATCCAGTTTTCTGCCGATAGGCTCGGTGCTTTCCGCCATATCCCTGAACTGCTTGAAGTGACTGCGCAGGCGGACGGTCTCCTCGTCCACCGCTATCTTTTCAGCGAAAATAGCCGCCTCGGTAAGCACTCTCTGCTGGTCTATCTGCTGACCCTCCAGCAGCTCGTTCAGCTTGTCCGTAAGGCGCTGGCGGTAAGCGGCGGAGGTCTCGGGGGACAGCTTTTCTATCTCTCCCACCATAGCTTCGATATTCGCCACCTTTTCCAGCAGGTCGGCTTTCAGCTTTTCGCCCTCCTTTTCCCGCATAGCGGCAAATTCGGCGAGCGCGGCGTTTGCAACGGTCTGCACCGCCTGCCATATCTCCTCCTCGTCCGCCTCGGTGCGGACTATGGTGAAAGCGTCGGTCATACGGAAAATGCTTGAAAGCTGAAGATCGTCGGGCAGGGACAATTCCTCCCCGCACTTTCGCATTTCCTCAAGATAATTTTTAACCACGGGAAGATTGACAGTGACGCTGATGCTCCTGTCCTCCACGTCGGTGACAGACAGCCACACGTCCACCTTGCCCCTGCTGATAACGCCTTTTAAAAGGGTCTTCAGACGTTCCTCAAGATATGTACAGCTCCGTGGGAGCTTCATGTTGAACTCGCTGTAACGGCTGTTCACCGATTTTATTTCCAGCAGGTATTCCTTGCCGCCGATAACGGCTCTCGACCTGCCGAATCCTGTCATACTGCGCATTTTTTGTCCTCGTTTCGTAGATCTTGTTTTTATTTTACACCATTACGGCGGGATTGTCAACTGTAAACGGAAACGGCGGAGGAAAGCGGATAGGGGCGGGCGTTATTTTTGAGGATTTATTGAAAAAGAAAAGAGCCTTGAAAAACAAGGCTCTTAACTCTATATTTTATTTTGATTATGTTATATCTTTCATGCACCAATATACCCACATAAAAACCCTTGTATCTTCATCATAGATAACGCCAACTGCCATTGGGTTAGGAGAGTCGTCTAACAAATTATCTCTATGTGCAGGGGAGTCTATCCACGATTGAACAGCTATTTGGGGTGTCATTTGTCCCCACGCCAAACATTCGCCTGTATTGCTCACAAGTCCTTGGCGGGCAAGTTTTCCATATTCCTCAATACTGTCCCAATATCCTAATTCAACAAGTAACTCAACATCGGTTTCACCGTTAGGACGGTCATGGGAAGGATAAATCAATTGTTCTTCCGCCCTTATTCTTGTGGCTTGGTGCATTGTTTCATTCCATTCAAGCGCAGGCAGACCGTTTGCCACTCTAAATTCGTTTATTAACCTTGCGGCTTCCTTTTCGTATTCAAGCCTTAATTCTTCTGTGAATACGATTTCAGGCTTGTTATCAGTAACGGTCCAACTTTGAACGGGTGGTGTAGTGGTAGTAGCGCTTGTAGTTGTGGTGGTAACACTCACTTTTCCAAGGCTCAGATAATCCTTGTGGATATACGTTCCGTCAGTCAGCTTGTAATAGTCAGTGTCGGTCAGAGCAACAACGGTAACGGCGGTGTTCAGAGCGTACTGCTTAACGGCTGTGCTGCCTTGTAATGCCTTTTTTCTGCTGTATATGCCGTTTGTGTTGACGTACATCGTAGTCTTATTGATTGCGTTTTCCGTCCACTCAGGAACAGGCTCACTTTCAGTTACAGGCGTAGTGACTGCCTTTTCGGTCGTGGTGGTAGCTACTGTGGTTTCTGCCGCTGTGGTAGTTGTAGTTGTCGTACTGTCAGTGTCGCTCTCGCTTGTGGTATTGCTGACTTTTGTTGTTTCTGTTGTACTCGTCTCAGGCTCCTGCGTTTCTTCAGAAACCGTGATTTCTTCCGTTCGGTTTACCTCCTCCGACGAGCTGCACCCCGCCAGCAATAGTGAAACTGTGAGCAATACGGAAACGACCTTGTAAACGTTTGTTCTTTTCATAGCGTTGTCCTTTTCAAAAGCTGTCAGCTTTCAAGCGTCATCTGTGCCGCATTCATAATGCCAAGTCTTGCGGCGTAATACGAAACTCCACCCTGAACCCAGACTGCATAGGGCTCACGCAAAGGCGCGTCCGCGGAAAGCTCGATGGAGCTTCCCATAGTGAAACAGCCTGCCGCCATTATCACCTTGCAGCCGTAACCCGGCATATCCCAAGGCTCGGGGGCGGCGGTGCTGTCAACGGGACTGGCCGCCTGAATGCCTTTGCAGAAAGCGATGAGCTTTTCGGGACTGCCCAGTTTTATGGAGCAGATTATGTCCGTTCTGTATTCATCATAAGAGGGAAGCGCAGTAAAGCCCAGCTCCTCAAAGAGCGCAGAAGCAAACACCGAAGTCTTCAGCGCATTTGCCACGGCAGCGGGAGCGTTGAACAGTCCCATAAACATCTCCCTGTTCTGGGAAAGTGAACAGCCCGCCTCCTTGCCTGTTCCCACTGTGGTAAGGCGATAGGAGCAAAGCTCCACCAAGTCTTTTCTCCCTGCGATATAGCCGCCTGTGGAGCAGATGCCGCCGCCGGGATTTTTTATCAGCGATCCTGCGATAAGGTCTGCGCCCACGGCGAGAGGTTCCTTTTCCTCAACAAATTCGCCGTAGCAGTTGTCCACCATTATCACGGCGCTGCTGCCTGCATCCCTGACTGCGGAAACTATCCTTCCTATCACCTCAACGGTCAGTGACGGGCGGAGAGAATATCCCCTTGAACGCTGGATATACACCATTTTGGCGGACTTTGACAGCTCCGCTATTTTTTCGTAATAGGGAGTGCCGTCGGGGAGCAGGTCTATCTGCTGATATTTAACGCCGAACTCTTTAAGCGAGCCGCCGCTGTCCCCGAATATCACCTGCTCCAGAGTGTCGTAAGGTCTGCCTGTCACCGCAAGCATAAGGTCGTTGGGGCGAAGTACGCCGAAAAGGGCGGTGGAAAGGGCGTGGGTGCCGTTCACGAAGCTGTGGCGTACCAGGGCGTCCTCTGCTCCCAGAGCTGAGGCAAACACTTCGTCCAGCTTGTCCCGTCCCTCGTCGCCGTAGCCGTAGCCCGTGGTCCCTTTCAGGTGCATATCCCCTACACGGTTGTCAATAAAGGCTTTCAGCACCTTTTCGCTGTTAAGGCGGCAGGTCTCCTCTATCCGTGCGAAAGCGGGAACGATCCTCTGTTCTGCCTTTTGTGCGGCGGAGATTATTTTTGAGTCAAAGTTAAAGTTCATTTTTGTGTACGTCCTTTTGAATGGGTTTATTTGAAGGTTTGTGGAGCAGGGGCAGTAATTTATCGGGAGCACTTTTGAGATCTTGTTGTGCTTAAGAAAGGTCTTGCCGCCTGCGTATCTTTCACGCCTGCTCCTACGCGGGGCGGCGAAGCCGTGTTTGCCCGCTTCGCGGGCAAACAGCAAGCCTGCTGCGCAGGCTTGCCCGACGCCTTCGGCGTCGGCGGCTTCGCCGCACGCACAACACTCTAAGCATCGCACTTCTTCCCTTTATCTCAAGACTGCTGCTCCCCAAAGTATTCCGCCAACAGCAGGTCCACCATTCTCCCGTAGCTCCTTGAGCCGTCCGTCTGCCCGTTCGCCTGGAGATAGGCGTTGTTTACAGCGGCGGCGGTCTTATACGTGCCCTTGTCCCTGTACTGCGCCCAGTATTCGTTCCTGTACGCAAATTCCGCCGTTATCACAGGGGAAATTTGTGCGTAGACCTGATAGTATTCCTCTTTCGAGGCGACCGTGTTGTATGCGTTCAGCGTGTATGTGAGCGCGCCCAGATACCCGCTGTACCTGAAATATTCGTCCCCGCTGTCACGGCAGGCGATGAACGCAATAAAATTCGCCTCGTCCTCACGGATAAAGCCGCTGAGATGGCTCAGCTCGTGGCAGGCGGTAAAGCCCTGGGAGGAAACGGGCATAGCCTGATTATAGTTCGCCTCCACCGTTATGGGAAAGTATATCCCCGCCGTGTCAAAGGCGGACATCACAGAGGAAAACACCACCGCCTTTGGCTTTGGATAGTATGTATCAAGAACGGGGTATTTCTGCCCCTGCTTTTCCATCGCCTCTATCGCAAGGCGGTCAAATTCCTCAGGCTTCACCGCCCTGCCGTTTTCGTCAAGCCGGACTTTTTCGGCGCACTGATTTGCCTGAGCAATAAGATACTCCGTGTATTCCTGAAGCTCCTCCTTGGAATAGGCCCTCAGCGTCAGCCCGCTGTATGCGGAAAAAGGCGTTCTGCTGTAATTCACAAGGCAGTTGAAGGTCATCAGCAGGAAAAGCACCGCCGCCGCTATTCCCCCGTAGGAAAGCCCGCCGAACAGGGTGAGCAGTCGGTGTCCCTTTCCCCTTATCACGAATATCACAAGCAGGACTATTCCCACTAAAACCGCCGCAATAAACAGGATAACGAAAAATTCCCCCGCCGAAAAGGGTAAAAGCCCCCACAGCCGCGAGCCTATCCCCGAAAACACAGGGTAAACGCAAGCGTCGAACCAGTCGGCAAAGGCGGTGCTTGACCTTGCGGCAAAAAGCACAGCAAAGGACAGCAGCGTCATAACTGCCGCCGCCGTCCATCGTATGAGCATATGTTTTCCCCGCTTTGAAAGCGGCTTTTTTTCTTTTTTGGGAGTATCTTCCCTGCCCTGCTCCGCCATACTCTTTTTCCCTTGTCGCCGCTTTTGCGCCGAAAAATTTTCATTGTTTTGCACTGTCAGGCTGTGCTATCATAATTTCAGAAGAAGCTCAGTCACTGATACCTACGCCAAGGAAGCCGTAGTATTTTCCGTCCTCTATCTTTATCTCGACCTCATGAGATGCGCTCTTTTCCCCCGACCAGGCTATGTCCGCCTCTGGATTTCCCCAGCCGCCTGAACGTCCCGAGCTTAAGGTCTTCACCTTCACGCCGTCGATATAAACGTCTGCATTGCCGTATTTGTCGCTGTTTTTGCAATTGAATATAAGGAACAGGGTCCTGAATTCCGCCATGAATTTGACGCTTGAGCCGTCAGCATCTCTGGTGGTCCAGCCGTTGTTGAAGGTGGCGATTATGGTGTCCGCCTCTCTGAGACCCTCAACTTCGGCGTTCATCTCGTCCCTTTCCAGCAGCTTCATTCCCTTATATGCGTCGGAGTAGACAGTATCTTCAGGCAGGGCGGGGATCTCGGGAGCAGTTTCCTGATCCGCAATTTCCTTTACCTTGTTGAAATAATTCATATTGAAATCCTTAAGCAGCTCGTGTCCCCACAAGTTAGGGTGGGATTCGTCATCGGAATAATCCTCCCACTTCAGCAGTCCCTCATGGAACATGGGATTTATGGCGTTGCCAACGCTTATCATAGGCAGGTTATAATGCTCGCCCACCATAGTCATCCAGGGCTGACAGCTGTATTCGTTTTTCAGTACGGTGAACAGCAGTACCACCGCAGGGTTGTTTTCCTTTTCCAGCAGCTTTCTTACAAGGCTTTCGTAGCTGTCCTTGTATATCTGTTCGCCGCCGTCGTTCACCGCAAATTCCACGAAAACGATGTCAGGGGTGTATTCGGAGTACAGGTCCCTCTCTGCTCTCACCACGCCCAGTACTGAGGGCGTGCCGCTGAGCCCCGCATTTACGTAGTTTATCTTTGTATCGGGGTACATTTCGCACAGGGCTTCGTAGGTGAGCTTCGCCCAGCATTTCTCTGCACCCACGGTCATTCCCTCGGTGATAGAGCCGCCTATGTAGCCTATGGTTATCTCCTCGCCTGACGCCGCCTTTTGCAGCACCTTTACCATTCTCGAGGTATCGCCCATAGACATCAGGCTGTTGTCTATCATAAGCTGCCTTTGCTCCTCCTCGCTCATTCCCTCGGTGGGCTCGGTGATGGGATATTCCGAGGTTTCAACAGGGGGATTTTTGCCAAAGCTGTCCAAGTGTGTCACCTCTCCTGTTTCATTGTTTTCAGCGCTGCTGCTGTTCTCGGCGCTTTCGGAGCTTTGGGAGCTCTGGGAATTATCTCCGCTTTGAGTTCCCTCCGTCTCGCCGTTATTGCAGCCGCCCAGCGCAAGCAAAGCCAGCGCCAGCGTGATACAGATAAATTTTTTCATAATGTTTTCCTCCATAACGGCAAAACGCCGCTTTTTCACTATATTACATCTTATAATAATTATATCAGAAATACGGTGAAAGTCAATACGGGAAAAATTCACCAAACCCCGATGTATTTAATAAAATGTTAAAGGGGAATTTACCGTTTTCCCCTTTTGAAAAAAATTCCGAATATTTTTCCATATGCGGTCAACAATAGATATGCAGGGAAAAACCTGACGTTCCACAGGCAAATTACGAAAGGAAAAGAAAAATGACAGTAAAAAGAGGAGAAATTTATTATGCGGACCTCAGTCCCGTGGTCGGCTCCGAGCAAGGAGGAGTAAGACCCGTGCTGATAGTCCAGAACGATATGGGCAACCGCCACTCTCCCACGGTGATAGCGGCGGCGATAACAAGTCAGAAGGAAAAGTCCAGATTGCCCACCCACATATCTCTGGACGCAGAACGCTACGGGCTTGCCAAGGACTCTATCGTTCTGCTGGAGCAGGTCCGTACATTAGACAAGAAAAGGCTGAAGGAGAGAATGGGCGAGCTGGACAACGACGCTATGCACAGGGTGGACAATGCCCTGTCCGTCAGCTTTGGGCTGGAGTAAGAACAGTTGACAGTTGACAGTGCACAGTGTAAAGTTGTGGAATTCAGTACTTCCGCCTTCGGCGGAAGTACGATCCAACATTGCTTGGATTGCCCTAAAGGCAATCCATATTGCTCCGCAATACCGCAATATTGGACATCGCCTTTGGCGAAAAATGGGATTGGAATGGCAGGTGCGAATTTGTGTGCCTGCCGTTTTTTATTTTCTTGTGCTGGACTTTCACAGGCGGACTTTCACTTTGTTCCTTAAGCAAACAACTGCTTGTCAGGGGCGGCGAAGCCGCGCTTGCCCGCTTCGCGGGCAAGCGGCAAGCCTGCCCTCGGCAGGCTTGCCCGACTCCTGCTCCGCAGGCGTCGGCGGCTTCGCCGCCCCGCGTAGGAGCAGATGTGAAAGATGAGCAGGCGGCAATCCCGATCCGTCCGCGAAGCGGAACCACAACTGTCAACTGTCAACTGTACACTGTCAACTGTATTTGTTTTGCCGAAAAATGTGAAAAAAGTGTTTA
The DNA here is from genome assembly GCA_947627695.1 of uncultured Ruminiclostridium sp. Classification (GTDB taxonomy): domain Bacteria; phylum Bacillota; class Clostridia; order Oscillospirales; family Ruminococcaceae; genus Ruminiclostridium_E. The sequence goes on along the minus strand of CANQXF010000010.1, from coordinate 52,214 downwards.
CTTAACTACATATTTATGATATAATAAAAATAATTATAAGCACTATGCACAAAAATAAAACCTTAAAATAACAAAAATATACGAGGAATAAATGTCACAGATACTTAATTTCAAAGGCGATTACAACGGACTGACAACGGCTCAGGCGGAGGAAAACCTGAAAATGTACGGCTCCAACGACGACCGCATTTCACCCCAGCCGCCGTACAGCCTTAAAAAAGCCATACTTACCCCGCGCTTTTTCGCACAAGTTGTCGCCGCAATACTGCTCTTTGCGGCGGGGCAGTTCACTTTGGGGGCAGTAATGCTCCTGCTCACCGTTATGCTGACGGCGGGAGACGCGATATGGCAGCTGCGCCTGTTTGAACGGCAGGAGCTGGTGAAAAAGCTGGCGGGTATGAAATTCCGCGTTATAAGAGACGGGGAGCTTACCCTTATCCGCAAGGAAAACATAGTTCCCGACGATATAATCGTGCTTCAGGGCGGGGAACGCGTTCCCGCCGACGCACATCTGCTTGAGTCGGAGGACCTGACCGTGGACGAAAGCCTTATCACAGGCGACTCCTCTCCCGCAGTGAAAAGACCCGGCGCAGACAGCGGCAACGCTCTTCCGAAATCCACCTGTATCTACAAGAATACCCTTATTTTAAGCGGAAGTCTTATCGCCCGCGTATTCGCCACAGGCGAGGACGCAGTTATCAAGCGCCACGAAACGAGAACAGGCTCCCGCATAGAGGAAAGTCTGAAAAAGCCCAGCAGGATAATGTGTATTGTGGGCTTAGCCGCCGCAGTAATAACCGCTTTTGTCTGCTTTCTGAGGGCGGGGGAGATAACCGACTACATTCAGGTGCTGACGCAGATAGTTCTCCCCGCCGTTTCGGTAGGGATCTGCTTTATCCCCTCTCAGGCGGACAAGCTGGTACGGCTCATCTACCTTGACGGCGCCTCCTCAATGAGCCGCCATCACGCCCTTGTGAAAAATATCGGCACGGTGGAACAGCTCAGCGCTATCACCTGCATTTGCGTGGAAAAGACGGGCACTGTCACAAAGAGCCATATCGAGGTGGCGGACGTGTTCACCGAAAACAACCGTCTGTTCACCAACGTGTGCGTTTTAGCCTGCGAGCCCACACCTACCCTTGCGGAGGAAAAGGCGATACTGCTTTACGCCGCTTTCGGCGGGGCAGATTCAAAGGAGCTTTTCTCCAACCGCAGGATAGCCTCCTACCCCTTTACCGAAAATGCAAAAATGGCGGGAAATCTCTGGGAGATAAACGGACAGAAGCTGCTCTGCATAAAGGGCAGCCCCGAAGAGATACTCGCCCTGTGCGAAATAGAGCCTGACGAGATACACTATATCCAGCAGAAAAGGCAGTCCTACACCAAACAGGGGCGGCAGGTGCTGGCGGTGGCATACTCCACTCTTGCCCCGCAGGACGCCGCGCCCGAAAAGCTGTCCGACATAAGATATGAATACATCGGTCTGGTCGCCCTTGAGAACACCACCCGCGACACCGTTCCCTATGCGGTGAAATCCTGCATAAGGTCGGGCGTCCGTGTAATTATGATAACGGGCGACAATGAGGAAGCGGCCGCCGCCGTTGGCAGGCAGATAGGTCTGCAAAGCACGCAGACCGTGACAGGCGCGGAGCTTGAGGAATACAGCGGGGAAGGACCTTTCCCCGATCTTGATAAGGTGGGCATTTTCGCCCGAGTCACCCCTCAGCAAAGGCTTCAGGTGGTGAAAATGCTGAAGGACAGCGGCGAAACCGTGGCTATGGTTGGAACAGGCTCCGACGACGTGGAGCTGCTTGAGGAATCCGACGTGGGGATAGCGTCAAGCAGCAGCTCAACTCCCGCCGCCTGCGAAAGCTGCGACCTGCTTATGGGGGACGACAACTTCCTCGCCGTTGCGGACGCAATCAAGGAGAGCAGACAGATACACCGCAATATAAAAAGTGCGCTGAACCTGCTTTTGTCTGCTCACGCCGCCCTCGCGATCTTTGCGGCGGTGGCTGTGGCAGTGGGCGGAGCAGTGCTTTCTCTCCCCATTCTTCCCGCTTTGCTTTCCTTTGTGGTATTTCCCGTCGCCGCCTCCACTCTGGTGGGGAACACGGGGGACCTGCGCTCCGACTTTATTTCCAGCGGCTATATCAGAAAGGGCATTATGAACAAGGGCTTTTTCCTCCGTTCATTTATAATGGGGGGAACGCTGGCTATCGCCATAACATTGTTCTACCTGTTCACGCTGGAGCTTGACCCTGCCGTGCAAAGAGCCGTATTGCTTATGATGATGACGGTGGGAACCGTGCTTCAGGGCTTTACGTTCACGTCCCGCCGCCGCACGTTCGTTTCGGTGATGAAGGACAAGAACAGCAGCTTTGGGGGAATGTTGCAGGCGGGGATAATGTTCCTGGTTTCCCTCGTACTGATATACGTTCCTTTCCTGAACAGGCTGTTCAGCTTTGAGCCGCCCGAGCTTCTGCTCCTGCTCATCGCTTTGGTGATAACTTTCCTGTTCACATTCTGGCGCGAGGTGCAGAAAAAGTTCACGGAATAATTCTGCGGACAGGCGAATACATTGTTTTAAATCAACGTAAAAGGAAAAATTATGAAAGATCTTCTGGGTATTCTGTACGGCGCGGTGTTCGGCATAGCAAACGTTATCCCCGGGGTCAGCGGCGGCACAATGCTGGTGACCTTCGGCTGTTACGACAAGGTTTGCGGAGCATTGGCGCTTGACTTCAAGGAAATAAAGAAAAATATAAAATTCCTCATCTTTTTTGCAATAGGGGCGGTGCTGGGGATAGTGGGCTTTTCCAACATAATCTCCCTGCTGTTCAGCAAATTCCCCACACCAACCTATATGTTCTTTATAGGGCTTATTCTGGGCAGTATCCCGCTGATAGTGCGCAACGCCACGGTAAAGGAAAATTTCCGTCCCATATGCTTCGTGCCGTTTCTTATCGCTTTGGCGCTGGTGGTGGGACTTGCCGTGCTTGAGGGCGGCAGCGGGGAGCAGGCTCCCATCAACGTGACGGAAAACGGAAATTCCTACACCGTAGTTTTTACCAACAACAGCGGTCAGGATATGGAAAGCTGGAGCCTTGAGCTTGAGGAGGGGGAAAATGTTTCCCTTATCTCGAAAAACGTGGACTTTATCCACAAGGGCGGAAAGCTGGAAACTGTTTTAAGCTGGTTCGGAGCAACGCCTGACGATACTCCCGACACGATAATACCAAAGGAAGAAACGGAGCTGAAAAACGGAGAGAGCGTCACCTTTACCGTAAAAGCGGACAGCGCTCCCGCCTTTTCCTCCGAATACAGCGTTAAGATTAGCTTTGGCTTTATAGCGATAATTCTGCTGGCGTCAGTCGCCGCGGCGATAGCTATGATTATTCCCGGCGTCAGCGGCTCGTTCATAATGGTTTTGCTGGGTACTTACGCCACCGTTATCAGCGCAGTCAAGGACTTTAACTTTGCCGTGCTTATCCCCGTCGCCATAGGCGTGGTGATAGGGCTGGTGTTCGGCGCAAAGCTGATAAGATTTCTGCTGAAAAAATACCGCCTTATGGTGTTCAGCGCAATACTGGGGCTTTGCTTCGGCTCGCTGTACGCTATACTGCCCGAGGGCTTCGGTCTTAATATTGAAACGGGGATAGGCTTTATCGCCTTAATTTTCGGGGCGGGAATTTCACTTCTGGTGGGTAAATTCACTCCCAGCGAAGAATAATACAAAAAGAGAAAACACAGAACAAAGAAAGGAAAGCGCCTATGACTTATCAGGAGCTTAAAAAAACCGCCGAGTCCGTTTATTCGGGCGCTAAAACGGAAGTCCTCTCAATAGGGGATCAGGCTTACAAGCTGTTTGACAAGACCTGCCCCACCCCGCTGATACTGCGGGAAGCTTTGCTTCAGTCTATGGCGGCGGGAGCAGGGCTCAACGTGCCGAAAATTCACGGCGTTTCCAAGGCGGACGACCGTTTTATGATAATTTCCGACTATATAGAGGGCTTCACTGTGGAGCAGCTTTTAGAGGAAAATCCCGCCAAGCAGGATTATTATCTTGAGCTTCTCGTTTCCGCCCAGTTGAGCGTAAATTCCGTCTATATAGAGGGACTTCCCCTGCTGAGGGACAAAATGACGGAGGACATCAAGGCGCTTGACACCGACGAGGTGAAAAAGTACGAGCTGCTCACCCGCCTTGCTTCTATGCCACAGCACAAAAAGCTGTGTCACGGGAATTTCGGCGGCGACAACGTAGTTATCGACGGGCTGGACAAGGCGTTTATCGTGGACTGGTCCGCCGCCTGCGTGGGAAATTCCGCCGCAGACGCCGCCACCGCTTATCTGAAATTATCCTTTTCCTCCACCGAAACGGCGGAGCGTTACCTCGCCATATTCTGCGAAAAAAGCGGCTCACAGCTTAGCTACCTGCGGGAATGGATACCCCTTGCCGCCGCCTGCGGTCTAAAATACAAAAATATGGCGGGAAAAGAACGGGATCTGCTTTTATCTTGGCTGGACGTGGGCTGATGAGGGAAAATATACTTGCCGCTTTGCTGTTGTGCCTTGCGGTTTTCGGGATTATCGGCGTTATTTTGACAATTTACGACAAAATCGCCGCAAAAAAGCTCCCCCGACACCGAGTGCCCGAGGCGGTACTGGTTATGTTCGGCGTGCTTGGCGGAGCGATACCGATGTATATCACAATGCAGCTTATCCGCCACAAAACAAAAAAGCCGAAGTTTTCCGTCGGCTTTCCGCTGATAATATTACTGCACCTTGCACTGGCGGCGGTTATGATATTCGTTGTAAAATAAAAAAATCCCTTCGGTCAGCCGAAGGGATTTTTTTGTTAAATTATTCCCAGATTTGCGACGTTTATTGCCGGTAAAACTCCGACGGCAATACATATAAGGAACAAAGCGCTTACGACAGCTTATTGCCGCAGCCTTTGCAGAACAGAGAGTCGGGCTTATTCACCGTGCCGCAGTTAGCGCAGACTTTCTCTGCCGCAGGGGCGGGAATGGGTGCGGGTTGAGGTGCGGGGGCAGGGGCAGGTGTGGGGGTAGGAGCAGGGGCAGGTTGTTGTGCAGGTGCAGGCTGCTGAACAGGCGCAGATTGAGGTGCGGGCTGTTGTACAGGCGCGGGTGCGGGCTGAACAGGTGCAGCCTGCTGAACGTTTTGCTGTACAGGCTGAACGGTCTGCTGTGCGTTATTCACATAATTTGCTTTAGGAGGCCGAGCCGCCGCAAAATATATCCAGCTGAGTATCGTGGCAACGCAAAGCACGGCAATATCTACAAGCTGCATAAGAATACTCAGCATATTGGTCATAGCCCCCGAAAAGGTCAGCCAGTGCGATATAGCCAACGACATAAAGTGAACGAAGGACGAAATAAGAGCGATAAACGAAAACAGCGTGACGTATGAAAGCGCAATAGACAAGGGCAGCAGTTTCCTTTTGGATACGGCAATAACACCAAACGTCAGCGCCGCTATCGGAATAGCGGCGCCAAGACCCATTCCCAATATGGAAAGCAGTGCTCCCACGCCCACCACGATATAGCATATCAGGTCGGAATAGCGGGCTATCGCCGCCAGAAAATTATGTGTTGCGAAAAACGCCGCCATTTTGTCCGCCATCGCTTCAAAAGCGGCTTTTTTCTTTGCGTTCATTTCAGAAACATTTACAGGCGGCTGACCGCCGTATTGATAATTCATAAGGAATTCCTCCGATTTAATATTCTTTTAGGCAAATTATACTATTATATTTATATTTTGTCAATCTGAAACGGTCAATTTTGAGTAAATTGTGTGAAATTATTGAAAAAAGGCTTAACATTTGCCTTTCTTTGTGGTATAATAGCAATGTATGATATGAAACTATGCCCTTTCGGGTCTGTGAATAACTTCAGGTGAAAAAATATGAGCAGTAACAAAAACGATAAAAAAATAAAATACGTAACTTCGGCAAAACAGCATAACGCAAGGCGCAAGCCTCAGTCCCTGCTTGAGCCTGAAAGGCTCACCGTTCCCCAGATGATAGGAAAGAGTCTGGGCGTTATCGGCGCTACCGTTTCCATTATGATGCTGATAGTGGTAGTGGCGTTCTGCGTCGTTGTGGTGGGACTTGCCATGTACATTTCCCGCTTTGCGGACGAGGATTTTGAGATAGACCTTGAGGACGCCGAGCTTAACACCTCCTCTTTCATCTACGCCTACGACGCTGACGGCAACGAGCAGATGATAAAGCAGCTGAGCTCCGACAGCAACCGCGTGCTTATTGACATAGAGGAGCTTCAGCCCTACACCATAAACGCCTTTATCGCCCGTGAGGACGCAAGATTTTACGAGCACGACGGCGTTGACTGGAAGCGTATCGTTGCGGTAACTTACGGAATGTTCGCCGAGGGCGGCACCGACGGCGGCTCCACTATCACCATGCAGCTTGTTAGAGATATAACCAAGGACAAGGATATAACCATAGGAAGAAAGCTGAGAGAGATATTCAGAGCCCTTACTCTGGAGGACAAGTACACCAAGTCCGACATTATGGAAAGCTATCTCAACCGAATAGGCTTTGGCGGTACTTCCTACGGGATATACTCTGCGTCGATGCAGTATTTCGGGAAAAAGCCCTCCGACCTTACTATCGCCGAAAGCGCAATTTTAGCGGGGATAGTAAAATCCCCCTCCGCTATCAACCCATACGCCGACCTTCAAAAGAGCAAGGAACAGCAGATAAACGTGCTGGACGCAATGTACGCACAAGGCTTTATCACCACTCAGGAATATGAGGACGCAGTAAAGGAGCAGGTGCATTTTGCCCGCCCCGTTTACGGCGACGCTTACGGCTATATTGACGAGCGTTACAACGAATACTACGGTATACAGGACGAAAACGCCGACGACGACCTGTATTACGAGAACGTCTCCTGGGAGGAGCTGGGCGAGGAGGAAAAAGCCTACGTTCCCTACAAATGGAACGGCGACTACGAGGTGACCCAGAACTGGTACGTGGACGCCGCTATCGAACAGATAATCGGCGATATGGCGGAGCTTCGCGGGATAGATTACGACGAGGCGAGAACGCTGTTTTATCAGGGCGGCTACACCGCTTACCTGAATATGGATATTGAAATGCAAAATCAGGTGGAGGAGGCTTTCCGCAACCCGTACAACTTCCTCCAGTATTACAACGAGAACGAGACCGACCCCAAAAACCTTATACAAGGCGCATTCGTTATAATGAACTACAACGGCAGTGTCCTTGCCCTTGCGGGAGGAATAGGAGAGAAGGAGGGCAACAGCTGCTTTAACCGTGCGACTCAGGACCCTCAGATGATAGGCTCTACCGTAAAGCCGCTGGCGGTATATTCCCTTGCGATAGAGAAAAACCTTATCACCTATTCCACCGAGTTAAAGGATATTTCGGGCAAGGTACCCGCCGACGCAATGGGTATCGACGTTACGGGACAACCAGGCTACGACCCCACGGACAACACCTATCGCTGGCCTCACAACTTCCAGGAATCCGACTTCGGTTCAGGACTTTACTGGCCCGCATGGTACGCCGTGCAGAAATCAAAGAACACCATCGCCGTTTACGTCCTGAGCAAGGTGGGACTTCAGGCGGCTTACGACCAGCTTTCACAAAAGCTCCACTTTGACCTTGACCCTGTTAATGACCTTGCCTACTCTCCTCTGGGACAGGGTACCATAACTCACGGCGTTACGCTGATGTCTCTTGCCGCCGCATATTCTATGATGGGCAACGGAGGGCTTTACTACGAGCCGTACCTTTACTCCAAGGTGGTGGACAGCGACGGCAGGATAGTGCTGGCGCAGAACCTTGTGGGTGAAAGGGTCATTTCCTCTGACACCGCATGGATAGTCAACCGTATGATGAGAAAGGTAGTTGCTGATGATACGGGCGGTTCGGGCCGCTATGCAGATTTAGGGGACATTGAGGTAATAGGAAAGACGGGTACCGCAAACGACCTGTCCACCTATTCTTTCGTGGGACTTACACCCAGATACGTGGCCTGCTACCGCATCGCAAGAGATAACCACAAGGAGATACCTCAGGGCGGCGCAGGCTGGGACATTATCGCATTAGCCTGGAGCAGGGTGATGAAGCCCATAGTTGAGGACGAGCCGCCTCAGAAATTCACTCCCGACGCAGGGGTAGTGGAAATGCCTTACTGCACCAATTCGGGACTGATAGCCACCGACGACTGTCCCTCCACGGAGATAGGCTACTACCGCAAGAGCTGTATGCCCCAGGCGTGCGACTCAAAGCACGACGGTCTGTACTGGTCCACTCACGGGGACAAGGAAATACCGTTCTACGGTTGATTTTGGGGGGATTTATGCTGAGACTTGTCTGCCCGTGTCTTTTCGGGCTGGAAAAAACCCTCGCCTTTGAGATAAGGCGGGCAGGCGGCGAGAACCTCGCCGTCAGGGACGGAAAGGTCTTTTTCGACGGCAGTGAGGAAACAATGGCAAGGGTAAACCTGACCTCCTCCTGCGCCGAAAGAGTTGGTATAGTTTTGGGCGAGTTTTCCTCGCCCGACTTTGATACGCTTTTTGAAGGAGCATTGGCGTCGCCTATCGAGCAGTTTGCGGGACGGGACGACGCCTTTCCCGTTGTGGGGGGACATTCGGTAAATTCAAAGCTCACCAGTATCCCCGCCGTCCAGCGGACGATAAAAAAGGCTCTCGCCGTAAGAATGGGGAAAGCCTATAAGGTACAGCGCCCCACAGAAACGGGACAGGTCTTTCCCGTGCATTTCCTTTTGCAGAAGGATTTCTGCCTGCTCACGCTGGACACCAGCGGCGACAGCCTGCACAAGCGGGGCTACCGTGCCGCCTCGCTGGAGGCTCCTATAAGGGAAACGCTTGCGGCGGGAATGATAGACCTTGCTCACGTCAGGAGCTTTGACAATATCTGCGACCCGTTCTGCGGCAGCGGAACGATTTTAATAGAAGCCGCGCTGAAAATGCTGAACATTGCTCCCAATATGAACAGGAGCTTTGCTGCCGAAAAGTGGGACTGCTTTGACAAAAATATCTGGGAAAAGGAACGCCTTGCCGCAAAGGAACAGATAAAGCAGGAGGACGTGACCCTTTACGGCTTTGACAAGGACCCCGCCGCAGTCAGGCTGACAATGGAAAACGCCCGCAAGGCGGGAGTGGATAAATATATAAAGGTACGGCAAAGGGAGATAGCGGATTTTCACTTTCCCATCATTCCCTGCAAGGTGATAACCAACCCGCCTTACGCAAAGCGCCTGCTCACAGAGGAGCAGGCGGAGGACATATACAGGACTATGGGAGAGCGCATGCTCCCACTTGGCGACAACAGGCTTTACGTGATAACCTCAAACGAAAACTTCCCCGCCCTTTTCGGGGAAAAGCCGAAAAAAGAGCGCAAGCTGTACAACGGTATGCTGAAGTGCAGACTTTATATTTACGAATAAATCAAAAGCACTCCTCAAGCCACTGGAACAGCTTGAAACGTATCTGAACAGGCTGGTCGCTTTCAACACGCCGTGACGCGGCAAAGCTGAGCCTGCCGCTTTCAGTCTGGCGCAGGGCGGATCTGCACAAAAACATATCCTGATCAAGCTCCACGTCCTCCTCCACCGCACCGAGGCACAGCGGCGGGAACATCACGCACCACCAGTTTCTCCCCTGCCCCTCGCCGACGACTATGCGAAGCGCATCATAATTCCCTGCGGGAACGACGTAGCTCCCGTATCGGCGGGTGGTGAAATACATATTTTCCACCGAAACGGAGACGGTCTCATCTACTCCCTGTGAATCTACAAATTCCTGCGCTTTCCGGGCTATCCGGGGAAGATTTGCCTTTGCCGCTTCCTTTGCCTCCTCTGCGGTGGAACAGCCTGCGAAAACGTCCTGCATATACTCAAGGATATAGTCCCGCAGGTCGTATTTCAGCTTCTGGTCCTCAACGCTGTCGGAGTTGGCGGGAATGTGCAGGCGGAACAGCTTCTGCGGCATTTCCTCACACTGGCTGGCAAATTCCCCGAACCCGCCGAAAAGTATCGCCACAGCCGCACCGAAAAGCATTGAGATCGTAAGTATTTTTTCTTTTGTAAGTAATTTCATTTTATTTCTCCGATGTAAGATAGTTACAGCTTAAGTAAGCTGTCAGCTTCATTCTTGGCATTTATGTGAAACTTATTCAATTTGTAACCTGTCGGAGTAATAATTTTGTTGAAACTTTTTGTCAAAAAACGATTACTACATAGTGTAAGGCGGAAAGCGAGGTGACATCATTGCGTCCGTCCGCAGACAGCTCCACTGAAAGTTATTTCAATCGGGTATACGACGAGACCATAAGCTCAATTACCCGTTTTGTCATCAGCAAATGCGGAAGCATACTTGACGCTGAGGACGTTTTGCAGAACATTTACGCCCGCTTTTTCCAGCGTATTTCCAAAAAAGGATACGACGATATAGAAAATCCCGAGGCGTTTCTTATAAGCATAGCAAAATTCGAGTGCAAGAATTATTTCGGCTCGCTGAAAAAGCAGAGCGTTTCCGAAAGCTTTTCGGAATATTCCGACGAGCAGATGGTGATGGTGGAAAACGAAATGTCCCGTCACCAGAAAAATCTTGAGGACGTTTTGTGCGACGAGCTTCTCGCCCGCCAGATATTTGAGGATATTGCGGGGACGGACGAAACGGTGGGAAAGATATTCTACCTTTACTTCGTCTGCGATATGAAGCTGAGCGATATAGCAAAGGAAATGGGAATGACCCTTTCCGCCGTGAAGAACAAGCTGTACCGCACCATTGAACGTCAGAAGAAAAAATTCGGATTATAGGAAGGAGGGAACAGCGTGAACAAATACGATTTCTACAAAGAGCTTATGTCCACCTACACTGTGGACACCGAAAAGATCAAATACAACGCAAAGCGCCGCAAGCTCAGACGCAGAAATACCGCGGTGATACGTATTGCCGCAGGCTGTACCGCCGCTGCGGCGGCAGTTGCTGTCACGGTGGCTTCCTTCAACCTGTTTGGAAACCACGACCCGGGAATGGATCTCACATATACGGGGACTCTCAGTCCCGAAGCTGCCGCCCAGCGTGTTCAGGCGGCTGAAAGCGGCATAAACGCCGTCGCTCACATCAAGGACGAGCGTATGGATATGTACGTTTCCTTTGAAAGCGCAATGTCCAAAAATGAGATAATGCTGCTTTTCTCCGCCGTTGACCAGTACGGCGACATAAATCTGCGCCTGCTGTATTCCCAGGACGGAACGAAAACTGCGCCATACGCCGCACCGTTAAACGACAGGATATACACGGGTGCAAAGATATCCTCTCCCGTTTCCCTTTGCAGGGACATAAGGTTCCACAGAGCAGTAATTCTGCTGGAGCTTGCGGAAGGCGGAACTACCGACGACAGCTTTATTCCTTTTGAAAACTCCATGACCGTCACCTCACAAAACGACCCTGTGACGGACAATATATACACCTTCCCCTCAGGCACATTTTCTTCCCAGTCCTCCTCTCAGGAGACGACCACTTCGGAAACGGAAAACACAACGCCCTCCGTTACCACTGAGGTCTCCGCTTCAACTCCCGAAGAAAACGGAAATATCCTTATTCCCGTCAGCGGAGTAAAGACGGTGAACGTCATAAGCGGCGACCGCATTGTGGTAACAACAGACGACAGCATACGGCTGTTCCGTCTTGAAAACGGCGCTTTGATAAACGAAACCACGTTCTACGCCTCCAACGCAAAGATAATCGCGTACAACTCAAGGCTGTACATCACAGCCTGCGACGGAAACCGCCGCAACAGGCTGTACTGTGCGGACGGTATAGCGGGAACGCTCACCGAGCTTGATATAAGCGGCATTACCGCTGACGGCGCAGAGATAGCGTTTGTCGGCGTGGGAGCAGAAAACGACCTTATCATCAGAACCGTCACTCTGGAAAAGACCCGCATTTACCTTGTAAAGCGTGGCGCAGACGCTCTTGCAATAACGCTTACGGGAGAATATACCACTCCCGTTTCCCCCATAGCCTACATAAACGGCGTTATATACAATGCCGTTACCGACAGCGAGGGCGAGACTGCAAGGATATTCTCAGTGAACACCGCCGACGGCTCCACCGCAGACCTGACCGTTCTTGACGGTGCTGTGCGCTGGACGGTAAGTCCCTCATTCAACTCCGCAATGCTGACCATTACGGCGGGAAGCGGAGAAGAAAGCTACCTCTTCCTCACTCCCGAGGGACAGCTTGTGGAAAGCCCTGTGGGCAATGTGACCTTTGCTCCTCTTGACGGAGGTGTCTTCACGGACGGAACTGCTTATTACGCCCTGAAGGACGGCGCCGTTGCCGTAATTTCCGAAGAAGAGGCTCTGCCGTTCTTTGACATACCCGCCCTTTCCAATATGGAATACGAAATAGACGAAAACGGTACAGCGTACCTTTTCACAGCCGAATAATGCGATTCCGATTTGTTTTTCCTATATACTGCGCCTGTCAGCTTACAACGACAGGCGCTTTGTTTTTTCATGCTTACAGACTTAAAATTATCCCCAACGCTACAGCCAGAATAACTGCGGCAACAGCGCCGCAAACGAGCAGAATGTTTTTTCTGCTTTTGCGCTGCGCCGTCCTGCCCACCTCGTTCAGCAGGCGCATTGCACTGTCGTTCAGCTTTGTCTGCCCTGCGTTCAGCTTTCCCGGCTTTAAAAACAGGATAGCCCTGTCAAAATACTCACTTTCGGTGTCCTTTATCTCCACCACCAGCTTGTTTACACCCTTCATTTCTCCCTCTCCTTTGTCGGAATGATGAAAATTAAACACAGTGTATTATTGGAACAGGTTGGAAAAATATACGGTTTTCCACAACTTTTTAGGTGAAAAGCGTGGAAAACCCTGTGATTTTCGGGACAAGCACGCCAAAAACGGTGGAAAACTCCGTGGAAAATGTTAAAAAGTCCTTTTTTAATAGGGAATTTCAGCCACCTGATTTTTGTTCGATTTTTTTCGACATTTTTCTCGTGACAACTAAATCGTATGGACAAAAAATTTTAATGTAAACCTGTTTTGTTGCAGAGTAATTTACTTAAAAAATTCTGCCCCCATAAAACGGTGTTTTAAAAGGGTCGCCTGAGAGTATAATTTCGGGAAAATATACTTTCGGGATAAAAGTGATTTTACAGAATGTAAAACGGGGTTTTCCGCCTGTTTTCCCGTGGAAAGTGTGGAAAAGCAGGGGTTTTTACCTCATTCCGCCCTCAAATCGGTGGAAAAGTCAGTGGAAAATGTTGAAAAAGCCCATTATAAAAGCAAAAATCCAAAGCGGTGGACAAGTGAAAAATGCTGCGGCAAATTGACAGATGCAAAGAAATGTGGTACAATACAAAATGACTTCACCGTGCGAACGCGGGGAGATATCCGTGAGGAAAGTCCGAGCATCACAGAGCAGGGTAGCTGCTAACGGCAGCCGAGGGCGACCTTAGGGCAAGTGCAACAGAGATATACCGCCGCAATTTTGCGGTAAGGATGGAAAGGCGAGGTAAGAGCTCACCGGAGCGCAGGAGACTGCGCTGCCATGTAAACCCTACCCGATGCAACGCCGATTGGTACGGAGAACAACACGCCTGCTCGGCGTGCTCCCATATAGGCGGCTTGACTCCAAGGGCGACCTTGGAGGTAGATAAATGTTCGCACAAGACAGAACTCGGCTTACAGATGAGGTCACCAAAAAGTCCCCTCCAGGAGGGGGCTTTTTAATATTAGCTCTCGGCTTTGAGCAAGCAAAAAAGAAAAAACGAGGACGAGCCACCGACCGACAAGCACCTCCCACTTGACCGCACAACGTGTCCAATCCCGTGGTTTTGCGTAAGCAAAATGGATTGCCTTTAGGGCAATCCAAACGGGGCTGTGCAATGAAAAGAGCTGAGGACGAGCCGTCAGGCGACGGACGAAGCCTTTTCCCATTTGCAAAAAATCCCCCTCGTGAAACGAGGGGATTTTTCCTAATGCCACACCACGGTTTTTTCGGTTTTGCGAAGCAAAATGAATTGCCTTAAGGGCAATTCAAGAAAAAATCGTGCAAGGAAAAGAGGCAAAGACGAGCCAAAGGCGAAGTCTGAGCCCTTTTCCCATTTGCAAAAAAATCCCCTCGTAAACGAGGGGATTTTTCCTAATGCAGTGGCACCCCCAACCGGAATCGAACCGATAACTAACCCTTAGGAGGGGTTTGTTATATCCGTTTAACTATGGAGGCTTATCGGGATCGCTGAACGATCCCTTTTTTTACTGCTTTAACAGTATAACACAATCCCGCCGAAAAAGCAAGCCCTTATTCGTCGTAAATTTCGTAGGTTATCTTCATCGTCTGGGCGGAGGTTTTGACGATAGGGGTTTGAAGATTGTTTATCGTGGCAAGATAGCACGAATTTATGAACGGATATGCTTTGAAAGCATAGTAACCGTCGCTGGCAAGCAAAAACGGCGTTTTCATATTATCAAGCTGTATGACCTGAGCTTGATATGGGCTGCTATGCGTTCCCGAATAAGGCGTCACCATAGAGCCTGTCGTCGTCCAATGACTGTGGTCCTCGCTGTCTATTATCAGAACGTTCAACTCACTGACATAGCTGGTGCTGACAAAGGAGTATATAATTTCTCCCGAGAAATCATTCATCGCAATGCCCGACGCAACAACAGATTTTTTTTGAACGTCAGGTAATATGGTGGATATCAGGTTGCCCTCGGAGTCTACTTTTTTTACTTCTCCGTTGGTTTCATTCTGTCCTACGCAGTAATAATATCCGTCCCTGTATACGGCAGGCGAGAAAATGTGCCTTATTGAAAACGGCAGATTTACTGTTTTGTCGGAAAGGTTCTTTCCCTCAAGATCAAAAGTCAGATGACGAAGGGTAGTACCCGTAACGTTTATTTCATTTATTTTTCCGTCGTGGACATACACCGAATCATTACTGCTTATCAGTGTTATGGGAAGACGCACCGCCTTTTCCATAGCGGGAGTGCGCTCCTGAGTTATCGAAAGTATACTTGCCAGATGATGAACGTCGCTGTAATACAGATCTGTGTTAAGCCTTTTATATATTCTGATCCCTTCACCTTCCAGCTTCTTTATATAAAAGCATCTTCCCTTCGTATCTCCCGTATATTCCACATAATTATTGTTATAGTGAGGGGAAATATAATAGTTTGAGGAATGGAAATATTTCTGATTATAAATCGGCTTTGTGCTGGAGTCGCTGTACAGATGATACCCTATGTTCCCGCCGTTTTGTGATGTGAGGGAAATGCATTTTATCGTGCCGTTTGCCTTGTCGGTGTCAAAGTCCCAGACGTGACGATAACCGCCCTCTATTGCCCCGCTTTCGTTTTCGTTGTAGCTGCCTTTGTAAATATCCGTGCCGCTGTAAGGCGATCCTGCGTGCCCTACCTCGTGTATTTTATCAGGCTTGATAACTATTGAGGGATCCTCAGTTATATTCTCGTCCCACAGCAGAACCCCCGACATTGCCTTTTGTGCGATGGGCATCATCGCAGGCAGGGGAGAGACGGACACCAGGTTTGAAACATCACCGGCAGATATCCTTTCCCACTTGAGAAGATCCAGATCGTCTTTATTATTCGCGATTGTCTCTATCGCATTTGTTACCATATTGGAATTTGTCTGACTGGAAATCTGCTTTCCCGTCTTTGCATCGAAAAGCTGTACGGTGCTTTTTCCCTTTATCATACTACATTCTCCTTTCCCGCCTCGGCGGTGATATCAAAGTCGTCTAATTTTTCACCCGAAAATTCGTCTGTCATATCGCCCTTTGCGCTTTCATAAAGCACCCGTATCTGCGAAGCTCCCACAAACATTCCGTCCACGGTGAGAACGAGTTCGGTGTTGCCGTCCCATACTGCGTCAGTCACGCTATGCTCCTCCTGCTCCTCGGTGAATACGGCAAGTATCTTAAAGGCGGGGGCAAGCAGGGCGGCGTCCTGTGTGAATATGGGGTTGAAAAAGGTAAGGCGGGCGTACATCACGTTGTCCTGAGAATATATTTCCGCTTTTTGTACGCTTTTCGGCACTATAAGGCTGTCGCAGATCCCGAAGCAGACCTTGTATTCGTACATCCGCAAAGCAACGCTTTCTTTCGGCGTAATTCCCACCGGTATCTGAAGCGAGGGAAGAAGATGCTCCTGCATAGGGAACTGAAATTTCGATGCCTGTATCGCAAAGGGTGCGAAGCTCTGATATATCGTCCTGTTGGGCGAACGGTTAAGAGCGTTTTCCGCAAGGTGCTGACCGCTTACGGTGGCGATTATCTTTCCCTTTCTGAACAGCACCGTTCCTCCCTCAGCTTTGGCGTATATCCTTACTGTGATATACCCTGCGGGAATGGCGGAAAAGAAGTTGTGCAGGCAGATAGGGAAATGCTCCCCCTCTTTCAGCGAGGCCGTTATCTCAGGAGGCGTTTCCAGATCCTCCACCGTGTATGAAAGGGTGAGCAGGCAGTCGCTTTTCGGCTCTGCCACAAGCTGAGCCGCCAGCACCGCCGAGGTCTCCTCCAGCACCTCAAGATCCACCTCTGCAACGCTTGTGAGATTTTCGCCCACAGTGACGTCCCTTTCGCTGCGATAATTGTAATATACGGTGCTGAGGGACTTGGTCATCTGCTGGAACTGCTCCTCCTGCGTTTCAGCGTCCTCCGAATCCTGCACGGGATTTTTGGACTTGGAGGAAAGGGTGAGCCAGAAGCTGCCGTTGTAGGTGAAGTTAAGCTCGCCTATGACGGCGGTGAAAAGCCCGTCGTCGCAATCGTTCTGCACGGTGATTATATCCCCCGCCTCAAGGAAGGGAAGTCCCTGCATATCCAGTTCCAGCCCATAATAGGTGAAGCCGCCGTACATAGTGTACAGCTTTTCTGCGGTACGCTGACTTGCAAAGGGGTCGTATATCCTGTACGTCCCCAGCTTGGTGCCTTCCCCCTTTTCTATCAGCTCGTCCCCGCCGTTGTCTATCTCTATCTTCTCAACGGTCATAGGGTCCTGCTTCAAATCAAGAGAGGCGTAATTGCTCCGCGTTATGCGAAAGCCGCTGTCCGTCATCTTTCTGAAGCAAAGCCTGCCGTATCTGTCGAAAACTGCGCAGGCTCCCTCCAGTCCCGCCAGATAGCCCAGAATATTCCTTACGCTTTCGTCTGCGGGCATTTTTTCGCAGGAGTTACTGCCTGCGTCCCCCTGAAATTCCAGACCGTACTTTTCGCATATCTCCTCCAACAGCTTGTCAGAGGTGGTGGGAAAGGCAAGCTCGCTTTTATACTTGTCCTCAAGGCGGTACATTCTGTCGTAACAGGTGACGGAATAGCTGTTCCTCCGCCTGTAACGCTTTGATATGCAAAAAACTCCCAGCGGGCAAAGCTCTGCGTCCTCGGAATATTCCCCGAAGCCGATATACGGTCTTATCTCGGCGGAAAGGGGGATATTCTCCGCCGTTTCCAGCTCAAAGTGAAATCTGCCCGAGCAGGCCGCGCCAAAGGTCAGCTCCTCAGGGAATATCACCTCCTGAAACTGAAAGGACTTTATGCTGTCGTCAAGGAAGGTCTTTTCCCCCGCCCTGATGACGCAGAAGGGCTGTCTGCCGCCCGCCGTGGCAAGCTCCCTGAATTTGTCGGTTATATTAAGCATCGTTCCTCCGTTGACGTTTTACGCCGTGCAAGCGGCGGTTATTTTTCCTCCAGCACCAGCTTCAGGCTGTCGAAAGCTCCGCCCCCGCCTGACGGGACAAGCTGTGCGGGCTGTTCGGACAGGTGGAAATATGCGGTGGAGGTCTCCCCTTTCAGCGGGTCGAAAAAGGTGACGGGAAAGAACACGGGCTGTGTCGCCGTCTGTATCTCTTTCATCTGCTCCGATGTCAATCTTCCCAGCGAAAGGGTCAGCTTCAGCTTGCGGGAGACCATATCTATCAGCAAGTCGCCGTCGGCGTTGTACTCCTTTTTTGTGTTGCGGCACTCTCTGTCCGCAGAATAGCTTATCAGCGAGGGGAGCTTGTAGTCCCCGAAATAAATATCTGTTGTCATAAAACCCCCAATTTAGCAGTTGACAGTGTACAGTGTACAGTTGACAGTTGTGGTGTCCGCTTCGCGGACGGATTTTGATTGACAGGTGCTGATTTGCAGGCGGCAATCCTAATCTTTTTTGCGCAGCAAAAAATCCACAACTGTGCACTTTGCACTCTTAACTTTTAACTGTCCCGCCCCTCGTAGGAGCAGGCATAAAGATAAGCACAAGGCAAAACGCCCGCTGGCAGTTGACAGTGTAAAGTGTACAGTGTACAGTGTAAAGTTGTGGTGTCCGCTTCGCGGACGGATTTTGATTGACAGGTGCTGATTTGCAGGCGGCAATCCTAATCTTTTTTGCGCAGCAAAAAATCCACAACTGTGCACTTTGCACTCTTAACTTTTAACTGTCCCGCCCCTCGTAGGAGCAGGCATAAAGATAAGCACAAGGCAAAACGCCCGCTGGCAGTTGACAGTGTAAAGTGTACAGTGTACAGTGTAAAGTTGTGGTGTCCGCTTCGCGGACGGATTTTGATTGACAGGTGCTGATTTGCAGGCGGCAATCCTAATCTTTTTTGCGCAGCAAAAAATCCACAACTGTGCACTTTGCACTCTTAACTTTTAACTGTCATCTACCTGACTACTCTCGTATTAAGCTGTCTGTTCAGCTCGTTGGTGGCAGTCGCCATCACCTTTGCCATCTGGTAGCCGTCCAGCTCGACGGTCACGTTCACGTTCTGCGGCTGGGGAACAGGTACGCTTATTTCTCCCTGAGAGGGAGGAGGGGCAGGCATTGGCGTCGTTCCGCCCTCCCACAGCAGGGACAGTCCCTCCAGTCCGCCCAGGGAACGGAAGGTCTGGTTTTCCGCAGCGGTAAGCACCGCCTCTCCCTTATGGAGATAGGCGTACTTATCCCTGTCGATATACTCCTTGCCGCTTCGGTAGGTGGGCACGGAATTAAGCTGAGACTGCATACCGTTTCTTTTTTTCGTCATAGTGCCAAGTCCGATAGACGCGACCTGCGCCGCCCCCTTGCTGACGGCCGCACTGCCCATCTGTGTGAAGAAGGACAGCAGCCTGTTCAGATCAAGAGACAGCAGGTAATTTATACCTTGAGTAAGAGGGGAAAGGGACGCCGCAGCAGACGCCGTGCTTCCCGACAGCATATTAAAGCCACCTGAAAGAGATGAAAGCATACCGTTCATTTTGTTCCCCTCTGCGGCGAAGAAGGAGGAAAGGGCGCTGCCTATCCTCGCTGCCGCCTGCTGACCCAAGGTCACCAGCGTTTTGGTTCCGTTATTTATCAGGCTTGCCGCCATGTTCAGGTCGGAGGGGACTCTGCTGCTGTCCACCTTCACCTGATATACTATTTGTCCGTCCATTGTGAGTTCCTTTCTGCGCCGCCGCGGGCAAGGCTGTCAAAAAGCCTGTTCATTCCGTTCTGAAAGCCGCTTTCCTCGGGCAGGGCGTATATTGCCTTCAGGCGGGAAAGTCGACTGATATATTCGGCGGGAGCTTTTCCCGCAGGGGGAATTTCCGCCGTGCGAATCTCAACGACACGGTGGAGCAGGGTATCTTCACCTGCTCCCGCCGCCAGCAGGGGCAGCAGCCGAAAATCCACCTTCTCCCGCAGAATATCAATGCCGTAGCTTTGGAGCAGTGCGGTATAGATAAGTCCGCTGTCGCAAGTGAGGGAGAGGGTGCGCCTGCCGCCGCCTTTTCCGCCCTTGGGGGAAAGAGTGGAAAGCGCCTTGTTCAGGAGCTCCGCCTTTTTTCTTTTCGGCAGGAAGAAAGCGGCGATCCTCCCCAAAGGCTTCAGCAAAAGCCGCAGGGCATATTTCACCTTTACGTCTTCCCAAAGGCTGTCCTCGTCTATCACAGATAACGCTCTCAGCACGTCCCCCGCATTGGTGTTGACGGAGAACGCTCCCGCCTTGCAGGGAGGAAGTCCCCTGCCGAAATATTTCCACAAATTCTTCAAAGTATCACCCCCGTGCAACCCTTGCTGCAAAGCAGCAAGGGTTGCAGTTGACAGTTAATAGTTGATAGTTTATAGTTGTGGAGTTTTTCGCCGTTGGCGAAAAACAGATTCGAAATGACAGGTGCTGATTTGCAGGAGTCAATCCTAATCCATCTGCGGAGCGAATTCCACTATTGTGTATTTTGCACTTTTCACTTTTAACTTTCCCGCCTGCTTGTCAGGGGCGGCGAAGCCGCAGTCGGAGCGCCAAAGGCGCTCCGACTCACTGATTTTGCGAAGCAAAATCAGTGCTTTTGTTCGGGCTTCGCCCGAACAAAAGGCGGCTTCGCCGCCCCTCGTAGGAGCAGGCATAAAGATAAGCACAAGGCAAAACAACATATTCCGAACGCTTAACGGTCAAAATTCACAAGCACATTGCATTAAAAAACGATAACTCGCTCCTTATTCAGCGTCCCCCGCTTCTTCACCTTACAAACGTCCTCGCTATTCTCTTCTGCTCCCTCTTCTCCCGCCTTGCCGCCTTGCGGAGTATCTTCCCCAGCAGCAAGGGCATAAGGCGCAGCGCCGTTTCCCCCGCCTTGCCACCATAAAAGGAGAGCAACGCCCTTGCATTTTCCTCCCCGAAAATATCCGTGAAAAGCTGCGCCGCCTCACCGCAGAGGGCGGCGGGGTCCTCAAGCTGCCCCGCACGCTCCGCCGCCGCTTTCATCGAGCAAAGCGCCATTTCGGGGTCTATCTCCGCCGTCAGCCTTGTTTTGCCCAGCCGTATATGCTGGGTGAACGTTTTTCGGCGCAATTTCATCATTCAGCCTCCGAAACGGCGGGCTTTCCGTTGCCCGAAAGCTCAAGCGTTACCTCGTCAGGCTCGTCCGCGTCGCCGCCGTCCTCGGATATCTTGGTCATAGTGACGCTCCAGAGTATCTGCGTCCCGTCACGGACTAATTTCAGCTTGCTTTTGCGGGCTTCTCCCGTGCCGTAAAGGACGGCTTCGGAGAAAAGATACTTTATCACGGGGTCGTTTTTCATATAATCCCCCGTCAGGGTGAGCTGAAAGCTCAGCCCCGTCACCTCGCTTGAGGAAAAGCCGCCGTCCGCAAGATATGCGGCGGTGTACTTGCTCTCGCCAAGGCTTTGGGACACCGACTTGAACGCCTTGCCCAGATCGCCCCAGACAGGCTCCTCGTCGTTGCCGCCTATTTTGAGATACGCTTTTATCTCATTGTTCAGCAAAATCATAAAAACTCCTTTCACCCCTCGGCAGTCTGATAGCAGAAAAGCTCTGCCTGCGCCTCATACAGCGCGCCGTCCTCGCCCCTGTCCACCAATTCGGGCAGGGAGGAGAGCTTCACCTGCATAACGCCGTCGGGCGGCTGTTTTTCCAGAATATCCAGCGCTTTGCAAAGCTCCTTCAGTGCCTTTTCGCCGTCAATGCTCTTTGACAGCAGCAAAAGGGGTATCCTTGCTTTTTTCCCGCTGTCCAGAAATACCTCGTCATAATCCCCGCCGCAAAACCGCAGGGTCATGCACTCCTCGTCCGCCCTGTCAGCGCTGACGGTAAGGGAAAGGCTCTGTGACAGCAAGGACGTAAGATCTTTCATAAGTGTTGATGTGTTGAACATAAAACCCCCAATTTAGCAGTTGACAGTTGACAGTTGACAGTGTACAGTTGTGGTGTCCGCTGCGCGGACGGATTTGAAATGACAGGTACAAATTTGCAGACGGCAATCCTAATCCATCGCCGAAGGCGTCCAATATTGCGGTATTGCGGAGCAATATGGATTGCCTTTAGGGCAATCCAAGCAATGTTGGATCGTACTTTCGGCTTGCCGAAAGTACAGGATACCACAACTGTCAACTGTACACTATTTCTCAGTTGACAGTGTACAGTGTAAAGTTGTGGAGTTTTTCGCCTTTGGCGAAAAACGGATTTAAAGTGACAGGTGCTGATTTGCAGGCGGCAATCCTAATCCGTCCGCGAAGCGGACTCCACAACTGTCAACTGTCAACTGTACACTGTACACTTTTTCCCGCCTGTTTGCTTTTCACTTCAAACTGTCCGCGACTATCCCCCGCCACTTCTCCCTGTTCACCTCCGCCGCCTTGTGCGCCCACATAAGAGAGGCAAGGGGATTTTTTGTTTTGTTGGGCGCACCGGTGTAGTAGGCGTTTCGGGCGTAAGGGGCGGTCCAGGTCATTATTCCCGTCACCTTGTCCACCTTGCCGCTGTTTTGCAGCTTTCCCGTGTCCACCTTGCAGTATTTGTTGCAGTCCTCAAAGGCGGTCTGGGACAGGGCAAGCTGCGCCTTTACCGCTTTCATTCCCAGCTTTTTCAGGGTGGAGGAGAGGTTCAGCGTCACTGTTACGATATCCATATCTGCTCCTTACACAAAGGTTATTTCCCAATGATGGACCTCACTTTCCCCCTTGACAGGCTTTGCGGCGGCTATGTGAAAGCGGTTTTCACCTATCTTCAGCTTCATCTTGGTGTCAAAGCGGGTATTTATGGGGGAGGAATTACGGCAGTCGAAATACAGCGTTCCTCCCGAAGAGGGAACAGTGTCGTGCCCGCTGAGGCGGACTTTCCTCTCAAAGCAGATGCGAACGTTTTCCAGCTCCACCTCGCCGTATCTGTCCCCAAAGGTCTCCTTTCCCTCGGGGACAAGCAGAACGGCACTGTCGGTGAGCAGGCGTCTGGGTATAGGCAGGATATTCATCTTCTTCCCTCCACAGCGCAGCAGTAAAGTCCGCCCAGCTTCAGGACGGTCATAGTCAGCGGGCTTACGGCAGTGCCGCCGCTTTCCTCGGCGGAATAGGAAAAGTCGCCCACCGTGGTTTTTCCCGACACGGGCTGACCGCCGTTCAGCAAATACTCCTCCGCCTGGGCGGCTATCGCCTGCTTTAAGCAAGGGACTGCGCTTTCGCCGAAGCTATC
This sequence comes from uncultured Ruminiclostridium sp., assembly GCA_947627695.1. Classification (GTDB taxonomy): domain Bacteria; phylum Bacillota; class Clostridia; order Oscillospirales; family Ruminococcaceae; genus Ruminiclostridium_E. The sequence goes on along the minus strand of CANQXF010000010.1, from coordinate 29,206 downwards.
AAGACTGCCGCCGCAAAGGAGCGCCACAAGGTTTTCCGCCCTTGTGATCGCCTTTTCACAGGCGCTTTCGTCCTCCCCGCCCTCAAATCCCATATTTTTATACTCTTCAATGGTAAGGATCATTTTTCCGCCCCTTTCTGATAATTACAAACGGGTCATTCAGGATTTACACAGCCTGGTCGATAGACGCCGCCACTGCCTGCGCCGCGCTGTCGCCTACGAACAGGTCGTGATACTTTCTGTAATCAATGTCCCATGCGTCGGCAAACTGGTTCTGCTCGGGAGGGATCACCTTTATCTTGTCCGTTCTGGAAACGGCGACAGGAGCTGTCCTGGGGCAGATTATCCAGTTAATGCTCTTTGCGTCCTCGGCGGGAGTAAAGCCGCCGTCGCCGTCGGCGCTGAAGGTGTACTTGCTCTTCATTCTGGCGGAGGGCACGGGAATGATAACGGCGCCGTTTATCGACTTTACCTCAAGGGTGATATCCCCCTGGCTGAACTGGGTCACGTCAAGGGTCCTGTTAAGCTCGGCGCTGTTCATCAGCAGGTCGTAAACGGGGCGGGAAATGCTGATGACAACGGGTGTTTCTCCGCCTGTAACGTCACACACCTGACCAAGCTGTTCCAGCAGCTTGCTGTAAACGGTGGAGGCGTCGGGGGTGTAATCCTGGGTTATCTTCGCCTTTCCCGCCAGAGTGGAATAACGGTAAGCGTCGATCTCAGGTATCACCTTTGTTCTCTGGAACTCCTCGGCTACCTTTGCGGCAGTGAGCTGGAAGTCGCTTTCAGCTACGTCCATGGCGTCGATACGGAAGCGTCTGCCTCTGTCCTTGGTCATGGTGCAGGTCTGGTAGCTAAAGGTCACGGCTCCGCCCTTATAGCCCTCGTCACGGTCGTAATCGCCCAGTCCCTGGGTGGATACTGCGGGGAGCTTTATTTCCTTTCCTCCCGCATATACCGCCTGATCGGCGTTGTCCTCCATCCAGCCTGAGGTCGCTCCCTCGGTCACCTGGCGGTCCAGTTCGCCCTGAAAGAGCTTTGCGTAAGATGTTGTGTTCATAGGGTGTTCTCCTTTCGTTGTTTTCCCTGTTTAGCAGGGGTGTTTTTCCTGCGTTGCAGGGGGTTTTCTATCTTAAAGCGGATGCTTTAAGTGGTGGTGATGGTGGGGTTGGAAAAGGTGTACCTTTTTGTTTATTTTTTATGTCTGCCTAATCGGGAAATGTTTGTATCGGTTTTGCACGGTACCGTGCGGTTGTGGCGCTGCCACACCGCTTAAAACCGCCTTTTTCGGAAAAGGCGGTTTTAAGAATTCCGGAAAAACTTTATTTTTAGCCTACCTTGTCAAATTCGCCTGCTCGACTTCTTCTCAATGTGCTGATTATAGCGTTCGCAATTGCGAGGTTTAGTCCCGCGCCCCTGCGGGTCGCTACCACAGGCGGGCAACGTGCGGCACGGCGTTGTGCGGTTAGGGAAGGAGCATATTGATTTCGCAGGCGGTGTCCAATATTGCGGTATTGCGAAGCAATATGAATTGCCTTTAGGGCAATTCAAGCAATGTTGGATCGTACTTCCGCCTTCGGCGGAAGTATTTTTCAGTTTTGTGTGGTGCACACCAGCTTCACGCCAGCGTCCCACCCGCTGTTTGCGGCAAAGCCGCAAACACGCTTTCCCACCCGCAGGCTTGCGCCTTCAGCGTTTTGATGTTGTGAAAAAATTTATGTTGAGGGGCAAGCAGAGGGGGCGGGAGGGTGGGGCGCTGGCGTGAAGCTGGTATGCAGGGCACAAAAGTGAAAAGCTGTGCCGCCCGTTCTCCCAAATCACAACTGCCAAACCAAGCCCGTGAAAGCCAAAGAAACAACCATATAATTCAATTAACTATCAACTGTCAACTGTACACTGTCAACTGTTTCAGCTCCTCCTCTTCCTGAATATTCCCTTTATCATCTCCTCTCCCGCATTTTCGGGAGGCGTTGACGGTACGGAGAAATGCGGGAGGGTGCGCAGGGCGGCAAGCTCGGCTTTGAGCGCCTCGTTCTGCTCCTTTATGACTTTCAGCTCCTCCTTGATCTCCGCCATAGGGTCGGGAGCAGCGGTCTGCTCCTCTGCCGCCGTGGTCTGAACGATCTCCTGTTCCTGTCTGATCTCTTCCATAGTTAGTTCCTCTCTTTCTTATTTGGTATTTTCAGCCTCTTCGGGGGTAAGTCCGTAGATCTCCCCAAGGGCTTGATTTTTGTCGATAATTCCCGCAGAAAGCATTTTCACCGCATTGTCTATCTTGGAAGTATTATCACGGGAAACGCTGTCAGGGAAGGTTATCACAGGCTTATCCTCCATTGCGGAGGCAGGAAGCTGTCCCATCAGCACGGCAAGCAGTACGATATTTTCCGTCACCTGCAAAAGTCCCTCGCGGATAAGCTGCTGATGTGCGGTCTTTGTGCGGAACGTCCTGTCGTTTCTGGCGGTAACTTCTGTAGCGGTGGCGGGATTTCCGTTGTGGTAGGAAAGGCTGCCCGCCGAAAGTCCCGTCTGCATACAAAGCAGGTCCAGAAGCTGCTCTATCGCCTGCTTATGCTCCTCCACACGCAGCTGTGCGCTGTTATCGTATATCTTCAGTTCTTCCCTGTCGTCGGGGGAGAACGCCTGATACACCTCGTCCTGCTCGTCAAAGTATTTGTGCAGCTTGCCGTCCTTGCCGTACTCGCCACGCAAGGCGGAGGTGGGGACGATTATCCGCTTTTTGCCCAGGACAAATTCCCGCTGGAGGCTGTCGAAAACGACGTCAAGGCTTTCCAACGTGTCCGTGCAGTTTGCGTAAACGGAAGTTCCCAGCGGGCCGTCCCCTGAGCAGGCAGGGCGAAAGTATACGAAAAGCGGCTTTTTCAGCCCGTTTATCTCTGTTCTCTCCTCAAGCTCAGGATACAGCTCCGACAGGGGGACTTCCCTGTACTCACCGCCTTTTTGTTTGAACAATCTGTTGGTGACGGTGTAGCCGTTGTCGGTCTTTGAGTTTATTTCCGCAAGGAGGTAATTTTCCCCGTTCTTTGCGGCGGCGGAAAGGATTATTCCGCCATAAACGCCCTTTTCATCGTACTGCGTGGGGACGAAGCCCTCTGCGCCGACGTAATTCAGGCGTATCTTTTCGCCCTCAACGTACACCTTAACTACCCCGCCGCCAAGGGCAAACATTTTTTCCAGAAACAGCGGGAAGCAGCTCCAGAAGGCGTTTTCCTGCAAGACCTTTTCCACGAGATCCTTTGTGTCGGGGGAGGAAAAGCGCAGGTCCATCTGCTGAGAAAAGCACAATGCGGAAAGCTCACTGCAAAGAGCTCTTGCGGCGAAAATGCCTCTTACGCGGCGGTAGCCGCCGTCAAGTCCTCCCTTTCTGGCATAGTGCCAAGGGGTTTCGCCGTCGTAGACGTTTTTCCAGGCGGGAATGTGTTCGGACAGGTGTTTTTCTGTCAGGCTGTCGATCGAGATCGCGGGGGTGCTTTTCTCGGAGAAAAGGCGGGGGAAGATGGTTTTGAAGTTCATTTCAATTGGTCTCCTTTCTTGAACGGAATGTGTTTTTGTCTTTGGCAAGACGGGCTTTTTTGATGTAGTTTATATCTTGTTTCGCTTGATAAGGCAATGTCGAATTTTCGGAAAAGGTTGTACCTTTTGGAATTGATTTATATGTCTGCCTAATCGGGAGATGTTAGTAACGGTTTTGCACGGTACCGTGCGGATGCGGCGCGGCCAGCCCCCATGAAACTGAAAAGCTTCGCTTTTCAGATTTCTAGTCAAATGTTGCAGTTTTGCAAAGCAAAACCGCAACATTCGAGCTTAAACCGCTTTTTCGGAAAAGGCGGTTTTAAGAATTCCGGAAAAACTTTATTTTTAGCCTACCTTGTCAAATTCGCCTGCTCGACTTCTTCTCAATGTGCTGATTATGGCGTTCGCAATTGCGAGGTTTAGTCCCGCGCCCCTGCGGGTCGCTATCACAGGCGTGCAGCGTGCGGCACGGCGTTGTGCGGTTAGGGAAGGTCATTTACCAATGTTGAGAGAGTGGAAATGTGGTGAGTTGGCTTTATGTTTTGTGTTGTGCACACCAGCTTCACACCAGCGTCCCACCCGCTGTTTGCGGCAAAGCCGCAAACACGCTTTCCCGCCCGCAGGCTTGAGCCTTCAGTGTTTTGCAGTTGTGAGAAAAAATATGTTGAGGAGCAAGCAAAGGGGGCGGGAGGGTGGGGCGCAGACGTGAAGCTGGTGTGCAGGACACAAAAGTGAAAAGCTGTGCCGCCCGTTCTCCCAAAGCACAGCTTTCCCAACCAAGCCCGTGAAAGCAAAACGAAACCACCTGATAATCAAATCAACCAGCTACTAACCACTATCCAACTAACTACCACCTGAATATCTCCCTCTCAAACCTCTCCGCCGCATACTCCATGGCGTCCAGCGAGTCGATATTCGTGGTGCCGTCGTCCAGTCTGCTGTCGCAAAGGCAGCCGCTGTCCCAGACGGCGGTCTTTATCGCCTTGATAAGCTCCTTACAGCGGCAGCTTACGCGTATACGGTCAGACGCCATAAGGCGGCAGAACATTCGTATACGGTTGTTTATGGGATTTTTCAGTGCGTTTTTCACAGGTAGCGTTACCGATTGACGAAAGCTCTTCACAAGGAGCTGCTCCGCGCTGTCGCAATACGCCGCACGCAGCTTTTTATCCTTCGACCAGCGTTCAGTAATTTCTGTAAAGTCGCTTATCAGCTTTTCTGCGGAACGGTTTTCCTTGTCGTAATGCTCGTCCAGCACATACAACGTTTCAAATCCCGCGTCAAAGCCTATAAGCACAAATGCGGAGGCGGAGCGATTTCCGCCGAAATCCACGCCCATAACGGTGAAGACGCATTTTTCTTCCGCCTGCTTCGTCTGCTCCTCGGTCATTATCTGGCTGTCCTTGAAGTCGGTGTAGATAGAGCCCTCCGCCGCAACCCATTTCCCAAGAATGTAACGCTCGTAGTAAACGCCCTTGTACTCGCTTTTCAGCGCCCTGACGTAGGCGGGGTCAAGGTAGGGATTATCCTCAAGGGTGAAGTGGATATCCAGCAGGTCAAGCTCCTCCCCTCGGTCAAGATAATTTGCCTTGAGCCAATGGCAGGGGTGGTCGGGGTTGGTGGTGGCAAACAGCTTTGCTCCCTTGGAGGAGAGCCTTGACAGCAGCATTGAGAAAAAATCCTCGTTGAACAGGGTCAGCTCGTCGCAGTACGCCCCGTCAAGGGTCATTCCCCGTATGCGTCCCTCCGCGCGGCTGTCGGCGCAGCCCTCAAGGTGCAGTCTTATACCGAACAAAAACGCTTCCTTTTTTGAGAGGGAATAGGCGAAATTTTCCTCGCCGAAAATTTCAGCAAGGGGCTCAAGCAGGTTCCGCTTCAAGGTGTTCAGCGTCTTTCCCGCCATAAGATAACGCCCGTTCCCCCTCAGCGCTATCCAGAAAGCCCATAAAATAAGGGAAACGTACGTTTTTCCCGAACGCACGCTTCCCTCTAAAATATTAAGCCGCTTCAGCCCGTCCTCCTTCAGCAGAGCTATCGTTTGTTCCTGCTTCGGGGACAGGGCGGACGTTTTTTCTTTTTCAGTATTCATCGCTTTGCTCCTCGCCGCGTTTGCCCACAGCGCGGATTATTGCCGCCAGGGCGGGACTTTCCGCCTTGGGCTGAGCGCTGTCAAGCCATTCCAGAAGCAGCTTCAGCACTCTCGCCAGCTTCTCGGGGTCCTTTTCAGCTACCTTGTCCATGGCGTCCTTGTCCTCCAGCTTCTCTAAAACGTATTCGCCGAAGGAGAGGATCCTGTTCTGATTTGAAAGTATAAAATCTTCTACCATTTACGCAGCCTCCTATTTTTTGCTATTATGGAGTATAGCATGGGGGTGGGGTGAAATACAATGAAAAGGTTTTGCCTCCCTGACGTCGGATAACACTGGTTTTCTTATAGCGGGGCGGCTTCGCTTTTTGGCCTTTTCTGCTATTGTGAAGTATAGCACAGAACGTGAGTGAAAAACAATGAAAAGGTGAGGGGGACAGGTGGCGGGTGGGAGGGTGGGGCGCACTCGTGAGGCTGGTATGCAGGACACAAAAGTGAAAGGCGGTGCAAAAGCATCGCCTTTGTCAGAGCATATTCAACCGAGATAGTGAAAGCAAAACAATAAACCTTATAAATAAATTTACTGTGTACTCTGCACTTTGCACTGTAAACTGTCAGTGGTGCTGACCGATTTATTCCGCACTTGGCACTTTTAACGGCACGCCTGCTTGTCCGGGGCGGCGAAGCCGCAGTCTGTGCGCCTCCGGCGCACAGACTCACTGATTTTGCTCCGCAAAATCAGTGCTTTTGTTCGGGCTTCGCCCGAACAAAAGGCGGCTTCGCCGCCCCTGCCCCGCACATCTTCCCACTCATGGGATACATACTAATCACAAGCCCTCGTCTATTTTTCGCTATTATGAAGTATAACACAGGACATGAGTGAAAAACAATGAAAACAATCAGCGTTCATCATCTCGCAAATAACTCCCGCATTTTTCACCACAAAATCAATCCCGCCCGTGAACTGCCTAATTGACAGTTTTTCCCATTTGTGCTATTATAATAAGGTGTTTTTGAACCCAAAAATTTTTCAGCCAAGTGACTTTTTCATTGTTTCGTTCGTTTTATATATAGAGGGTCAATTCAAAAAGGAGAAGACAAAATGACGGATAAACTTCGAAAAGTTATAATATATGCGCTGTGGGCGTTTGTTGACGCATTTGCCGTGGCAAGCGGCGTAATGCTGTTTGTAGCTGCTCAAAATCACAGCAACATATTTTTCATACAGTCGGTGCCTGAGTTGAACCTTTGGCTCCTTGCAGGGGTATTTCTCCCCCTGTGGACGGGAGCGCTGCTGCTTTTTATTCTGAAAAAGCGGGTATATAAGTGGCTGACGCCGCTGTGCCTGCTCGCCTTTTCCGTGCTTGGAATAAGCGTTTCCGCAACGGTAAGACCGTACGCCGTGCTGGCGCTGTGCGCGCTGACCGCAGGCTCTGTGTTTGTGATAAAGGGGCTTTTCCCCGAAAAGCAGTTTTTTCTTCTTGAGGGCAAGGGACTTTACTTTGCCGTTGCCGCCGTGGGGGTGGTGATGACCACCGTGCTTTCCGTCGGGACGATAGCAAGATACGAGGCTTACAATTCGTCTACCTTTGACTTCGGGATATTCGCCCAGATGTTCGAGAGTATGGCGACGGACCTGACCCAGAATACCACCATGGAACGCAATCAGCTGCTTTCCCACTTTTCGGTGCATTGTTCCCCTATCTACTACCTGCTTTTGCCGTTTTATATGATATTCCGCTGTCCTCAGTTTTTGCTGGCGGCGCAAGCGACGGTGTGTATGTCGGGTGTTATCCCGCTGTTGCTACTGCTGAAACGATACAGGTACCCAAACACCGTCAGCTTTCTCATCTGCTGTGTTTACTGCTTTTACCCCGCCTTATCCACCGCCTGCTTTTACGACTTTCACGAGAACGCATTTTTAACTCCCCTTATTTTATGGACCTTGTATTTCCTTGAAAAAAATCAGATCCTCGGCACTGTGATAAGCGCCCTTCTACTTTTGTGCGTCAAAGAGGACGCAGGCTTTTACGTCGTATTTATCGGGCTTTACGCCCTGTTCAACAAAAATTCCTCCCGCCTTTCCTCCATACTCCTTATAGTTATGGGAGCCGTGGGATTCGTTCTCTCCACCTCTGTGGTGGAGATGTTCGGCGAGGGAATAAAAGTATCCCGTTACGACATCTATCTCAACAGCGGGCAGGACAGCCTTGTGGACGTGGTGCTGAACGTGCTGAAAAACCCCATATTCTTCTTCAGCAAGCTGCTGTCGGAGCAAAAGCTGTTGTTTTTGCTGCAAATGGGAGTGCCGCTGATGTTCATCGCCTTTTACAGCAGAAAGCCCTGCGACTGGATGCTGATCGCGCCTATGATACTGCTGAATATGGCGCCTGATTATGCGTACCAGTCGGACATAAACTTCCAGTACGTTTTCGGCACGGGGGCAATGCTGTTGTTCCTGTTTGCAAAGAATTTCCGCTATGTCAGGAGCAAAAACCGTGTGGCAATGGCGGCGGTATTGGCGGCGTTTATCTGTCTTACAGGCTTTTCCTCCTCAAAATACGCCAGTATGCACGACCTGTCCTCACCGAAGCTGGAGCAAACGAATGAGGCGCTGGACAGCATACCGAGGGATTCCGTGATATTTGCCACCACCTTCATCACCCCGCACCTGTACGACTGTCCTAACGTGTATATGTACCCCGCTATCTACAAGATAGACCCTGAGATAGTTCCCGACTACGTATGCCTGGACAACCGCCATGGCGCTGTGAAGGAGTACGAAAAGCTACTCAAGGAGTGGACGGAAAAAGGGTACAAGGTGGTTTCCACCGAAGGCTATGCGACTATACTGGAAAAGCCCGAGCCTTAAAGTTTTTTGAAGATCCCTAAGAAACTTTTTTACAAAAAAGTTTCTTAGGCAGGGTGTGGGACAGAGTCCCACATAAAAAATAATACCCGCGAATGCGGGTATTATTTTTTTGAGGCTCCGCCTCAAACTCCGCTTAAGGGGACTTTTTGTAAAAAGTCCCCTTAAGAATCCCTCAAAAACTTAAACGCTGGCGAACGCTTTATCCAGCGCCGCTATCAAATCGTCTACGTTCTCAATGCCTATGGACAGGCGGATAGTGTTGGGTTTTATGCCCTGCTCCTCAAGCTCCTGCTCGGTGCACTGGGAGTGGGTGGTGGTGGCGGGGTGTATCACAAGCGACTTTGCGTCGGCAACATTGGCAAGCAGGGAGAATATCTCCAGATTATCTATAAATTTATGCGCTTCCTGGACGCCGCCTTTTATCTCAAACGTGAAGATAGAACCGCCGCCGTTGGGGAAGTATTTCTTGTACAGCGCGTTGCTTGGCTCGGTGGGGAGGGAGGGGTGATGTACCGCCTCAACTTTCGGGTGATCGTTCAGATACTCCACTATCTTCAAAGCGTTCTGAACGTGGCGTTCCACACGAAGGGAAAGGGTCTCAAGTCCCTGCAAAAACAGGAACGCGTGGAACGGGGACAGGGTCGCGCCCGTATCGCGGAGAAGTATCGCCCTTATGTAGGTGACGAACGCCGCCGCGCCCACCGCCTTTGTGAAGCTTACGCCGTGGTAGGAGGGGTTTGGCTCGGTGAACTGAGGGAACTTTCCGCTTTCCTCCCAGTTGAATTTACCGCTGTCTATTATAACGCCGCCTATCGCCGTGCCGTGACCGCCGATGAACTTGGTGGCGCTGTGTACCACAATGTCCGCCCCGTACTCGATAGGTCTTACAAGATAAGGAGTTGCGAAGGTGGAGTCAACCACCAGCGGTATCTTGTGAGCGTGGGCGAGCTTTGCAATTTCCTCAATGTCGATTATGTTGGAGTTGGGATTTCCCAGAGTTTCAATGAAAATTGCCTTTGTGTTGGGCTGTATCGCCTTTTCAAAAGCTCCCTCCTCGTAAGGATCCACAAAAGTCGTGGTTATCCCGTAAGTGGGGAGAGTGTGGGCGAACAGGTTGTAGGTCCCGCCGTAAATGGTCTTGGAGACAACGATATGTTCCCCCGCCTTGGCAAGCGCCTGCACCGTGTAGGTTATCGCCGCCGCGCCCGACGCTGTCGCCAGCGCCGCAACGCCGCCCTCCAGCGCCGCTATCCTCTGCTCGAAAATATCCTGAGTGGGATTGGTGAGCCTGCCGTAAATATTGCCTGCGTCACGCAGTCCGAAACGGTCTGCGGCGTGCTGTGAGTTGTGGAACACATACGAAGTTGTGGCGTAAATAGGCACCGCGCGGGCGTCGGTAACGGCGTCCGCCTGCTCCTGCCCTATATGAAGCTGCTTGGTCTCAAATTTCCATTCTGTATTTGACATTTTTGTTTACCTCGATTTCTTTTGTTTTTGGTTTTTGGTTGAAAGTATGGCGGAAAAATCAAGGTCACATTCGGTCGTTAAGCTGCTTGCGCAGAAGTAAGCTGTTAAATTTCATAGGTGCCTCCTGAATTTCTATATTACCTATCTGAATTGTATGTTTTGTAGTATACCACATTTTCAGGATTTGTCAAGGGGGTTTGGGAAAAAATTTCAAAAATTTTGCCTGCCGTGGGGCAGGCGGAGGAAATATTATGTTTACATAATTATAACGTGCTTTTCGCTTATATAAATTTACGTTGACTGTTGGCTTTTCAGTTTTTGTGTTTAAAAATTATCTATGCGCAAATATAATTTTTCCTGACGGGTCGTCCAATTTCAAATTAAAACTAAAAAATCTGATTTGTTTATCACGGGGAGCATTGAGCCCGTTCAAATATCAAAAAGCTTTATATTCTCATACACAGCGTCTCTTATCAGCTTTGCCAGTTCCATATTGCATGCAGGCGTGTAGCCGTATCTGTGCAGGAAATAATCGGGACGGTCCCGTTTTTCAAAGAGGGGGAAGGCGTCGACTTTTATTATAGGAGCTTCTATAGCTTCCCAACGGAGCCAGTGGAAATATTGCCCTCCCAACAAGTTAACTTGCCAATTAGATACAAGAAATATTGCAATATCATTCGGACGAAAATCAATACTCTCCATAAGATTGAGCGCCGCTGTATAGTCATAATGCCAACAGTTTGCATAATTCAACACTCTATATGGCAAAGAAAGAATATTTTGCAAGTATGAAGCAATGGTTTCATTATCCCCTACGCCATATCCATATGCTTGAGGACCTCCAAATATATAAATCGTCCCAATGAAACTATCCGGATCGTTTTCGGTATGCCTTATACCATTTATAATATTTACATATTGACCGCTGATATTATCAAATCGCTGTATTTTAGTGTTTGGGTCCAAATCAATATGCGGTACTTTCAATGTTTCCAGCAACTTATCCTTAGAATATTTTTTTACTTGCTCTGGCAAGGAGTCATAATTGCTGTTCACTCTGTTTATTACATCTGATTCATTAAAAAACTTATTATCCTCTAGCATTTTTTCATTGACAGTTAATTTTGAATATTCAAACGCTGTATATCTGTGTAAATTAGCTGTTCTCACCGCTATTATCCGCGGAACTTTCGATTTGAACTTTTCCACAAATAAATATTTAGTCAATAAATAAGACAGCACATATGACAACGAAACGATCTTTGCTCTGCTTTTTGAAAATATAATACGAATATTGCCAAAATTTTCACCATCAAAAGAAAATAAAACCGTATCTTTTTCTGACAAAGGAAGAGGAGTATTTATGTCATTGACCTTGTATTCAGTTACATATGATTTTAGCCGCCATATGTTATCAGCTGCAAACAGGTGTCTTATTTTTATACCTGAACGATGAATATATGGCAAAATAACTTCTCCAATTCGTTTATCTGTAAATACACTTATCTCATCTATTCCTTGAGATAAAAAATATTCAAAGGGATTGACCCCAAGTGCCGACAATTCTGCGATCTGATTGATTAAAGACGCATATATCGAATCTGCATTCATATTTTTTTGAACTAATTCATTATAACCTATTACAGCATTTTCATAATGATTTTTATTCGAATCCAAAAAATTTAAATAATTATATTTTGTATAATTAATAGGTGCGGTAGAAAAATTGCTGATCAACATTTGATTGCCCGCATTATAGATAGCCACAGCTACTTTCCATCTTCCGGTGTTTAATACATTGATTTCATAATGTGATCGTTTTACTATTTCAGATGTGAATTCATTAAATCTGTTGCGCATTACTGTACATTGTATTAAATATTTTTCAGGATGATTTAATTTTACATCAGCGGTAAATATACCATTGACAATGTATGTCACTATCGTACATTTATCTTCAGAACCGGGAATAGGAAAATCCTGTACAACAGCATTATCAGGTATCATATCTTCATTGTTGCTCAAATTGTCTTCATGCTGTATTTTCGAGGCATTTAACCCCATAATGTTTAATATATCTTCAGCAAGAAAATAACCTATATTCCTATTATAATGATTTGGAATGGGCTCAAAAAAGTCTGTTGGAGATTTTGCATATTTTCTTATGTCTATAAGACATATAACATCAGGATATTTTTCGGCTAAATCCTCTGCAACTCTATTCTCTTCTTTTCGATAATAAAAGTCACGGTCTTTTCCTTTCTGTGGAAACTCTACTTCCGGCAATGTCTGCATTAGCAGTTTCGTACCCGAGGGAAGATGGTCACATATATATGAAAGATCGTTCATCATATCCTCATATTCAATAGGGAATTCATCATACTCGTTCAATACAGCTGCTATATCTGCATTCATTTTATTTATCTTAATCGAATAAAAATATGATTTCGAATCCTTGGAAACGTATTTTTTCATATTTTCTGTTCCCTGAAGTGTTATGAGAATATATTTTGTTTCGGGAGAATAGACATCCATATCAAAAGTGCATTCATTATTGACAGAATCGACCTTTAACATTATTTCCTTCTTTTTATCTTCCGATTCGCGCAAAGCAACAGCTAAGTTCAAACAGCACGGCGTAGGATCTATCTCTGCAAATTTCGCATCAGGCAATTTTGGCTGCAAGTATGCCCAGACTGGACGTAAAGAACAGCTACCATAAGCAATAAATCGAGGGGTATTGTGAGAAGAAGTGACAGTTTCTTTTTGAACAGAAGTTGTATTGTTTATCCACTCCGGTTTATCAGTTTTATTAAGCTCAGCGGCGACCTCACCTACCACTTCAATTTCGGGATAACCAAGCTCTGCGTATACCCACTGCTCCACTCCCATACCTAAAATACGGCAGGAGAATACGAGTTGAAGTGCTTTTCCGTCTTTTATCGCATAGCAGCCGATTATTCCGTGATCGCCGTATTTATCGGTGACGTGTACAACGCCGCTGGTTATTTCCGGGTCGGTAAATATTCTGTCGACTTCCTCCTGAGAGATCCTGTCCTTTGTGAAATTAAGTTGATTGTTGCGGTGTATCATTTCATAGATTCTCACCAGCTTATCGCTGCAATCCTCTATCAATTCAACGTGGATCTCGGACTGATACAAAAATTCCTCGTTTGAACCGCTTTGCGCTCTGGCGGCAGCTTTTTCTTCAAGGATCTTATACTGCTTTAATCTGGAATGCTCGCTGTCGTCTTTTCCTTCAAAGGCAGGGTCCTTTAACAGCTCAGGTAGATCATCAGGCAGAGATACGTTTATACCCCCCCCCGCTGCGAATTTTGCTTCTTCCAGATTGTTCACGTTATCGTCGATGAAAAGGCAGTTTACGGGACGTAGATTCATATCTGAGATTATGTTTTTAACGCGCTGTCCCTTGGGAGTCCAGTCGATAGAAGGGAATACAAAATACTCCCAAACGCCAAGCTCCTCCAGCTTTGCCTTTGTTTTTTCATAGTCGTTTTTGGAACAGATAGAGTTTACTATCCCACGGTCGGTGAGATGCTTTACCAGTTCAATATTTTCAGGAACAGGCGTTATTTCCCCGTCGGAAAGAGTGCCTTTCCAGAAGGTTTCGTCCAGATCCCAGATCAAAAGTTTGATGGTGTCCATATGTATGCTCCTTTAAATAAATATAAATTGTACAAACGGTTTATTTTTGAAATAAACTTTTCACTTCTCCCACGCTCCCGCACATACCAAGATGAGAGATATCGCCTATATCCTCCTTGCTCTTGAAGCCGAAGCCGTAGGTAACTCCGAGGAAGTCTATGCCCGCTTCCTGTGCGCCCTTTGCGTCATAAATGCTGTCGCCTATAAGCAGGGCTCTTTCTTGCGAGACATTCAAAATTTCTATGCAATACTGCAAAAGCTGTGCCTTGGTCATAGGATCTTCGGAATCAACGCCCTTTATCACGTCAAATTTATCCGTCATATTCAGACTTTCAAATATCTTCAATGCGGTAGAGTGCGCTTTCAATGTCGCGACCGCTGTTTTATACCCGCTGGTCTTCAGCGCTGAAAGCAGCTCTTCGATTCCGTCATACAGCCTGATCTCTTTATACCCCTGCTTAATTGCGTATTCCTTGTGATATGCAATTGCCTTTCGGAGAGGTTCACCCGTGAGTCCGAAGTTCCGGTGATAAGATTCTTCCATAGGCGGACCTACATGGGAATACATCTGCTCCAACGTTATGGGCGGCAGATCCATCATTTTCTGCGCATAGCGTATGCTGTTCAATATGCCGGGGGAAGTGTCCGCAAGCGTTCCGTCCAGGTCAAAAATTATAAGCTTGTATTTACTCATTGTCTTCCTCGCCGTCGTATATCGTGGGAGTTATGAAGTTTATCTCCATAGTCTTTCGTATTTTCTTGAAATATCCGATTATTGCGTTGTTTACCTGCTTTTGCTTTTCGTACTGAACATTGTTTATCATTCTGCTGTCAAAATAGTTTGTGTTTTCGTCATATTTAAAGCCGTCGTATCCTGCCAGTGTTACTGCGTTTACTCCCGCTTTGCGAAGGACGTTTATCAGCATAAGCCCCGAATTATCGGAAATGGCAGGGTCATTGACCAGATATTCCGAATAATTCACAAGGTCATAGGCGCTGCCGTCGGTTATATTTGAGGTGAAAATAAGCTTGTCCTTGATTTTTTCAGCAGCGTCGTCTATTCCTCTGAAGCGCTTCAAATTGCTCATAAATACCTTGTCGCACTTGTAGTGAGAGGGAATGTGATTTATCGCAAAAACGACGGGATCGTTCTGCGCTATGTACTCGTCTACGGTTTTTTGCATAGTCAGCAGACTTTTTCCCGGAGCGAGAATAAGGACAGACCTGTCTTTGCATAAAGCGGATATTTTTTCAATAACCGCAGCGTCGTCAATATTTCGCTGCTGATACTGAAGATAAAGGGAGCTTATCAGGGATTCGTCGTAGAGGTGCTGCTTTTCAGCGGGTATGCTTTTTATTATTGCATTTATATCCCGCACACATATACTTTGCTTGCCTATCAGCCATGTGGCATAATTTGGGTGGCAGCTGTTTATTGCCGCAATATAATACGGCGCAGAATATCCCCATGTATGCAGATTGTATATCGGCATAATATATTCGTCCATTATCTCAAGTATGGGAATAAGGTCATATTTGTCCTCTATATTCTCATTGACGAACTGCGTTAAAAGCTCTGTGCAAAGATTCCCTGCTCCTCTGCCCATACCGAATACAGATGAATCGATATACAGTTCCCGATTTCGGTTAAGTTCTATAAGCGCCTGAGCGTTTGAGAAGGAAAGCTGAAGATTGTTGTGGGAATGGAAGCCTATTGGAACGTCCTTTCTCAAATTGTTGTCAATTATGTAAAAGTATCTTATCACCTCGTCCTTACGCATCAGCCCATACGTATCCACCATATAAAAGGCGCTTATTTTCAAAGTATTCGCTTTCTCAACAAGACCTATGATGTCTCTGTCTGAATAGTCAGTAAGAGATGCGGGCTGCAAATAAACGTCATAGCCTTTTTCCGATATTTTTCTGCATACGGCTAATGCCTCGTCTATCACTTCTTTTTTGAAACAATATCTTATTCCCCTGACCTTTCCGCCATTGTATTTTGGAAGACGGTCAACATTATATTTCCCATGCATTATCATAAGGACGTAATTATCGTTCTGCGTCTCTATCAGTTTTTCGGCCGCTTCAACATCTCTGAACAGCGTTATGTTTTCAGAATATTTGTCCTTGGTATCGTCCAGAAATCCTGCCTCTATTATTTCTATATTTGCAGCCGACAGTTTTTTTAATGTGTTTGTTACGCACTTTTTTCCAAATCTCCACTGGTTTATGTAACCGCCGTCTCTTAGAGTACAGTCAAGGATATTTATATTCATTTTTCCTCCGTATAATATTCAAATTTTCCAGTACATCTTACCCACGTATTCAGCGATTTTTAAATCTTCCTCCGTATTTATATCCACCGCCTCGAATTTGCTCACAATATGTATGTACGGCTTTCCGCCTATCCTGCAGCGATATTTTTCAAGCGCTTGGGCGGATATCCCGTAAAGTCCTGTGGTTTCTTCAATTACGGGAAGCATATCCTGACTTCTGGGAAGAATACACGGGCGATAATTTATCGGATTATCGTTCAGCCAGTAAAATCCGTGATTTTCCGTAGCGGTAAAGCATGAATCGTAATCACCGCTTGTCAATTCCTTCACGCATTTTCTTATCGTGTCAGGCTGCAGATATGGAGCTGTGGCAAACAGCTGAAAATAATAGTCATAGTCGGAAAACATTTCATAATGATGCACAAGCAGGTCGTTTCCGTTTGCTGTGTTTTCCGCCAGCTTTGCTTCACGCACTATGGTTTTAAATCCTATGCTTTTAGCATATTCCGTTATTTCCTCACTGTTTGTGTCAACGTACACCTCGTCAAACGAATCCGCCTGCATTATATGTTCGCATATATACATATACAGCTTTTTATTGTTCAAAAGCCGCAGATTTTTTCCCGGGACACGTTCAGAATTAGCTTTTATAGGGATAAAGCATACTGTTTTCATCACGCCGCCTCCTTCCTGGAAGCAACGCAGAGGATCAGCTTATAGTTGCCCCCCCCCCGCTTTATTTGTTGTTCGGCAGCTTTGCGTATGCGTTCTAAATCCTTATATGTATCTACCGACATTGATTCTGTGCTGACCTCAACTACCTTTACGGGCTTGCGGTTTTCGAGCATTCTGAGCATTTCCATATCTTCTATTTTCTCAAGTCTGCCCCTTGGTGTGTCTTTGTAAAAAGCCAGTGCCTCCTTGGTAAATGCATAGACTCCAACGTTTTTATAATGCTCATATCCAAGTTCAGCCTTGGGAAAAGGAATAGGCAGTCTTGACATATATATAAGTTCGTTTCTGTCGTTTATCGCCAGCTTTATGGTAGAATCATTTATAAGGTCCACGCCATTTTTAAAGCGGGTGCATAGCATTCCGGCATATGCGTTTTCATCGGCTGACATTGCATTAACGATAGCTGATATATTTTCGGGAGCAATCAACGGCTCGTCACCCATAACAATAACATAAAGATCGGCAGGTACCTTTTGCGCGGCTTCGACCGTTCTGTCCGTAGCCGACGGATGCTTGTCCGAAGTCATCATCACATTTACTCCCAGTTCTTTGCAAACGTTCTCTATACGTTCATCGTCGGTAGCAACGTACACTTCGTCGAGTTCCTTTACCTTAATAGCCTGCTGATACACCCACCAAACCATAGGCTTGCCGCAGATGTCTGCAAGAGGCTTGCCGGGAAAACGAGTGGATTTGTAACGGGCGGGGATAAAACATGCTATTTTCATCACGCTGCCTCCTTCCTGGAAGCAACGCAGAGGATCAGCTTATAGTTGCCCCCCCCCCGCTTTATTTGTTGTTCGGCAGCATTGTGTATATGTTCCGGATCCTTATATACATCTGCAGACATTGATTCTGTGCTGCCCTCCACATTGTTTAATTTTAGCCATTCTTCTGCCAGCATAAGGTCATTTTTTTTGTGTATATCAATAGATTCATCAATCATATAGTATCCAATATTATCCCCCATAAATGCCCATGGCGCTTGACCAATGCCGCCGTTGTTCAAAAGCATTTTTACATTAAGCACCCAGAAATTATGAGCAAGAAAATAACAGGAGGTCAAATCTTGACGATTTGTAGATAATGGCTGATGAATATCATCTTCAAACATTTGAAGGTGTCCGTTTGAATCTATTTTTTTTGCTCTAAGCGGGTGGTGATCGTTATCCTGATAAATAGGAACAACTGCACTCAAAGTCATATCATTTATCATCATATTAACGCAATCATCGATCCACTCAGATTTTATTGTTACATTATTTGCTAAAGTAACCACTAAAATATCAGGTTGTGAATAGTTTTGCTTCATATAATTAAGAGCATGAATTATGCAGTCAATGTGCTGACTTGTTGGTAAAGCAAATTCTGCCGGACGCTTAATTGAAATATGATCAAGTTCTGCTGCTGCATTCAATATTTTATCATCATCGCTGCTGCAAAAACATTTATCGATCGTTTTTGCTTTTATCGCAGCATATGCAGGATAATATAAAACAGGATGGCCTAAACATTCAAGTATGTTTTTGTCTTTTAGAGTATTGTTGCCTCTGCCTGTAAGAAGTGCATAAATCTTCATTTTAATTTCTCCTTTCAATACGATTTTAGTTGTCATATTTTTCCTTCAAATATTTTAGCGTGGTTTCAGGCACAAGTTCAGCGATCGCTTCAAAGTCTTTTTCTGCCAGCAGCTTTCTGACTCTGCTTGCTGAGATAACTTCCTCGCCTTGTGTTTTTCGGGGGATCTCCTCAAAGGCTATGCCATATTGAGGCAAAATGCTTCTCATACTTGAATTATACTGCCTTGTAACATTGTCCAACGGCTCTTCTCCCGCAAATCGTACATTTATGTGGAGAGAAGGCGCAATCTGTTTTGCAAAAATTTCCAAATCGTCACTTGCGTCCACCGTAACATCCTGGTTTTCGCCTTTTTCAAAATATTGCTGAAATGTTAATGAGGATATAATAAACTGACCGCTGGGAATGACAACAACATTCTGTAAGTCTTCCGTTCCATTTTTCACTAGTTCAAAACGATCCTTGAACGGGAAAAAGCTCTTATTCTCCTCCACAACAAAAACATACAGCTTGTCCACTTTTTTAGCAGCATATTCGATCAGATAGCGGTGCCCCAATGTGAATGGATTACAATTCATAACAATACTGCCTATTCTTGCTTCGTATCGTTTAATACCGTTTATGTAGGCGTTTAATTCAGTATTAATTACCCCCCCCCCATTTTGTTGTCAGCCGCAGAAAACTCATTAAGCGATTTTGATTCTTCCTCAACTGTACCATTACTCTTCTCAAAAAATCCTGCCGCTTTGATATCGTCAAAGATTTTTTGAGCAATCAGACCATACCCTTTGCCGTTACAGTGGTGGTCATCGGTAAAAACTTCACCGTGATCATGAGGACGTTGAAAAACAGGGGTAGTGTAAATGCCCAGAATATCACATAAAAGTTTTTTATTATTTTGCTTGATATACTGTTCGGTCAGCCAGTCTACACGGGAGCAGAAAAGTAGTATATCGCCCGGCTTGAATGTCATAGTATCTGTAAGGCCGAATATCCAGTCGTAGCGTAACCCATACGAGTTTGCACAGTTATGAACGATATAGGGCATTCCGCTTGCATTGATCATACGTTGAAAATTGCTTTCTATCGTTTCCGCATCACCTACGTGCAATCCGGTAACACAACTGTCACCAAAAAAGTAAACTGTATTGGAAAATTCATTTGGCTGATCAGTCGTTACCCTGCGATGATTGATTACATTTACATATTTGCTTACGCTATCCTGCATTAAATAAACGTCGTTTTGTGCTGTAATCGGATATCCTGCGCTGCAAACATTCTCAATGTATTCATCATCAAAGCCGTATTCTCTGTAACATAAATTTTTTGCTTTTTCTTTTATTGCATCATCCTGAATATACAAAATATTCGGCATTTTCGTTCCTTGCTGCCTGAAATATTCCTCAAGCTCTGAATGCTGCCCCGGGATCTGGTGAACATACGGTGTAAAGAAGATACCTAAATGCACGCCCGGATTTTTTTCCTTAATAGCCGCTGCTTTATTTACAAAGAAAGCACGGGTATACATTGCTTGTACCACAGCATCAAACAGAAAAAGTGAGGGGCAATGGCGTTGTACAAAGTCTATTTGTTCTCCGTTCCATGTTGTGGCCATAAAAACAGTGGTGTAATCTTCCTTGTTAACCGTATCCATTGATTTGAATTTAAGAGTTTCCGTTAAATTGCCATGCGTCTGACATGTTATTTCACGGTCAGTATCGCTTACAAAGGCTGTAAAATGTATGCCGGACCGTTCACAGATCCGATATACCAGCACGCCAAGCTCATCGACTGCAAAAAAAGCAATTTTTACTTTATCCGAAAGCAGTCCACGTTCCTCAAAATAGTCTTTTAAAGTATAGCCTGTATGTTCAGTCTCATAATACATTTGAAGAAATCTATGCATTTTTATTAGTCCTCTTTCCCTTGATTTGAGCTTCTCATATTCACCGGGCTTTAATATAGGCTTTTTTCTATCATCAATTTCCGTAAAGTCAACACGTGGGGATGACTGTATTCTTACCTTTGCATTTTTAAGGGTGTGAGAAGCACAAAAGTTCCTTGCATTTTTCAAAACCTTTTCGTTTTTGGACAAGACCGTCCAGTTGGACTTTTCAATTTCCACCTGTTCTCTTTCGGATGTATCGATAACAGAGTAAGTCATATTCTGTACAATAAAAACGGAATCACATTTATGATCACCATTTACTATTATTAAGCAATCGTCCGCACACTCTTTTATAACAGTTTCAAATTCGCCATTTGGCTCTGCAATGATAAATTTTGCATTTTTTACATTATCTTTTGTCAATTTATCAATTTTTACACTTTTAAAATCTTTGTATGACCAATTTTTAAAGTAGTCCAGCTGCTTGGTGTCAATGCCGTATGTAAATATTTGCTCCGGCTGACAGATCGAATTTATCAATGAAAATGCCAGATAAACAAAGTTAATATGCTTAAAGAACGGGATCAGATTTGCGCTGAAATAAGTGACATCAAATCCAAGTTTTTGAAATATCCCAATTCCCGTACTTTGAACAGGACAATATATGCGGAATTTTCTTTTTGTCACTGCAAATAATTCTACAAAAATATGCGGTGGGATCTGCTCAAAATCAGAAAATGAGGTCACAAAGTCTTGACCGCTCGCCGGATGTAATTTTAATACAAAACTAATATCTTTAAAGTAGTAGTCCAACACTTCCTTATAGAATACGAATGTATTTTCATTTGTGTTTTTCTTTTGCTCAGACGTCAAAAATATATTTTTTTTCTTTAGTTCAAATCCTGTCCATCCGGGAGAATTAAACATCATAAGCGAGTCAAAAGAAAATTTGTCTAAATTATATGCTTTTATTAGTTGTTGTTTACTATTTTCATTTAATGATAATAATGTCCCATAGTAATCAAATACCTCCACCGGGACTTTGCCACCTTCAGGTATCTTGGATTTTTCCGAAAACAAAAAGCCCTTTAAACAGTTTTGTCCCTGCCCGTCCTGCGTGTGCAATTCCTTAATCAATGAATTAAAGCATCTTGCTTCTTCCGGTCTTTCTTCAACATAATTGCCTGACCAATAATTATTGAATACATTATCCGTTGATTCTATGCACATATATTTGATTTCTTTTGTTTCAAAATATATTGTGAAGGGATTATACATATCGTAGATTGCGTATATTTTTTCAAAATCATAAAAATCATAGCCAATTGATGTCATAAAGTTATTGATCGTTTCTTGTATATGTTCTATCATAGAAATTTTATCATAACCGAATGTCACCATGTTATGCACACTTGGCATCTGATAATACGAAATTTTGTCAATTATCGGATAATATGGTGAACTAACAGGATATTCTCCTAAAATGACAGCATCTTCATATTCATGATATTTGAACTTATGAATAACTGCCCTCAATATACTCGCGGGATGCTGGCAGCAATATAAAATCATAACTCATTCTCCTTTTATAGCCCATTTACGTCGGCAATAAAGCCTTCATTAAGAATTGTAATCGTCGGCTTCTCAATTTCCCTGCTCTGCAATTCACGCACTCTCCAGGAAAAGCCCTCATACTGATTTGTCTGGCGTACCATGATCCTGATAGTCTTACTGTCAACGAGCCTGTAAGAAATGTTGTCATTGAAGATATAATCATATACGCAATCATCAAACTTAAACCTGTGAACACGGATCTGGCTGCTTTCGGTTTCCCCGGGCAGGATAGACGCCGCAATGAACAGTGTACTCTTTGTAATTTCCTGCCTATAATGATCGGAAAGAAATATAAAATCTACCGTTAAATAACATTCCGACCAGACGCTGTTAGGCATATTTATATCAAAAAGCTCACAGCCTACATTTTCTCCTACATTATGCCTGCCTATAAATATCACGCTGCCGAAGGGCAGGAAATAACCGCTGTTAAGAGTGCTTGACAGCTGTTCATAATACGGGGTCCTTTTAGCATATTCCCAAAAGTACATAGAAAGGTCGCATTTCGTGTCATGCCACGGCTTCGGAACGCCGGCAAAATGAACTATGCCGATATTTTTTCTTGCATTGTTGTATGCCTCGGCATACCTTGCGTACAAATAATCCGTAAACAGCTTCTTGCGCTGAGAATTCGGCTCGAGCATTGTCATCACGTTCCACTTCGGGTCCAAATAATAAACATTTCCTGCAAATAAAGAATTCAGCACGTCCTGGTCGTGATAATACCAGCTTCTTGAGGAAGCCTTTTCAAACAGGTCCTCTACCGTATACATTTCAGAAATTTTCTTCATATTGAAAAGGATAACGCCCGCCTGGAAATATTCCTCCACATCGGAAATGCCGATATATTTCATTATCTTTTCATCATACATCTTTTTGCGCTCAGGCTCCTGATATGAAGCTATAAAATCAAAATCCCTTGTTGCCGCTATCGCTTTATCTCCTATATCGGTAAAATAAAGCTCGGCAATGTCGCGGTTGACTATCATATCACAATCAAGGTATAATACCTTATCATAATCCGGCATAATGTCCAGAATCATAAAGCGGAAATATGTTTCAAGAGATAAATGACGGTCTATATGAAGATCGAGATGCCGCTCAAAGTTCCTGCTCACGTCTGCAAAACGCAGAGAAACATTTGCACTTGAAAAGAAAATAGACGACAGCTTCAGCTGCTCCTCCTCCGGAATATCCTTGTGCATAAGCACTATATCATAAAAATACTCGTCATTTGTATGCTCTTTTATCGACTGAAGCAGCACGGACGTATACGGAACAAAGTTTTTATCACACGCAAGCGTCAGCACGACCTGCTTTTTATCTGTGACTATCGGGCTTATCAACGCCTTAGGCTTGGTATTGCGGATAAGCAGTGTAGGTAATCTGAGTATGCTGACTTCCTTGCGTGTCCTCTCAATATGCTTTACAAAAATACCTGTTAGTCTTTCAGCCAGGTGACCCATTGTGCGGTATCTTTCAACGTTATAGTTCTCGTGGTTTACCCTTTTTTCGACCTCTTCCAAAACCGTAAAGCAAAATTCGTTATACTCCTGAAACAAAGCCCTGTTCATTATGAACAGATTGCAAAAAGGCGCAGAATTGGAAAAGAGAAGGCTCATGACATCTTTATCATACTCCGGATATTTTTCCCGTATCACATCTGTCATTGTCTGGATATCATCAGGATCAAAATGCTTGCACCAGTGCTGATACACCGTCATTTCCCCGTCGCCTTCGTCGCACACCCAATCCTGAGGAACAATGATATCATAATATTTTAATGCCGCCTGAATATCTTCTTCCCGCAGATCAAACTCTTCTATCAGTCTGTCGGTCAGCATAGATATGTCAACATTTCCCCAAACATCAGGTTTTTTGTCCGTGTTAAAGCAAAAATATCTTCTGTAATGCCAGAAGCCGTAATAATCAGCGTCCAAATCATTTTTCCACGCCCAATACTGAGCTGTAAGCTCGCAATAACGCTTATTCTTTGCGGAAATATTTTCACCCTCGTCATCATGAAGCGTATTCTCAAACCTTTTATCCGCAAGCGCTGCTCCCACCTGTATCGGTATAAGATATTTGTTGTCAGGAACATATGAAGGCTTATGCATAGACACATAGATATGTATCTTTTTTTCATCTGTGTCTGATAATGCACTGTGTAAATATTCTTCTTTGTTCAGATGGCAGCTGCTGATCTCACATTCTGACATAACAAAATCGCTGTCATACTCAATGTTATCAAGTGAAAATTCTGTTGTGAGCCTCGATTTCAAAGACGCTTTGTCCTTATTGTCAAGGATCCAGTTAGTACGCCACCAGAATCTCTCCACAAACCTGTCCTTGATTTTTTTACATTCGTCGGCAGAAATATTTTTGGACGAAAACAGTTCATCTGTCAGTGAGAATGCCTTTTTCATCAAATTTAATGTCTGGAAAATATCTGCTGCGTGATTTTTTATTTTGTTGTCATAATCTTCCCAGTTGACAATTACGGCCGATTTTTCATTAAATGCGATATCGCCACATTCCGTCAGCAAGAATACCGATATGATGAAATGACATAAATACAGGTTATGTTTATAATCAGAATTCAGATACAAGCTTGCTATTTTGTCGTTTATTTTTTTAAAAATACCGACGCTTATCATCTTGTTTCCTAAAAAATATATACCCCAGAAATTCGGATTGCTTCTGAGAAAATCTGTTCCGTTTGTACTTTTTTTCGGAGAAAAAAGCACGGCGCCGTTTACTATATCCTCTTTTTTGTCAGGATACAGTACCGCCGAATTTGATATGCAAACAGAATTTGAACCTATCGAATTTACCATATCCGAAATATAGTTTTTAGGATAATAGTCGTTGGAATTTGCATAAATAACGTAATCCGAATCTGTATCAGAAGAAATATTAAACGGCATAGTTCCGTTATCGGATATAAGACTGACATTGGAGTTGTTTTCTGCTATTTTGTTCAGGACAGGAGCTCTGTGCGCCGATTCGTCAATTATTCTGATCTCATAATCAGAATGATCCTGATTCAGCCATGGACGAATGTTTTTAATGACATCGTTATTTTCAGAATTTACACTAAGAAAAACTATTACATGCTTACTTTTGATTGTACCCATTTGTAAAACTCCTTGATTATTTTTATAACCAAACATAAAATATCACGCCGTTATCTTAAAATTATTAATTTGCTGTAATTTATATCTAACGTACTAGCGATTTACACCCGCCGCCTGCAATTTGCAGGTCCTTTAAATTTACTTAAATGGCTCTGCATTATTTTATAACGACAATAAGCATCAGGTTATATAAAGCCATTCCAAGGCAAAGAAATTATCCTTGCCGGATATCTGAGAGGCGCCAATGGTAAATTCGTCGTATATCGCTGAATCAGGAGTGAAATCAATATTCATAGTGACAGGAGATAAAAGCTCATCGGAATTTTTTATCACCGCAATTTTTTGAATATCATCGTTTTCAGACGCTTTGATATGCAGGTAAACGACATCAGAGGCGGTTCTCATGCAAAAGCGAATGTGCAGCGTATATTTCTTTTCTTTTTCAAGGATCTGTCCGAGAAAGAGAGAAGCATACTTTTTTGGAACGGCGTTTCCCGACGGAACAGTCAAAACAAGCGACTTATCAGTAAAATATTGCCGCCATACGGAATTATCAATCACAAAATGTGAAGATCTCGTGTTGCACTGTACGGTCGGATCCGTTATCTTTTGTCTGTACATCTCACGATAGAACGGTTTCAAGGATATTTTGACAGATTCGGAAAAAGAATGATCACAGATCAGTTCATAAAACAGATCTCTGTACGGAGAGGCAAAATTATGCCCATTAAGCGCATACCCGTTTCCGCCAAGAGTTTCAAGCGGTACTTTTTGCAGCAGGGAACAGTCGTTTTCCGTTATTTTTTTCAACAGCTGGCTTCCCTTTTTTGTATTGCAGAGAATTGCCGAAACTCCCTTTTTAGTATCGATCTCAGGAAATTTCTTGGATATTCCCCAGAAGTCACCGATAGAAAGATCTCCAAACCGCGGGATCGACTGATATTTGCAGTACTCACAATGCTCCGGACACATAACATGAGAATGATATACACGCTGATAATCATCATCGCGTATTCTTTTTCTCAGCTCGGTCTTTCCGTCAGAATAAGTTATCTTTTCTGTAAAGCAGTTCCAGCTGCCGTCTTTTGTCCTGAATTCATATTCAGCTAAACCCGTCTGCTTTAAATCGTCCAGATACTTTTTAAAAAACATGGCAGACGGCGCATTACTGCACAAAATATCAATAACGATCAGATCGTCGTAATCTTTTCCGAGATATGCTTTGATACCTGCTACCTGACAAGGGCACCCCGAGAAAAGAACAGTCCTTTTCTGATCCAGCTTTTCCTTTACTGCTCGGTATGTCAAGCCGATGTAACTCTGCATATATTTTGATTTCCGAAGCTTTTCAAGCTCCTCATCGGAATCGATCAGTATATGCTTTACAGTAAACTCATCTGTCCATGCTGCCCCGACAACACATCCGCCGTCGTTCAAGGTCTTTTTCGCAAGTACAGAAAACGCTCCGCCGCTGCTGCTCCTGTCAACAAGCATATCGTCTTTTGCTGTGAATGCATAAAGCTCCGGCGATACGGAATTGTTTTTTGGGGGCAAGTTAAAGGCAGGACATATGCTGCTGCATTTTCCGCAGTTGATGCATTTTTCACTTACAAGCTCTGCCTTATAGTAGCCGTATTTGTTCGGAGAAAGCTTAAGAGCATCTGTCGGGCATATGTTGACGCATGCTCCGCAGCCGGTGCAGCGCCTTATATCGAGCAGCGAAGTGATAGGCCCTAAATTTTTGTTCTTTTTATTTAATGCGGTTTTCAGCCACCTGACAGACCTGTCTTTTTCCTCACTGATCCTGCTGTAAACCTTTTCGTAATCTATCCTGTTATCCAAGCCTGTCTGGCAAAATTTTTCATATATAGCCTCTGGAGATTCCACCATTCGGTCGAGCAGTCCTAAGCCACCCAGCAAAAATGGAAATCTTCCACCACCTCGTTTGTTGTTTTTCATTACGATAAACGGCTTTTTGAAAATAACAGAAAAGCAGCAGCCATGAAAACTGTCAGTTAATACAAACTCAGCATTCTTAAAACAATATAACCATTCATTTACATTCGGATCGTCTATAATATCGATATTATCTGATGTGTTTACGCCTAATAAATTGTAGAACTCGTTTATATCATGCGGCGTATTGTAAAAGAGTTGGTCAAAAATCACCTGAATTTTTTTACCTGATCGGATGGCAATATCAGTAATTGCTTTACCGATTTTAGGATTGGGATCAAGTATATATGCAAAGATAAATTCTTCTTCATTGCCGTTGAACCTTGTATTAGCAATAAGGCTTTCATAATGTTCTACCGGACAAAGAAAAACAGGATCGTACACTAATGTTGCGTCAATACCGAAAATATCTTTGCACATTGACTGCGAGAAATTATCACGCACCGAAACGGCGTTAAATCTCGCAAGATTTTTCTTTGTTAGTGCCTTCTCTGATTCCGGTCCGTCATATCCTTGGTGACCAAAAGAGCAGCCATATGCTATTTTATTTTTGTTATCATCTGCAAAATCCAAAAAGTAACTCTGCTTATATCCCTTTGACAAAAAATAATTCCACATCTGGTCTGAACCGATCAAGAAGGTATCAAACATATCATTATGCTTGCTCATATCTTTTAAAGGATACAACGGTGTAATCGTATAATGTTCAGCTGCGAATTTCAATGGGTGAGAATTACACAATTTTGAAACGTCCACATTTGCCCCGAGCGGATTTTTAATCATTGCATATGTTTTACCCATTGATTCAATAATTTTGGAAAGTGCATAATAAGTAATCATGCTCCCATAGTTATTTCCATACCATAAGCCGTAGATGCCAACATCATACTTTTTCATATCAGATCACTCTCCTCACTTCTTATTTTTGTGAGAATTTACAGAGCTTGCGTCATTTTTAGCAGGCCTTTCCTCTGCTTTATTCATCTTCAGATACCCCGTCCAGAAATCCTTGCTCTCAAATGTCTTTTCCTTCGCCTTGTATTTTTGGGCGACTGTTTCATATTCGTTCAGATATCTCGCTTTCAGCGTCTTAAAGCGCTTTGCCAGCCTTTTGAACTCCTTGATTGAACGTCTGTATTCCACATATGCGTCCTTTATCGGATCGATGGCATAGATGACCGAAGCAAAGCTCTGCTTGGCAGGATAATTTCCCCAGCCGTATGGTATAACTCCTACCTTTGTGAAGTTGGAATACAAAATTCGCTTCTGTCCGTTGCAGGTGTGGTCGTAGATGAATTTCTTCCACTTCTCCATAGGAACAAATTCATACAGCCTGCCGTAGTCCACATATCTGCGCACCTTGTCCGTCATCGGTACCAGCTTGTTGTCCTTGGCCGACTTTTCCTTCATACATTTCTCACCGTCAAGACCTTCTATAAATTCGGGACCCTTGAGGAAATCCTCAAGTGCGTCAAGCAAAAGCTCCGCACCCTTGTAGTTGAACTTGTATATCTCGTCCCAGAACAATATCCTTATGCGCTCCAATACCTGCACGTCGCTGAGCTTGTCGTGTATTGCCGTAAGTATCAGATCATTTCTGTGCACCTGATAAAATTCCATACTTGACGAAAACTTGCCGCCAAAGCCTTCGTGCCAAATGCAGATACCGTTCATCGTGATGAACTTCGCATTGTTGCGTATGGAATATTCCACGTCGTCGCCTCGTACAAAGAACGGCAGGGGTAGATTGCTCCCGCTTGCTGTAGAAACGGGTATGCAACAGTACCACCAGCCTGCGTACTGGTGCAGATCTTCGGGAACAGGCTCCTCATTGCGCACCACGCTGTCCCATAAATTAAGGTCGTATCTGGGCT
Organism: uncultured Ruminiclostridium sp.; assembly: GCA_947627695.1. GTDB lineage: Bacteria > Bacillota > Clostridia > Oscillospirales > Ruminococcaceae > Ruminiclostridium_E. The sequence continues at coordinate 523 of CANQXF010000010.1, read as the reverse complement.
TGTACGGTCCGTGAGAGGCGTCAGGTCTGAACACGCCCACATCTTCATGCTGTATGTTCTTTTCAGTCACTTCAAGCATTGCTCCGCTGATGAAGCGGTCGCCGTATTCGGGGCGCATGAGCATAAGCAGCTTTAAAAGCCTTTTAAAGCTCTGCGGGAAAAATTCCACATCATCATCCATCAGCAGAACGTGAGTGGCTTTCTTACCGCTGTTCAATGTTTCTATCATTCCTCTTGTGAAACCGCCGGAGCCGCCTGTGTTGCCATTTGGCACGATCTTTATCTTGTCTGTTGACAGTTCATTGACATTAAGCGTTCTGCCATTGTCTATAATGAACCACTGAAAGTAGGGGGAATATTCCTTATCATCAAAAATGTTTGACTTTATCAAAGCTATGTTTTTCTTAACATAGCTTTCCTTTTTGAACGTAGTTGTTACAAGGGAGATAAACGGGTCGTTGATATTTTCTGCCTTTGCGCAGTATTTCCCGCTGCGGATAAAGGTGTCCTCTATTGGCGATAT
>CANQXF010000009.1 GCA_947627695.1 uncultured Ruminiclostridium sp. | reverse complement strand
GTTGATTTTGAATATTATATGTGGCAGTACAGTCACGAGGGAAAGGTGAACGGAATAAAGGGAAACGTGGATCTTAACGTTGCTTACAGAGATTTTCCCGAGGTGCTGAAGTTTTACGGGCTGAACAGGCTGAAGTGATCTTGAGGAGAGCGTTTTGTGGGAACGGGAATTATTATATGCGGGTTAAACGGTTAAGGAAAAAGCACTGTGGGAAAAGTTCTGGCAAAAGAGCTAGGGTTCTGTTTTATTGATATTGAGGACTTGTATTTCCCAAAGACAGACCCGCATTATACTTATGCTTCTCCGCGCACCCGCAAGGAAGTTGAGCAGCTTCTTTTCAGCGAGATCAAAGCTCATAAAGATTTTGTGCTTGCTTCTGTAAAAGGAGATTATGGAGAGGATATCTGCCAATTTTTCCGATATGCCGTGCTTATCGACGTTCCGAAGGATATTCGGCTGAAGCGGGTTAAAGAACGCTCTTTTAATAAATTCGGCAGCAGAATGTTACCCGGCGGGGACTTATATGAGCAGGAAGAAAATTTCTTTGACCTTGTCAGATCCAGAGCTGATAATACGGTGGAAGAATGGGTACGATCGTTGAGCTGTCCTGTTATACGAGTAGACGGAACAAAGCCTGTTGAAGAAAATGTAAAGTTTATCATAGAACGGATACAAAGCTGAATTATTCTTATATTAGTAAAACTTAAAAAACAAATAATAACAGGAGAGAAAATTGAAGATAAACAAAAGCGGGGATATGACGCCCTTTGATATGAAGAAAAGACCCAAAAGACCAAGCACTTTGCTTTTGCCGCTGATGTGGACGGGAGCTTTTTTCCTCACAAGAAAATATGGGCTGAAGATAACAAAAACGAGAATGGATGGCATTAAGCCGCCGTTCCTTGTCATATCGGCGCATCAGGGAGAGTCGGATTACTATATAGCTCCTCTCACCGTATTTCCTCACAGGGCAAGCTATGTTTCGGATATGGAAGGCTTTATGTATTACGGCGAAAAGCTGTACGGTATGCTGGGGTGCATTGGAAAAAGGCGGTTTGTCAGCGACGTTTCCGTGATGATGAACGTATTGCACATTCTGCGGAAAAACAAGGATATTCTTTTCATTTTCCCTGAGGCAAGGCACTCAAATGTGGGCACTACCGCTTTGCTCCCGAAAAATCTGGGAAAGCTGGCAAAAACTGCGGGCGTTCCCGTGGCGGTGCTGAAAATTCACGGGAGCTATCTTGCCTCGCCGTTCTGGGACGAGTTCCACCCACGAAAAACCAAAATTGAGGCTGAGCTGAAGCTGATATGCGGCGGGGACGAGCTGAAAAATGCTGATGAAAATGCGCTGCAAAAGGTTATTGAGGAAGAATTGCAGTATGACGAATACAAATGGCAGAAGGAAAACAATATCAGGATAGGCTGTGAAAAGCGGGCGGAGGGGCTTCATCTTCCGCTTTATCAATGCATTTCCTGCGGCGGAAAAAACTGTATGAAAAGCGAAAACGCCGCACTTTTCTGTGAAAAATGCGGCGAGAAGTGGGAAATGAGCGAGCTTGGTGAGCTTATCCACGCTAAAAACGGCGAAAAGCTGCATATCCCCGACTGGTATGAATGGGAAAGAGAAAACGTGAAAAAAGAAATTGCCGCAGGAAAATACGGCAAATGCTTTAAGACAGAGGTGGAGGCGCTGCCTAATTCAAAAGGGTTCGTCAAAATGGGCGAGGGAACGCTGATACATGATATTAGCGGGTTCAGGCTGAACGTAAACGGAAAGGAACTGCTGTTTCCTACTGAAAAATATGAGTCGGTGCAGACTGAATATAATTATCGGAATGTGGGCAGGAGAAGCATAGTGCTGTCGGATAGGGACTGCTGTTATTATATTTATTGTGACGACAGGGAATTTCAGCCAACGGAATTGCAGTTTGCGGCGGAGGAGCTGCACAAAATACATACGAAAAAATAGCAGAATATTTATTTTGCTCTCCCGTATTTGCGGGAGAGCTTTTTTGACAGGATTTTCTTCGGCTTTTCGGTCTCAGGCTTTCGGGGACGCTTTTCAGCGGTGAAAATGTAGTAGCCGTCGGCTTCTGTGACCTTTACTCCGCCGAAAACGGAGGTCAGCTTGTTTTTGTACCAGTCAAGGCGCTTTGTCACCATTACCATTCTGCCGCCTGTTACAAGGCGCTTATATCCGCCCTCAATAAACTCCTTGGCTACGGAAAAATCGGTGTGGTAGGGCGGATTTGAGAGTATAAGAGTAAAATCGGAGTCGGTCACATTTTCATAGGCGCTGCCGCAGAGAACGGTTATTTCGGGAAAGCCGTTCTTTTCGGCGTTTTGCTTTGCTATCTGTACCGCTGTTTCGGAAACGTCGGTCATCGTTACTCTGTCTGCTCCTATCAGCTTTGCGGCGAAAATGCCTACGATACCGCAGCCGCAGCCTAAATCAAGCACCTTGTCCGTGGGCTTTATTTCCGTGTTTGACAGCATAGCAAGCGTTCCCCTGTCGGGAGCGTTTGGTGAAAAAAGTTCTGGCGAGGTGTCAAGGTCAAATTCTATGTCGTTAAACTGAAATTTCATTTATTTTCCTTTTTTCATACGTTATCCTTTATCTGTTCGGCTTTCAGGAAAAAGTCGTAGATAGGGGATATTTTTTTGAAATCACGGGCAATTTTCTTGGGCAGGTCGGGACTGTAAAGCGTTTTGAAGTCACTGCTTGAGCAGGAAAAGTAAATATCCTTGCGGTTGAGCCAGAGCTTGTTTTCCTCTGGCTGGTCGGGATAACGGTCGCGCTTGTAGGCAGTTCCGCCCATTTCAAAAGTATTCTGAGATAAAAAGGCGGCTTTTGCTTTTTCAAAAACAGGGTCGCCCTCGATTATCATTTTGCGCATGGCGTTTATCGTTTCGGTGGGAGCGCAGTAATAGCCGCAGCCGTAATCAAAGCCTGTGGGTGAAACGCTGAAATAATATTCGGGATAGGTCTTTATCATACTTTCCTTTTTTCTGCCGAAGCTGTACCACATATAATCACGGAAAACCGATTTTCCCTTGGCGTAGCGGGCGTCACGGTATATTCGTGAAAGGCGCTTTGGGTCGCAGATAAATTCATCATCTATTTTCAGCATTGTGGAAGTGAGCGCCGATACAAATTCTCTGAACGGCTCCTTTACATACTGTTCAAAATCATCTTTGTGGGCTTTGAACCACTCCTTGCTGTCGTGAGCGTGATTTTCAAAGATAAATTCAAGTGTTTTCTCGGAAAAAGGCATTTTTTATCTTCCTTTACTTTTAGATTTATGCTTTTATTTTATCACTTAATTTTCATTTTTGCAACAGGAATATTTTTGCGGGCAGTGTTGATTTAGAGGAGAGATGATGATATAATTTAAAAAAAGTTATTCCATATCTGAAAGGAATACTGAAATGGACGTGAAATATCGCTTTAAAAATGTTCCCATAATCGGCGGTGGATTTGTAACGGGACTGCTGTTTGACAAAAGCAGGAAGGGCTTGCTTTACTCAAGGACAGACGTGGGAATGGCATACAGGTTTGATTTTCGGCAGGACAGGTGGGAGCCTGTCTGCGCTGAGCTGAACGCTTCCCCGCTGGCTATGGCGGCGTTGGACGGAAAATTCCTTATGATATGCGGGAAATATGGTGGGAAAGGCGTGCTGTGTGTTTCGGAGGACTGCGGTAACAGCTTTGTTTTTCGTGAGGTTCCCGCTTATGTTAACGCTAACTGTCGCGGCAGAGGTACGGGCGAAAGGCTTTGCGTAAAGGATAAGCGTCTCTTGTTCGCATCGGAAAAGGACGGACTGCTTGTTTCTGAGGATATGGGAGAAAGCTGGAAAGAGATTGATTTATTGGGAAGCAAGCGGTTTACTTTCGTATATGGAATAGACGGGAGCGATGTGGTACTTGCGGGCTGTGCGGAAAAAGAAAATAATCTTTTTGTAAGTGTTGACGGAGGCAGTATCTTTAACAAAACAGACTATGCGGAAAGCGGATATGCGGCAGTAAGGGCGGCAGATTTCGGCGGATATGTTTATGTTGGCTTTAACAAAGGCGAGAGCGATGATACGTTTTCCTGCGACAGCGGAAAGGTCAGGTTCGGAAAAATACTTCGGTTTGAGATAGACGAAAACGGGCTGAAAAACGCTGTTGACGTTACCCCATACGAAATTTTAGGCAGAAATTTCGGAATAGGGGGAATCACTGCAAACAGTGATTATATCGCATTTTCCACGGTTTGCGAAAGCGGCGGGGATTCGGTGCTTATTTCACACGATTTGGGAATAAGCTGGAAAAAGGTGATAATGGCGCATAACGGCGAAAATTACCGCTGTCACTGCTCCTATATGGACACGGAACACAACGACGGCTCCACTATGATGCACTGGGCAAGCTCGCTGGAGGCTGACCGGTTTGACACCGACACGCTCTTTTTCAACACGGGAACGGGGGTTTTCCGCATAAGGGAAATGCGGTCGGGAAAGCCTTATTTTGAAGATATGAGCTACGGGATAGAGGAAACGGTGCATATGAACGTGTATTCGCCTGTGAGGGGAAGGTTTGCTTTGCTGGACGCTGTGGGAGATCTGGGCGGATTTGCGTTTGAAGAGCCTGACAGGGAATGTGAGAATACTTTTACGGACGAAAACGGCAAACGGTTCATAACCGTGATGAACATTGACTACAGCGACAGAAATGATGTTGCGGTTTGTACGCCGAGAGGAAACTGGGTCGGAAGTTCAAAGGGCGGCGCGGCTGTTTCCTTTGACGGAGGAGGCAGTTGGAAACGGTGTGAAATGCCATATGGGATAAACGATTATATAGACGGGCTTTGCCAAAGGATAGAAAGACCGAACACAAATTCGGGCTGGGCGGCGCTTTCCGCTGACGGGAAACAAATAGTATGGACGCTGTGCGAGTGGTTCAGGCTGCCTGCGGCGGCAGTGGTTTACAGCGAGGATCTGGGGAAAAGCTGGAACAAAGTCAAGGTTTTTGATCTGGACGGCATGGAGATAAATAATTCTGAAATAATGCTCAAGCCTATGGCTGACAGGGTGGACGAAAACCTGTTTTACGGCTTTGGAAACAAGGGCGAGGTTTTTGTAAGCGTTGACAAAGGTAAAAACTTTTATCAGAAAAAATCGCCGCTTCCGCCTGCGGATATGGGATTTTGTGACGGGAAAAACAGAACGGAGATCCGCTGTCAATATGGCAGAAAAGGCGTGATATGGCTTGCGCTGGGGATTTACGGGCTGTGGAAGATGAATTACGAAAACGGAGAGTTCAAAGCGGAAAAAGTGCTGGACGGGGTTGTTTCTTCTCAGGGAATGGGAAAAGGAAACGTGCTTTTTGTCGGCGTGGATACTCCTAACGGCAGCAGGCTGTTAAGGTCGGCGGACGAGGGTAAAAGCTGGGAGAGTATCAGCGATCAATGCTTCGGACATATCGGGTCAGTTTGCGGTGATTACAGAAAAGCAGGAAGGGTTTATTTCGGGACGGGAGGAAGAGGATCGTTTTACGGGGACGAGGAGGATAGTTGAGTTTTGAGATAAAAAAATACCCGCTGTTTGTCGGTTGACGAGGAGCGGGTATTATTTTGGGTGGGGGAAATCGGAATTTATAAATCACTGATAAACGGGAATTTACCCAATAATTATTCGCATAAAAATTCATTTATTATCTGTTAAAAACTCTACTATTTCTTCACTGATTTTTTTGTATTCATAATCATGAACATAATGCGGACAATCTAATTCTATATATTTTCCACCCTTAACCTGAGATATGTACTCTATTGCAATTTGTCGCCATGTCTCTTTATCAAATCCAGTCCCTCCAGAAGCATTTGAAATGAATAATAGCATCGGAAGCTGTGGAACTCCAATATTGTCCACTTTTTCGGCATTTTTCTTCACTGATTCCGTTTCGTTAATCATTGTCTTAGTTGCAGTGCGGCTATAAAAAACAGCTTTATAGATTTCTTTTTCCCTGTCAGATAATGTACCATGACATATTGCCTCGCTCTCTGCTACGCCGGGTATCAGACGAGTAACTCCTATGTCTGCCGCTAAACTTATGACTTTCATAAGTGGGATATTTATCTTCATGTTGTTATAATATTGTGGAACAGCCATATCAAGCCCAATAATTGCTGTGACTTCTTCAGGATATTTCTGCGCCCAATACAACGCTTCAAGTCCGGACATAGAGTGAGGACATAAAACATACGGTGCATGCAACCCTGCCGCACTCAATGCGGTTCTTGTGTCTTCAAGAATAGAGTCAATATCTCTGTTTTTATCAACAACCTCGCTAAACCCATATCCAAATTTCTCAACCACAGCAATTTTATAATCATCACTCAAAAGAGAATATAGTGATTTGAAATCCAGTATCGGAGAACAAGTACCACTTCCAGACAAATAAACAAGCGTTGTTGCTCCTTCGCCCTCAATGTATACGCTCATATCATGACCATCAACCTCAACAATTTGTCCAAGGGGCAAAAGCAACTCGGATTCTTTTTTTATGTGAATTTTATGATTTATATATATCACCAACAGCAACACAATTATAATTGCAAAAATAATTAAAATGGTTTTCATAATTTTTTCTATGTCTTATTCCTTTCATATCTTTCTCTCCCGTGAGCTAAATAAATTTCGATTTTTCAACCTGATTTTCCGTCAAACTAAAATTTTGTTGTCGTTTTATCCCCATAAATCAAATATGCAAATTCCGTTTCAACAATCGTATCTAAGACAATACCCGCCGATTTAAAACACTCCTTAATTTTATCAGGATCATCGGGATATACTTTCAACCTTCTGTCGCCAAACTCGATACAGTCCGATCGGTTTTTGTCAATGGAAATTGCAAAGCGACCGTTGCTGTTCAGCAAATTCACCGCTTTGCGTATCGCCAGTTCCTTTTGGAAAATGTGCATAAACGTCAGAGCTGAATATATAATATCGTATTTCTCGGTAAAATTGTGAGTAAGAAAATCGGCGCATATATAGGATATGTTATCAAAGGACGACAGGTTTTCTTTCTCACGGGCAATTGTCTTTGGAGAAATGTCAATTCCCGTAAGGCTTTTGCAGCGGGAAGCGACACGGCAGGCGAGTCTGCCTGTACCTATGCCGATTTCAAGGACGCTTTTGTCAGGAGATAAATTCAGCAGGTCGATAAACTGCGTTCCGTCCCATTTATCCATATACTCTTTCAGTGGAGCAGGGTCGCGGAAAGGATCGTTACCTTCATCTATCAGCTTGTCGTAGTGGTCTGCGACGTTGGTCATGGTGTTTGTACCTCTAAAATTCAAATTATATAATATCAATTCAACATTTTACTGCCACGGGCGTGCTTTTCCAAGCCATCCTTTTTCCTGCCAGTACATCTGATCTGCTTTATTCCAACCGCTTTTTTGTACCATACGCATAATTGAAAATAATGCTTTGGTCTTGATCTGCGGTTTTACCTTGCCGCACCTTTTCAATATCTTTTTTGCAAGAACATCGGTTTTATGCTCCGCTTTTGCTTTTATTTTTGGGTCAACTCCATTCCACGAAGTTGCCATAGCTCTTAAACCAAGCTTATACGTTCTTGCACAGCCCCAGAAAAATGTACTGTCCGCCATATCTTTATTTGTACTTTTCATTCCCATACCTGCTGCAGTGGAAATGCAGACAGCTTGTTTCCTAAACATTTTTTCTTCAGGTCGATGAACCATCCAGCGATATCCATAGTGATCGAGAAATGCTTTCATTGCCGCTGTGGCGTGAAAAACATAAACAGGACTTGCGAGAATTATCACATCTGCCTCGTCCAATGCCTCGGTTATCGGTCTCAAATTATTATAATGAGGACAGCTTGTTTCATTCTTTGTAAAGCAAGCGGTGCAGCCAATGCAAAAATTATCAAAATCCCGTGGGAGAAAAAACTCGGATATATCACCGTTCAGTTTTTTGGCAAGCATACGGGCGAGATTGCAGGTAGTTCCCTCGTGACTTTGACCGTGTACAATTACAACTTTCATATTATCACCTAATTCAGTTTAAATATCCTTTGCATAATACAGCACAAGCTCCCCGTCCTCTGTCGCTGAGGTCACAAGCTGATCATAGCCCCAATGAAGATATATTGCAAGGTTTCTTGTTTCCTTTGCCTCTACGCCTATGGTAATGCGGGAAAAGCCCTGCTCCTTAGCGTATTTCTCCATAAGGCGGACAAGGGCAGAGATGTGACCTCTGCCCTCGTATTCCTTTCTTATCCGCAAAGCGTTTACGTTGGCGGTGGTTTTGCCGTCGGCAAGGACTGTTCTGCCGTTTATCGCTCCGCATTCGGGAGAAAACAGGAGAGTTCCCTCACCTATCGGGTCGCCGTCTGCGATCACTGCAAAGGTGAGGGCTTTTCCTGTATTGTTGTAGGAAATGTATTCCTGTTTCCATTTCTTCCAGCGGGGATCGTGGGGATTTTCGGAAATGTTCCTGTCCCAAAGACGTTCAAGGTCGGCGGCGGTCGCTTTTCTGTACTGCGTCATCTGTGTTTTTCTATCCACATTTCTATGGTGTCGTTGAGAATGTTGAGAGTCCTTATTCTGCCATATTTTTTATCGTTGTTCTCGATGATATGCCACGGTGCAAAGTCGGTGGAGGTTTTTTGCAGCATATCGTTTACGGCGGATTCATACAGATCCCACTTGTCACGATTGCGCCAGTCCTCGTCGGTTATCTTCCAGCGCTTTTCGGGGGTGTTCATGCGGTCGTTGAAGCGGCGGAGCTGTTCGTCCTTGTCAATCTGCATCCAGAATTTCAGCACAAGCACGCCGCTTTCAAACAAATTGTTCTCAAACTCGTTTATCTCCTGATAAGCCGCACGCCAGCGCTTTTCCTCGGTAAGCTCCTCAACACGCTCCACAAGGACTCTGCCGTACCATGTGCGGTCGAAGATAACGATATGTCCTGTTTTGGGAATGTGCTGCCAGAAGCGCCAGAGGTAGTGGCGGTTCAGCTCGTACGGCGCGGGGGCGGCGATAGGCACTGCCTCAAATCCTCGTGGGTCAAGGGCGGAGGCTATGCGGCGTATGGTGCCGCCTTTTCCTGCGGCGTCCCAGCCCTCAAAGCAGATAACTACGGGCAGCTTGTGTGTATAAAGCCGCTGATGAAGCTTTGAAAGGCGCTTTTGCTGTTTTTTCAGCTCCTGCTCGTAAATGTCCTCGCTGAGAGTTTTGTCCAGCTTGATAAGGGACAGCGGCGGTTTGGTAGCCATGGTGAATATTTCCTTGGGGATACGGCGCCTGGGCTCTTCACCTATTTCCAAGGGCTTATTGAGCAGCTTGGCGTCAACTGCGGATATTACAGTTTTGAAAACCTCGCAGACTGTGCGGTATTTGTTTTCCGAATTTATCACCGTCCATGGGGCGTACTCGGTGTTGGTGTATTCCAGCATTTTGTCGTAAGCTACGAAATAGCGCTCGTAATTGCGGTTACGTTTCAAGTCCTGCTCGGTGACGCGCCAGTTGGTGTCCTTGCTGTCAAGGAGCTTTTTAAAACGGCGCTTTTGCTCCTGTCTGTCAATTTGCAGAAAAAATTTTATAATAAGATAGCCGTCGTCGGTAAGCTGGCGCTCAAACACGTTCGCCATATCCATACGCTCCTGTAATTCCTCATCACTCAGCTTGTCCTCTATTCCAGCGGGGACTATCGTACTGTACCAGCTGCGGTCGAGGATAGCCAGCTTGCCCTTTTCGGGGATAACGTTCCAGAAGCGGTGCATAAGGGGCAGGCGGTTTTCCACATCATTTGGTCCTAATGAGGAGTAGACATTGTAGGTGCGGGGGTCGAGGCAGTTTATGGTCTTGCTTATAACATAGCCCTTTCCTGACGCGCCCCAGCCTTCAAACAATATGATAACGGGCAGTTTCTTTTCCTTTATCTCCTGCTCAAGCGCTCTCAGGCGGACTTTTAGAGTGTCTGCCTGCGCCTTGTAGGTCTCCTTTTCAACGGTGGGTATCTCGGTCTGTATTATTCTGTCCAGCATTTGGCGGAACCTCCTTGTTTGGTTTTAGTTGTAAGTGCGGCGTGACGGCAGCGGGCGCTGTCGGGGAAAACCTTTCTGAAGAAAGGTTATTCCCCGAACCCCTTTCCAAAGACTTTTAATGATTTTTTTCAAATGGGGCGTTGCCCCTTTTGAAAAAAATAGTCAGAAGTTTTAGGGAGGGGGTTTGGGGGACGACCCTTTTCCAAAAGGGTCTCCCCCAATAACACCGCTGCCGCCATACCGCACTTCCGGATAAAATCAAAGCCGACGGCTGTTCACCGACGGCTTTGTCGTTTTCTGCTTGCTTATACCGAAGCGCCCTTGCCTACGAATACGGGGTAATCCTCGGTGCCGCCTATGCTGCGGAAGTTTCCTATGTTTACGTTCTTGTCGGCGATAACGTAGTTCATTTCACACTTTTCGCCCACTACCGTGTCCTGCATAAGTATGCAGTTTCTGACAACGGCGTTTTTGCCGACCTTTACGCCTCTGAACAGAACGCTGTTCTCCACCTTACCCTCAATAACGCAGCCGTCTGCGATTATGGAGTTCTTGCACTCAGACTCAAGTCCGTATTTAGCGGGAGCCTCGTCACGAACCTTGGTGTAAATAGGATCGTCGTGGTTGAACAGCTCCTTGCGCACGTCGGCATTCATAAGCTCCATATTGGACTTGAAGTAGGTCTTTATGCCATCGATCTGGGCGTGATAACCCTCGAAACGGTAGCCGTAAACATTCAGTTCGGGAAGCATATGCTGGAGAACGTCCACCTCAAAGCTGTAAAGGTTCTTGCTTGCCTTTTCGATTACAAGTTCGATAAGGAAGGACTTCTTTATAACGAACATATTCAGGCTCACGTTATGTTCGCCGCTTATCTCAGGACGAACAAGAACGTCGTATATCTTGCCTGAGTCGTTCACGCTGAGAACGGTCTTGGTGCGGGTGCGCTCGGCGTCGCATACTTCCTTGGCGTAAACTACGGTGATGTCTGCACCTGTTTCCTCGTGGTTCTCAACTATCTTCTTCAAGTCAATGTTGGCGATAACGTCAGTGTCGCTGATGAACACATATTCCTCGTCACAATGACGGAGGAAGTCAACTACTCCTGCAAGAGCTTCAAGTCTGCCTCTGTAAAGTCCGCCGTTGATGTGGCCGTAAGGAGGGAGGAGGTGAAGTCCGCCTGTTTTTCTTGCCAGATCCCATTCTGCGCCTGAGCCAAGGTGGTCAAGCAGGGACTGATAGTTCGCCTTGGTGATAACGCCAATGGTGTTTATTCCGCTGTTTACCATATTGGAAAGAGCGAAGTCGATAAGTCTGTATCTTGCTCCAAAGGGAACACTGCCCATTGTACGGAGCTTTGTCAAATCATTTATAGTGCTGTCGTGCATATTTGCAAATATCAGACCCAGCACGTTAGACATATTAGCCATTAGAAAAATTTCCTTTCTGCGTTTTTGACTTTTTTGTTTTCAAATCGTTTAAGCGGGTCTGTCAAATGCTTTCGGATATCATAGCCTTTGCTTTGACTGCGCTGTTGTCGCTGATATTTACCTTATGTCCTACGACGGCAACTCCCCATGTGTCCTTGTCCTCAATAGTTTCGGGACGCTCGCCGATGTGTGCGCCTTCGCCTACGGTGCAGTCCTCGCCCACTATCGAATACTCGATAACGGCGCCTTTTTTGATGACCGTGTTGGGCATTATGATACTGTCGCGAACTATTGCGCCTTCCTCAACGGTAACGCCTGAGAACAGAATTGAGAAGTCCACCGTTCCGTAAATGTTGCAGCCTTCAGCGATCATCGAGTTTTCGATCTTGCTGTCGGGACCTGCGTAATGAGGAGGCATTACAGGGTTTCTGGAATATATCTTCCAGTTGTTGTCATAAAGGTTCAGGGGAACGTTGGGGTCAAGGCAGTCCATATTTGCCTCCCAGAGGCTGTCTATGGTTCCTACGTCTTTCCAGTAATGATTAAATGGGAAAGCCACCATTTTGCACTTGTTTTCCAGCATTGAGGGGATTATGTTCTTGCCGAAGTCCTTGGTTGCGGTCTCGTCGTTCTCGTTGTCGATAAGATACTGCTTCAGAACTTTCCATGTGAAGATGTAAACGCCCATTGAAGCAAGGTTTGATTTAGGCTCCTTGGGCTTTTCGGCAAATTCGGTGATAACGTGATCTGCGTCAGCGGTCATAATGCCGAAACGGCTTGCTTCCTCCCACGGAACCTCACGAACTGCGATAGTGGCGTCAGCTCCCGTCTTTTTGTGGAAGTCCAGCATTTCGTTATAATCCATTTTGTAAATATGGTCGCCTGACAAAATGGCAACGTATTCGGGATTGTAGCGGTCTACAAAGCTGATGTTCTGGTAAATGGCGTTTGCGGTGCCTGCATACCAGCTTTTGCCTGACGCAGTTTCATAAGGCGGCAGCACATGAACGCCGCCGTAAGTACGGTTCAAGCCCCAAGGCTGACCGTTTCCTATGTACTCGCTGAGTACAAGGGGCTGGTACTGGGTAAGAACGCCCACGGTATCAATGCCCGAATTTATGCAGTTTGACAGGGGAAAGTCGATTATCCTGTACTTTCCGCCGTAAGGAACTGCGGGCTTTGCCATATCATGCGTCAGTGCGTACAGTCTGCTTCCCTGTCCGCCTGCAAGCAGCATGGCAACAATTTCTTTTTTGACGTGATTCATGATTTAGCCTCCGATTTTTTATTTTTTTCAGCCGTTTTCTTAGCGGCAGGGACTTTTTTCGCCGTGGTCTTTGCGGCGGGCTTTTTTGCAGCGGGTTTCTTCGCTGCGGGCTTTGCGTTTTTCTTTGCTCTTTCGGCAAGCGCCTTTCTCATATCGTCCTCGGGAGTTCTTATGTTCTTTGCTTTAAAGAACATGGCGGACATGGGAGGAATTTTTATCGTTATGGAATAAGGCTCGCCGTGCATAGGCTCGGCAACGGATTTTACGACCTTGTTTGCAGCGCCGTCGCCGCCAAATTCGGGAAGTTCGGTTGAGAATATCTCCTCATAATCAGCATAATAAGGTACACCGAAGCTGTACTGCTCATGAGGAACAGGCTGGAAGTTGCACACGGCGATAAGCTCGTTTCCGCTTCTGTCAAAGCGACGGAATGCGATGACGGAATTTGCGTTGTCGTCGCTTACTATCCACTTAAAGCCGCTCCAGTCGCTGTCCGCCTCCCACAGCTCCTTATGCTCAAGGTAGAAAGCGTTCAGCTTTTCAACGAAGTGCTGGTGCTTTTTATGCTCATCAAATTCAAGGACGTCCCAGTCAAGACCCGTCTTGTAGTTCCACTCTCTGAACTGGGCAAATTCCTGTCCCATAAAGGTGAGCTTTTTGCCGGGGTGAGCAGTCATATAGGTGAGGAACGTCCTCAGCGACGCAAAGCGCTTTTCTCTGGGTCCACTCATTTTGTCCAGCATTGAGCATTTTCCGTATACCACTTCGTCATGGGAGATTGGAAGTATGAAATTCTCGGAAAAAGCATAGTAGAAGGAGAAGGTGAGATTGTTGTGATGATATGGGCGATATTCGGGGTTCATGGACATATATGATATCATATCGTTCATCCAGCCCATGTTCCACTTAAAGTTGAAGCCTAAGCCGCCAACGTCCGCAGGCTTTGTCACCATAGGCCATGCGGTGGATTCTTCCGCAATCATCAGTATATTCGGGTGGTTGGCAAATAATGCGGAATTCAGCTTTTGCAGGAATGCGATAGCCTCTAAGTTTTCGTTGCCGCCGTTCACGTTCCTCTGCCATTCTCTGCGGTCGTAGTCAAGATAAAGCATTGAGGCGACAGCGTCTACACGAAGTCCGTCAACGTGATATTTGTCGAACCAGTAGTTTGCGTTGGAAATGAGGAAACTCTGAACCTCAGGCTTTCCCCAGTCGAACACTCTTGTTCCCCAGCTTAAATGCTCACGCTTCAAGGGTTCGGAATACTCGTAGCAATAGCTTCCGTCAAACTCGTAAAGTCCTGCGGCGTCCTTGGGGAAGTGAGCGGGTACCCAGTCGAGGATAAGCCCTATGCCGTTTTCGTGGCAATAATCCACAAACTGCATAAAATCGTGGGGAGTGCCGAAACGAGAGGTGGGAGCGTAATATCCTATCTGCTGATAACCCCACGAGCCGTCAAAGGGAAATTCCGCCACGGGCATTATCTCGATATGAGTGTAGCCCATTTTTTTAACATAAGGGATAAGCTGGCGGGCAAGCTCCATATAGTTGAACAGCTCGTCCTCGTCCTTTTTGTGCAGCCATGAATTAAGGTGCATTTCGTAGATATTTATGGGGGAATCGTATATGTTCTTGCTTTCACGGGCTTTCAGCCAGTCGGCGTCGTGCCATTCGTAGCCTTCAAGCTCGTACAGCTTGGTGGCGGTGTTGGGACGTGTTTCCATATGAAAACCGTAAGGGTCGGCTTTCAGGTGTACCTGTCCTCTTGCGCTTTCTATGCTGTATTTATAGATGTCATACTGTTTTAAACCCGGGATAAACGTTTCCCAAACGCTTCCGTCATGCTGGGTGCGATACATCTGATTGCAGTATCTGTCCCAGTGGTTGAAATCGCCCACAACGCTGACGGAGGCGGCGTTAGGCGCCCAGACGCGGAAAATCACGCCTTTTTCTCCGTTTTGCTCAGTGAAATGAGCGCCGAAAAAAGCGTATGCCTCGGTAGCCTTGCCCTCGTGGAAGAAGTGCAGGGCTATGTCGTAATCTCTGCTGTTATTGATGGACATTTGATCATCCTTTCCCATCGGACATAGTTGTCCTTATTTTCTATGTTAAATTGTACCATATATCCTTTTGGATTGCAATATTTTTATGCAATTTTCATTAAACTAACTATAAATATATTTTAAAATTTAGTAAAAATTACAACAAAAATAAAGCGATAAGGGATAAAATCACCCGTTATCGCCTTTATTTTATTTTTTCAGCTGTAACGCAACTATTGAAATGTCGTCCTCCCTGCCCTTTTCGCAGTTGAATTTTGCCGCACCCGCTATATTTTTAACAAGAGTGTCAAGATCCTTTCCGCTGTCCTTTTCAAACGCCTGTTCAAGCCACTGCTCAGAAAGGTCGGCGCCGTCGCTGGTCATAATTATCACATCGTCCTCCCCCGCCGTAAAAGTGCGGGCGTCCATGGAAACGTTGCAGTTTATACCTATGGGAAGTCCCATTCCGCTGATCTTTGTCACCTTTTTTCCTGAGTGGACAAAGGTGTCTGCTCCTCCCGCCTTGTAGATCTGGGTCCTTCCGCTGTAAAGGTCTATGCGGCATATATCAAGGGTGGCAAAGCTCTCGTCGGCGGATTTTACCAAAAGAGAGGCGTTCAGCATTTCCACTGCCGATTCAACTGATGCTCCGCTTTCAAGGAGCTTTGTCAGCAGTCCGCAGGTAAAAGCGCTGTCTATCCTTGCTCTGGCGCCGCTTCCCATTCCGTCGGAAAGAACGCTGTACCAGTTTCCCCTGCCGTCTATGTAAGTGGTGATGTAATCGCCGTTATATCCGTCCTTGCGGCGGCTGAGCTGGCAGGAGGCGGTGCGAATGCCGTAAACGGCACGCTGAAAGACCGTAATTCTTGTTTTTCCCTCATACTCCAGTATGCAGGGGAGGTCAAACTCCTTTTGCAGCGTTTCAATGATAAGGTCGCCAAGCTCCTCGGCTGTGCAGTTCAGCTTTCCG
This sequence comes from uncultured Ruminiclostridium sp., assembly GCA_947627695.1. Lineage (GTDB taxonomy): Bacteria > Bacillota > Clostridia > Oscillospirales > Ruminococcaceae > Ruminiclostridium_E. Next base: position 90,244 of record CANQXF010000009.1, on the reverse strand, counting down.
TCGCCGTATGCCTCTATCATCAGATTGCCGTTGATGATCCTGACGGCGGCTTTTGGAAAAGACAGACCGCACCTCTCCAATATACGGCGTATTTTCAGCGCCGCGGCTTTGTCATACAGAATATCGCCGCTGAATTCTTCTGAAATAGAATTAAACAACTTTTCATTGGTGTCAAGAATGTGAGTGAGAACCTCACGCATTTCCTTTATTCTTCTGTCGGCCTGCTCTGCCGATATAAAATCGTCATATTTGCGGTTGATAAGGTCGCAAAGCTGCTGTTTCTTGCCGCAGCGTGAGCCTAACGCTCCGCCGATATCGGTCGCATATACTCTATTTCCCTCCTTAAGAATATGCAAAAGTCCGTTCATAAGCCGCATAGAATCGTTGTATTCCTCGCCCCAGCATTTCATATTGTAGCGGCAGTTTTTGCAGATGTGGTCGCAGGCGGAATTGTACACACTGCTGATGTCACGGTTTATGCTCTTATCAAGGGTTTCGGCAGTCTTTTCCACCGCATAGCGCAGCTCGCCCATTGTGCTTGCCGCAAGACTAAGCCTGTCCGCAAATACTTCAGCAGGCTCGTGTCCTGCCAATGTCGTTTTATTGGACTTCAGCCTTTCCATAATAACGTCAAGGGGCAGAGCGACGAAAATTACCGTTCCTACCAGAGAATCTGCCATAAATCCCAGCATTTCTCCGTTCATTCCCATTGCGGCGCCTGTTGCCGCCGAGGTCAGGAGCAATGCCGCCGCCTGTGGGAGCCTGCCGTGAGGAGCAAAGACCGCCCCCGCTATTGCTCCAAGCTGTAAGGCGATACCCGCATAAACAAGCCCGCTGTCCGCAAGAGCCATTCCGAAAGCGCAAAAAGCGCCTATTATCGCTCCTCCCGCAAAGCGGAAACGGTAAGAAAATATCGTTGAAAGCACTACCGCAGAAATAATGCCTACGTTGAAAATACCGTATTTCAGCGCAGATAGGGCGGCAATTCCGAAAACGGCAATTATTCCGCCTGCGGCGGCGTTCACTGGTCTTAATACCGTAAAATCGTTTTTATCATCAGAAATGCGGCGCAGCACGGTAAGCGAAAAGCAGACTGCTCCTGACGCTGCGGCAAATATCACCGAAATAAGTATGTCCGTGGCGCTGTCTGCGGTTATAACGTTGGTAAGAAGTACCGCAGAGCCTGTCAGCACCGAGCTTCCCACCGCCGCAGCGGTGCTTTTTATCCTGCCGAGGAAAATGCGGAGTATACCGATACAGGCGCAGCATATCATTGACGGCACCGCTTCAAAAAATCCGCCGTGTATGAGAAAGCCGAGAGCACTGCCCACAAAGGCGCAGGCGCATTCCACTCCCGAAAGGCTGCCTATCAGCGAGGCGGCAAAGGGCGTGGTCTTTCCGAACATTGTGGTAAGGGCGATTATGTATGCGGCAAACGCCGTAAACAGATATTTTGCGTATGGCGTTCCCTTTTTTTGAGTAAAGAAAAGCTCCTTTTCCATAAAATTCCCCCAGACGTTAAAATGTGTATAAATACATTTTAAGCTGTCAGGGGGAAAAATTTTATCAAAAAAAGGGATATGCTTTTTTATTTATTCATAAATCGTTCGATATAATGCCGCAAAATCCTCCAATTTCAGTTCTTCGGGGCGTGCAGTCGGCTTGATACCGCATTTTATCAGTTTTTCCGACAGATCCTGCTTGGAGATCCCAAGCTGTGCGGACAAGGGATTTATCATCTGCTTGCGGCGCTGGGAAAATGCCGCGCGGATAATGCGGAAAAACTGCTTTTCATCGGTTATTTCGGGGAATCTGCTTTTTTCTTCAATGTCAAGGCGTATCACCGAGGAATCCACGTTGGGAGCAGGCATAAAGCTGCCCCGTGAAACGTTGAACAGTTTCTGAGGGGTGCTGTAATAATTCACTGCGGCGGTTATCGCTCCGCTTTCCCTGCTGCCCATGGGGGCGCAGATGCGCTGGGCGGCTTCACGCTGGACCATTACTGTTATGGAGCTTATGGGAAGGCGTTCTTCCAGCAGGCGCATTATGACAGGTGAGGTTATGTAATAGGGGAGGTTTGCGCAGACTACCACCTGTTCCCCCTGAAAATGCTCATAAAAAAGCTGATTTAAGTCCAGCTCCATTATGTCCCCGAAAACTATCTCAACGTTGTCAAGGTCGCTTAATGTTTCGTCAAGGATAGGCTTTAAGCCCCTGTCTATCTCCACCGCCACAGTCTTTTTTGAACGAAGGGCAAGCTGACGGGTGAGGACGCCTATACCAGTGCCTATCTCAAGGGAACATACTTCCTTGCTACAGCCGCCCTGTTCCGCTATTTTCGGGCAGACTGAGGGATTTATTATAAAGTTCTGACCTAATGATTTGCTGAAGGAAAAGCCGTGTCGGGCGAAAAGGTCCTTTATCACGCCGATGTCGGTAAGCTCCATTTGTACTTCCTTTCATAACGATAAAAAATCTTCAGTTATATTATAATATTTTATCGCCGTTATGTCAAACGGAAAGTCCCAGAAGCGCCTTGGCTATGCTTTCGCCTATGAGCTCGCCTGTGTAGAGAGCCTGTTCGAGGGTGTTTCCGTGAGAGCCTACCTCTATCAGCAAAGAACCTGTGGTAAGGTGCTGATTGTACTGGCAGTATTCCAGCAATACAGGGCGGGTTATGCCCTGCCAGTCGGTTTCCATCTGCTGTTGGAGCAGGCAGGCAAAGTGGAAGTTTTCAAGATAGTTGGGAACATAGTAGTAGCCGTCCGAGGCGGCAGAAATTATCATCACCTGCGCCGCCTGTCTTCCGTTTATCTCGGTGACGGCGGCTATCCTTGTGCCGTCGGGTTCCTCCAAGCCGTCGCGGTGGACGTCAAGGACGACTTTTATCGAAGGATAGGCGGCAAGGACGGCAGAGATAGTTTCCTCTGCCCTGTCGTAAGAGCCGTTGTATAACGGATAATCGTGGAGAGTGCCGTCGTGGACAACGCAGATGCCGTTTGAAGCCAACTTTTCCGCAATTTTCTGTCCCACGGCGACAACGTTCTGAGTGGAATCGGTGGTGCGGCTGGTGTAATCCTCGTCGTAATATTCCCCGCTGTTCACAAGATAGCTTTCGCAGGCGTGGGTGTGCATTATCAGGACTTGCGGCTCATCGGAATTTACCTCTATTTTTATATCAGTGGGAACGGTCATTTCCTCACGGAGAAAATCGTTGTCAAGCTGGGTGCAGTTTCTCACCTGCGCTCCGCAGGGGAATGAAAGGAAGTTGTCGCCTAAATTGGGCTTAAAGGTTAGGTCCTCCACTTCGCCGTCGTTCTGGTCGAAAACGGAAAGGTCTTCCTTGTCGGTGCTGATGTTTTGCGTGATTATGTAATTTTCAAGTTGGGTCTGAGGCGGCTGAGTCGTCGGCTCGGTCTGAGGGGGCTGAGTTATTGGCGGGGTGGTCTGAGACGGAGCAGATGTAGTTTGTTCTGTGGCGGTAGTTGTTTCGCTTTCTTCATGGGACGGGCGGTACAGGATAAGGTCGTTCCCGTCTGCTCCCACTATTTCGGTGACATAGCCTGAAGGGGCGGTGAAATTCACTGCCGCCGCCATTATCCTGTTCATATCGGGCGGGTCTTTTACCGCCTTAGTCACCGCAAAGGGCAGTATCGCCAGCGCTAATGCCGCTGACGTTACTTTTAACGCTGATATTTTTTTCATTATAATTCCTCCTGTGTTTTGAAGCGGGAAATATTTTTATTTCCCGTGCTGCTTTTTCCTTTTGTCACATTTATATGCCGAAGGGACTGCTTTATGTCAGAAAAGGAGCTGCGATATTTCTTCAGGAGAAAGGGTGGGATTGAGGGCGCTGTTTATTCCCAAGGCAATGATCTCGGAACAGCGTTTTATTATCACGTCTATATCGCGGGGCGTTACCATAAGAGTTTCTTTTGTGTTTTCGTCCTCAATGTCAAGGTCTGTGACAGTTGGGACGCCTACCGCTATCACCTTTGTTCCCATAACGGCGCTGTCAAGGGGCTTGCGGTTCCCGCCCACACCACTGCCGGGCGCTATTCCCGAATCGGTGAGCTGTATGGTGGTGCCGAGGCGTGAGACCTCGGTGCAGGCAAGGCTGTCTATGGCAATAACAGCGGCGGGAAGTATGTTTGAGGCGATATACCGCAGGCGGTCGGTGCTTTCAAGTCCTGTCTGCGCCATAACGCCTGTTTCAAAAACAAACACGGGACGCATATTAAGCTGAGCAAATTCGGGAGTTGAGGAAAGGTGGGCGGTGGCGGGGATAAGATGTACGGTTTTTGAGCCTAAGCTGTCGGGAGTTATGGACTCGTTGCCAAGTCCCGCCACCATAACACGCTCCCATGAGGCGCAGGGCTTTAAAAGCTCGCTGACATAGTGGGACAGGACAAGAGCGCAGCGGTATTTGTCGTGATTTTCGCAATGAATGGTGACGTATCTGCCCGCAGGTTTGCCGATAAGAGCCATTGCCTGCTTTCCCACGGTTATTTCAGTCACCTTTACTCCTTCATATTCTATTTCAGCAAGGTCGTAGCCTTTGTTTTCGGCATTGGCGGTAAGCTCAACGGCAAGGTCGGTCCTTTTCATCTCTTTGCTCCTTATTTTATGAGAAAAATTATACAATAATTTACCAATTCCAAAGTATTTTCTTCCGCCTTTTGTGAAATTATACCAATAAAGAAAAAAATTTTCCGAAAAGTCTTGAATTTTCCTGGCGGCTGTGCTATAATCTATCAAGTGATGTTCCTTAATATGAGGAATTGCGTGTATTTTCGGAATACCGCTGATGACATACATAACATTGACGGGGAGGTGTAACGATGCCTAATATCAAGTCTGCAAAGAAGAGAGTTCTGGTTTCAAAGGTAAGACAGGAGCGCAACAAGGCCGCAAAGTCCGAGCTTAAAACCGTTATGAAGCAAGCAAGAGCCGAGGGCGCTACCGCCGAAGCAAGACTGGCAGCTGTAAAGAAGCTGGACAAGTCCGCAGGTAAGGGACTTATCCACAAGAACAAGGCGGCTCGTCTTAAATCAAGACTTGCAAAGAAAGCAAATGCAGCTTCCGCCTGACCTATATTTATATACGGTTTGATGAAAAGCGTACTTTTGGGTATGCTTTTTATTTTTTAAAAAGAAAAACCACTCATTTGCCTGTAAAGGACAGATGAGTGGTTTTTGTTGTTTTTATTTATTTTATATTCAGCCAGTTTCTAATATAGCTTTCTAGCTCCAATGCCATTTCGGTCTGCTCGGTAAGGCGGGGGTGTCCCGGAGTTGCCGCGCCGCAGCGGGTGAAGCGGTAACGGCGGATATCGGGGTCGTTCAACTCCGCCGCTATCTCGTCAAGATAGCTGTCCCAGCGGGGGTCGTGCATAAGAACGGTGAGGATAAGCAGAACTTTTGTATTGTTTCCGTATTTTTGGCGAAGATCGGTTATTATCTCCTTGTATTTATCCTTCCACCTTCTTACGTACTGCGGGTCTTTGGTTTCCTCCTCGTTGGGAGCCGGGTCGTTTTGTCCCACAGCGAAAATTATCAGATCGGGAGTGAAGCGGGAAAAATCCCACTTGGTCATTCCCTTTTCGGAATAGGGGACGTAGCTTAATTTATCATAGGTAGTTTCAAGTCCTAAAAGAGTTTCACGGTCAGGTCCGCAGAAATAGCCTGTTTTGTCGAACAGGGCAATTCCTCCCTGAGAATTGTCGTAGACTTGTGCGCTCAGACGTCTGCTTAAAATCAGAGGATAGCTGAACCAGCTGTTGTCATAGATACCGTTGTGATTTTCAGGGTCGGTGCAAGCTTCGTAATTGAATGCCTCGGTCACCTCTCCTGCGGAAACGCTGTCGCCGTATACGTCTATTTTAAGAGAATAATTTTTTTGAGGAGGGGTAACTTTTGCGCCGTCGTCGATCTCAATTCCGCAAAAGGCGAAATAATGCGCCGCCGCTTGACGCTTGAATACCACAAGAGTATGCTCCCCGTCAGCAAGCGGTGCGGGAATTTGGAAAAACTGCTCTTCCCTGCTTTGGGAAAGCTCAAATTTATACTGGACGTTGTCCACCAGAACGCCTATTGCGGAATAGACGGACATGGAAAGGTTCTTTATGTATATTCCCACGGAAGCGCCTGTAAATTTAGTTTCAGCTATACTTCCCGCATAAATAAAAAGGGGCTCTTCTGCATTTTCAAGATCAATTCTTCCTGTGTAAAAAAATGCGCTGTTGTCAGGTGTTATTCTCATATCGTCCTCCTGCGGTTTTTTCTTTTATATTATCATATATGGAGTGCAAAATCAAGAAACCATATTGACTTTTTTTGAAAATTCTGCTATATTGTTTGTCAGCAAATGCTTTTTTGGAAAGGAAAACAATATGAAACTCAAAAAATTTTTAGCACTTGTTCTCTGCGCATCGCTTATGGTCACAATGACGGCGTGCGAGCAAGGAACAAACGGTCCTACACCAAACAGTTCCGACAACGGAGGCTCTTCGCCTGAAGAAAGCAATGATTCGAACGGCGGTGAAAACAGCGGAAACAACGACTCAGGCAACGGAGAAAATCAGCTTCCCGCTACTGCTGACAATTCCTGCGACCTGTCTATGCTGGACGCAAATAACACCGCTTACGCAGACGACGTTCAGGACAGCGAATATGTAATTGCAGACGGGATTACAGACAAGATGATCGCTTTGTCAGAGCTTAATCCCGGCAATCAGGTAAGGCTTGCGAACGCTATGAAAAAGGCGGCGGCAGGAGAAGAACTGACCGTTGCTTATATCGGCGGTTCCATAACACAGGGCACTTCCGCAGGGGATAACGGCTGTTACGCAAGGCTTGTCACCAACTGGTTTGAAGAAACTTATCCTGATTCAAAGATAAATTACGTGCGTGCGGGTATCGGCGCAACAGGCTCTTATATCGGCGTTCACAGAGTTGACACCGACGTTATCAGCAAATCTCCCGATATCGTTTTTGTGGAATTTTCCGTAAATGATACTACGGAAAATACTCAGAGAAACATAAACAGCTATGACAGTCTGCTAAGAAAGATATGGAATGCGGAAAGCGCTCCCGCTATCGTATGTATCGGTATGACGCAGGAAAACGGAACCAGCTTCCAAAATCAGCATTACAGCGTGGCAAAGGCTTATGATCTGCCGTTTATTTCTTACAGAAATGCTATTCTGTACGCTATCAATCAGGGTTATATAAAGTGGGACGATATTTCCGACGACAACATTCACCCCAATACGGTAGGTCACAAGGTGCTTACTGAGATAATCACTCATTATCTTGCAAAGGTAAATGAAAACAAGGACAATATTTCGGGAGAAGAAAGCGATTTCTCCACTCCTGCCACCAAGGACGTTTATGCAAACGCAAGACTGCTCACTCCGTCCAGCTTTGAAGCAGTCGATGAAACTGGAACGATACAGGCTGTTGATTCCGAATTCGGCGGCTTCAAGGGCTTCTGGATGGCGAGAGTAAAGGGCGGCTTCAACGGCGCAAGACTGGTGTTCAAGGACGTTGAGGCTAAAAATATAGGACTGCTTTACGGCGAAGTCGTAGGCAAGGGTCCGAAATTTGAAATTTATCTGGACGGCGTTCTGGTAACTACCGTTGACGCAAACTTCCCCAACGGCTGGGGAAGCTATGTTGAGGCGGTAGAGGTGATCTCCCTTGCGGAAAGCGGCAAGCATACTGTTGAGATAGTTCCGCTGGACGCAGAATCCTCCACTATACTTTACGTCACCGCTCTGGCGGTAAGCTGAACAGCGGCGAAGTCAGACAAAAAACAAGTACGGTATGAGAAATTTCATACCGTACTTTTATTATGTCTGATAGCAAAGCAGATTTTTATTGTCCGCAACATTCACAGTCGTCGCAACCTGCGAGCAATGCTTCTGCTTCCGCTTCCCTACCGTGCTTTTTGTAGTAATCGGCGACGGCGGCTTTTACTGCCTGCTCCGCAAGGACGGAGCAGTGGAGCTTTACTGCGGGAAGTCCGTCCAGAGCCTCGACTACCGCCTTGTTGGTAAGCTGAAGAACGTCTGAAAGGGGCTTGCCCTTTATCATATCGGTGGCTATGGAAGACGTGGCTATCGCGGCGCCGCAACCGAAGGTCTTGAACTTTACGTCGGTGACGATGTCGTTGTCGATTTTAAGATACATCTTCATAATATCGCCGCATTTGGCGTTTCCTACTTCGCCTACGCCGTCGGCATTCTCTATCTCGCCTACGTTATGGGGAGAGGCAAAATGCTCCATTACCTTTTCACTGTATACCATTACTTCTTTTCCTCCTTTGTAATGCGTTCCCACAGAGGGGACATTGATCTCAGCTTTTCTATGATACCGGGAAGAACGGAGCAAAGCTCGTCGATCTCTTCCTCGGTTGTGTACTCGCTCATACTTATTCTCAGGCTTCCGTGGGCTACCTCGTGGACAAGTCCCAGAGCAAGTAGAACGTGAGAGGGGTCAAGGCTTCCAGACGTGCAGGCGGAACCGCTGCTGGCAGCAATTCCCTTTAAGTCAAGTTGCAAAAGAAGGGATTCGCCCTCAACGCCCTCAAAGCTGAAGTTGACTGTTCCGGGGATACGGTGTTCAAGGTCGCCGTTAAAATGCACGCGAGGGAGCTTCATCACGGTGTCGTATATCTTTTTTGCGTATTTTTTGTGGCGCTCGTTAGCTTCGTCCATAGTTTCTGCTGCGGCGGTCATTGCCTCGGCAAGGGCAACTATGCTCGCTACGTTTTCAGTACCTGCTCTCAGTCCTCTTTCCTGCGCTCCGCCGAAAATAAGAGGAGTCAGCTTTATCCCCCTGCGGCAGTAGAGAAGCCCTACGCCTTTGGGAGCGTGGAGCTTGTGTCCCGAAAGGGAAAGCATATCTATGTTTTCCTTTACCACGTCGATATGAAGGTGAGGGACAGCCTGAACGGCGTCCGTGTGGAAAATTATCTTGTTTTCACGGCAGATCGCGCCTATCTCGGCAATAGGCTGAATCGTTCCTATCTCGTTGTTGGCGTACATTATCGTTACAAGGGCGGTGTCGGAGCGGATAGCGGCTTTAAGCTCCTCAACTCGAACAATACCGTTTTCGTGAACGGGAAGATACGTCACTTCAAAGCCTTGTTTTTCAAGGTCCTGCAAGGTACGAAGAACGGCATGATGCTCAAAGGCGCTGGATATTATGTGCTTTTTTCCTTTGGCCGCGCCTTGGGCGGCGATCGTTCTGATCGCCCAGTTGTCGCCCTCGCTTCCGCCTGATGTAAAATATATCTCAGCGGGCTTTGCGCCTATCAGCTCGGCGCATTTTGTGCGTGCGTTGGTGACGGCGATAGAGGCTTCTCTGCCGATAGTGTAGATGGAGCTGGGATTGCCGTATGCCTCTTTCAGATACGGGAGCATTGCGTTCAGTACGCGGTCGCTCACCTTTGTGGTGGCGGCGTTATCCAGATATATTTTTGTATGGAACATTTCATTTTTCTCTTTTCTTTAATGTTTTGCAAAGTATACAAAATCAGTATGTTTTGTCCTGCAAGAGATATTATATACCTATTTGGTAGAAATTGCAATAGTTTTTGTAAAAAAATTTACAAAACCTGTACAAATGCGGTCTTGCCGTCGGACTTATAGCCGCAGGACTTATAAAAGACGTGAGCAGTCTCTCTGCCTGTTATCAGCATTATTTTATAACAATTTTGTTTTATGGCAAGTTGTTTTGCATAATCGAGGCAGGCTTTTCCTGCGCCTGTTCTGCGGTGAGATTTGTCTGTCACCACATATTCCACAAGGGCAAAGGGACGGGCGTTGTGGGTTATAGACGGTATGATAGTGCAGCAGCAGGTGGAAATAAGCATGCCATTTTGCTCCGCCGCTATCATATGGATATTGTCGTAGGACATCAGCTTTTCCCATGAGGATATTATGTTTTCATCAGGCGTTATCGCTTTATCGTAAAGCTGGGAATAAAGGGCGAGTATGCCGTTAAGGTCGGATTTTTTCGCTTCCCTTACCGTTATTTCAGAGTTTTGCATATATCACCTCGTTGCCGTGGGCTTTGACTAATTTTACCACATCCTGAAAGTCAATGTAGATCGTTGCGGTGTTTTCGTTGGGGTGCAGGGCGAATTTTCCCAGCGGCTTTAAGTCCTCGTCAAATACCACTATCACTTCCCTGTTTATGTCGTTCAGAACGCAGAAAGCGGAAACGGAGCCGGGCTTTACTTTCAGATATTTGTCAAGGCGCTGTTCTGAGCCGAAGGAAAGGCGGGTGCTGTTCAGCTCCTGCGCCAAGGCTTTCAGGTCGGCTTTCTTGTCAACTGTAGTTACAACAAGATAATGCTTGTCGCCTTTTGCGTTGCGGAGGAAAAGGTTTTTGCTCACCTTGTACGCAGGGTCAAGGTGGCAGTCCTCCATATCCTCGGTGGTGAACATCGGTTTGTGTTCTATTTTTTTATAAGGTATCTGCATTTCTTCAAGGGTGTCATATACTATTTTTTGTCCTGACATTTTGGTTTATGCCTTTCTTTTGTTCTGTCATTTCTGAGAGTCACGCCACTGCTGTGCTTCGGTAAGCAATTTTGAAATAAGTTCTGTTTTTCTTGCGGAAACGGTTTTTAGTCCTGTCATATTTTCCTCAAATAAATCATGATCTATTATATCAAGTCCTTTATAAAGAACATCTCTAAAGGTTCTTTCGGCAGCAAAAGTGCGCCGCATTCAGTATAACCTATTTTTCGATAAAAGAACTGCGCCTGCTCATCTGACTGTGTGGACGTCAAGACTTGTCTATACCCCTCTTTTGCCATTTCTTTTTCCCAGAATGAAACAAGCTTTGTCCCGTTCCCTTTTCCTCTGTGATCATTTAAAATATACAGCATATTCATAAAAGGGATATTGTCCCAAAACAATCCGAATCTCAGCCACCCAATAAAATCATCCCCTTGATACATAACTAAAACTCTTTTTGCAGGGATAATATTTTTCAACTCAGATTCGGAAATATGCTTGTCATATTCACTTAAAACGGTAATATCCTGAATATCAGCATATCTGATCATTCTGCGCCTCCGCATAATAACATTTGTAACGCAAAATCTTAAATTATTTTTTATCCCACTTCATAGAGATGTCAAAGGCTTTTACGCTGTGGGTCAGGGCGCCGAGGCTGATTATGTCCACGCCTGTTTCGGCTACCTGTCTGATGTTTTCAAGGGTCACGTTGCCGCTTGCCTCTAATTTCGCTCTGCCGTTTGTGAGCTGTACCGCTTTTTTCATTTCATCGCAGGTCATATTGTCCAGCATTATAACGTCAACGCCGCAGTCAAGAGCCTCCTGTACGTCTGAAAGGGTTCTCGCCTCCACCTCTATTTTCAGCATATGTCCTGCCTTTTCACGCAGAGCGTTCACGGCGGGAGTTATGCCGCCGTAGGCGTCTATGTGGTTATCTTTCAACATGGCGGCGTCGGAAAGGTTGTAGCGGTGGTTCTTGCCGCCGCCTGCCACTACCGAATATTTTTGCAGGGGACGAAGTCCCGGAAGAGTCTTTCGGGTGTCGGTGACGGAGGCGTTTGTGCCTTGTACAAGGGCGGCGCATTTTGCCGTGTAGGTGGCTATACCACTCATATGCTGGATAAGATTGAGGGAGGTGCGCTCCGCTTTCAGCATAGCGGCGGTGTTTCCTCTGAAACGGGCGATAACGTCGCCTTTGTTTACCTTGTCACCGTCTTTGAAGTAAGTTTCAATCTGAATGTTTTCATCAAGGAGCTTGAAAACGCGCAAAGCTACGTCAATTCCCGCCAAGGTCCCCTCGTCCTTTGCCATAAAATATGCGGAGGAAACGTCGTCCTCAGGGATAAGAAGGTCGGTGGTGCTGTCGATGTAGTTAATATCCTCGGCAATAGCGGTTTTTATTATATCGTCGATGTAAAACTGAGGTAATTTCATTCTTCTTTTCCTTTCCCCTGCTCGGTAACTTCTCCCAGAATTATATACGCGACTGTTGCAAGCGAGCAGGCTTCGATATAATCGGGAGTAAGGGCGTATTTTTTGCTTTCAAGCATATTTTTTATTTCTGTTACTCTGGCAAGTCCTTTTTCAGCCTCGGGGTAGTTGGGTACTACGAAATACGCCTTTTGCATTATATGGCGTATCTCGGTGCGTATGCCCTTGGGCAGAGGTTCGCCTTCGGGAGATGGCATTGAGGCTTCTATTGGGGTGTAATCCCCTGCGGCGGGAGTTGTGAGGTTTATCTGCTCCGCAATAAGGCGGCTGAAAACGAGCGCTTCAAGAAGCGAATTTGAGGCAAGGCGGTTCAAACCGTGAACACCTGTGTGGGCACATTCTCCTGCGGCGTACAAGCCTTTTACGGTAGTAGCGCCGTTACCGTCCACCGCTATGCCGCCCATAAGATAGTGTTGGCAGGGGTAGATGGGGATAGGCTCTTTGGTCATATCGTAGCCTTTTTCAAGCACACGCTGATATATCATCGGGAAACGGTTTCTTACAAACTCGGGGTCTTTGTAGGAAATATCCAGCCAGAACTCGTCGCTGCCCACGGCTTCCTGCTCCTGCATCATACATTTGGAAACTACGTCGCGGGGAGCAAGCTCCTTGCGCTCAGGCTCATATTTCTGCATAAAACGTTCTTTATTGGCGTTGAGAAGATATGCGCCCTCGCCTCTTACCGCCTCAGATACCAGAAAACATTCACGGTTTTTTCTGTCAGCAAAGGCAGTTGGGTGGAACTGAACGTAGCTGAGGTGTTTTATTCTTGCGCCTAAATTGTAGGCGAAACGGATACCGTCACCTGTGGCTATGGCTGAATTTGTGGTGTATTCGTAAACTCGTCCTATTCCACCTGTTGCAAGAACCACTGCATTTGTGGTATAATAGTGATGCACTCCCGCTTTGAGAATGTCAAGGTGAAATTCCTCCCCCTCCTTCTCCAGTCCCAGAAGGTGAGAATTTTCCATTATGGTGAGGTTTTTCAGCTTTATCACCTGGTCGATAAGGCAGGTCACTATTTCAAAGCCTGTGCTGTCCTTGTGGTGGGCTATGCGGTGACGCGAATGTCCCCCCTCAAGGGTAAGATTTATGGAGCCGTCGGGATTGCGGTCAAAATCAACGCCGTATTTTATCAGGTTCTTTACATCGGTAGGTCCTTGTTCCACAAGTATTTTCAGATTATTCATATCGTTCTTATAGCCGCCTGCTATCAAAGTGTCTCGGATATGCAGGGAATAATCATCGTCCTTGGGGTTCATCACCGCCGCTACGCCGCCCTGTGCAAGGGCGGAATTACAAAGGGTAAGCTCCTTTTTGGATATCATAAGGACTTTCAGCGCCCTGTTCAGGTTGAGGGCGCAGTAAAGCCCCGATACGCCCGAACCTATGATTATCACGTCGTATTTTTCAAGCTGCAATTTCAGCATCTCCTTTCGCCGTTTTACGGCAGATAAATTATGTTTTGAGGTGAGAAAATGATTATTTTTTACAAAAACAATTAAAAGATCGCAGACGATAAATTCTTTTTCCAAAGGATTACATCGCTGTGAGAACACAAAATATTTTTCCTTTGGAGGTATATATGACTGAAAATATTATCAAAAATGATGAAATAAGAGCAAGGGCTATCCTTGCGGGTGTGGACTGCGGCGAATATGACGCCGAGTCCTCTATGAACGAGCTGGAAGAACTGGCGAAAACCGCAGGAGCTCAAACTGTGGCAAGAGTTTTGCAGAAAAGACCGTCGCCTGAGCCTGCTACCGTTTTAGGCGAGGGCAAAGTGGATGAGCTTAAAGAGCTGGCTGAAAAGCTGGAAGCTGACCTTGCTGTTTTTGACTGTGAGCTGACTGCAAGTCAGATAAGGAATATTGAGGATATCCTGAACATAAGAGTTATCGACCGCACTATGCTGATACTGGATATTTTTGCGGGAAGAGCTGTTTCCAACGAGGGTAAATTACAAGTCGAACTGGCGCAGCTTAAATACCGTCTGCCGAGGCTGGCGGGGATAGGTACTTCCCTTTCACGTCTGGGCGGCGGGATAGGCACGAGAGGCCCAGGCGAAACTAAACTGGAAACTGACCGCAGACATATCCGCAATCGAATTACGAAGTTAGAGGAAAATCTCAAAGAACTGGAAAAGCGCAGGGATTTTTCACGGTCGAGGAGGAAGAAGGACAATGTTCTCACCGCCGCTATCGTTGGTTATACGAATGCGGGGAAATCCACCTTGCTGAACTCGCTGACAGGTGCGGGAGTGCTGGCGGAAGACAAGCTGTTCGCTACGCTTGACCCCACTTCAAGAGGAGTTTTGCTGCCTGACGGGAGAACGGTGCTGGTTATCGATACGGTGGGGCTGATACGCAGGCTGCCGCACAATCTGGTGGAGGCGTTCAAGTCGACGCTGGAGGAGGCGGCAAGCGCAGATATTATCCTTCACGTATGCGATATAAGCGACCCTGAGGCGGCTGAAAAAGCGCAGACCACTCAGACGCTGCTGGCGGAGCTTGGATGCGGGGAGATACCTGTTCTCAACGTGCTGAACAAGTGCGATCTGGTGGAAAACAATATCCCCGAAGACGAGGATACCGTCAAGATATGTGCCAAAAGCGGCGAGGGCTTTGACAAGCTGCTGGCGGCTGTCGCAAAAAAGCTGCCCGAAAGCTCAAGGAGAATGACCTTGCTTCTGCCCTATGAAAAGGCGGGATTTACCGCAAAAATACGGGAGAGAGGGAAGGTTTTCTCAGAGGAATACACCGACAAGGGCGTAAAGGTGGACGCTCTGGTGGACGTGCTTCTGATAAAGGAAGCGGAGGAATATAAGCTGTAAATGCCTGAACAAGCCCCGAAAAGGGGCTTGTTTTTTATTCTTCCTCTTGTACGAACAGGCTTTCCTTATTTACCTCGGTGCCGCCGTGTCTTCTGATATTAAGAACATAGCAGGAACCGCCGCCGAATATCTTTTCCATATCCATTTTAAATTCCTTCAAAAGCTCAAGGGGTACGAACGCCTGTATCGTTCCCGCAAAGCCGCCGCCGTGTACACGGCAGGCGCCCATACGGTTGAGGACGTGCTCTGCGGCGTTAAGCCCTATGCCTAGTCCTTGATTTTTTATGTCGTTGACGGAAAATACATTCTGAAGATATTTGTAGGAGCTGTTGCCGCTTTCTCTTATTGAATCGAGGAAAGCGGGGAAATCTCCTGCTTTGAGGGCATGGCTCAGCTTGTCCACACGGTCATTTTCATCAAAGAAATGCAAAGCACGGAGAACGGCTCTGTCGCCGTATTCTTCACGAAGCATATTTATGTTCAGCATTATGTCCTCGCGGCAAAGCTGGCGGAGATATTCAACTGAGAAATGTGAGGCTATCGCTTTCATCTCACCGGGAATTGCCGCATAGTCGGGGGTAAGGTCGGCGTGGCTACCCTTGGTGTCAACTATGCAAAGAGCGTGTCCGAAGCTGTTAAAATCAGCGTCTATCTTTTCGATAAGGGGACTTTCTATGTCCTTGAAATCAATTGCTACAAAGCCGCCGACGGAGGACGCCATCTGATCCATAAGTCCGCTGGGCTTGCCGAAATATTCGTTTTCGGCGTACTGCGCTATTTGGGCTATTTTTATGGGATTTACAACGCCGTTGTTGTAAAGGGAATTGAGAATATTTCCCACAAGGACTTCAAAAGCGGCGGAGGAACTGAGCCCGCTTCCTTTCAACACGTCTGTGTTGGTGTATGCCTTAAATCCGCCGATATTATAGCCGTTTTTCTTAAAGCCTGCCGCAACGCCTCTTATAAGGGCGTCGGCGGTGTTCTTTTCATATTCCTTAACTTCAAGGTCATCTATCTCGATTATGCTTTCTTCATAACCTTCGCTTTTCAGAGCAATCTTGGGAAAGTCGATAGGCTCTACTACTGCGATAACGTCAAGGTTTACGCTTGCCGCAAGCACCTTTCCCCTGTTATGGTCGGTGTGGTTCCCTCCCACCTCTGTTCTTCCCGGAGCAGAAAACAGGCGGTAGCCGTCCCCTATGCCGCCGAAATACTCCTTATAGCTGTCTATTGCTTTAAGATAGCGCTTGCGCTGGACGTCAAGCTCACGCTCACCGTAAAGCTCCGCTAAGGTTACAGTTTTTGTCATTTTGGTATGTCCTTTCGTTTTTTATGTTTGGTTGCATTAAGCAATTTTTTACTGTTTCAGTCCTTTTCAGTATAGAACATATGATATTTTCGCTCACGGTGTCCGTAAACACTCAATACAAGTCCCATAGCGACGTAAAGGGAAACTACCGAGGTCCCGCCTGCGCTGATGAAGGGGAGAGGAACGCCGATAACGGGGAAAACCGCCAGCACCATTCCGATATTGAAGATAGAGTGAATGAGTATCATGGAAAATACTCCAACGCAGATGAGCCTTGCCAGCTTATCCTTTGCCTGAGTGCTATTGAGATATACCTTCATACAAATCAGCATAAGAAGTACGACAGTGGCAAGACAGCCCACGAAGCCGAGGGCGTTTCCGATATAAGCAAAGATAAAGTCGTTTCTTATAAGGGAGGTGTAGACGTAATCCCCGCCGAAAAGTCCTACGCCCGTCATTTTCCCACTGCCCAGCGCTATCCTGCCCCAATACTGCTGATACCATATGCCGTTTATCTCCTCTTCCTGCATCACAGGGTCAAAGAGAACGAGAAAACGCGCCTTGTGGTGAGGCTGCATAAGATAGTTCCACGCAACGTATACTGCGGCGGGAACGGCGATACAGCCCGCTATGATGTAACGTACGGCAAGTCCTGCAGCTATCATCATAACGACGAATATAAAGAGGAATACCAGCGCAGTGCCGTCGTCGCCCTGCTTTGAGATAAGTGCGACGGGGAAAAAGCCGTGCAGGCAAAGCAGAAGAAAATGGGGCAGGCGGTTCATATTTTTTCCCACCTTGTTCAGGTGAGTGGCAAAGGTCATTATGAACGCTATTTTCAAAAGCTCTGAGGGCTGAATGGTGAAGGAGCCTATTCGCAGCCAGCCTATATCGTCGGCGCCGCTGACGCCCTCTCCAAGGCTTGTGAACAGCAGAAAGGTAAGCAGCAAAGCGACAGGGGTGTAGATAAACCATATCTTTGAGATGAATTTGTAATCTATCGCCGCGACAATAAGCATTGCCGCTACGCCGATACAAAGGGCGATAAGCTGAGTCTGGTAGTAGTTTTCGGTAACTCCCGCGAAGTCGTTGGCGTACATACTGTACAAAAGGAGTATGCCGAAGCCGCTGGCTATCAGGCAAAGCAGGATAAGCACCTTGTCAAGCCGCTTTATATATTCATAAACGCTTTTTAATATATTTTTTACCATAATTTATAAAACCAAAAATATTTTTTACGGGCATATATACATATCTATTATATACTTTTTCGGTGTGTTTTGCAATAGGTATTGTTATTTTAAGGAAAATTTTGATTTGGGGAAATCGTGTATTGTAAAATCGGAAAATTTGTGATACAATGTTATTATGTTTACATATATCATCGGGAGGGACAGGCTTGAACAAGGATTTTGAACAGTATATGGAAAATCTTCACCTTGTGGGAAAGCATATGAGGTTTCATATTGACCTTTATATGAACCAGGACGAGGCTGTTGACGCCATAAGAAAAAACTCCGAAACGCTGTTTAAACTGCATAACGACAACGACAGGCTCATTAGTGAGAAAATTCTGAACGAAAAAGCGGAGGAGCTATCGGAGGAAAAGGCGAAGGAGCTTGAAGAGCTGTCCCAGAAGCTGCTAAACCTCAGTCAGCAGTCGGACATGTGCCTTGCATATTACATTCACAGGCTGCTGAGAGAATACGCTGTTATACATAACGACACGGATCTGCTGATACAGGAGCTTTATTTTATGGGACTGTGTCTGCATTATGTAAATCTTAAGGAAACTGACCTGGGTATCTCTGTGTATGCGGGGACGATAAAAAGCTATTTCTCTCAGGCGGCGTCCTATCTGCCAATGTATGATGAGATAAAAAATCCGAAAACAAGAGGCTATATCATAAGAAGCCTGGGGAATATGAAGCTGGATATGCAGCTTACTGACGAAAGGGGAAATATTCGCAGTACACAGGACAGATATGAGGAATACACGGCGCTTTTTAACAAGACTATGGAGATCATAAATTCTCCTAAAAGAAGAGCTGAAAATCCCGAACAGCCGTGGGACAAGTTTGCTTATTCAATGCACGCCGACAGGACGGTATTTATGGGCGATCTCAGAAAGCATTATGACGAAAGGATCGCAAAGGATATGCTGGAATCGGCAAAATATCTTTACAACAGCACAAATCCTTCGCCAAACGTTTTGGGAGGGAGGAGCAAAATAATTTACCTTTACGACGCCGCAAGATTTCACAACGGGCTTTTATCCGTCAATGAAATGATAAACCGCTGGATAAGCATTTACAAGAAAAGAGACAGGGAGGATTTTTCTTCCGAAGGGATATTCGATAATCTGAGAATACCTATGTACGTAGAATTTTATGCGTCAAAATATTTTGACACAGAGGAAAAGCAGTTTTATGAAATGATCATCAACAAGATGATGGAGCAGGCATTTGAATATCTGATGAGAATGCCGTATAACGAATATATCACGCAGCTTAGTAACGAGGTGCAGACTATCGCCTGGCAGCACTCCAAAAACAGAACAAATCACAATGATATGATGAACTATATTCTCGCCTGTCACCCGCCCACACATATCCATTCAAGAATGGTATCGTGGCTGACGGAAATGCTTTGCAGGCGTATGTTTGCAGTAGACCCAGATTCTCTGGTGGGGACGTTCGGCACTCAGAGCGTGGAGGAGCTTTTAGAGAGAAAGGACGAGATACTGGAAACGGCAAAGCTGTGCGGGCTGTATCACGACATAGGAAAAAGTATGATATTAAAGCACATCAGCAACTATAACAGGCGGCTTTTCGATGAGGAGTTCGCTATGATAAAATATCACCCATATTTGGGGAGCTGTATGCTCAGCAGCTTTGAGGAGGTCCCTGATCTTCAGGCGGCAGCGCTGTATCATCACCTCAACTATGACGGAAAGGGCGGTTATCCCTCCGACGCAGGCGAAGTTCCAAGCAGGGTGAAAAAGATAGTGGACATCATCTCGGTGGCGGATTCGCTGGACGCAGGCACTGATAATATAGGCAGGAGCTATGCCGCAACAAAGAGCTTTGAAACTCTGGCGGACGAAATAATGCGGTGGCAGGGCACAAGATATTCCCCGTATGTTGCACGGCTGCTTGAGGACAAGGAGTTTTATCAGAAGCTGAAAAGCGAAATTGAGAAGCAAAGGAAAAAGATATATTACGAAACTTACAGGCAGATAGAATTGCAGGAGTCGCTGTAAAAATAATAAAAATCCCCTCAAAAGCTGCGGGAAATTTGTTCTCACAGCAAGATGAGGGGATATTTTTTATGCGGTCACGGTCTGCTTTTTTATGGCGGCAGTGGTGCGCTGTGCCATTACAAGCTGATAATATACGCCGTGTTTTTTCATAAGCTCGGTGTGACTGCCCATTTCCACCAGCTTTCCTTTATCGAGGACGATAAGGCGGTCGGCGTTACTGAGGGTGGAAAGGCGGTGAGCTATGGCTATCGTCGTTCTTCCCTTTATAAGGCGGTTAAGGGCGGTTTGTATCTGCTTTTCCGTCTGGGTGTCAAGGCTGGCTGTGGCTTCGTCAAGAATGAGTATCTTCGGATCACGGAGGATAGCTCTTGCGATAGCTACGCGCTGGCGCTCGCCGCCTGAGAGGTTGTAGCCCTTTTCACCAACATAAGTGTTGTAGCCGTCGGGGAGACGGGTGATGAAATCGTGACAGTCGGCGGTCTTGGCGGCTTGTATTATTTCCTCAAAGGTAGCATTGGGCTTGGAGTAGGCGATGTTTTCCAAAACCGTGCCGTTGAACAGGAAGGTTTCCTGCAAAACTACGCCCATCTGGTCGTGAAGTCCCTTTGAAGTCATATCACGCAGGTCTGTGCCGTCTATCTTTATACTGCCACTTGTAGGGTCGTAAAGGCGCATTATCAGGTTTATCATTGTGGATTTTCCCACGCCTGAGTGTCCCACTATGCCTATCATCTCGCCCTGCTTTATCTCAAGGGAGATATCTTTTAAAACAGGATTGTAGGCGGTGTAGCCGAAGGAAACGTGTTCAAAGGTGATGTTGCCTTCAATTGGTTTGTCGGCGGGTATCTCGGCGTCCTTAAGCTCTATGCGCTCGTCCAGTATCTCAAAGGCTTTGCCTGCGGCGACCATAGCCTGCGACAATACTCTGGGAAGATTTGTGAGCCATTCCAAAGGTCCGTAAAGCATGGAAACGTAGGTGGTGAACTGAACAAATTCGCCTAAGGTTATCTCAATATCCATAACGGCGGAAGCGCCGAAGTAAAGCATGAGAAATTCGCCTATCGCTATGACGTATCTCAGGAGAGGGCTTAATATGTACCAGATACAGTCGATGTTTTTCTGGGCTTTTGACACCTCTTTAGATATTTCGGTGTAGCGGGCGGTTTCACGCTCCTCGCTGCCGTAGCTTTTCACAACTCTTATTCCCGAAAGCATATCGTGGAGATAGCGGGAGGAAGCCACGGTCTTTCTCCACCAGCGGCTGTTGCGGTCGTCAAGGATACGCATTACCTTGCTTGCAAGCCAGGCGGCTATGGGCAAAGGCAAAATTACCAGCAGAGCCAGCTTCCAGTTGCTGACGAACATTATTATCACAAGAGCAACAAGAGAGATAGTGTGGAGTATCATCTCCTTGCCGTTGTCGGTGACAAACTGCTGTATCGTTCGCGAATCCTCGCTTACACGGCGGATTATCTCACCTGCGGTGCGGCGGGAAATGGAGCGCATAGAAAGCTCCTGAGTCTTGTCGAACAGGTCGCGGCGCAGGTCACGAATAAAGCCGTTGGTGATGTTGATGTTTATGCGGCGAGTGATGAAGTCTATGGCTGTTCCGATAAGGGCGAGGCAAAGGATAGTTCCCGCTATTATGAGGAACAGCTCCATATCAGGATCTTGCACCTGAACCACGTCGTCAATGAGATAGCGCTGTAAGGTGGGCGCAACAAGGTCGCAGGCATAGGAAAAGGCGGTGAGCAGTATGCTGATGATGAAAGGCTTTTTGAAAGGGGCAAGGCGTTTCATCAGGCGCTTTACAGTGCTTCCCTTTTTTGCGCAGTAGGGGCAGGTGGAGGAGCCGTCAAGGCTCAGCCCGCATTTGGGGCAGACAGGCTCTTCCTCGTCGGAGTGATCCACAAATACGCCTGTGTTGGCGTAATAATCAAGTATTTTGGCAAGCTCGGCGTAGCGGATATAATGGGTCTGCGTAAAGGAGCAGAAAAACTGCCACTTGTCGTCGTTTTTGCGTTTTCCGCGGAGCATTGAGCAGCCTATCTGCCTTGTTGCCTCAAAAGCGGAAAAGCTGTCAAGGGAAAAGTTGTTCAGTTCCCTGCCGTCGCTGTCGTAAATATGTATCTGTTCACGGTCGGCGGTGAGAAAGCCTGCGGTCTTCTCGCCGTTTTCCGCTATGTCGAAGGGCAGACTGAATATACATTCGGGTATGCCCTTGGGTAAGGGTGTTTTTAAATTCATATAAATTCCTTTCAAAGGAGGAACGTCACATAAACAGCTCTAACTTTCGGTAGCTTTTTCTGTCCATTTCCTCGGGGTGGGGTATGTAGTATTTGTTTCCGTCGGAATCAGTGACGGTCAACATTCCGCTGTTATTCACACGGAAATTCGTCCACCAGTCGTTTACGGCGATACGCTTTCTTCCCGCCGTGGTTTCCGCATCAATGAAAAGATAACCCATACGGTTGTCACGAATGGAGTGGACCTTGGTTATCAGCGGAACGTAATAGCGGAACTGAAGATATTCGGCGCACAGGTCGTGCTGTTCCTTTGACATATCGTTTATGTCACGGATAACGCCTATCTCTATCCACTCGTCCTCGTCGTTCTTAAAGGAAACGCTGATGTAGGTATCAAGATAGTAAAAGGGCTGAAGGCGGGTGAGGCTCACCTGCTCGTATCTGTTCCCTTTGTATTCAAGGTCAAGATAGCCGCTGTCCAGTCTTGTGAAGTGAAGCTCGTTCACATCAAGGATACGCAGGCTGTCTATCTGAAAATCGGTTTGTTTGTATTCGTTCATATATTGTCCTTTCTTGCTTTTACTCAACGCCGATGGTCTTAAGCGCCTCGGCTTGCAGCTTGTACAGCTCGAAATATTTTCCCTTTGCTCTTATAAGCTGGTCGTGAGTGCCTGTTTCCTTTACCTCACCGTGCTCGATAACGCAGAGCATATCCGCGTCTCTTAAGGTGGAAAGACGGTGGGCTATTGCGATTATGGTCCTTCCCTTTTTAAGATTGTCAATGGCGTTTTGTATCTTTCGCTCGGTGCGGGTGTCCATTGAGGCGGTAGCTTCGTCAAGGATAAGGATATTAGGCTTTTGTATCAGGGCGCGTGCTATTGAGATACGCTGTTTTTCGCCGCCTGAAAGGCTTACTCCGCCGCTGCCTATCATAGTGTCGTAGCCGTCAGGGAGCTTTAGGATAAAGTCGTGAGCGTTGGCGTTCTTTGCCGCTTCAACTACTTCCTCTATGGTGGCGTCGGGACGGGCGTAGCGGATATTGTCCGCAATGCTTCCCATAAAGAGGTAAGTTTCCTGGGAAACTATGCCGATACTGCGGCGCAGGTCCTCAAAGGCGATGTCCTTTATGGGGATACCGTCTATCCTTATTTCACCGTTGGTGGGGTCGTAAAGCCTTGAGATAAGGTTTATCAGGGTGGATTTTCCTGCTCCTGTTTTTCCTACGACACCGTAGAATTTGCCCTGCTCTATGTTCATACTTACATCTTTAAGAACGGGAACGCCCGCCTCGTATTCAAAGCTGACGTTTTTCAGCACTATGTCGCCCTGAAGTCCCTCGGAGGGTACTTCTGCGGGAGTTACAGGGGGCTTTACGGTGGGGTTGCTGTCGATTATCTCAAAGATACGGGAGGCGGCGTCTATGCACCGTGACCAGTCGTTGCCTGCATATACGAAGAAATAAACAGGATCCCACAACATTCCAAAATAGCTTATCATAAGCATAAGCTCGCCTATGCCTATGGAGCCTTTTATAACAAGGTAAAATCCCAGAACGACAAGCAAAGCTCTGCCCACGCTGTATATAACCCACTGTGAGCTGTCGAACTTGACGTAGCGAACATTTCTTGCCATATCCGCCTCATACACACGGTCAAGACTCTTGCCGAAGCGGGCTTTTTCCTGCTCCTCACGGGCAAAGGCTTTCACAACTCTGTGTCCGTTTATGGCGTCGTTCAGGTTGGACTGCATACGGCGGACGGCAAGGTTGGTGGCTCGCCAGTGGCGGCGCTGTCCTTTGGCAAAAAATATCTCGCTGACAAACACCATTATCATCATTATAAGTATGCAGGTGGCGAGCAAAGGGGACAGCAGGTACATCAGAATTACCATTGACGCCATTTTGATGATGTTGGTGACACCTTGGGGGACGATGAAGCAGAAAAAGTCGTAAACATCGTTGGCGTCACGGTCTACACGGGTCATAAGGGAGCCTGTCTGCTTTGATGTGAAGAAGGACAGGGACAGCTTTTCCATTGCGGCAAAGACCTTTACCCTTATTTTGTGCATTACCTTTGATACGGCGGTGCTGAACACAACGCCGTAAAGAGTGCTGAAAAGCCCTGACATAAGGCGAAATCCCGCCATCATCAAAACGGCAAAGAGTATCTGTCCGTAAAAATCGCCTGCCGCATCAAGCACACGGTCGTACAGGAAAGCTGTGCCGAAGTAGGGGGAGATTATTCCCAGAGCCGCTGAAAGTATCATCATAATAAGTATTGAGGCGGTCTGGAGCTTGAAGTCCCCGAACATTTCCATAAGGCGTCTGAAAAGCGACGAGCGCTTTACGCAATAGGGGCAGTATTTGCGGTTGGGGTCAGGATAGCGGCGGTGACATTTGGGGCAGAAGGGACTGCGCTCGTCCAGCATGCTGTCGTCTATTGCCTCTTTCTTTACCGTCAGGTTGTAGCGGTGACAAAACTGCTCCGCTTTCTCGGAAAAGCCTGATGAAAAGCGGCTTATGCAGATGTGCTTGTCGCTGTTGTCACCGTCCTTTCGCTTTCCCATAAGGCGGCAGGTGTGGCGATAGCGGTCGACGTACAGCTCGTAAATATCGGAAAGGCTGTACTCCTTATAATCACGGAAGTCAAATTCGTAGCGTATCTTTTTCTTCTCCCGTATCTGTCTGTCGTAGCCGCTTAATATGTAAAGCTTTTCGCTGTCAAAGACCACGTAGGTGTCGTAGTACATTCCCTCGTAGTCCATATCGCATTTGATGCAGTAGAGGAGAGAGTCAAGGCCGACTCCACGGTCGGTCAGAGCCTGCTCAGCTCCCTGCGTCAGTGTGTCAAAATATTTCATTTTCTGTCTGTATATTCCTTTCTTCCTGCAAAGAAACGCAAAAAGGCACAGCCGCAGGAATTGGCGGCTATGCCCGAAGATCTTCAGCAGAAATGCGCCTTATCAAAGATTGATAAAGCCCAGCTTTTTATTGACCTTTTGCAGAGTGCGGCGGGAAAGCTTGTATGCTTTTTCCGCGCCGTCCTTCATACAGCCTTCAAGATAGGTCTTGTCGGCAATTATGCGGTTAAACTCGTTCTGAACAGGGGTCAACGTATCTGCTACCGCCTCTCCCACGGCGGTCTTGAAATCTCCGTAGCCTTTTCCTTTAAATTCGTTTTCTATCTCGTCAAATGTCTTGTTTGTAACGGCGCTGTAAATAGACATAAGATTTACAATGCCGTCTTTTCCCTCTTCCGCCTTTACCTCGGAGCCGCTGTCGGTGACTGCTCTCTTGAACTTGCGAAGGACGGTATCACGGTCGTCCAGCAAGCTCACCACAGAGTTGGGGTTTTCGTCCGACTTGGACATCTTCTTGGTGGGGTCGGAAAGGGACATTATTTTCTGCACCGCCTTTACAATATAGGGCTCGGGTACGGTGAAGGTATCTCCGTAGAGGTTGTTAAAGCGCTGGGCGATGTTTCTGGCAAGCTCAACGTGCTGTTTCTGGTCAATTCCCACGGGGACAACGTCCGCCTGATAAAGCAGAATGTCCGCCGCCATAAGAACAGGGTAGGTGAACAGTCCCGCATTTATATTTTCGGGGTGCTTCTGGGATTTGTCCTTAAACTGGGTCATACGGCTGAGCTCGCCGAATTGTGTAAAGCAGGACAGTATCCAGCTCAACTGTGCGTGAGCAGGATTGTGTCCCTGAACAAATACAACGGATCTCTCAGGGTCAATGCCTATCGCAAGCAAAAGAGCGTAGCTTTCGGCTATCTGACGGCGCAGCTTGGCAGGCTCCTGCCTTACGGTGATAGAATGCAGGTCTACTATGCTGTAAATACAGTCATAATCCTCCTGCATATTCTTCCAGTTGCGCAAAGCTCCCAGATAATTGCCCAGATGGGGGGTGTTGGTGGGCTGTATGCCGCTGAATATACGCTTTTTGCTGATTTCTTCCATTGATTTTGTCCTTTCGATTTATGTTAATGCGGGTAACGGCACCGCATTGTCAGTGTAGAGTGTACAGTGAAAAGTACACAGTTGTGGTGTTTTTCCTGCGGAAAAACGGATTTTAAATTTTTCTTAATTCTTCCATTGTTTTTGTCCTTTTGATTTATGTTAATGCTGGCGTGGTCAGTGTAGAGTGCACAGTGAAAAGTACACAGTTGTGGTGTTTTCCTGCGGAAAAACGGATTTTAATACATTGTTTTTGCCACTTTTGCAAGGATTTCTACGCCTTGTTCTATCTGCTCGTCGGTGGGAGTCGAGAAGTTAAGGCGGAAGCTGAGACTGGGCTTTCTTTCGTCTACTGAGAAAGCGTTGCCGGGTACGACTGCTACCTTGTTTTCAACTGCGGCTTTGCAGAAGGCGTTCATATCGCCGCAGGGGAGAGTTCCCCAGATGAAAAGTCCGCCCTCAGGCTCAGTGAAATCTATTGAACGGGGCATCGCAAACTTCAGGCTGTTGAGCATAAGGCTGCATTTGTTCTTGTATATTTCACGGAGCTTTTGGAAATGCTCCTCAAGATCGACTTCGGTAACAAAGCGGTAAGCTACCATCTGCGCCCAGATGTTGGTGTGTACGGTGGAGGTTTGCAGAGCGACAGTGGCTTTGCTTATCATCATCTTGGTGGCTATCATATAGCCTACTCTAAGTCCGGGAGAGAGTATCTTGGAAAATGTTCCCGCATATATAACGTGTCCCTTTTTATCCATAGATTTTATTGAGGGAACGTCAATTCCCGCAAAGCGAAGGTCGCCGTAGGGATTGTCCTCAAGGACAAGAACGTTATATTTATAGGCAAGGTCAAGTATCATCTTGCGGCGTTCAAGAGAAGTGGTCTTTCCCGTTGGGTTCTGGAAATTGGGGATAACGTAGATGAAGGCGGTGCGGGGATTGGCTTTTAAAGCCTGCTCCAGCTTTTCGGGTATCATTCCGTCGTCGTCCATTTCAACGCCCACAAGCTTTGCGTTATAGGTTCTGAAAGCGTTGAGAGAACCGATGAATGAAGGTTCCTCGCAGATTATGGTCTCGCCCTCGTTGCAGAATATCTTGGCGCAGGTCTCGATAGCCTGCTGTGCGCCGCTGGTGATTATAAGCTCATCGTCCTGCTCGTTGAACATTTCCTTTTTCGTCATATCGTCCTTTAGCCACTGGCGGAGCTTGGGATAACCCTCTGTGATGGAATACTGGAGGGCGCTTATAGGCTCCTCCCTGAGAATATCATCGCTTATCCTGCGTATCGTTTCAACGGGAAACGCTTCGGGAGCAGGATTGCCCGCGGCAAAGCTGATGACCTCGGGGTCGGAGGTAAATTTCAGTATTTCCCTTATAGCAGAGGGCTGTACGCCTGATATTCTGTATGAAAATGCGTTCATTTTTCATCATTCCTTTCACTGAGACGTCCTTAACTTTAATATAATAGCACATTTTAACGGGAAATGCAAGATATTTTTTTATATGAGAGGAATTTTACGGGGCGTTAACATTGAACAAAGAAATTACTGTCAAAAAAGTTGTCGGATTTTTACAAAATCTCTTGAAATCGGCGGCGGGTTTTGCTATAATATTTAAAGGACATTCCAATAAAATCCGAAAGGAGCTTTTAAGAGCATGAGTTGCAGTTATTCACACGAAGTAGAACAAATGTGCGTTGTCACAAAAGGTCCTAAGCACGGTCCTGCTCCCATTCCCGAAGAAGGAAAATGGGTAAAGGCTTATCAGATCAGCGATATCAGCGGTCTTACACACGGTATAGGCTGGTGCGCTCCTCAGCAGGGCACCTGCAAGCTGACGCTGAACGTTAAGGACGGTATTATCGAAGAGGCGCTGGTAGAGACTATCGGCTGCTCGGGTATGACACATTCCGCTGCTATGGCGGCTGAAGTTCTTCCCGGAAAGACCATTCTGGAGGCGCTCAACACTGACCTTGTGTGCGACGCTATCAACGTTGCCATGAGAGAGCTGTTTTTGCAGATAGTTTACGGCCGTACACAGACCGCATTCTCCGAAAACGGTCTGCCCATTGGCGCAGGACTTGAGGACCTGGGCAAGGGTCTGCGTTCTCAGGTAGGCACTATCTTCTCCACAAAGGCGAAGGGCGTTCGTTATATGGAAATGGCAGAGGGCTACATAACCTCTCTGGGTCTCGACGAAAACGGCGAAGTTATCGGCTATCAGTTTGTAAAGGTTGGAAAGATGCTGGAGGATATCCGTCACGGCAAGACTCCCGATGAAGCATACAAGGCAAACTGCGGTCAGTACGGCAGATACGACGAGGCGGTCAAGAAGATCGACCCTCGTGAAGAATAAGGGAAAGGAGAACAGATCATGGCTAAATTTGAAGGACAGGAAAGACGCATGAATAAAATCAATGCGTGCCTTGAAACTCTTGGTATGAAGGAAATCGAAGAAGCAAGAGATCTTTGCCTTTCCAAGGGAATAAACGTTGAAGAGATAGTTAAGGGCGTTCAGCCTATCGCTTTTGAAAATGCGGTTTGGGCTTACACTCTGGGTACAGCTATCGCTCTCAAGAGAGGGATAAAGAAGGCTTCCGACGCTGCCGCCGCTATCGGCGAGGGCTTGCAGGCTTTCTGCGTTCCCGGCTCCGTTGCTGAGAACAGAAAGGTGGGCTTAGGTCACGGCAATCTGGGCAAAATGCTGCTGGAGGAGGACACTCAGTGCTTCTGCTTCCTGGCAGGTCACGAATCCTTTGCCGCTGCTGAAGGCGCTATCGGTATTGCAAGGACTGCAAACAAGGCAAGAAAAAATCCTCTGAGAGTTATACTCAACGGTCTTGGTAAGGACGCCGCTTACATAATCTCCCGTATCAACGGCTTTACTTATGTTGAGACTGACTACGATATTCCTAACGACGAGCTGAAGATAGTTCGTGAAGTTGCTTTCTCTGACGGCGACAAGGCTAAGGTTCGTTGCTACGGCGCGAACGACGTTACAGAAGGCGTTGCTATAATGAGAAAAGAGGGCGTTGAGGTCTCCATTACAGGTAACTCCACTAACCCCACTCGTTTCCAGCACCTTGTAGCAGGCACTTATAAGAAGTGGGCTATTGAAAACGGAAAGAAGTATTTCTCCGTTGCATCAGGCGGCGGCACGGGACGTACTCTGCACCCCGATAACGTTGCGGCCGGTCCTGCATCCTACGGTCTGACCGACTCTATGGGCCGTATGCACGGCGACGCTCAGTTCGCAGGTTCTTCCTCAGTTCCTGCTCATGTTGAGATGATGGGACTTATAGGAATGGGCAATAACCCGATGGTTGGCGCTACCGTGGCTTGTGCGGTTGCAGTCGAGGAAGCTAATAAGTAAGTTTTTTCAGCAAACTATAAAAACAAGGACTTTCGGATATCCGAAAGTCCTTGTTTCAGTTATTCTTGAATTACTTGCGTTTTCTGGAAAGGATCACGCCCACAGCGGCAAATGCGGCAGGAAGCAAAGCAAGAACAACGCCTGTTGGCTCGTTTTTGTCATTGTTGGTATCGCTGTTCTGTGTATTGCCGTTTTCAGTGTTTGTGTCTGTTGTGGTTTCAGCGGGGTTGGTGGATACAGAAGAGTCGGTAGTCTCATCTTCTTTATCCAGAGCAACAAAGGTTATTTCGTTGTCGTTGGCGTAGGTTTCGGCTGCCGTGCCTTTATAACCGTAGATTGTGAGGTCTGGGGAGCAATGACCAAATGCAGCATCGTTTATTTTTTCAACACTTTTTGGAATAGTTACTGATTTAAGAGTGGTGCAGGATGAAAAAGCCATAATGTCAATCAAGGTAACACTATTCGGAATTATTACAGATTCAAGCGACTCGCATGATGCAAAAGCGCTGTTTGCAATTTCAGTAACACCTTCAGGTATATTTACAGATTTTAAAGAAACAGCATAATAAAATGACATTGACGATATTTGTGTTATACTTTCGGGAAGGGATACTGACTCAATTCCTTCACAAAAGGCAAAGCTAAAGCTTGATACTATTTCAGTTCCTTCGGGTACGTCATATGAGCCTTCTCTTGCGGTAGGAAACTGAATAAGAATTTTTCCGTCTTTGGTGAACAAAACTCCGTCCAAATCTTTGTAGTTGGCATTCGCTTCATCTACGTCAATTGAAAGCAGAGATTTGCAATCTGCAAACGCCGCTGCACCTATCTCTGATACATTTTCAGAAATATTGACCGTTTTAAGCGCACTGCAATTGTAGAATGCCTGGCTTCCGATAACTTCAACAGAATCAGGAATTGTTACTGATTCAAGAGATGTGCAAGAGGAAAAAGCACCTCCGCCGATTGTTGTCACGCTGTCAGGAATAGTTATTTCCTTAAGCGATGAACACGTACGAAATACATTATTATCTATTTTTGTAATGCTCTTTGAAAGCGTTACCGATTCGAGAGACGTGCAATTAGCAAAAGCAGATTCACCTATGGTGGTCACACTGTCAGGAATAACTATTGCTGTCAAAGATGAACACCCAAAGAATGCTTCGTTGTCTATCGTTGTAACACTTTCCGAGATCGTTATGCTTTCAAGCGATGAGCAGCCGCTAAATACGCGATATTCTATTTTTTCAATATTATTCGTCATTTGTACCGACTTAAGTGACATACAATCTGAAAATGCTTGTTCTCCTATTGTGGTCACGCTGTCAGGAATAATTACAGATTCAAGTGATTCGCAACAATAGAAAGCGTTGCTCCCAATTGCAGTCACACTATCCGGAATAACGACAGAAGTAATATATGTATTCCATTCAAAAGCTTCATCCGCTATTGCGGTTACTTTTTTTCCTTTGAATTCATCAGGTATAACAATATCGGTATCACCGCCGTAATAACCGGCTACAGCATATGTACCGTCATCTAATTCTTCAAAATAATAGCCCGCCGTGTCAAATCCGGTCACTGTAAAAGTAACTTCTACCTTATTGCCGAAATCTTCGGTTGCGTCAATAACGCTGTACTCAGGAATCCATTCATTATAAAAGCCGACATAGTATGAGTATACTTCTTCGGTTATTCCATGATAGCCCTCTTCGTATACATTTAATCTATCGTAATAAACAACGCCGTCTTTTCCTGATTCTACCTCTCTGCCATCTACCTTAAAACTGTCAATGGTTATATCAAGGTTATCATATTTCCAAGAATCAATATTAGTCTGAAGATCAAGCAATACCCATCCCGTTTCATCTTCGTCGTCGGATTCCAACTTGTCGATTTCAAAAGAAACGGTATACGTTCCATCCCCGGTGATGTGCGCATCAGTGAAGTTCCATAACTCGGGTACATATCCGTCATACCAAAGCAGTTCGCTTTCGGTTATGCTTTCTCTTCCTCTCCACATATCAGTGTAAAAAGTAAGTCCCGCATAAAAATCGACCTGCTTTCCGCTTTGAGGCTGTTCCTCGGCAAGCACAGCCTGCGGCATATAAGCTGCCGCAACTGCCGCAGCAAGTCCCGCTGCCAGAAATCTTTTAAACTTCATTTTACATACTCCTCTCAAAAATTTTTTGGCTGACGCCATTTTTTACATTATACATCAATAGTTTAGTTTTGTCAATAACTATTGATTATTTTTTACTGCTAAAGAATTGGTTATACTATTACAAAAGGGGGAGATTTTATGGATATAACCAATCTGGAAGTGGGAGAAAGAATAAACGCACTGAGGAAACGCAGAGGTTACTCAAGAGAAAAGCTGTCGGAGCTGGCTGACATCTCAGTGCAATTCCTGGCGGATATTGAAAAAGGGCGCAAGTCTATGACTATCCCTACTTTGAGAAGGATCGCAGCAGCGCTGAATGTGACGACGGATTTCATAGTAAACGGCACCAAAGAAAATACGGATAATTCGCACATAATCACAATGCTGAGTTCCCTGTCAGAACGCCAGAAAGCGTATGCGGAAAAGCTGCTAGCGGTATTTGCAGAGGCGATAAGCAAGGAGGAATAGATATTTTGGTATAAAATTATCCCCCGTCTTTTAAAAGGCGGGGGAATTTTATGTCTGAATATCAAATTCAATAAAAGTTCAACACCTTGAAACAGGTGCTTATAAAAGCTTGTTTTGCTGTTCTGGAAACATCTGCTTATGCTCAAAGGAAGATATAGCCTGCTATCAATATTACAGAGATCGCTATGCGGACGATATGGTGCTGAATATGAAAGCTTCCGCTTTTAAGGCCGTTGAAAACTGCTGCGAAACAAATTGCCCCGCAGCCGAACAGCGCAAAAATAAAATCGAATGACTGCTTTGCAATACCGCAAATCACTGCGCCTGCTAAAATCAGCGAACCTATTATCATCAGAACTCCGGGAAACGGTTTTTTGTCGGCTTTGATTTGACTGACGGCGGCAAAGCAGTGCAAAGCGGCGAAAGCGATGCTCAGAATGTAAAGCACTATACTTAATATATCCACTTAATTGTCCTCCACTCCAAGCAGCTTGCAGGCGGTGTTGTACATCACCTTTTCCCTGTCCTCATCGGAAAGGTCGATAGCCTCCATATGTTTAAGCTCGTCAACGACGCTCCACATAGGATAATCCGTGCCGAACATCACACGGTCGGGGGTGAATGCTTTGATATAATCAAGGGCAGTTTCGGGGGAGAGAGCGTAGAGGGAGCTGCTGGTGTCAACGTAAACGTTGGGGTTGTCCGCAAGGTAGTGCTTGCCCTCCGCCCACTCGCTCCATGCGCCGAAATGAGCAGCTATGGCTATCAGCTTTGGAAAGTCCTTCAAGGCGTTGGCAAGACGCTTCGGCGAGGAACGGTCGTAGCGGTAATCCCCTGTGTGGAACAGAATGGGAAGTCTGCCCTCGGCTGCCTCGTAAATGTCGTAGGCTTTGCGGTCGTCTATTTTGAAATCCTGAAAGTCGGGGTGGAGCTTTATTCCCTTTAAGCCGAGGGAAATCGCCCTGTCTATCTCATCTCTTATCTCTTCCCTGCTCATAAGGGGGTGGAGGGAGCAAAAGCCCACGAACATATCGGGGTGTTCGCAAACGCTTTTAGAGATGAAATTGTTTATGCTCTGGACCTGGGCGGGAGTTGTGGCGACCGACTGGACAAGGCACTTTGATACTCCGACTTTGGAATAAAGGTTTATAAGGGAATCCACCGTGCCGTCAAAGTCCATATGAAGGTCGTAGAATTTTCCGATGTTGACAGACGCTTTTGCGGCTATCTTTTCGGGGAAAATGTGAACGTGTGCGTCAAATATTTTCAAAATGTCAGCTTCTTTCTTTTTTATTTTAATGACGGGGTCATTCTTTTCAGAATAAATACAGGACAGATCTTTGAAAATCAAGAAGGGATAACTGGGGAGACAGTATATGATAACCGATAACGCCGTCCGCATCTACACGACAGCGAATGTGAGAAATATCGGTGAAGACAGCGCTTATATCTGTGTAACGGTGAGTTCCCACTTTGACTTCGGAAATCAAAACAATATCCGATGAATCAGGCGAGGGAGAAACTGTTATTTTTTCTGAAAGCTCGCTTGACAGCAGACAGGTATTTGCGCCTGTGTCAAGGACAAATCTGTGGAGTTCGCCGCAAAGCTCAATAGTAATTACAGGGAGCGCTTCGTTCGAGAGAGGGATACTTTCAGCGCCGTCAGTATTTATATTTGGCTCTATGGTGAGAGTCGAATATTCATAGTCCAAAAGTATCGGAACGTTTTTGAAAACATCCGTCCCAATGGAGCCGAGGAAACGAACGTCAGGCTGTAACGTCCGCAGTTCTGTTTCCACATAGGACATATCCATAAGAAGTACAGGCTGACTGTTGTCCGCAGGAATACCGTCGATGACAAGCTCCTGAAGATACGTTTCCGCCGCACCTGTAACTGACATTTCGCTGTCAAATACGGCGACGTCTCTTTTTTCGCCTGTAAGCTCAGGGAAATAATTGTTGTTCAGCACTGTTTGCATTGCCCCTGTGTCAAAGGCGAACCACCCGTCCTGTGAATTTGCCTTTGCAGGTATCAGTATTATTCCCGCAATATTTTGAAATTTTATTTCTCTCATAGCTTCTGCCTTTCTGTCGTTCCACTCAATAAAGAACTTAACCGTTCAAATTTGCATTGATTTCTTCCAGTATTTCAACTACTGTTATGACCCCGTCTACAAGCATTTCTTCAATGGGGTTTTCATCAAATCTGTCAGAGTCGTTTTCCCAATATAATTCAGCGAGCCGCAGGTTTTCCGCTTTATCTGTCCGCCCGTCAAAACACTTTGCAGCATCTCCGATAAAACAATTACCTTGTATTTCAAGCTTTACAATACTGTATGTGGGTCTTCCTATCTCCGCAAAATATTTCCCCCAGTTTTTTGCCTCTTCAAAGGTTTTTGACACATACAGGCAGCTCATTCTTGACGGGTACTGAGGATACTTCTTTTTGCGCACTTCTTCCAATGCCAATTCCCGTAAAGCGACTGAGGTGTGAT
Organism: uncultured Ruminiclostridium sp.; assembly: GCA_947627695.1. Lineage (GTDB taxonomy): Bacteria > Bacillota > Clostridia > Oscillospirales > Ruminococcaceae > Ruminiclostridium_E. The sequence continues at coordinate 56,110 of CANQXF010000009.1, read as the reverse complement.
GTTCTAACTTTGTTTCATCATATTTCTCAGGATTATCATATATATCATTCACAATGTTAAGTTTATCGTATACTCTCTGATACACTCCGCTATGGTGTGAATCGTCAAATATTATCTTTTGTCCGACATACATAGGTCTGTCTGTGACAACGTGAAAAGCGTACATTTTATCTGTCTCCCAATAAATTCTCATCTATCTGTTTATTCCGCTCAATAAAGCATTTTACCATAAAAAGGGGGCGTTGTCAATCGTGAGTAGGGGCAGTTCTTCGGGAAAATCATCTTTCCGCTTTGCTGAAAATGCGGTTGACAAAAAAATCTCTGTATGATAAAATAATTCTGTACAGGGGACGGCACCCATTACAAAAAACAGCGTACGACAATTCAATATTTCACAAGGGGGAAGATACCCATAGCAAAAAACGTAATTGTGAAGGACGAATTTGGTAATTTTCTCGGTAATACCTACCCTAAAAGAGCTAAAGGCTTAATCAAAAAAGGGCGGGCTGAGAAGGTCAGTGAGTACGAAATTCGTCTTGTGGACAGTTCAGCTCCGCCCGATACGGAGGATAATATGAAACTTTTCAATATCACTGACAACAATAATGAAACTATTACCGTTTCCGCTGAGACAGGCGAGGTCATTGAAACCGCCGCAAGCGACATTCCCGAAACTCCTGAAAAGCAGACTGAAAACGCAAATGAGAAAAAGGCGAAAACACTTTTTTTCAACGCAAGGGAATGGAAGCCCAGCAAGGAATGCGACAAAACTGTGGCTACCCGTTCCTTTATTACAGACCCGTTCGGAAAGCTGACTGAGGCCTATATGATAGGCGACTGGGACTGGCACTGGTCGCAGATAGAAACGGCGGAGCTTGTGCTGGAAAAGAATACGGACTATGAATTCGTGTTCTGGCTCAACGGCGGAGAGAATGACAGAAATCAGGAGACCTGCCGACTGGAGATAGTTTTTGACGCGGATAACGAAAACCGCTCAATCTACAATCTTAACCGCAATTTTATCAGGTACGAAAGGCATTATAAGGGCTGGTACCTTTACAGGATACCTTTCAATACGGGCGACGCCTGCTACACAAAGCTGATATTTGTCGCAATGGCGGCTTGCGCCACCGTTATGCACGCAGACGAGCCTGAAAGCTATGCAGACCTGCCTGAGGATCCCGCTCCTAATGGGCTGCCGCAAAGGCACAACATAATTTTCAGCGAGGGATTTCCAAGAAATTCCCGGTGGTCGAAGGACGCATTCCCCGATATGAAAGAGGCGCAGCAAAATAAAGCTGATCAGAACACATTCAACTTTGACTTTTTCGGAGGAGCAGACGCAGATTCCATACGCAGGACAGTTATGGAACGTATCCAGGAGGAGCTTGAGGACGAGTTCGACGTGGACGATATTGCAGACGAAGTGGCGGAAGAGGTAATGGATAACATTGACGTTGACGCTATAAGAGATAAGATAATCCAAAGTATCAGGGACAGTTTTAAGATGTAATGATACAAAGACCCGTGAGTTTAATGCTCACGGGTCTTTTTTACAGCTTTATCTCAACCTCGCTGTCGGCGGTCATCAAGTCGGGAGTAACTATGCAGTCCACCGCCTTTATCAAAACGCCCTGTTTTGCGGCGTTTCGCAGAGCCTGCCCGAATTCGGGGTGGGTGTTGTCGTTGGGGGAAAAGGAAGTTACGCCTTTCATCTGGATAATAAACAGCAGGCAGGCTTTGTAACCGTTTCGGGCGGCGTTTATAAGCTCGTTTATGTGCTTTACGCCGCGAAGGGTGGGAGCGTCGGGGAAAAGGGCTTTTCCCTGTTCCTCCAAGGTCACGCCCTTGACTTCTATGAGCCATTTCTCGTTGCCCTTTTCAGCATAAAAATCTATGCGGGAGGAGCCGTAGGTGTATTCGGGCTGTATGTATGCGTTCTTGCCGAAACGCTTTCTCAGGTATTCGGCGGCGGCCTTGTTGGGAGCAGCGCTGTCCATATTTATTAGCAGATCTCCCTTTTGAACAGCGATAAGGTCGAATTTTGTCTTTCGTGCGGGGTTATCGGAAATTTCAAGATAAACGGCGGCGTCAGGGGTGAGAAGCTCTTTGCAGCGGCCTGTGTTCTTGACGTGGCATATCTCGGTTTTGCCGTTTATTTCAATGTTGGCGATAAAACGATTTGGACGTGAGATAAATCTGCCGCTTACGATATTGTTGTATTTCATTTGTGTACTTCCCTTTTCGGTTTGGGAAAAGTATAGCATTTTATGGGACGGGTGTCAAGGGATAAAAATAACCCTGCATAAAAATCATGCAGGGTTATTTTTTGATTTATTCTTCCATCTGCTTTGAGAAGTACATCGCCGCTGCCTGAACGAGGGCGGTCTGTTCGGGGGTGGCGTATTCGGCGTTGCCGCCGTCAAGCATCATCACCGCACCACTGACGTCGCCCTGAGAAATTATGGGAGCGCACACGATAGCGTACTTGTCAACGCCCTCGATAGGCATAAGCCTGTCGTCCTCGTAGGAGCGGTAAACGTGGCTTTTGCGCTGTTCGATAAGGTCCTCAAGGGAATTTGAAACACGGCGCTCAAGCACTTCCTTTTTCTGCATCCCCGAAACAGCTATTATATGGTCACGGTCGCATATCGCTGCGGGACAGCCGCCTATTTTTGATAAGACCTCGGCATACTGTGCGGCGGTGGAGGAAATTTCCCCTATGGGAGAATATTTCTTGAATATCACTTCGCCGTCTACGTTGGTATATATCTCCAGAGGGTCGCCCTCTCTGATATGCATTGTGCGCCTTATTTCCTTGGGAATAACTACGCGTCCCAGGTCGTCTATTCGTCTTACAATTCCTGTTGCTTTCATATTTAAAGTTCTTCCTTTCGTTTTAAGTTAAAGGTTTGCAAAAATATTCTTTGCAACAGAGTGTGTTTTATTCTTTGTTTTTTCCTTGTGTGGGAATTTTTCGGGAAATAATCAGTTGAGGCTTTGTATTTTTAATAAAAAATTTTTCTTTTCATCTTGACAAAGCAATATAAATGGTGTATAATACAAAATATCAATCGTGCAAGATTAAATCTTTTGCAATTTAACGGAGGCGGCAAAATGAGTATTTATGATTTTAAAATCAAAGCGCAGGACGGAAGCGATGTGTCAATGTCCGATTACAAGGGGAAAGTCCTTCTTATTGTGAACACGGCTACGGGGTGCGGATTCACACCGCAATATGACGAGCTGCAGGATCTGTATGAGCTTCATCAGAAGGATGGGCTGGAGATACTTGACTTTCCCTGCAATCAATTCGGCGAACAAGCGCCGGGCAGTGATGAGGAGATACACAGCTTCTGCACCGGACGGTACGGCATAACTTTTCCGCAGTTTGCAAAAATTGACGTCAACGGGGAAAACGCCGAACCGCTGTACAAATATCTCACGGAGAATACAACGTTCGAGGGGTTCAGCGGTCCTATGGGACTTATGCTAAAGGCTGTCGTGAAAAGGACGGACAAGGACTATAAAAATAACGGCAAGATCAAGTGGAATTTCACAAAATTTTTAATAGACCGAAACGGTGAAATCGCCGCACGCTTTGAGCCTACCGAGTCGCTTGACAAGGTGAAAGTAAGGGTAGAGGAGGTATTGTGATGTTCCATTACGATTACAAGACGGAAAACACCTGCTCCCAGATCATCAGTATGGACTTGGACGGAGATGTGGTACACAACGTCAGCTTTGTCGGCGGCTGCAATGGAAATTTGAAAGCTATTCCTCTGCTTATAGACGGATGGACAGTAGAGCAGATAGCTGAAAAATTATCAGGCGTTACCTGCGGACGCAGACCCACTTCCTGCGCAGATCAGCTTGCAAGGGCGGTTCGTGAGGCATACAAAGCGGAACAGCAAGAATCTATACATCAGGAGGAAGAAAAATGAAAAAGATACTGACAGCATATTTCAGCGCAAGCGGCGTGACTGCTGACGCTGCAAAAAAGATAGCGGACATTACAGGCGGAGAGCTTTATGAGATACGCCCCGCAGTTCCCTATACGCAGGCGGATTTAAACTGGCAGGACGGAAATTCCCGCAGTTCTGTGGAAATGAAAAACAAATCTTCACGCCCCGAAATTTCGGACAGGAATGCACCTGTTGCGGACTGTGACGTGATATTACTGGGATTTCCTGTCTGGTGGTATACTGCGCCTACAATAATCAACACGTTCCTCGAAAGCTATGATTTTTCAGGGAAAAGGATAATACTTTTTGCAACTTCGGGCAGCAGTGGATTTGAAAACGCGCTGTCCGACTTGAAAAAAAGCGTGAGAGACAGTGCGGCTATTGAGGAAGGTATCGTCGTACATGGCAGGCAGGATAAAGGCGTTTGGGAAAAGTGGATAGAAACACTGAAAATGTGAGGTGTATTTGACATGAAAATTGAAATACGGTATTATTCAAGAGGTGGGAATACGAAAAAAGTCGCAGAGGCAATTGGAAATGCTGTTAATGTAAAGGCAAAACCGGTGTCCGAGCCGCTTTCGGAGGACGTGGATATTCTGTTTCTCGGAAGTGCGCCTTACGCTTTTGACGTAGACGACGAGGTGAAAAAATTCATAAGCGGTATCGGCGTGTCGGTTGGCAAGGCAGTGAATTTCAGCACGTCAGCAGTCGTAAGCTCCACCCGAAAATATGTGGAAAAGCTGTTTGCTGAAAAGAATATCCCTCTTGCAAAAGAAGAATTTTCCTGCCGTGGGGCTTTCGCTGTGCTCCATAAAGGAAGGCCGAACGAAAAAGACCTGAACGCCGCCGCAGATTTTGCAAGAAAGATAATATCATAAGGAGAAGAAATAACAATGGATCGATTTGACCCGCTGAAGCTGGAAAATCAAATTTGCTTTCCCCTCTATGCCTGCGCAAAGGAGATAGTAAAAGCGTATAAACCGTATCTGGACGAGCTTGACCTCACCTATACTCAGTATATCACTATGATGGTGATGTGGGAGCATAAGGAGCTGCGGGTGAAAGAAGTGGGAAAATATCTGTATCTGGATTCAAGCACGCTGACGCCTCTGCTTAAACGGCTGGAGGAAAAAGGATACGTTTCAAGGCGTCGCTCAAAAGAGGACGAGCGCGACCTTATCGTTTCCGTAACTGAAAACGGAATGGCTTTGCGTGAAAAGGCGCTGACCGTGCCGCAACGGCTTGCCGCCTGCGTGGATATGGAGCCTGAAAAGGCGCAGGCGCTTTACGGCATTTTATACGAGTTACTCGGCAAGCTGGGCGAAAGAAACAGCGAATGATATGCTGTATAAATTTTCTGCGCTGAAATTTTGCGGTGAGGTCTGATCAAAAGCATATAAAATTAAAAAGCACTGACACGGGAAGATTTTTCCTGTGTCAGTGCTTTTTTTGAGAATATTTTTATTTTCCGTAGGGACTGTCAAATTCCTTATGTACCTTTTCCACCATTTCTTCAAGAGTCAGTCCTGTAAAGTAGGGGGCGTTCAGGTATCTGCCTGATTTTTTGTCGTCGGCAAATACTCCCGCTACTATTCCGGGAATTGCGCTTTCGGGAGCGTTGGGGGCGTTTGGTCCGCCAAGGTCGGTGCGGCACCAGCCGGGGTCGGTGAGGTTTATCATAACGTCAGTTCCCTCAACTGTTGAACCCAGGTCAATTGTCACCTTGTCGAGGGCGGCTTTGCTGGCGGAATAGCCCGCCTGCTGAGGCTCAAGGCGTATGCCGCTGGTGGTGTTGAGCATTCTGCCAAAACCGTGCTCTATCATTTTTGGCAGAAAATGATAACATATCATTATGGGAGCAATGGTGTTTATCTTGAAGCTCTCGGTGTAGTCGCTTACAGGGGTATTGAAATAATCGTTGCGGTAGGCTATCTGCACACCTGCGTTGTTCAGAACGATATCCACCTGAACGCCCAGAGTGTCAATGTCCTTCAGCATTTTTTCAACGGCGTCAAGGTCGGATAACTCAGCTTCAAAAGCGTAGGCTTCAACTCCCAGCGCTTTCACCTCCGCAAGCAGCTTTTCTGTGTGGGAAAGGCTTCTTGAATGGAGAATGAGATTGCAGCCTTGCTGTGCCATAAACTTAGCGGTAAGACAGCCTATCCCTCTTGCGGCGCCTGTGATGAGCGCCCATTTTCCTTTTACATTGGTCATTGCTTTTTCCTCCGTTGTCATATTTCCTGCAGTAGAGCCTGTTCTGCTGTTGCCGCTTCCTCGTGGCAGATGAGATATACCACGTTCTTTTCACTTCCCACTACCGTTGCTTCGGCAGAGGCAACCTGATTTGGATAAAATGCAAAGTCATCTATCAGCGACTGCTTGCGGTTTTCAAGGGCGGTTTTCAATTGTGATTCGGCGCCGTCCTTTACTATCAGGATTATTATTTCGCTCACGTCAACGCTGAGCATTTGCTGATATACTGCAAAGTCTGTCACATTAGAAAGGTCTATGCCTATATTTTCGGTTATTATATCCTTGTCGGTCACTTCCACAAGCTGGGGAAATTCTATGCTGTTCTGCACCGTCTGCGCAAGCTGTGCGGCAGTCTTGTCCGTTGCGGCGGGCGCTGACGAGCAGGCGGAAAACGTAAATATAAGCAGTAATGCTGTCAATATAGAGATAAATTTTTTCAAAGTCCGAAACGCTCCTTCATAAGTTCTTTTACGTATTTTTCGTTTTGCCCCGTGTACCAGGGGAGTTTGTCAAGGGTCAAGCAGTAATTGTTGTCAAAATAGGATTTCAACATTCCCTTTGTAAACTGCTGAGGATTGTACACGGGGAGTCCCTTTTCGTCAAAGACGGGGCGATGGTCGTCGCCTACGGCGTACACAAATCTTCCCCACCAAGGGAGCCACCACAGCCACTTTACCTTATCTATCTGCAAGATGTCGGGGTCAGGCAGGAAACAGCACTCGGAAAGCGCCGCCATTTTGCCGTGAGTGTAGGAGGTCACCTCTTTGTAGCGGGCAAGCTGAGAGGTGTGGTCCTGACTGTGGTATAATTCGGGATAAATGTCCTCGCCGCAGATGTCGTAGGAGTTGGGGTCAACTGCCATCTCGGGGCTCTGACCGTTCCAGACCCAGATGAGGTTGTTCAGCTTGTGGTAGTTGTTAAAGCGGTCGAAGATGATGTACCACAGCTTTTTGTATGCGGCGGCGGACTCGCCGTTGTCGTTGTCCCTTTTTCCCCACCAGAACCAGTCCCCTGCCGCCTCGTGGAGAGGACGCCATAAAACGGGTATGTCCTCGCGCTGAAACTTTTTCAGCTCCTCCGCTATCATATCTATGCGGGAAATGGCGAAAGCGTACTCGGCGGTCCCCTCCGTTACGGCTTTCAGCAGATCAAAACTGGTTTTGCGGTCGTAATTTGTGGTTTTGTAATAAAACGACCAGACGCAGTTTTCAAGGTCGTTCATATCGTCGGGAGCGTACCAGTGCCAGCACATCGTAATGATACAGCCTGTTTCCTTCGCCCATTTTATGGCTCTTTCCACCTGTCCGTCGCCCTTTTTCTTGTCAATGTCCATCATATCGTAGCCTCGGACGGCGGGAAGTCTGCCTGTTTCACGGTAATATACGGCGTCCTCAAGCTCAGCGACTTGAAGATACTGCTGCCCTGTAAGTATATTCTTGCCGTAAATGCTTTTCAGATACGCCCAAAGCTTTTTTGTATTTTCGCTGGGGTCACTACACACAAGCGTATCAGGGTCTGGAGCTTTGGCGGAAAGCTGCTTTAACAGAGCGTTTATATCGGTTTTGTATTCCATATTCTCACCTGCCGTATTGAAAACAAGGCTCAAATCCGAACAGAAATTTGAGCCTTTGTTTAAATGTTTACAGAATAGTTTTTTCGTCAACTTCCTTTTTGAGCATTGCGCAAAGCTCGTCAATGCTCATCTTGCCAAGGTCGCCTCTCTTGCGGCAGCGAACGGAGGCGTTGCCCTCCTCAACCTCGTTGTCGCCGATGACAAGCATATAATTTATCTTCTTGACCTGGGCTTCTCTTATCTTGTAGCCTATCTTTTCGTTTCTGGTGTCTATCTCGTAGCGTATGCCTATATTGTCAAGCGCCTGCGCTATCTTATCGCAGAAGTCGTTGTGACGGTCGGCTATGGGCATTATCTTCACCTGAACGGGGTTCAGCCAAAGCGGGAATTTTCCCTCAAAATGCTCTGTGATAACGCCGATAAAGCGTTCGATTGAACCGAGGACAACACGGTGTATCATTACGGGGCGGTGCTTTTCGCCGTCTGCGCCAGTGTATTCCAGATCAAAACGCTCGGGCATCTGCATATCAAGCTGAATTGTGCCGCACTGCCATGTTCTGCCGATAGAATCGGAAAGGTGGAAGTCCAGCTTAGGTCCGTAGAATGCGCCGTCGCCCTCGTTTATAGTGAAGGTCTTTCCCATAGCCGTAATGGCTTTTTCAAGAGTTTCGGTGGCAAAATCCCATGTTTCCTTTTCGCCAATGTGATCCTCGGGCATGGTGGAAACTTCTATCTCATATGTCAAGCCGAAGGTGGAATAAACCTCGTCGAACAGGCGGACTACGCCTTGTATCTCGCTCTCCACCTGATCCCATGTCATAAAGATGTGAGCGTCGTCCTGAGTGAAGCAGCGAACACGGAAAAGTCCGTGCAGGGTGCCTGACAGTTCGTGACGGTGGACAAGTCCCAGCTCAGCCATACGCAAGGGCAGGTCGCGGTAGGAATGAGGGGACAGCTTGTATACCAACATTCCGCCAGGGCAGTTCATAGGCTTTACTGCGTAATCCTCGCCGTCAATGACGGTGGTGTACATATTGTCCTTGTAGTGATCCCAGTGGCCGCTTCTGTGCCAAAGCTCCTGATTGAGTATCATAGGAGTTGAGATCTCAACGTAGCCGTATTTCTTGTGTACTTCTCTCCAGTATTCAAGCAAAGTATTGCGCAAAACCATACCTTTCGGCAGGAAGAAAGGAAAACCGGGACCTTCCTCCATTAAAGCAAACAGCTCAAGCTCCTTGCCCAGCTTTCTGTGGTCACGCTTTTTCGCTTCCTCAAGCATTGTGAGGTAAGCGTCAAGCTCGGACGCCTTGGGGAAAGCTGTTCCGTAGATACGGGAGAGCATTTTGTTTTTCTCGCTTCCGCGCCAGTATGCGCCTGTGCAGGAGGTGAGCTTGAACGCCTTTACAGCGGAAACGTTCATCAGGTGAGGTCCTGCGCAAAGGTCGGTAAAGTCGCCCTGACGGTAGAAGCTGATCTGCTCGCCCTTGTCGGCGTGCTCCTTGCAAAGCTCAACCTTGTATATCTCGCCCTGTTCCTCAAGGGTCTTCATAGCCTCTTCGGGGGAAAGATAGAACTGAACGGGCTCAAGTCCCTCTTTCACTATCTTCTTCATCTCCGCCTCTATCTTTTCCAGATCCTCGGCGGTAAAAGGAGTTTCCACGTCAAAATCGTAGTAAAAGCCGTTGTCAATGGCGGGTCCTATCGCTAACTTTACGTCGGGGAAAAGTCTTTTTACAGCCTGAGCAAGAATGTGGGAGGCGGTGTGGCGGAACGCCTTTTTTCCGTCCTCGTCGTCAAAGGTCAGTATTTCAAGAGAAGCGTCACTGTCAATGCAAGTTCGCAGATCACACACTTTTCCGTTTATTTTTGCGGCACAGGCGGCTCTTGCAAGTCCTGCGCTGATGTCCTTGGCGATGTCGTAGGCGGTCATACCGTTTTCATATTCCTTTACAACGTCGCCTTTCAATGTGATACGCATTGTCAGTTCCTCCGTTATTTTTTATTTCTGTATTGGTTTAATACCAATATATTTTATCACTTTAATGCTTAATTGTCAATAGATGTAAACGACCCCTGCCAAGATTTTCAGCAGGGGTTTGAATTTACAGCTTCAGCGCCTTTTGCGGGCAGCAATCCACGCATTTAAGGCATAAAATACATTCGGTGCCGTTGGCTCTTTTGCGGGAATTGTCGGTCATATCCACATTCATAGGGCATACCTTTCTGCATTTGCCGCAGGAAACGCATTTTTCATCGTTGCATTTTATACGCATAAGAGAAAAATAGCTCATAGGCTTTAAAAAGACGGTCACGGGGCAAAGGTATTTGCAGAAGGCGCGGTTGTCTTTAAAAGCTATTGCAAGAATGATCCCAAAGGCGTAGTAAAGAATATTGCCGATAATGAACGCCCAGAAAATTATTCCCGCAGTATTCGGTATCTGCAACAAAAACAAAGCTGCTACAAAAATCAGGGAGACAGCAAAGGTGACGTATCTTATCCAGCCTATCCTTTTGCGGGGAGCAGAGGGCTGTTTAAAGGGCAGAAGATCAAGTATCATAGCCGTCCAGCAGGCGTAGCCGCACCAGCCTCTGCCGAAAATAAGCGGTCCGAATATCTTTGCCACCGCATAATGTATCGTTGCCGCCTCAAATACGCCTGAGAAAAGATAGAACCAAAAGCCCTCAATCTGCATATTCTCACCGTTTATAAAACCGAGGTACAGCAGCATATAAAGTCCTACGCCAAGCTGTACCACAAGGCGGGCGTACTTGAAATGCACTGAGTAAAGGAAAAGTCCCAGCGCTATGCATATGCCGATATATGTGAAATTAAAGAAGTAGAAGATGTTGTCAAGAGCAAGTCAGAGCGTTATCGCCACGGTTTCAAATATCGCGAGCATAATAAGCGGGGCGGCCAGCTTTTTCATCTCACTTTTTTCCTCCAAGATACTTATGCAGGGTATCGTTGAGGACGTCCATATTCAGCGGCTTTGCGATGTGGTCGTTCATTCCGCATTCAAGCGCCTGCATTTTATCCTCGTTGAAGGCGTTGGCGGTCATAGCGATTATAGGTATAGAGGCGAGAGCAGGGTCGTCAAGCGCCCTTATCGCTCTTGTGGCGTCATAGCCGTTCATTATCGGCATCTGAACGTCCATAAGGATAAGGTCGTAATAACCCGCAGTTGACTTTTTCACCTTGTCTACCGCAACGGTGCCGTCCTCGGCGGTTTCAACCACAAATCCGCCCTCGGTAAGTATCTCGTAGGCTATCTCGCGGTTAAGCTCGTTGTCCTCGACAAGGAGCAGGCGTTTGCCTTTATAATCCTTGTCTTCTGTCGGAATAACAGGCTCTTCGGTTTTTTGTTCAAATTTCCCTATTGCGGAAAGGAGCGTATCTCTCAGAGTGGAGAGGAAGATAGGTTTGTTGCAGAAGGCGGTGACACCCGCCTGCCTTGCCTCCTCCTCGATATCAGTCCAGTCGTAGGCGGTGAGGATTATGATAGGAACGGTTTCGCCAACGGAATTTCTTATTCTGCGGACAACTTCTATACCGCTTATGTCGGGGAGCAGCCAGTCGATGATATAAGCGCGGAATTCGTCAGCAAGCTCCTTAGCCTGTCTTGCGTGGAGGATAGCCTCCTTGCCTGACATTGTCCATTCAGCACGAAGTCCCAGCTGGACCAGCATTTTTGTCACGCTGTCGCATACGGTATAGTCGTCGTCAACTACAAGGGCGTGGAAGCCCTCAAGCTCTTTTATAATTCCAACGGGACGACGCTCGGAAACAAGGCGCAGTTCAATATTCACGATATACTCGGTGCCCTTGCCCTGCTCGCTTTGCACCTCTATCGTTCCGCCCATCATATCTATAATGTTTTTGGCGATGGGCATTCCCAGTCCTGTGCCCTGGATACCGCTGACGGTGGAGTTCTGCTCTCTTTCAAAGGGCTCGAAAACGTGCTCCACAAATTCGGGACTCATTCCAATGCCTGTGTCCTTTACCCTTATTTCGTAAGCGGCATAGCCCTCAGGTGCGCCCGGTTTCTGCTTTATGGTAAGGGAAACGGCTCCCCCTGCGGGAGTGAATTTTATGGCATTGCTGAGCAGGTTCAGCAGCACCTGGTTCATGTGGAGCTTGTCGCAGTAAACGTCCTCGTCTATAACGTCTATGGTGTCCATATAAAAGTCGAGCTGCTTTGACTTCATCTGGGTCATAAGGATATTGCGCAGGTCGCGGAGCAGGTCGGGCAGGCTGCATTCCACTTCCTCGATATAAACTCTGCCGCTTTCGATACGGCTCATGTCGAGAACGTCGTTTATAAGGCTGAGCAGGTGATTACTGGAAGAAAGTATCTTTGAAAGATAATCCTGCACTTTTTCAGTATTTTCAATATTCGCCGCCGCAAGGGTGGTATAACCGATTATGGCGTTCATAGGCGTGCGTATGTCGTGGGACATATTTGATAAAAACATTGTCTTTGCACGCTCGGCGTTTTCCGCCTTGATAAGTCGTTCCTCAAGGACGGCTTTTTCACAGATAACTCTTGTGTTGCGGATAGTCCAGATAAGATAGGAAATAAGGATTACCGCCTCAATTATCGCTATGATAAAATATACTGTCCTTATTTTATAAAGGTTGGCAAAAGCCTCGTCCTCGGGGACTGTAACAGCGGCTGTCCACTGGTTCTGACCGTTTGCGCCCTCAAGCTGCCATTTGTCAGACTGAAGTGGAGCATAGTAAAAGTACAGGTACTCGTTTGTGGTGTTGGAGTGGATAACGGCATAGCCCTGTTTTCCCGTTTTGATTTCATCTACCACCTGGTCCCAGCTTTTGCCGCCCTTGACCTGGCGATCTTCATCATCAATCTTTCCAAGCTGGTCGTGCCAGGTGTCCATTATGAAATCGCCGTTGCTGCGGTCGATTATGTAGACGCTGGCGGTGCCGTTGTAGATATTGCTGATATTGAGATTTTGCGGCAATTTCTGGAGGTTGGTGGTCATATAGAGCATAGCCACCGTTTCTCCGTTTTTAACGATGGGGACGAAATGACGGATTATGTAGGTCTGTTGGTCGGGGTTTGAACCCACGGACATTTTTCTGTCGGTAACGTGTTCTCCCAGTGCGGATTCCACGTCAAAGCTTATGGAATCGTCGTCTGACACGTCAAATTGGTTTCCCTCGCCTGAAATTATCAGATCCCCCGGCAGGAGAAGATTCAGATTTTTTGCTGTCATAATGGGGGAAAGGCGTCCCATCATCTCTTTCATAGTTTCGGAGCTGAAATCCTCCTCCAGCTCCAAAAGCTTTGCCACAGAGCGCAGGGCGTTGCTGTCGCTCGCCAGCTTGTTCCCTATTCCGTCGATAACGGTATTTACGCCCTCCTGCATACGTTCAAGACAGCGCTGCTCGGTTATCTGGTTTATCCTTATATATGAAACGACCATAACAATTACCGTGAGAAATATCGTTATTAAAGCGGCGATTATGCTTTTCTCACGGAGCTTGCTGTTTTGCAGGTCGATTTTCCTGGTTTTACGTTCTGATTTCATCGTTTACCTCACCCTTAATTTTTCAGAAAACTGCATACATTATTATTTTATACTATTCGTCGATATTTGTCAATAGCGGAAGTACGTCCCATAAAATAAAAAGCCTGTCCATAAAAATGAACAGGCTGAAGTTATCACTTGAACACAAGGCAGTATCCGTGTCCCTCGGGGGTCTTGCGGTAGGGTATGAAACCTGCGGAGGTGAAGCATTTTATTGAGGGGATATTGAAATCGTAGATGTCCTCAACGTAAAGCTCAGTATAGCCAAGCTGCTTTCCGCGCTGTACAATGGCGTTTACCACGATTTTTCCCGTTCCCTGACCGCGAAAGCGCTTTTCTCCTATCAGAATTGGCATATCGTCGTGACAGAAGGTAACGTCGCCTATGGGGAGCCAGTGATGTTCCTCAAATATCTCTATGAAATACAGCTCGCCCTTGCGCTCAAGGTATTCGTACATATCAGCAATTTTTTCCAAGGTGTAGGGAGTGGGAGGGCTTCCTATCAGGCGAAGGGTCTCGGGGTCGGAGTACCAGGGGAGCGCAAAGTCGTAAGAGCCGCTGTATTTGCGCAGGCGAAGACGGTCGTTTATCTTTATTATTTCAGGCTGAGAAATGTTGTTTATGGGCATTTTTCGCTCCTGTCACCTAGCGATATTGCGCATAGCGTTGCGGTAGTAAAGGATAAATGCGCCCAGAATGATATACGTCAATGCGGCGAATATGGCGTTCAGTGCCAGAAGTATACCGTTGGATACGAACGACTGATATGCCTGATAAATTTCAAAGGCGGCAATGGCAAAATTTATCACTGCGGCTAATACGGAAACGGTGTGAACGGGCACTCTGTACTGCACCGCGCGGCGCATAACGTCGGCGGTGGAAAGGAGCTTTATCTGATACACCAGCAAAAGGACGACGATTGCTGCCAAAAGCAAAAATCCGAATATAATGTCCATCTGTCCCACAATGCCTGCTGTCGCCATACCCAATGCTAAAAGCAAAATGCAAAGCAGAGCTACCAGAATGTACAAGACGAGCTGGAAGATGAACACGCCTTTTATCAGCTTTATTCCGCCTGCGGTAAGTCCCTCTTTTTTGCGGTGGGAGGAAATGCAGGTTATCCACATTCCGAGAGCGATAAGAACGGCGGGAAGCTGTAAGGCGATGTAGAAAAGATATGCGTATTCGCTGATAATGCCTATCTCCTCTCTGTAACCGTCAGTTGCGGAGGATAAGATAGATTTTATATTTATGCTTAAAATCTCGATATTATCAATAATATAAGCAAAATAGCACGCAAGTCCCACTGTAAGCGCAATTGCCGCAATAAGCAGCAGGGGCGAACGGAATACTTTTTTTATAGCATCGGATATTTGCTGAGGAGTAGCCATTTGCGGAGTGGGGACAAATTCCTGGGGCTGTTGGGTCTGCTGATAATCCTCGGGGGTGACTTCACGCATATTTCTTCCCTGATTTTCGGGGAGAACAGGTTGAGCCTCCTGCGGCGGGAGGGGAGTTACCTCTGTTACAGGAGGAACGGGTGGTGCGGCAGGAACGTCAGGGACGACAGGCGCGCCGCAGTTTTGGCAAAATTTATCTTTTTCATCTACCTGTCTTCCGCATTGTGAACAGTACATAGCGGTTCTCCTTTCATTTTTTGAGATCTGCAAGGTCCTTTATTATTTCTCCCGCCATAATAAGTCCCGCAACGGAGGGGACGAAAGGGAGAGAGGCGGGTATCGTCTTTCCGTTTTCGGTAATTATTTCAAGGGGAATTCGGGGAGATTCTTTTGAATATACAACCTTTAAGCTGTCAATTCCCCGCTTTCTGCATTCGTAGCGCATTGTTCTGGCAAGAGGGCAGACGGAGGTCTCATATATATCCGCAACCTCAAGGGCGGTGGGGTCGGTCTTGTTCCCTGTTCCCATACAGCTTATAACAGGAGTGTCTGCGGCTTTGGCGAGGGTGACAATTGCCAGCTTTGCGGTCACTGTGTCAACAGCGTCAGCAATATAGTCGTAGCTTGAAAAGTCAAAGCTGTCCGCTGTTTCGGGGGTGAAAAAAATATTATGAGCATTGACTTTGCAGTTTGGATTTATGTCAAGTATGCGCTCTTTTACAACGTCGGTCTTGTATCTGCCCACGGTGCTGTCAAGGGCGCAAAGCTGGCGGTTGATATTGGAAACGTTCACCTTGTCGCTGTCGATAATATCTATCGCTCCGATACCGCTGCGGGCAAGAGCTTCGACAGCGTAGCTCCCCACTCCGCCAAGTCCGAAAAGGGCAACTCGGCAGGCGGATAGCTTTTTAAGTGTTTTTTGTCCTAAAAGGAGCGCTGTTCTTGAAAATCTTTCTTCCATTTTTCTCCGTACTTATTTTTGAGTTTCTGCGAATGATATAAGGTCTTTCAGACTGTGTATCGTCCATTCATCGATATTTTCACCGCCACGGTCTATAAGAAAGGAGGTGAAGCCCTGCTCCCTTGCTCCGTCAGCCTCGGGCTTATAATCATCTACATAAATGCTTTCACTTGCGGAAACATTCTGCGCTTTGAGAGCTGCGTTAAATATTATCGGACTCGGCTTTCCCGCACCCACTAAAGAGCTTGCAGTAAAAGAAGTGAAATATTCGGCAATTCCCAGTTGGCGCAGGGTGTATTCCAGCGAGGGAGAGGTGTCGCTTATCACACCCATTTTGTAGCCGTGAGAGCGAAAATATTCCAATATTTCGACTGTTTCGGGAAATAATAAGCGGTCGTTATTGCACCACAATTCGTTAAACAAAAGCTCCGCCTTGCCGTCTGTATTTTCGGTTACGCCTTCTTCAATCAAAAGGTATTTGTAATAGCGTCTGAAGAAGTCACGCTCGTCGTCAAGGGTCCTGTACCACGGAGTTCTTCCCTCAGAGGCAAGCTCAAACAGCTTCATCATTTTTTCATACGACAGGGACAGTGGGTGACCACTCCAACCGCTTACCGTAATGTCACGCCATTTTTCCTTTTCCTTGTTGAAATAAGTAAGCGTGTTGTCACGGTCGAAAAATATGGCTTTGTATCTCATATTCTTAACTGTTGTTTACAAGAGCGATAACTATGTCGGGGTATTTCCATTCCATAGCTTTGCGGTCGAAAAGTCCGAAAAGCTCGCCGTTTCCCTCAAAGGCGTTGTTGTCCCACCATACGCAGGAAATTCCCACTGCTCTCGCCGCTTTGACGTAATATGCCGCATAGGCTATGCGGGCGTCAAGATTGTCCTTGCTGCGGGCACCAAATTCTCCCATAACCACGCCTATTCCTTTTGAGGTGAATTTCTCATACAGCGCGTCCATAACGTTATCTATGGCTGCGGAGCTTCTTCCTATAACAAAGGTGTTTGTACGGCTGTCGTTAAGGGCAAAATCCTGCGGCTCGTAAGCGTGAACGGACAAAAGCGTTCTGTTTGCAGGGTCATTGGGAAGACTGAACAGCTGGTCGGTGGCGAAAATGTATGACGCGCAGTAGCTTGGAGTCATAAGCCAGCGGGTAGCATTGTTGCCGCCGCTTGCTCTTACTGTGTCAACAAAAGTCTGGTTTATCTGCATTATGCAGTCGATACATTCCTTTGCAGTGTCGGACTTTGTATCTATCCACCACTCGTTTGAAGTGCCGATCTGGCGGGGCTCGTTTATTCCCTCAAAAATAAGGCGGTCGCCGTAATCCTTGAACTTCTCGCATAACTGCGTCCAGACGGCGGTGATGTATTCCTTGGAGCTTTCCAGCTTTTCATATGAGGGGAAAACGTACAGCGGGTCGGTGTCGTGATGGATATTTAAGATTACGTACATTCCGTTGTTGTAGGCGTAATCCACTATCTCTTTAACTCGGTTAAGCCAGAAATCGCTTATCTTATAGCTTTCGTCCATGTGTGTATGCCAGGTGACGGGGATACGGACAGTGTTGAAGCCTGCCTGCTTTACGGCAAGTATCATTTCCTCGGTTATCACGGGAGAGCCCCAGGCTGTTTCGGACGCTTCCTCGTTCTGATAATTTGCGGTGGCGTCAAGCGTGTTGCCTAAATTCCAGCCGACTTTAAGGTTCTTTACAAAATCAAGGGCTTCGCTCTGGGGAAGCTCCCTTGCCTCTACTTCGGGAGTGGGTATCTCGGCGCCTGTGCCGTCAAGTCCTGTTTCAGGGGCGCAGGAGGTAAATAATACTGCGGCGCTTACTGCAAGCGCTCCGAAGATGATGCTCAGCTTTTTCATTTTTTATCCTTTCTCAATTTCAAATGCAAACGGCAAAAGCTCGTTCAGGGCGAAATCGTAAACGGAGCGTTCACCGTCATATACCAGAACGTGAGTGTCGGGAGAGCAGAACTCGCTCATAACCTGTCTGCATACGCCGCAGGGAAATGCAGGAGGCTCGCCCTCCTCGGCGGCAACGGCTACGGCGAAGATGTGCTTTGCGCCCTCGCTTACGGCTTTGAATATGGCGGTGCGCTCGGCGCATACTGTGGCGGAATAGCTGCCGTTTTCTATGTTGCAGCCTGTGAATATCCTACCGTCGGAGGTGAGGACGGCGGCGCCCACTCTGTATTTTGAGTAGGGGCAATAGGCGTTTTCCGCTGCTTGTCTTGCCTTATCAACAAGCTCTGCATAGCCGCAGTCTTCAATGGCTGTTTTTATCATAATGTATTCCCTCCTTGTCAATATATGCCGCTAACAAAGGCTTTGGGGCGTATTCCTGCCCGAAGGTGTAGGCGGATAAAAGCTGTTTTTCAGCAGACAAAGCCGCTTCTTCGCTGTAGGAATGTATCTGAGCTATCGGCTGGCCTTTTTCCACCTTACTTCCCGCCTTGGCAAGAAGTACAAAGCCTGTGGAATGGTCGATCTCGTCAGTTTTGGAAAGGCGTCCCGCTTTAAGGGTCAGGCAGGCGTTTCCTGTTATCTCGCCGTTTATTCCTGTTATAACTCCGCTTTCGGGGGAAAGGACGGTTTTTATCACAGGGGCGGGTTTAAGCTGCTCGGGGTGGTCTATCACCGACGTATCGCCGCCCTGATTTGAAATTAGGCATCTGAGCTTTTCCAGTGCTGCGCCGCTTTTTACGGCGTTTTCCAGCATTTTGCGGGCGGTAGGAAGGTCGGGAGCTTTCTTCCCTGCTGTCAGCATAAAGGAGCTGATAATATAAGATAGTTCGGTCACGTCGGCGGGACCTTCGCCTTTCAGAGTTTGTATCGCCTCTTTTACTTCAAGGGCGTTGCCAACGGCATTGCCTAACGGCTGTTCCATATTGGTTATCAAAGCGGTGACTTCCCTGCCGTTCTTTCTGCCGATGCTTTCCATAAGGACGGCAAGCTCCACCGCCTGCTCTGCGGTCTTCATAAATGCGCCTGAGCCGTATTTTACGTCCAGCACTATGGCGTCGCAGCCGCACGCCAGCTTTTTGCTCATTATACTGCTTGCGATAAGGGGTATTGAAGGGACTGTTCCTGTTACGTCACGCAGGGCGTACAGGCGTTTGTCGGCGGGAGCGACGTTTTTTGTCTGGCTCATAAGCGCTATCCCGTCTCGGCTGACAAAGCGGCGAAATTCCTCCTGCGAAATAGAAGTTCTGAAGCCGGGTATGGATTCCAGCTTGTCAATAGTGCCGCCGCTGAAGCCCAGTCCCCTGCCTGACATTTTCGCAACGGGAAGTCCGCAGGCAGCCGCCATAGGCGCACATATCAAAGATATTTTGTCGCCTACGCCGCCGCTGGAATGCTTGTCAACGGTCACGCCGTCTATAAAGCTCATATCTATCATATCGCCGCTTTGCGCCATACAGCGGGTGAGGACGGCGGTCTCATCGTCGTTCATACCGTTTATGCATATCGCCATAAGAAGGGCAGATACTTGATAATCGGGTATACTGTCGCTGCAAAGGGAGGCGATAAACCAGCTTATCTCATCTTCAGTAAGCGGCTTTTTATCACGTTTC
Source organism: uncultured Ruminiclostridium sp. (assembly GCA_947627695.1). Classification (GTDB taxonomy): domain Bacteria; phylum Bacillota; class Clostridia; order Oscillospirales; family Ruminococcaceae; genus Ruminiclostridium_E. Next base: position 36,817 of record CANQXF010000009.1, on the reverse strand, counting down.
TTTTCAATTATCTGTATTATATTCATTGATTTTTTCCTTTTTTGATAAAGAGTTGCGGTAAGCGGTATTTGTATTGTGAAATATATGATGTTTTTATATGTACGATAAAATTGTCCGCTTGGAGATATCAGCTTCAGGTATATGATTTCATACAATTATATACTTTTGTAAGAGTCACATACAGTTTTTAAAAAAAAATATTTGATAAATAAACAACTATTTCTGCTCTTGTCCCGCTTGAATGAACCATCTGAATCATGTAGAATCTAGCCGTGTCTATTATTGATACCAATAGATGACGATGCAAAACTCTTCCAATTTCAACCATATTTGGTTAAATTAAATGAATGATATAAATACATATTTTGTGCTTTTTAATAACATCTAATCGCCCATTTAATATCATGTTGGGATATATTTCATATGATATCACATTCAATATTAACATATCAGTGTTTTCTGTTAATCAAAATGAAAATTTAATTGAGATAACGATTAAATATTGTCCAATTTGTCTTTATTTAGAAATAAAGAATCTTTTAAATCTGTAGAGTTATTCAGAATCAAGTAATTGTAAATTTTTTCAACTAATTTCTGGTCTCTTAATATGTTTATTTCATTGTTCTTTAACTTTTGTATTATTTTCATATAATGACCATGATAGTTTCCTTCTAAGAAACTTGCTAATTTAAATGACCTTATACCGGAAGCTCTAAAAAATCCTAATTCAAAGAAATTATCAAATTTACCACTGTAAATGATATCATCAATAATTTTCTTTAGAGATATACCTGTCACTATCTTAATAGAGACCAAAAAATCAATACAACCATAAAGATTTTTTTGATCTTCTGTCATGTTTTGGAACATATAAAACACTCCTGTATCATTTTAATGGGATACTTTCACCTATTTCAAAACATTCTTCATTTTCAATGATATTTTTAAGTATGACGATTTGTATTGATGGATCGCGTAAACCAGCTTCACTTATATTTAGATAAATTTGTTCAATGGCTTCATCTAATGTTATAACTTTATTATAATAATCTCTAAGTATTTCATCTAAATTATAAATAGATTGAGATAAAACAAGCGTTTTTTGAAGCGCAGTGAAAATCGTCCGCTGATATTGCCGTGTCTGCTGCAAAAACAGACGCATAATGCGGCTGTCTTATGCCGCTTTTTATTTTTTACATTATAACACAATTGAACGCTGTTTTCAACTGTTTGCGGAAAAATAGCGCTATTATCAGACCTGATAAAAATAAAGAGCGTTATTTCGTTATTGAAAACGAAATTACACTCTTTTTCGGTAAAATCATCATTGTACTGCCGAAACGCATTAAACGGCGTGGGTTCCCGCCAAATCATTCCTCCTGACGAAAGCAGCGTACGGTCACACGGGCGCTTCTCTCAAAATTACAAGAGAAAAAACTCAGATCATAATCCGTGGATACCATTCTTTCGACTTCTGAGGGCTGTAATACTTCCACTAAATCAACGCTGTAATAAAATTCATTTCCCACAGCGTCAACAAAGATAACAGTATCGCCCTTCTGCAAATCGCCTATATTTTGGAAATGCGTGCTGTAATTGTGACCGCAGATGATAAAATCATCTTTATAAGCCGAGCCTGTATAACGGCAGGGAGAAATTTTCATCTGGACGTAATCCCAGTCCTGAGCAACGGGCAGTTCAAGCCCTAATGCGGGTATCACGATAGAGCCGATGTAAGGCGTTCCGTCTATTGTGACCGTAGGCATAGGCGTATCAGGGGAAATGTTTGATTCTTCCTCTATCTCTCCTGTTATGCCGGTGGGGAGGCCGGGTTTTGTCAATGATTCGATATAAATTTCACGCTCAGCGTCTAACTGCTGTAAAACAGAAGACGAAAGCTCACCCGCATGGGCGTCTTCATACAGATTGTAGGCTGTCAGACCAAACGCCGCACCCATCAGGACGATCCCTGACAGCATAAATGCAATTCGGTTACTCTTTCTCATGGTCTTCACCCAATCTGCCTGCAATAAATCCCACAAGGAACAACAATGCGCCGGCCGCAAAAAGTATGGGTACAGGGTACCATAACTGTCCCGTATACGGCAGGTCAGGAGTGTTACCGCCGTCGACGACAGAAGAAGCGGTCGTGGTGGTGTCGCTCGGCTCAGGCTCTGTACCGGACGTTTCCGTTACGGTAGGATCTGTTTCAGTAGGTTCTGTTTCAGTGGGTTCAGTAACGTCGGTATCAGATGAGGTGTCGCTCGGACCCGGAGAGTTCGTCGACTTGTTCTCGATCGTAAATATGCTTGAATCAAGCGTAATGGAAACGGAATAATCCGACGGGATATCCTTTTCAATGACGTACCAATCATAATCGGAGGAAAGGTCCTCCCATCTGTGGAACCAATTGTTTTCAGCGTTCAAAATAACTTCGTCATACAGTTCCCCACTCCTGAACAGCTGGACTGTAACAGACTGAGGGCAGTCTACACCTTCCTGGACAGCCCATACTTTTTCAACAGCATAAGCGATTTCGGCAGAGCCTGCTACCACGGTATATTTTACTCCCGCTTCGATCAGATCCTCGGAGTCGCTTGTAATGGTGATAAGCGCAGGCTTGGGCGTATAGACAAAATCACCGATCGTACCTGAAGAGCCTGTTACAAGATAAATTCCTTCGGGAAGGTTTTCAAGATCCACATAGCCAAGACCGTTGGTGACACCCTGAGCAACGGGCGTTCCGACGCCGCTGGCTGTATAAGAAGCAAGGGTAAATGCAAGTCTGTTGACGTTTTCACTGTCGGTAAGGTCGCCTATTTCAATAGAAAGTTCCGCAAAATCTTCGGTCAACACGCCGTCTAACGTCAAAGCATGATATGCCTTAAAGGTAGAATTCATAACAGGGCCTGACTCTGTGATGAATTTCATACGCAAAGTATGCGCTTGTTCAGCCTGAGAAACCATACCGCCGAATATGCTGCATATCAGGACTGCGGCTGATAAAATAACTGTCAGAAATTTATGCATCGTGTTTCACCTTCTTCTTTCGTGTACGGCGTGAAGCAATTATCACTGTAAGCAAAACTATCGGTATTTCGCAGATAATAATTATCGTATCTGTCGGAACATAGCTTGCGCCTGATTGTATCATCAGTTCCTCCTCCGCTTCCTTTTCCTTGAGAAGCTCGCCGTGTATCAGCAGACGATGAGAGTTGATACCATAAGGGGTGCAGGTCACAAGCGTGCAATAATTTTTCCCGTTTTCTATATGCAGGGTCTGCACGTCAGACGGCTCAACAGTCTCAATGCCTATAACACGGTAAACGTAAGATTCACTCAAAATATAAACAATAAACGTATCGCCCTCGGTCACCTTGTCAAGGTTGGTGAAAAGCAGCGCAGACGGAAGTCCTCTGTGACCTGAGATCACAGCATGAACGCTCTCGCCGTCTATCGGGAAGGACGAACCTTCGATATGTCCCGCGCCTTCCTGCAAAACGGCTTCGCTGGTGCCGTGATAGATAGGGAGCATAATGTCGCCTTTCGGGACGCTGATATAACCGATGATACCGTCACCTGTGACGTCAAGGACAGAGTTATACTCCGCCATAAGCTCATCAGGCAGGTTCATAAGCACGTTCTGACCAACGGTCAGCTTTCGGTTAAAGCTCGCCGCCTGCTCAAGATAGACAGAATAATCCGCCTCGGGAATCTCGTCGACCGAGGAAATATAATTGAAGATCGCTCTGCGCTGTTTCTGGGCGTCAATGTAATTGCTGACAGACGGGTACAGCAGCAGGGACAGACCCATAACCAGCGTACAAATTGCAAAAACCGATAATATACGCTGTTTCATACGGGTCTCTCCTTGCTGCTGCAATGAGGATCGCTCCTCATCGCAGCAAAATGGGTTTATTTAGTGGTTTTTTTCTTAGAAAGAATGAATAAAACTGCGGAAAGTACAATTATGCCGCCGCCGATAATGTAGAACAGGTACGTACCAACGCCACCAGTGGACGGGAGGTCGATGTACTTGAAGTTGGCTACGAGAATGTGTGCGCTGCCATCGTCACCGCCATCGCCAGCAGCGAACGGATCTGTAATATCCACAGGGTTGTCAAAGCTGAATGAAGCGCCGTCTTTTACATTCTGGTCAGATTCTGCTTTGTCAAGTTTGCCGGTGTATTCATCACCATCTTTTTGTGCAGTGAGCGTAATTGTGAAAGGCGGGATCGTAGCATAATTAGCGGGGGCTGTTGTTTCGACCATAGTGTAGGTTACGTCTACGTCAAGACCAGAAATGTTGAGGATACCGTCTTTGAGAGTAGCAATGTTGTAAGCATCGGCTTTAAACGTCTTATTGCCATCTTCATCAAGCCATTTAGGATCGAATTTTGTCTTATCACTTGCATCAGTGGGTATTGTTATTTTTTCCCATCCAGTGATAGGGTAATAGCCGGGGTCTTTAAAGGTTGCGGGAAGATTTACATCTGTACCTTTTATTAGATCACCAAAGTGTGCGATTTCCCAGCCTGTAACACTATTGTCGGAACCTTTTACCGGACGAACAAGCGCAAATTCTGCACCTTCCAATGCAGATTTTGTTGCGTCTCCGTCATTTCTAAGGAAGTCAGCAGCGTCTACCTTGACTATGTCAAGACCGAATACGTAAACTGTTGCACGGTCTACTGTTGTGTAGTCGGTATCATCATAGGACTGCGGGTTGTCAGAATATTCAATCTGCGCTTCGTTGTAGTTACCATTGCGATTTGTTGAACTCTCTGCAGGGCTTACAACAGCATTCTGATTTACTTTTGCGTAGTAGTCTACATAGATTTCAGAAGATTTTAATGATTTAGCATCATAGCCAAGGCTATAAACAGTATCACCGTTTTTAATTCTGATTTCTTTCAGACAAGGAAAAGCAACGGTAAGCTTATGATGTTCTTTGTCATATGTTGCAGTATAATTATTACCATTGTCTTTTAAATGCGGACTATCTTCATTGATACCAGTTGAATGGTCCACAACTTTAACGGATATGGTTTCTTTTGCGTCAGGAGTCCATACCCATTTGCCATCTGTCCACTTATAAAGTCCTTCTGCTGTTACTTGTACGTATGTAGAGGTATCGCTATCATAATCAGCGTGAGAATCAGCGTATTGTACTAAATCCAGACCGTCACTAAGAGTATCTATGAATGTATACTGGTAACCGCCGACATAAAGGTCATAGTTGCTTGGCAATGTGCCTTTAAGTTGGAAGTGTACAATATCGCCAACACCAGCTGCTTCTGTTTCGTATTCTTTATCACCATCCCTCAAAACATTTTTTTCAAGGGTCGGTACGTCTACTTTCAATTCCTGTTCAACGTTGTTTGCTACAAAGAGCATACGAGCGGAAAAAGCGTGTGACCGGTCTCCACTTTCGCTCTCATCAATAGTTGAAAGGTCTCTTATCATATAATATCCAGCAGGAACTTTTATTTCATATTTTGTTTCATCATCTGTTTTTATACTACCCTCATAAAAACGGTTTACATAGCTGGGATTGAGATAACCTTCGCCGTCAGGGTTCTGTGCAAAACCACCGAGAATGTCAGTAAATTCCTGAAGCCACTCACGGTCAGTTTTTTGTGCAATTATATCAGCAACAGCTACTGCAAGCTTGTCGAAGTTTACTTTAGTGTCATCACTACTTTTAGTTATTTCTGTAACTTTTCCATTTTCTATTTTTACTGTTACAGTACCACTACCAGTTGTATAAGCTGAACTAAGTGTATAACCAGTAAAGAAATCTTTAAACTCGGTAAAATCACTGAAAGCGTAACTGTATGTACCTGTTGATGCTGTAGCCAGTGCATAAACAAAACCGAGGATGTTACATTCTCTTTCTTTTTCTTTTATTCCGTCTGAGTCCTCTCTGTCGACAATACCAAATGCATTGCCCCATTTAATATCGGTAATCGGTATTTTTTCATTTCTATTTCCGGGATTTGCATTGTCACCTGTATATTCTTCACCCTTAACCTCACCGGAAAAAATCTGATATGCACCAAAACATGAGTTTTTGTTGAACTTGTAATACTCTTTATCTACAACTCCTTCATGCTTCGGGTAAGATAAGGTGATAGTATAAGGACCTGATGTGTCATCAATTTTAGTTCCGCCATCGTGGTAATGAGTGCTACTACTACCACTACTTGCAAAAACAGGCGTCGCCGAAGTTACGAGCAGAGCAACAGAAGTTAATACTCCAAAAAATCTCTGCATAATTTTTTTCATTTTATTCATTCCTTTCATAAGTTAATTCTTATTAAAGACTGTTTAAGGTATTCCGGGAGTTGGCAACACTCGCAGCAGAAGCTTTCCCTCCACCTGTTCACCGCTTACACAACCGACTGCGGTATTCCGCGAATCAATGGACGTTCGCCTGTTGTCGCCCATTACGAAATAACTGCCGTTTGGGACGGTGACGGGATATTCCACCGTGCTGCTGCCAAGATTGACATTGCTGAGATAGGGCTCGGCAAGCTTTGTGCCGTTCACATAGACAACGCCATTTTCATCTAAGCTGATCCGGTCGCCGCCTACGCCGATAACTCGCTTGCAGAGTATCCTACCATTCATTGAAAATATGCAAATGTCACCCCTTTCAAGTGATGTCGTTTTGCGGGTTATCACTACGTCTCCGTCAAATAATGCCGGACTCATAGAGTCACCGTAAATACGTATCACAGGAAATACATTAAGTACAAGCAGTGCGACGATCCCTGCGGTGATAAGCGCACTCACCGCCGCCGCTGCAAGAACTTTTAACAAACGTTTGTGGTTTTGCTCCTTTTTTTCCGCCATAGCATCACCCCTTCGGCTTGTCACGGCTTCTGCCTCTTCTGCATAGGATCGCAAAAGACAGTCCTGACAATAACATAAAGGTTATTCCGCTATATATCAGAATGTTGGTGCCAATTCCTCCCGCGGAGGGGAGATCGTAGGGGAATTCGTTGACGTAATCAACGTAGGAAGCGGGCTGCAAGTTGTGTTGTGCCGTTACAGGCGAATTCTCATACAACCATGAATTCTCATCAACTTCTTCAAGCGTATACATATCGTTGTGGGGGGTGTAGAGTAAACCGGCTGCTTTTACTTCTTCGACTTGCCATGTGCCCTCTTGCAGACCTTTGATCACTACTTTTTCGTTGTGTTTCAGGTAAATTGTTGCGGTGTAGGTGCCGTCATTATCGTCGTCTGTAAAATTGATTGTGGACGGATAAGAGCCACCTTTAGGATAATCTGTGCCCATTTCGGTATTTAATTTCGAATCATCACCCTTGTACCATTGCAAATCGAAACCGGTAGCATTTTTCGCTTTAAATTCGTCCGCATTGTCTCCAGTATTCGGTGTAAATGTGACGGTAAATTGCCAGAATTTATTTTCATGGGCAGGATTACTTGTATTTGTCACTTCTTTTGATATTGCAAGGCTGTTCGGGTCAACTGACAACAATATAATTCCGAGACGGTCTTTGGTGTACTCGTTGGAATATTTTCCTTCAACAAGTTCAGTAAGATGATCTTTTGTGCTTTCGCCTTTTTTGCCGATGTCGTCGCCATCAACAGTGCCGAAATAGAACGTTACTGTTTGTGTTTTTTCAGTTGTATCTTTCGTCCTGTCATTTTCGGCAATGTTTTTCTTGGAATTATCTGTTTTTTCGTTCCATATCTGATAGTCGCCGTCACCTGTGCTCTCTGCCGCGGTTTCGCTGACACTGGAAACACTGTCAGGGAATTTGTCGTGGGTGTAGTTTGTAGAAGTGCTGTCGGTTTTGAGGTATTGGAAAAATATATTTGTGCGACCGTCATTTCCAATATAGTATTGATTATCAGATGCAGCCCCGCTTTTCATTTCATCATCTGTTACAGATATCTCATATGTGCCGATCGGGAGAGCGTTATTATCAGTATAGCCTTCAACAGTTATAGATGAATTATAAGTACCATCTCCGTCAGTATCCACCTTAACCTCGCTCAGCGTAGCCCAAACTGTATAGATTTGGTCTGGTTTCGGGTTTTCAGGTAAAGAGGTCTCATCAACAGTGAATGTCAGTTGGTATTTCTTGCCGCCTGACACAGTGTCGGCATTCATTGCTGTACCGCTATCATATGGCAAGGGGTCAAGCGGGTCGTCGTAGTAGCGTGTGGCTATAAAGGTGTATTCTTTGTCTTTTTCAATCGGCGAGCCAGATTGCAGATACTTTCCGTCAACGACCAGTTCCAATGCAAGCGCAGCGTTGACTACGTCTTTGGTGTAGGTGGTGTTGGCTACCAATGAGCAGGGCTCACGGCCTGGGGTTATTTCGCCTGTATCGTCAGTGATATTATTGCCGTCTTTATCAACTAACTTGACATTTTCCGGAGTGTCTGTATAGTAATCGTTAATGTTGTCTACTTCTTCTATTTGTTCCTTATCATCTTTCGGTACAGGTTTGTAGGTTTTATCCCAGTCGTAAACGCCTTTGTCGGTGACTTTATTGTCGCCAGCAGAAACCGTCTGATCATCAGCTGTGTAAGCATTGACTGCGTCTGTCGGTGTGAAGCCTGTGGTATCGTTATCCACAAGCACCCACTTTTCATTTCCTGTATCATACATAACGTGAGGCTCGTAGGTTTTTGTTTCGCTTATCATTGCTTGCAGATAATCTTTACGACCATAATCAGTAGTCCATGCTGGAGCTGTTGTCATTTTTTCAAATTCGCCGTCAACAATATTAAAGAACTTGTCGCCGCCTTTGCTCGTTGTTGGGTCAGGTATAATGAAATTTTCGTCAAGTGAGAAGCCATTCAAATCTTCTTTATTTTCTTTCAGCGGAGTGAATTTCAATTGCAGATTGTACTTGATCTGATTTGTGTTCTTGACAACATACTCTTTGGTGATGTCGTTTATTGTTTCTCCTGACGAATTTGTCGTGTTTTGCTGTGGTTCTTTGTCTTCACCTTCCTTATATTCACGTTTCCAAGTATAGGTGATAAAGCCTGTAACATCGCGGAGATTCAAGTCAGCAAAATCAATGTTTTTGTCTGTATCATAAGATGCACCGGTACTATTTGTAAATGCGATTAATTTACCATCTTCATCATACTCCGGATCAGGCAGATATATATAAGGTATGGTAAAGGTTTTAGATTCTTCATCCTTCACATTAATTTTCAGCCACTGATTCAATAATTCCAAAAGCGGCTTTTTGGTTGCATCTTCACCATAGACCCTATATGCATATCTTTCAAGATATTGCAGATAGTACGAACCCGTCATATAATTATTTTCGAGGTCGGCAAGCATCATTGTCGGAGATACTACCTCGCCCATGTAGATAACGTCGCTCAGGTCATACGCATTAAGCGGCAGTAGTCGAACGTTGACCGTTACCCTTGGGAAGCCTGAGGACGGAATGTCAATTCCGTCACCGTAAACCGCCTGCGAAACGCCGCCTGCATCTACCGCATTTATCTTTCGGTTCGTGCCTGAAAGAGCTTCGAGCTTTTGGCGATAAGGGACTTTACCACTTTCAGTGTCTAAGTCAGTACTTTCAAAACCATATAGTTTATAGTTCTCGCCCTTATCCATATTTTCGATAGTAGCGTCGCTGTAAACAAGGTTTTCGCCTGCCTCGTTGCCGTTGGTGAGGATATAGTTTCCACCGATGAAATCGTCCTTCGCTTTCAGGCGTATCGTTGCGCTCCAGACGTCGAGTTTTTTGCCACCATCGTCTGTGTCAAACGATTCATTTTCCATCGGTATGATCTGATCCGTCCAGCGCAGGTAGTACATATCTTTTTCATCGTCGTAGTAGAGGTAGCCTGTGCCAACGCCGTCGCCGGTGGTGTAGCCGTCCGGGCTGGCAGAATCAGCCTTGCGATTCACCATGTAGCTGTCTTGAGGCGTGTAGGCAAGACCTACAATATCTGTTTTGCCAATATTGTCAATTATGTTGCCGACTGCACTACCATTTGTAAATTCACTACCGTCAGAAAGCTTTAAACCTGTAATAACATCTTTTCCGTCTTTGTCGGTAACCGTTATCTTTCCGCCTGCGCCGAGGTGATAAACGTTATCGTCCTTGTCAATCAGGTCAAAACGGGGGTCGATGTAGTCCTGAACGGTGTAGTCCTGACGGGGCTGCTGGATCTTTGACAGTATATCAGCAAACGCCTTTTCAAGGGTGCTGTCGCCCTCGCCAACTACGCTTATGCAATCTTCCGCAGTACGCTTTCCGTCTTTATCGCCGGCAAGCGTTTTAAGAAAGTCATGCGCTTTAGTGTATTCTTCTTCATTTGTTGTTGGAGAAATAGAACCTGTCGCCAGCATAACGCAGAAAATAGTGTAGCCTTCTTCTTTCAGCTTATCTGCCCAGGCTTTGGCTAATTCTGAATCATACGTTAAATTTTGCTGATCACCCTTTTCATCTTCTGGCGCAAAGTTGCCGTAGGACGTTACTTTGCCATCTTTTGTTGCAAACTTGACATATTTTTGATCTTTTGTATTACCAACAAGATTATCTCGTCCGTCTGTAAATATGATGAGGTACTTATCACGGGCATCGTTGGCTATATTGTAGACTGTGTCGCCGCTTTTCGTGCCTGTTGTATCGACCATATTGTCATAGAAGGCTTTCAGACCCGTCCAGGTATACGTACCGCCGGTCATGACGTAGGGGTATTCATCACTGCCCCCACTAGGCACAGACGTTTCACCGACTGCCGGTATTAGAAGATTTTGCAAATAGTCTTTTTTATCTGTATTGTCATTACTATATACATCCGAGTAGTTCGTCCAGTCTTCCATGATAAGCATTTTAAGATGATTAACTGCATTTTCTTTTGCTTCTGATTCGCTGTCACCCTGTATAAGGTTATGCGTGCTGAAACGAACAATAGCGGTGTTAGAAAGGTCGGAAGAGTTTGCGAGGTTTTGATAGAACTGGTTCAACGCAAAGTTCAGTTCTTCGTACTTTGTGGGGTTGCCGTAGTTTGTGCCGTCTGTGAGACGTTTTTCCACATCATATTTTTCTTTCACATATACGACAGAACAGAAAGTACGTGGGCTGTAGCTCCATTCGTCACCTGATTTCTTCCACGAAAAATCGCCTGTGCAGTAGAAGCAACGCAGGTAGCCTGCTTCATCTACATAAAACTGTATGCTGCGTTCGTTTGCAGAGGGAGTAAACGTTTTTGTGGAGTCGTTTCCTTTTTGAAGTTTTTCATAATACTCATAGTATTTAGCTCGTTCTGCTCCCAGTACATCATCCGGCTTACTACCGGAGCTTGACGACGCCACGTACTCATCGTATGCCGCCTGATAAACGCTGGGTATGGTCGCTATGCTTTGGTTGTCATCTTCATAGCCTGTTGCTGGTTCAGTAACCTTTCCACCGCTACCACCCGGAACAAGTTCACTTGGGTCGCTATTATATGTGCCAAGTCCAATATCGTTCACGATACCCAGATACTGCTTGCCGCCCTCGAGACAGCCGCTGATATCTGCCCAGACGGAGTGTGAGTTTACGTAGTACCAACCTTCGCGCTGGTCGTCATCGGGGTTTGTTCTAAGACTTTTAGATATTTGCGCAATGTCTTGCTTTCCGTCACTCGTTGTTGCATGGTAGCTTTCGCAGTCTTCTGCTTTGGGATCTTCCATCATTTTATCTTGAGCTACAAGCGCTACCTGATCATCGGTAAGCGCTTCATCGAATATGTAGAGATTTTTAATGAAATGCGTTCCCTCGTCTCCGGCATTATTTTGCAATGCGCCAAGGAGGAAGACAAGGTCTTCGCTATCAACAGTAATTGACTCCATTTCAGGGGTGTTAGGTTCAGTGGTTTGAAAAATTGTTTTGTTCTTTTCATAACTATCGCCATTGATATATGGAGTTATCTTATATTTACCGCCATCGACTGGTTTAAAAACAAGCGTACTAGTATACCATGTATCCCCTTGATTCAAACCGCCTCTATAATATGTATAGCTCTCTTTTTCAGTACTATTTGGGTTAGACGAAGCAAAATCATTTTGTTTACCCTTTACCAATGCCAAATATCCACCGGCTTGAGCAGAACGGAAAAATTGATAATAATTATTTTTACTGGTATCTTTATCACCAAAATAGAAAATGTTTCTTTGGTTATTTCCTGTCGTAGATAGACTGCTGCCACTTTTTCTTATCTGCAAAGATATGGTAAAACCATCTTTGTCGTCTGCAATCTGCGGCACCACGTCGAGCATTATTGCTCCGTTTTTTGCAGTTTTATTAAGGTCTAAGCCGCCCTCAGCATATACGGGTTTTGCTTCTGTGCCGTCTAATTTATCTGTGCCAAAAGCACCACTATTGCTATAAGCTTGCTCTACTAAAATTGCTTCTGCATCGTCATTTGCCTTATTTTTTAAGCTTCCACTTGTAAAATCATAATCAGCAATTTCTTCACCAGCTTTAATGTTTACGCTACCAACAAACACTTCCGAATAGCTATTGATTGCTTCAGTAGCACCGCCAACATAAATTTGAAGTTTAGTTAAATCAAAATTATCAGGAAAACATGCACTGCAAGTATCGTCAGTTGTATAAGTGGTTTCATTACCACTGGCACCGTCCAAATTAACTGCTGTAGTTGTTGTAACCGTAAGATTTTTTTTATTAAAATCAAAAGTAAATGTCCATTTATTTGCATCTGTTTTTTTACTGCTGTCAAAAACAGCATTCGCATTTAAAAAATTACTTTTTGTGTTTGTTGAAATGCGCAAACGATTTTTGGAGCTACTGCCTCCACGACTGATTTTATAAAAATATGTACCGTCAGTTATGTAAAGTATACTTGTTTCATCATAAGTAATGCTTGAATCAGGTGCATTGCTTCCAATATTAATAGTAACAACAAGTTGTTTATTAGTTGTATCTGTAACTTCTCCTAAGTCAAGTTTAAGTGCGCCAACAGGTGCTGTTTTGCTTATATCTATTCCGTTTGAGCCAGTATAAGTAACTGTTGCTTCTTGTGTTGCAACATCTGTGTCATCATATGTATCTCCCTCGGCAGGGTGTTTAATATACGTTGCATTTTTGCCGTTTACTTCATTTTTCAACGAGCCGTCAAACTTATAATAGCCGATAGGTTTAAGCGCACCGGAGGGTTCTCCGCCGTCCCAATAACCGAGAGGCACAAATTCCGAAACAGAAGAACGAGCTTCATAGATATAATACAAATAATCACTGTAAGAGAGCTTGCTGTTGTCGGTGTTTTCGGGGTTTAAAATCTTGTCTACTACGTCTTGAGGGAGGTAGCCGTCGTTTTTATCATTTTGCCAAATTATAATATCATTAATATCTGTTTTACCGTCTTCATTCAAGTCATTGATACTATATGTCTTAATTATATCATCAACAATGTCCGAACTGATCTCCAGCGGCTCAAGCGTATCAACCGTCCACGCCATTGAGCCGGAGGCGTCAAGGATAGTTGCAACGTCCACAGGGTTCTCGCCCACATACCAAGACTCCAAATTCACGTCGAAAGTTCTGCCATCGGCGCCAACCGCCGTGGCAGTCTTGTTCGTATGCAGACCGTAGCCTGTGTTATAGTATAAATTTCCGGCTGTATCATAATATGTATCCTGTTCAAGGTTGCCAAATCCCGTTGACTTGCCGTTTTTACTAGTATAGGCAGAAACAGCGTAAATTTCACTGCCAAAAATCCCCATAAAAGCATCAGAACCGACCGCAGACACAAACAGTGCCGCAGCCGATACCCCTGCTATTATTCTCCTTGCGATGTTATTCATATCTGCACGCCCCTTTACAAAAAGCATTACATACCTTTATAATTGGTTCTATCTACAATTATTCTGTTATTCAAAATGTATCATATCGTTTTCGTTATTCAGCAAAATTCTTTCTCTTTCGCAAAACAAGGTAATTTATGAACAGACTTATATACAAACACATTTTTATATAGTAACATTTTATCATAAAACGTATGTAAATTCAAGATTTATAAGGAAAATTATCAGTTTGCACAAATAAATGATGTTAATATTAGTGGAGGTTTACAAATGAAAAACCATTCTTCATACTACCGTCAGGACGGACGGTGGGAATGTCGTGTTTATTTGGGAAAAAATGGAAACGGAAAGCGGGTCTCACGCTCATTCTACGGAAAAACAAGGGAGGAGGCGGAGCTTAAGGCAATACCCTCACGGGAGGCGTATGCGGTAACGGATTTGACGGTCAAAGAGATGATTGCCGAGTGGATGCTCAGCATTTCGGCAAGGGTCAAGGAATCTACCGCCGCAAACTACCGTATGAAAGCGGAAAAACACCTTATACCCTCATTCGGGGACAAGCAGTGTTGTATGGTCAGGGCGAAAGATGTACATATTTTTATAGAGGACAAGCTGGCTTCCGGGCTTTCCGTGCGCTATGTTGCGGACATTATCGTCATTCTGAAGTCGGTTTTCCGCTATGCGAGCCGTGAATACAATATCCGCAATGTACTCGACGGTATCACACTGCCGAAAAAAAGCAGGACGGAAGTCAGGATACTAAACATCGACGAGCAGAAAGCTTTGGAGCGATATATCAAGGAAAATCAAAATCTTACTACGCTCGGCATATCTGCGTCTATGTACATGGGTCTGCGCATTGGGGAGTTATGTGCGCTGAAATGGAGCGATATTGATTTTGAAAAACGTATTTTGACCGTCAAGCGTACTATTCAGCGTATTCAGGCAAAAAACGACTCAGTGAGGACAAGATTGGTCATTTCCGAGCCGAAAAGCACAGGCTCCAAACGTGAAATTCCGATCCCCGAATGTGTTGTCAAAATGCTGAAAAGGTTCAGAAATTCGGAAAATATCTATGTTTTGTCAGACTGCACAGCGCCGATCGAACCAAGAACGATGCAGTACCGCTTCAGAAAGGTCCTTGATAACGCAAATTTGCCGCCAGTACATTTTCACAGTCTGCGCCATTTGTTCGCAACGAACAGCATTGCGTTGGGATTCGATGTAAAAACGCTGTCTGAGCTGCTTGGTCACAGCTCGGTAGAGATCACGCTCGGAAGATATGTTCATTCATCGATGGAGAGAAAACGTGCCTGTATGGCTCTGATGAAATCCGCTGTTTAACGTCAGACGTACGTCACAGTGCCGTCAGGCATATTCTGAAAATCCAATATTTCAGCGGCTTGTGCAAACTATTTCCTGAAATACCTTGCTTTGCGAAAAGTAAGAGGAAAACATTATGCGCTCCTTTTCGCATTTATCCGCATTATATAACTTATCTTGCAGATGTCAAAATTTTCTGCAAAAAGAAAAAGCGCTCCTCATTGCTGAGAAGCGCAAGAAAGTATAAAAAAAGACAGGGTAAGCACCCTGTCTTTTCTTTTTTACAAAAGGCTTACTTAACCTTTGCAACGGCTTGCTTGAGAGCCTTGCCTGCCTTGAAAGCAGGAACCTTGGTTGCAGGGATCTTGATCTTTTTCTTGGTCTGAGGATTGATACCCTGTCTTGCTGCACGAGCTCTTACCTCGAATGTACCGAAACCTACGAGAGAGATCTTATCGCCCTTCTTAAGAGCATCGGTGATGCTTTCGAGAACAGCGGTGAGAGCTTCTTCGGACACCTTCTTTGTGAACTGGGTCTTTTCAGCGATAGCTGAAACGAGTTCTGCCTTGGTCATTTTAATAATCCTCCATAGAAAAGTTATTTTTATATATGCATTATACTTGAGTTTGCGGCATTTGTCAATGATTATTTGCAAAAAAATTCCAAATAAATGCATTTTTTTACAATTTGCACAAGTTTTCGGTTGCGTATAGTCACAAAGTGATGTCAAAAACTGTGCCACAAACGGCTTTTATCAGGTCTGAAGGTGTAACCTCGATCTGAGAACCTATTTTTCCGGCGCTTACTATCATTGTTTCAAGACTCTCACATTCGGCGGCGAAAATGGTTTTGTACTGCTTTTTCATTCCTAACGGAGAACAGCCGCCTCTGACGTAACCTGTCACCTTGGTTATATCTTTGACGGGGATCATCTCTACCGACTTTTCTCCAGCCGCTTTTGCCGCTTTTTTCAGGTCGAGCTCCTTCAGCACAGGGACTTCAAATACGTAATAATTGTTCCCGCCTTTGGTGACTAGCGTTTTGTAGACTCTGGCGGGGTCCTGTCCCAGCAGTCTTGCCACCTCTGCGCCGTCGGGCGGCTCTTTGCCATGGGGATAGGTGTGGGGAACGTAGGGTATTTTCTGCTGCTCAAGTATGCGCATGGCGTTTGTCTTTTGTTCGGACATAAGAATATTCCTTTCTGTAAAGCGAATTGTGAAATTTTTGAATAAACCGAAAATTTTTTCTTGCAAAATTAAAAAAATTATGTTAAAATGAGTTAGCAGATGTAAACTTCGACAGCTTAAATTTCGGAGGTGCTTATGGATATACAGCGTTCGGGCGAAGATTATCTTGAAACTATATATATTCTTCATCAGCGCACGGGATATGTGCGCTCCATCGACATTGCCACCGAAATGGGCTATTCCAAACCCAGCGTAAGCAAGGGAATGAGCATTCTCAGAGAGCTGGGCTACATCACTATGATGCAGGACGGGCAGATAAAGCTGACAAAAGCGGGACTGAAAAGAGCCCAGGAGGTTTATTCCCGCCACAAGCTGATAAGGGAATTTCTGATAAGCAAGCTGGGGGTAAATCCCACCACCGCCGAAAACGACGCCTGCAAGGTGGAACACGTTATCAGCGAGGAGACCTATTTAAGATTAAAGGATTTTATGGAAAAAAGCGGCGAGGAGGTCAAATAAGCTCACGCCAGTCTATATTTACGGTTTTTGCGTTTTCTGCGCCCTTTCCGCTGACGGCAAGGGCGTATTTTTCATATTCCGTGAAGCTGTCGGCGGGGGAAAGGGTGGTGTCGTAGATTTTAAAGCCCTCGGTGTAGCCCTTTCCGCTGAGCTTGGAAAGGCTTTCCTTTTCGCACCAGAGGCGAAGGAGATAACCTTGCTTGTCCGCTGTGCGGTCGAGGAGCTCCAGTTCCGCCTGCGAGCATATGCGATTGGCGATACTGAGGGGGATTTCACGGCGGTCGGCTATGTCTATACCTATTTCGTGTCCAGAGACGGCGGCGGCGACGGCGGTCTTGCTGTGGGAAAGGCTGAAAAACAGCTTTGAACGGGTGAAATACGGCTTTCCACATTCTCCGTATGTAAAGGGGCTTTCGTCAAATTCGCCGAAAATATCCAGCGACAGCTTTTTTAAAAGCAAATAGGCAAAGGCTCCGTTTTTTACAGCGGAGCCGTTTTTATATTTTGAAACGATGTTCCCACGCCATACGGGAAGGAGCGTTACGGCTTTTTCCACGGCGTTTTGAGGAATATCGGAGGTTTCCGTCAGATAAACAGTTATCATTTTGTCCTTTTTAAAGCAGAGCTTCAAGGCTTTCTACCGAGTAGCCCTCGCTTTTCCAATATTTTATTATTTCGCCAAGACTGTCGGCGTTGGCTTGTGAAACGGCGTGGAGAAGATAGATACCGCCGCTGTGGGTAGCGTTTGTAACCGCTTTGAACGCCTCGTCGGGAGTGGGCTGGGAATTCACGTCCCAATCTTGATAGGCAAAGCTCCAGAAAACGCTGGTGTAGCCTAACGACTGAAGCTGTGCAAGGGTCTTTTCACTGAATTCCCCCTTGGGAAAGCGGAAAAATTTCATCTCATAGCCGAAATTTTCCTTTACATAATCGTGGAGGAGAGTAACTTCCTCCTCCACCTCGCTGTCGGAGCATTGGGGCAGGCTGGGGTGGGAATAGGTGTGGTTCCCTACTATATGTCCCTCTGCGATCATTCTTTCAACAAGCTCCGGAGAGCTTACGCAGTAATCGTATGTTACAAAAAAAGCGGCTTTTACGCCTGTTTCTTTTAATGTATCAAGTATCTTTGCGGTGTAGCCGTTTTCATAGCCCTCGTCAAAGGTGAGATAAATTTTCTTTTCTCCCGATTCATCTATGAAAAGAGAGGAATATTTTCCGTATTTTTCCTGCGCTGAAACTGCGTCCACAGGGCGGGAAAGCTCGTCACACTCTTTTCCCAGTCCCCACCCTATAAGGGTGGAGCGGAGGTTTTCCGCTCCTAAGCTTATACGGGCGGCGGTGCTGTCCACAGTGGACATATCGCCGTTTTGTGAACCGTCGGAATTTCCTGAGGCGCCACCTGCTGAACCGCCGTTGGCGGAATTGTCGCCTGTGCCGCTTGCAGAATCATCTCCTGAGTTGTCGCCGCTTTCAGAGCCGTTGGCAGAGCTGTCGGAGGAGTTGTTTCCGTCCTTGGAATCGTCGTCGTTGAAAAATCCGTCGTCGTTGTCATATTCCCCCGCCATGCTGCCGTCGCCGGGATTTGAGTCGGAGCCTGACATAGAGCCGCTTCCGCTGTTGCTACCGCCGTTGTTGTTATTATCGCCTGCGCAGCCTGTCATAAGGCAGGAAAACAGCATGAGCGACGCTATCATTATTGCTTTTATTTTCATTTCGTTCTTCCTTTCAGCGTTTTTGACTTAAATGGAAAAGTCGGTATTATTTTGCTGAAAAGAAAGAAAGTTATGCTTTTTATCACGCTGTCAAATTTATGAAAATAAAAACGAAAAATACCGCAGACCGCCGCAAAAGCGGCATAGCCTGCGGCTGCATTTTCTTATGGCGGAACGGCTCATTCCTCGCCCAGATAATTCCTTACAAGAGCCTGGAGAAGCTCGTCCCTGTCGATATGTCTGATAAGACTGCGGGCGTTTTTATATGTGGTGATGTATGTGGGGTCCTCGGAAAGAATATAGCCCACAAGCTGATTTATAGGGTTATAGCCTTTTTCCTTCAGCGCCCCGTAGACTGTGGAAAGTATTTCCTTCATCTCGGATTCCCGTTCGTCCCTGACAGAAAAAGTCATGGTTTTCTCGTGCATTTTATTTCCCTCCGATGTTTTTGCTGTTCGGGTCACACGACCCTATTATGATTATACAACAAATGGACGGCAGATACAAGTATTTTTTGCAAAAAAATTATTTTTTGGCAGACGGGTATAACAGGCTTCAGGCAGGATATGCTTTTCATTTATTGGGACGATAGAAAAAACCGCTTAATTTTTAGGAATTATCACTATTGCTTTTATATTTTTTTACTGCTATAATAATGATGTATCAGTATCTTCGGAGGTTCATATGGCTTCAAGAAATAATAATAACAATAACAATAATAACGCCGCAAGCAGCAACGACGCAGGCGGCTTCAAAACAGTTGCGTTCGGATTTGACAAAAATGACGTTACTCTCTACATTGCAAATCTGAGAAAAAAGATGAAGGAGAAGGAGGAGGAGTTTGAGGAACGCCTTGCCGCCGCTGTTTCCAATCCTATGGCGTCAAACGACGCTATGAGACACGAGCGTGAAGTTATCCGTGCGGAAATGGAACGCTCCTTCAACGATAAGATAAGAGAGCGCACGCTTGTTATAAAGCGCCAGCAGGAGCAGATAGAAGAGCTTACCCGTCAGGTAAGGGAGGATAAAAACACAATAGAGTCCCTCAATGCGCAGCTTGTTGCGGCTACCTCGGAGGATAATCCCCAGGCTTCCGCAAACGCAAGGGCGGCAAAGGCTTATATGCAGTTCACCGCCGAGCTGCGCCGTATTGCGGATTCTGCTCAGAAAACGCTGGCAAGAGTAAACGATACCTGGAAAGGCAAATTTGACGCCGTGGATATAACAGAATATGAACAGAGCAACGATTATGATGCGGCGCCTGTTGATTCTGACGATACTGCGGACAGCGTAGAGGCATATATCGCCAAGGAGGCAAAGGCCGCCAAGGCGGAAGACGACGCAAAGAAACCCGTTCAAAAGCCTGATACTGCCATCGACGATACCTTTGGCGCAGCCGAGGATATCTTCGGTGCGGCAAATATTGGCAATGACGATGAAATGACGGTGGATCTTAGTCCTGCTGCCGAGATCGCAAAGGACGACGATCTGAGCAGTATGCTGGTCTCCGACGATGAGCTTGCCGCTGAACCTGAGCCCGAGCCTGAAATGGCGGCTGATGATGATTTAAGTTCACTGATAATGGACGTTCCCGAGCCTGAGCCTGCACCTGCACCAAAGGCTGCTCCCAAGCCCGAACCTGCTCCTGCACCTAAGCCTGCGCCTGCTCCAAAGGCAGAGCCTGCGCCTGCTCCCAAAGCGGTAAGCTCAGAATTTGATGATTTCGCCGCACTTATGGCGGACGACAGCGCAGACGATACCGACGATCTGGTGGCAGATATAAGCGCAGACGACATGGGAACATCTGTGAATATCGCATCGGGCGACGACGATCTGGGCGACGATATATTGCTTGACGTTATTAAAGCCGCTAACGACAGAAGCGGCGATCTGAATGCAATGATACAGGAGCATCAGCAGAGCGAGGACGAAGAGCTGAGTGGAATGTTCGTTCCAGAAGAAGGTCCTGCCGCAGTGGGAAGCAACGAATTTTCAGTTTCTCCCTCGGACGAATCTGTGAAGAAAGTCGGAGAAAATGCACAGTTTAACGTACAGGTAAAGGAAAAAGACCCCGACGATGTTCTTCCTCCTCTGGTCCCCATTGAGGAAATGGACGAAAACGGAAAGGTGATAGACAACGACCCGTTCAACTTCTCCTTTGACGGCGGAGAGGACGACGACGATATGAGCGATACACTTTAATGGAAAATAAACTGATAAAGCTGGACGTTTCTCAGCTGAGCGCCGCTGCTCCCACGCTGTGTGCGGGAGATAAGGTGCTGCTCAGCGGGACGGTATATACAGGGCGCGACGCCGCACATAAAAGATTTTTTCAGCTTATTGCCGAGGGAAAGCCGCTTCCCTTCCCTGTTGAAGGGTCTGCGATATACTATGCGGGTCCTACGGGGACAAAAGAAGGTATGGTTATCGGCTCCTGCGGTCCTACCACGTCAGGCAGAATGGATCCTTATGCTCCGAAATTGCTTGATATGGGAATGAAGGCTATGATAGGCAAGGGAGAAAGAAATGCCGACGTGGCGGAAGCAATAAAGAGAAACGGCGCCGTTTATTTCTGCGCTGTTGGCGGCGCAGGGGCGCTCGCCTGTAAGTGCATTGAAAGCTGTGAGGTCATTGCTTTTGAGGACCTGGGCTGTGAAAGCGTGAAAAAACTGGTGGTAAAAGATTTTCCGCTTACGGTAGCAATTGATTGTCACGGCGGGGACATTTTCAAGACGGGACGGGCGGCTTACGACAGAAGAAAAGCTGTGTAACTCCGCAATTTTCATAATTTTTTGTCATTATTTTAGATATTTGTAACAAATTTTTGAAGGTTTTGATTTTTTGCATTGACTTGCAGGAAAGTTTAATGTATAATCTTTAACACAAACGGATATGATTTTGTTCACTGACGTATGAAAGCTGTATGCAAGTGAACGGCGTATCGTTTGATTTTCAGTCAAGGGGAATCGGAATGACCGATGAACAGCTTTTGCTCGGCGCACAAAACGCCGAAAAACAAGGTAATTCAGCCGAACACAAAAAATACACCGCAATGCTGATAGCCCGATATATCCCTTTGATAAAGGCAAGAGCCGCTTATTTTAAAAGCAGCAGCGTGGAGCGAGACGACCTTATTTCCGAGGGATTTCTGGGACTGCTGGGCGCAATTCGCTCCTATGACGCAGAAAAAGGCACCTTTGCCGCATTTGCTTCCACCTGTATTTCCAATAAAATGAAAACGGCGGTGAGCAAAAACGGCGGGAATTATCCCGAACGGGTGTCAATGGATGAGGCAAAGCTGGAGGAGATCGGGGACGAAAGTCCCAGCGCAGAGGAGCTGCTTATACAAAAAGAACAGTATGACGAGATAGAAAAAATGACCGAAAGTCTGCTTTCCAAACGGGAAAAAGACGTGTTTATGCTGTATCTTTCCGCTTACAGCTACGCTCAGATAGCAGAAAAGCTGGGCATAAGCGCAAAGGCGGTGGACAATGCCCTTTCAAGGGCAAAAGCAAAGCTCCGCAGCGCAATGGCGGGATAAAAAATTACGAAGCCTGTGGGCTTCTTTTATGACCGGGTAGCTTAATTACAGAGCGTTGTTTATCAAAGGTGGCGGTGCAAGTCCGTCCAGGGTCGGAAAATTTTTAAGCGAGGTAAAACAAAATGTACGAAGACAAAACACTTGTCTGCAAGGACTGCGGCAACGAATTCGTTTTCACAGCCGGCGAGCAGGAATTCTACGCTGAAAAAGGTTTCGTAAACGAACCTCAGCGCTGCAAGGCGTGCCGTGACGCGAGAAAGAGCGCAAGCAGAAACAAGGAAATGTATACCGCTGTATGCGCAGCTTGCGGCGGCGAGGCTAAGGTTCCCTTCCAGCCCCGTGATGACAGACCTGTTTATTGCAGCGAGTGCTTCGCAAAGCAGAAGGGCGAGCAGTAATTTCGTCTTTCTCCCCGATACTTTGATACTTTATCCGGTTTTTTAACTTGACAATGTATCCGCGTAATGCGGTTTTGGGGCAAAAAAAGGATATACGGTATTGCCGTATATCCTTTTTTCTTTTTCAGTGCTTGTAACCGTCCTTGCGCTCAAAATACGCCTGCGGCTTTTTGCAGACGGGACATACCTGCGGGGCGGAAGTTCCCGCATAGATATGACCGCAGTTGCGGCATATCCACACCGTTTCCCCGTCGGAGGAAAAGACCTTGCCTGTGTTCAGCTGTTCAAGAAGAAAGCGGAAGCGGGCTTCATGGTCCTTTTCTATCGCCGCTATCATATCGAAAATGTTGGCGATGTTGTCAAAGCCCTCGTCACGGGCGGTTTTGGAAAAACCCGCATACGCTTCAGCCCATTCGTAATGCTCGCCGCCTGCCGCATTCTCAAGGGCTTTGGCGGTGTTTGCGGGTATTCCCTCGCTGATAAGGGAGAGCAGGGTCTGAGCGTGGGCGTATTCGTTGTGGGCGATGTTCTCGAAAGCGCCTTTGATCTGCTGATAGCCGTCCTTTTTGGCGATATTTCCATAGATATAATATTTTATTGTTGCCTGACTTTCGCCTAAAAAGGCGGTTTTGATGTTCTGGAGAGTTTGTGAGCCTGCAAGCTGCATAATAACACCTTCCTTTCGTTGGAAGTGTTTCCCAGAAAATAATATTTTATACAAAAAAGCCGATATTCCCAAAAGGAAAATCGGCTTTTATTTTGTCTGAAAATCATTTCTTCATAAGGGGAGCACCTGCGTTCCATGCCTGTCCTGCTTTTTCACCTGTTACATAATAGCCTGACTGGAACTGGTCGAATATGAGGGCGTTCAGCTTTGTGGGGTCTACCTTGCCGTTGTCGGAAAGAACGGATTCGTCGGCGGCGGTATTAAGTATCTTACCCACTACGGCGTACATATTGGGAGTATTTACTATTTCCGCAAGCTCACATTCCATTACAACGGGAAATTCCTCTATAACAGGAGCGTTCACAAAACTGCTTTTTACTGCGTGGCAGCCTGAACGCTGAAATTTATCGGGCATTTTGTTGCCTGTGGCTATTCCGAAAAAGTCCGCAGCAACAATATTTGCTTTGTCCGCAAGGCTGACGGTAAAGGCTTTTGTTTTAAGGATATTCTGAGTTGTCTTGTGTTCCTCGTCAATGAAAAGGGCTATCTTGTCCATACCGCATATCATACCCCATGCGGCGTTCATTACGTTTACGTTTCCCTGTTCGTCATACGCCGCTACCATAAGGACGGGCATAGGGTAAACTGCGGGGACTGAGCCTAAATTTTTCTTCATTGTGATTACCTCCTGATGTTTATAATTTTATTATATTATTCTGAAAAGGCGTTGTCAAGATTTATATGTCAAAGTTTGTAATGTGCATTATATTTTTCATTTTGGCGGGCTTGACAAAACGAAGAAATTATATTATAATTATTGTTATATAACAGTAATTATATTAAAGGAGGAAGCATAAATTGCCGCCAAAAGCAAAGATAACAAAAGATATGGTCGTAGACGCCGCCTTTGAAATTGCCCGCGAAACGGGGGCGGAAAACATCAACGCAAGGACTGTTGCAAAGAAACTGAAATGTTCTACTCAGCCTGTTATGTATCATTTTGAAACCATTGAGGAATTAAAAAGGGCTGCTTATGAAAAAACAGGAGAATATCACACGGGTTATCTTCTGGATATTTCTAAAGCTCGGGAAAATGTTATGCTTGAGATAGGACTTAACTACGTTCGGTTTGCAGTCAATGAGCCTTATCTGTTTCGATTTCTCTTTCAATCGGGCTTTGCAAAGGAAAACAGTATGCTTGAAATGATAAATTCGGAAGAGCTGGCGCCTGTCCTTTCAGTTATGCAGGGGGCTATGAAGCTGAACGCAGAGCAGACAAAGAACGTTTTTATAATGCTTGCGATGTTCGTACACGGATATGCGAGCATTATTGCAAACAATTCATTGGAGTATGAGGAAGAAGTTATAACAATGCACCTGAAGCAAGTATATAAAGGTGCGATACTGGCTGTACGGGAGGAATAAACATATGAAAAATCTGACTAAAACACAGACTGCTGTAATAATTTTAGCGGTCGTGATGACTGTTCTTTCATTCACGAACCTGCTGAATTTGCAGATAAACGGCGAACCGCTGAAATTGGCGGGGCTGTCTGTTATTGTGGGTATCATTGCATATTTTACCACACGCAAAGCAAATGAAAACAAGAACGACGGATTTAATATCAAAACATTTATCAGCGGGCTGAAGGACAAAAAGGTTATTCTGCTGATCCTGCTGTTGCTGGTAATAACTGTGGTACGCTTTCCGCTGGAAAAAATCTATCTGCCTGAATATACTGAGCATTTGCGGGCGAGGGCGGAAGATTTTTTAGACTTTGCAAATTTGCCGAAGCTGCTTTTGGAGCTAATTGTTTTTGCGCTGGGAGAGGAAATTGCATGGCGGGCGTTTTTCCAGAAACAGACTTCAAAAATAATGCCGTTTGTGCCGTCGCTGATACTTACGTCGGTTTTATTCTCGCTGGGGCATTTCAACTTCGGGAGCCCGTTTATAGTTTTGTATGACCTGTTTTCTGTTTTTGTTGACTCGATATTTTACGGTATTATATTCAGGAAGACTGACAATGCGTGGTGCAGTTTTCTGGCGCATTTCCTTGCAAATTTGTTGGGTACGGTGATGTATTTGCTGTGATTGGAACGGGCAGCAGTACCTTATACGCAGAGCCGATGATTTGTGAAATCAACCTCACAGATCATCGGTTCTTGTTATAATGTCAAAAATTTTGCCGTGATTAAACCGCAGGTTGATTTTTTCAACGGTATGTAAACGGAAAAGTCATTGTTTTTGCTGTTGTGATGTGGTAATATAATTGCAGGACAAGCGCTTGTTACTTTATTTTAAGGAGCTTATTATGGATATTATCATTTCGCAGAGGCTGAAGGAACTGAGAGCAGAAAAGGGCAGCACGCAGGAGGAGCTGGCGGGCTTTCTGTCTGTCAGTATTCAGGCGGTGAGCAAGTGGGAGAGGAACGAGAGCTTGCCTGACATAACGCTGCTGCCGAGGATAGCGGCGTATTATAATGTCACTGTTGACGACCTTTTGGGAGTGGACTCGCAGAGAAAAGAGGAGGAGATAGGCAAAATCTGGAATGAAGTGCAAAAGCTGAGATATCAAGGGAAAAATGAGGAGCAGATACAGCTTTTAAGAGAAAAAATAAAGGAATATCCAAACAGCGCATTCCTGCTTATGACGCTTGCGTATTCGCTGTTCTGCTATTATTTTCAAAGCGGGATCGATCTAAGTAAGGAAGATTTCCGCAAATACGCTGAGGAAACAGTGGAGCTTTGCAAAAGGGCCATGAAGTACAACAAGGGAGAAGATGTGGGGATAGACAATGGCTGCAGACAGCTCCTTGTTTACAACTACGCCAATCTTGACAGGTACGACGAGGCTATGGAGATAGCCGTAAGTATGCCAGACGTATGGGTATGCTCCGACTTGCTTCTCCCACGAGCAATGAAAGACATGGAAGAAATCATAAAGCAGCGTCAGGCAAATATTCTCACATTTATCGACCTACTGGATAATCAGATGTGGTACATGGACTCAAGAGAAGATTACAGTGTTAATCAGAAGCTGGAGCTGAAACAGATGATGGAAAGGGTCACGCTGGAGGTCTTGGGCGAAAACCCCTGTTTCTATAACGAAAGGCTGTTTTTCATCAAAATCGGCATAACATGGGAATTTATAAAGCTGAAGCGTTATGACGAGGCGCTGGACGCTTTGGAAAAGGCGTTTGAGTATGCGGTAAGCTATGAGGAAAGAGCCGATAACGGAAAGTACAGCGTATTCTGGCTTGATAAGGTAGTGGATAACCGTGACGGCGCTACAAAGCACTCGGAAGATACGTTGTACGATAATATGCTGAAACAAATGACAAATATGGTGAGCCATGACAGCTATTTTGAAACGAATGAAAGGTTTAAGGCTGTAAGAGAAAAGACTGTTGAAAAATTGGAAATGTTAAGGGCTGAAAAGTAAGAGAAAATCCGCAAGGAGGAGTGGTTCAGTGAGATCGTAAAAAGGCTGGAAAGCTCTTGTGATACTAAAATAAAGAAATAATCTCACTTCGGTTGTTTTTTTCTCAACAAATGAGATGTTGAAATATGATATTTTTTCAATTATAATGATTACAGCAGCTGCAAATAAACTATCCGAAAAGGAGATTTTTATGAATATCGCAATCGGTGAAAATATCAAGAAAATGAGAACGGTTCAGGGGCTGACACAAGAACAGCTTGCTCAGGCGCTGGAGGTTTCCCCGCAGGCGGTAAGCAGGTGGGAGATAGGCTCCACCTATCCCGACATTGAGCTGCTGCCTGTTATTGCGGGATTTTTCGATGTGAGCCTTGATGAGCTTATGGGCACGGACTTGCAGAAAAAAGAGGAGGAGATAAACAAAATCTACAAGGAACTGACAAAGCTGAAAAATCAAGGAAAAAATGAGGAGCAGATACAGCTTTTAAGAGAAAAAATAAAGGAATATCCAAACAGCGCATTACTGCTTTCGGAGCTTGCGGGTTCACTGTTCAGCTATTATTTTCAGAGCGGGATCGATTTAAGTAAGGAAGATTTCCGCAAATACGCTGAGGAATCGGTGGAGCTTTGCAAAAGGGCAATGAAGTACAACAAGGGAGAAGATGTGTGGATAGACAATTTATGCAGACAGCTCCTTGTGTTTAACTATGCAAACCTTGACAGGTACGACGAGGCTATGAAGATAGCCGAAAGTATGCCAGACATATGTTCATGCTCCGACTTGCTCCGCCCACGAGCAACGAAAGACAGGGAAGAAATCATAAAGCAGCGTCAGGCAAATATCATCAACTTTATCGACCTACTGAATGATCAAATGTGGTACATGGACTCAAGAGAAGATTACAGTGTTAATCAGAAGCTGGAGCTGAAACAGATGATGGAAAGGGTCATGCTGGAGGTTTTGGGCGAAAACCCCTGTTTCTATAACGAAAGGCTGTTTTACATAAAAATCGGCATAACGTGGGAATTGATAAAGCTGAAGCGTTATGACGAGGCGCTGGACGCTTTGGAAAAGGCATTTGAGTATGCGGTAAGCTATGAGGAAAGAGCCGATAACGGAAAGTACAGCGTATTCTGGCTGGATAAGATAGTGGTTATCCGTGACTTCGATTCAAAGTTCTCGGAAGATACATTGTACAATAATATGCTGAAACAAATGACAAATATGGTGAGCCATGACAACTATTATGAAACAAATGAAAGGTTTAAGGCTGTAAGAGAAAAGACTGTTGAAAAATTGGAACAGTTAAAGGCTGAAAAGTAAGAGAAAATCCGCAAGGCGTGAGGCTTTGCGGATCTTTTTTATGACAGCAGGACTGCCTGTGAATATAGCAGAACGCCTTTTGTGGAATTGGGGTGGATATGGTCGAGGAGGTAAAGGCTGCTCGGAATTGTGGAAAAAGCTTTCTTCAGGTAGGGGTTGGGGTCAATGAAGAAAATGTTTTCTTTACTGCAATAATCCATAAGGGCGGAGGAATATTCGTCGTTGAGGGCGGTTTTTTCTCCGTAGGAAAGCGGGCAGAACGGGTCGCCGTCTTCGGAATACCATGGGGCGATAAAGATAAGTTCCGCATTCGGAGAAGACTGCTGCAAAGCCGTTTTTAAAGCGGTCATCTGTGCGACGTAATCGCCGCTTGTCATAGCGCAGGCGCTTTCGTCACGGTATCTTACGTCGTTGGTACCTATTGCGATGACGTAAAGATCAGCTTTTGGTATCGAGGCGGCGTTTTCGTTTATGTATGATACGGTGCAGCCGCCTTTGGAGAAGTTGTATATTGTCTTATCAGGGAAAAATTCCTCTATCGGCTCATACCACGGGCAGCCGCCGTTTTTCGTGCCTTCCGTAAGGCTGTCGCCTATGAAGCAGACAGTCTGAGCTTTATCCATTGATCTGTAAAGCGGGCTTTCCTTCATCTTGTCGGTAAGCTCAAGACCTGTGGTTTTTGTGCGGAGAAATCCGTTTTCGTTAAAATAATATCTTTCTGTGACGGAGGAAATGTCCATTTCATTGCCGAAAACAACCTTTGTCACCGTCTTGTTGGCGGCGTTCGCTCTCTCCAGATCGTCGGTGCTGAGCGTGTTTCTGAGAGCGTCGTCGTTCATTATATCGAACGTGGGTATCGCACGGAAATTTCCGTTTATTGCGGACCAGGTGTAAAGAGGGACAATGCCGCCGCCGATTATCTGTTTGGTGGTCTTGTCTATGTAAATTTCTGTGAGCATACTGGTGTCGCCCTGATTTTCACGGTAAATATTTGCAAAGTTCCCGGGGCAATAAGCAGTGAATACCTTTTTCCCGCCATATTCCTCTATCGTTATGGGTTGAACAGTGTGGGAATGGTCGCCTAAAATTATATCTGCTCCGCAGTCCTTAAATATATCAAACCATACCTCCTGCTCCTCGTCAGGTTGATTGGAAAACTGAGTGCCTATGTGTGGCAGGACGATTATAAGGTCGGGGGACAGCTTTTTTGCTTCCTCAAAATCCTGCTGTACTTCAGTCTTCAAGCGTTCAAACAGTGTACCCCCCCCCGCTTCAAAATCTGATATGAACGAGGTGAGATATGACAGATCGCCATCTGCAAGCTCTTTTGTATCATAGTAATTGCAGCCGTAGGTGTAGGAAAGAAATGCCATTCTTATCCCGTCCTTTTCTATCAGCTTTACTCTTGACTGCTGTTTTTCTGCTTCGCTTCGATAAGAGCCTGTGTGGTCAAGTCCCGTCTTGTCAAGAATGTCAAGAGTGCGCAGCGCTCCCGCTTCCCCTTTGTCGAGTAAATGATTGTTGGCGGTGGTGACAAGGTCAAAGCCTGCATTTTTTACTGCTGAAGCAAATTCGTCTGGTAAATTCAGGTACAGCTCCTTTCCGTCGTCAAAATTGCTTGTGGTATAGCCCGCTTCTTCTCCCGCCATAGGTCCTTCAAAAACGCCTATGGCAAGATCGGCGGAGGAAATGTACTTTTCCGCATACTGAAAGACGGGAGAAAAATCGTAGCCGTTTTCGGTGTATCCTCGCTTTACCTGATCCTCCAGCAGGATAAGGTCGCCTGCGAAGGTGATACGAAAGGCGTTGTCAAAGGAGGATTGCTGTTCGGCGGTCATTACGGGATAGATAATATCGTCAGTCTGATTTTCCGAGGGACTTTCCGCTTCGGGTGGAGAGGTGAAAAATCCCGCATAAGATCTTGCTACAACTGAAAAGACAAATCCGAGAGCTACAAGCAAAAGCGCGAGCTTTGCAAAAGAAAATTTCTTTGCATTTTTATCTGTAAATATTGCCGCCCCGGAATCTGCAAAACGGTCAAGATATTTTGAGGCAAAGCCGTTCCCGAACGCAAAGCACAGCAAAAGCGCCGCAATTACCGCAGAGATTATTATAACAGCTTCGCCTTGCGTTTTTATCAGCTCGCTGAGCCATATCGTAAAGGGGCGGTGCAAAAGGAATATCCAAAGTGAGTTCCTGCCTATCATGGTGAGAAAAGGAATATTTTTGTCGGGAGAAATACAGCGTATGCCGTAAATCGCAAGAAATGCGATAATATAAAGAGCTATCCTGCCGAATGCGCCGTAAGCGCTGTTATAGCCGTACATAAGCAGCGCATTGTCGGAATATCTGAAGAAGCTGTAAGCGAAAAATGCTGCTGCGGCAGCAATAATTATAACGGCAATTCCCTTTAATAAGCGGTTTGTGTATTTTTCGGAGGAAAGCGCCTCGCTTTTTTTCGCAGACAGCTTGTATCCGAACATATAATAGGGATAGAAGGCTATTATCCTGGCGGCGGCAAAGGTGTTGTCCACCGATGGGAAAAAGCCGACGAAGAGAGATACAACAAGAAGAATAAGGTTTATTTCACGGAATTTTGCTATATGATGAGCAGTGAGCCGCCATATTACCAGCGCAGGAAGATACCAGAAGGAATAAAGCGGTTCCAGCAGCGAGCCGAATCCGAAGATAAAGCCCATTATGCTGTTGAAAATAAAGTAGAGAAACAGCAGTCTTATTATGGCAAAGGGAGTGCGGGAACGCTCGCTTTTGCCGAAATAGCCTGAAACAAAGACAAAGGCGGGCATATGGAACATATAGATGTAGTCCACTATGCTGTTTATCGTCTGTGAAGTATCCTGAAGCTGATACAGGATATGAGCGAACACTACAAGCAGTATAAGGACGCCCTTTATATTGTCCCAATAGGCGCTGCGCTGTTTTGCCTCCGTCATTGTCGTTTCTCCTTTCATTTATTTTTCCAGCACCGCTAAGGCGCATTTTATTCCGTCAACGGCGGCGGACATAATTCCTCCCGCATAGCCTGCGCCCTCGCCGCAGGGGTAAAGCCCTTTGAGAGAAACGCTTTGGAGGGTGTCGTCACGGACAAGGCGGACGGGCGAGCTGCTGCGGGTCTCGGGGCCTGTAAGCACCGCCTCTGGGTCTGCAAAGCAGGATATCTTTTTTGCGAAAAGGGGGAGCGCCTGCTTTATCGATTCCACGGCATATTCGGGAAGGTATTCGCTTGGGTGGGCGTAAAATACGGCGGGGCGGTAGGTGGGAATTACCTTGCCGTAAGATGTTTCGGAAGATGTGTTCAATAATTTTCCCACGGTTATATAGGGAGCGTTGTAGGATGATGAAAGGGCGTAGGCGGCACGCTCAATTTTTTGCTGGAGCAAAAATCCACCTAAAGGAGTTTTGTCGGGGAAATCCTCGGGAGTTACTCCCACCAAAACGGCGCTGTTGGCGTTTTTGCCGTCACGGGCGTAAAAGCTCATTCCGTTTGTGACTATGGTTTCCTTTTCGGAGGAGGAGGCGACCACGTTTCCACCCGGGCACATACAAAAGGTGTAAACTCCTCTGCCGCTTGGAAGATGCACCGCAAGGCGGTAATCGGCGGGCGGGAGCAGGTGAAAGGGGGCGTTTTCGCCGTACATACTGCGGTTCAAGTCGGACTGCAAATGCTCTATCCTCATACCGACGGAAAAGGGCTTTGGCACAAGCTGTATGCCGCTGTCGTAAATCATTCTGAAGGTATCGCGGGCGCTGTGTCCTATGGCTAAGATAAGATCGTTCGTTTCTATCTCAAAAGACTGTCCTGATTTTTCGTACGTTACCGACGTGAGGCGGTTTTCTTTGGTGTTTATCTTGGTCAGCTTTGCGCCGAAAATTATCTCGCCGCCTAATTTCTTTATAGTCTCGCGAAGATTTTTCACAGTGGGCATAAGGCGGTCGGTGCCGATGTGGGGCTTTGACTGATAAAGTATCTCGGCGGGTGCGCCGTGAGTGACAAAATCGTGAAGTACCTGACGGATAAGGGGGCTTTTTATGCCTGTGTTCAGCTTGCCGTCGGAAAACGCTCCTGCTCCGCCCTCGCCGAACTGAACGTTACATTCCTCGTCAAGCTCGCCGCCATTTGCGAAAATGTCGGTCTTTTTGCGGCGGTCATCAACGTCCTGACCACGTTCAAGAACGATTGGGCGTGCGCCTGCTCTTGCAAGGGTCAGTGCGGCAAAAATTCCCGCTGGTCCGAAACCCGCTATAACAGGGCGTTTGGGGAGCTTGGACGGCTGAATTTCAAGGGGAGAAAAGGGGATATATTTTTCACACTTCCCTGCTTTCAGGTATTTCTGCTCGTTTTCTACTTCCACCGCTATCGTGGCGGCGTAGTGAATGTCGGACCTTCTGCGGGCGTCAAGGGACAGCTTTAACAGCTTTATCTCCCCTATTTCCTCACATAAGCAGGAAAGCCGCTTTGCGGCGGCTGTTCGTATGGTGTTTTCGTTGTATTCGAGTGGGAGGGTTATTTGGAGTTTTATCATTTCAGTTTCCTTTTATGAAATCGGCGGCGGAGATACCCGCTTTTATTCCCGTGACAAAGGCAAAATGAAGATTGTTTCCGCCGCAGTCGCCGTGTGCGTCGATAATTTCTCCTGCAAGGAAAAGTCCACTTACTTTCTTTGACATAAGCGAGGGGGAAAGCTCGGTTCCCTTTACGCCGCCTGCTGCGACCTGCGCTGAGGTGAAGTCGGTGGGAGCGGAGGTTTCAAAAGCAAGAGCTTTTGCGGCTTTGGCGAGGGCTTGGAGTTCGTTTTGGTAGAGAGTTTTTGCGAGGCGGTCGGGGTTTTGGTTTATGCGTTTTAAAAGATATACTCCGAGACGGCGGTTGAAAACGCCTGTCAATGCGTCGGCGGAGGAAAGAGTTTTACGGGAATTTACCGCCGTAGTCAGCATTTCTTCCGTTTCTGAAAGAGTTTTTTCGGGGAATAGATCGAGGGTCACGGTCGCTTTTTCCTTGGGATAAACTGCGGACAAATCGAAAATGCATATCCCCGAAAGTGCGGTCTTGGTGAACTGGACTTCTCCCTGAACGGTTTTCAGCGTTTTTTTGCCGAGGTTCAAAGATGCGGCGCATTTTACCCGCAAGCCGTCAAGAGGCTTTGTGTTTTCGGCGGGAATGGGGCAGAGAGCAGGGCGCAAGGGAGTTATCTCAATTCCCGCAGACTTTGCAAGAGAAAGGCAGGAGCCGTCGCTCCCCTGAACTGGTGAGGCACAGCCGCCGCCCGCCAGAACGACGGCTTTTGAATACAATGTGCCTTTGTCGGTGATAATTTCAAAAACGCCGTTTTTGCGGGAAAGTGAAGTGCATTTTGTTTCGGTGAGGATCGTTGCTCCCGAATTTTCAGCGGCGAAGCGCAGGGCATCAAGCACTGACGCCGCAGTGTTTGAAAGCGGGTAAATACGCCCTGCGGGGTCGGTGTGGGTGAACATTCCAAGCCGCTTGAAAAAAGGGCGGATATCGGGAAATTCCGCAAGTATGGGAGAGACGTCAAAGGAGCCGTGAAAGCTGTCGGCAATTATGTTTTCACGACTGAGGTTGCAGCGGCCGTTGCCTGTGGCGAGGAGCTTTTTGCCTGCTCGCGGCAGGCGCTCTAGGAGGCAGATGTCCTTTATGCCGTTTTCGGCGGCGGAAACGGCGCAGGCAAGCCCTGACGCTCCTGCGCCGATTATTGTTAAATCATGTTGGGCCATTGGTTGTCCTTTCGGGGAATTTATTATTCGGCGGTTATCGTAAGCATTTTGTTTTCGCCCTTCTGAAACTCGTATTCTGTGGGCTTTATCTCCACTTTGTATGAAGATTTGAAATAATTTATCACGTCTGAAATAAGCTGAGTTTTTTCGGCATCAAGGTCAACTATGGGAAATATCCTTATTTCCTTGCAGACGCGAAGCATTTCGCTTATCGACTTTATATGAAAATCATAGCCGAGAGAGGTATACATAAGCAGAAAATGAGAGCTTAAGCCTATATCAAACGCGCCATTTTCATATGGCGGCTTGTCGGGAAGTTCGTGATAAATGTAGCGATTTTCTTTTTTCCCTTTTTCAAAATCGGAAAGGAACAGTTTCATAGCTGACATACGGACGTTTTCAAGCTCATCAAGGGTCTTTATGTTTTTCCAAACATAATTTTCCGTGTTGTTCCTCATCTGCTCCATCACAATGTCACGCACTTCGTTTATGCGGTCGCGCAGGGCGTTTACGGAAAAACTATATATCGGGTCAAAGGAGGTCACGCTGTATCCCTGCTGTGAGGCTTCACAGTTGAAGCTGGCAGAACCGTCGCCAAAGCCTGCTATCTTCTTTTTCATATCTTCATCTGTAAGGCAGAACATTGCTCTGTATTCCGCAAAGTTCCTGCCCCATGGGACGACGCTGTTCAGCTTGAAAGGCATATTTGTTCCTCCGAGTATTCAATCGTTGTACAAAACTCTTTTCCAATACCCTTTGAAGTAGAAGAAAAGGGCGAGGGCGGCGGATATTATCCAGCCGATTGGCCATGACCACCAGATACCCACTACTCCCGCAAACTGCGAGAACACAAGCGCAAGGATAACACGGAGCAGGAGGTCGGTGAAGGTGGACGCCATAAAGCATTTCATAACGCCTGCGCCCTTTAAAATGCTGTCGGCGGTGAGTTTGGCGCAGACCGTGAAATAAAATGGGGAAACTATCAGCAGAAAATCTGTGCCTGTGGAGATTACCAGCTCGGAGGGGTCCTCCACAAAAAGCTCCACCAAAGGGGTGTGGAAAACAAGGGCGATAAGCGTCACGGTCAGCGCCACTATCTCCGACATTATAAGTCCAGACTTGAAGCCCGCCTTTACACGTTCAGGCTTTCCTGCGCCAAGGTTCTGGGCGGTGTAGTTGGAAAGTCCGCCCGAAAGAGTGGTGAACATAGTCACTGCAAAGGTGTTCAGCTTTATTGCCGCGGTGTAGCCCGCTATCACGGCGGGGATACCGAAGCCGTTCACGGCGCTTTGTATAAAAAGATTTCCCACAGAAACAAAGCTCTGCTGTAAAATCCCCGGTATCGCAAGGCGGGAGATGTTCGCCAGCGCAGGCGCTGAAAACAGCTTGGGCTTTTGCGGGGTCTCTATTCCTTTAAGGCGGGCGAAAAGTATAACGGTGGCGATTATTGAGGCTATGCCCTGCGCTGTTAAGGTTGCAAGGGCAAGTCCCCCTACTCCCATATGAAAGACCTGAACGCAGAGAAGGTCAAGCCCCACGTTGCCTACAGACGAGCATATCAGCAGGACAAGAGGAGTTTTTGAGTCTCCTAATGAGGAGAAGACCGCTGTGGAAACGTTGTAAAGGAAAAGGAACACCAGTCCGAAGGTGTATATCCTCAGATAGTCGGCGGAATCGGTCATTATCTCGGCGGGAGTGCTGAGGGCGGAAAGCATGGGGACGCAGAACACAACTCCCACCAGCGTGAGAAAAAGGCTGAGGGAAATTATTGAAACGTAGGAGGTGTTTACGGCGGTCTTCATTTCCGTCAGGCGTTTTGCTCCGAAAAGCTGGCTTATCACTATCGAGGCGCCCTGGGACGAGCCTAAGGCGAACGCCATAAATATCATCGTTATGGGAAATGACGCACCTACCGCCGCAAGGGCGTTTTCGCCGAGGCACCTTCCCGCAATAACGGTGTCGGCTATGTTGTAAAATTGCTGGAATACTGCGCTGAG
The DNA here is from genome assembly GCA_947627695.1 of uncultured Ruminiclostridium sp. GTDB lineage: Bacteria > Bacillota > Clostridia > Oscillospirales > Ruminococcaceae > Ruminiclostridium_E. The sequence goes on along the minus strand of CANQXF010000009.1, from coordinate 1,124 downwards.
AAGAAGAGGAAGGCTGAAATTCAAAAGCACCCTCCACGGCTTCCCAACGGTCATATCTGTTATCATCTTTCTGTTGTCCTTTTGTTGTATTTTATGTTTGATCGGGTATGGGAATGCTTATTTTTCCGTCCTTGCGGTCTGCGCCTTTTATAAGTGCGGAAACAAGGCAGTCTGATTATTCTTAACATTACTTGACATACAGAGTAACTCTGTTTCCATCTAAAATCAACCTGTCTCCGTTTTCATCTTCATCACCTAACATATTAATCTGAAACATATGCATACCTAATTTGTCGGAATCTTCATTTTTTATATACACCGACATGTATATATGATAATACTTTCCCGTATCAGTTTCAATGTTAGTAAGTTCGGGTCTTATTTTTTCCCAAGTTTCTTCGCGTCCCCCGCTTCCGCCGTCGTTTTCATAGGAAATAATCTCTCCGTCAATAAAACCCATTACCTCATCAATTTTTGCGTCAAAATCATCACTGTTTTTCAGCTCATCGCAAAACATAGTTTTTAAAGATACTGCGTCGCCAGATTTTAAACAGCTCATTACCTCTTCGCCTATTTCCTCTGCCGCCTTGCTCTTGTCTCCCAAAGGATTTTGGGGACTGCTTAATTTTGAGTTACAGCCCGAAAGTAAGGTTAATAGTGTGCTTATAACAAAAATTGCAATACAAAACAATATTTTCTTCATTTTACGATCGTTCCTTCTTAAAACATTAGGCGAATCATTAACACCTAATAATCATCTTCATTCGTACGTTCCTTACAGGGGCTATTTGGTTTTGGTTTTTTCGGCTATGAGCAGGCTTATTTTGTCCACGCCGTCACGTCTTAGCTGATTTAAAGCGGAGGCGGAAAGGGTAAGGTTGGGGTCTATGTTAACGGTTATTTTCCCTGCGGTGAACACGGTGCCGCCAAGCTTGCCCATACGCTCGGTCACGTCTGACTGGGTCAAGGGTCGATTGACGGCGGGAACAGGTGTTTCGCCGATAACAATGGCGGTCATATCGTCGTAGGTGAAGATGCATTTTGAGGGAGTTCCCTGTTTTATCTCGATGTGCATATCAATGGTGAAGCGCTTGTAGGGTGCTCTGTAAAGCTCACGCAGCTTT